>JACVCJ010000008.1 GCA_016742095.1 Bacteroidia bacterium
TAGATGTGACCGATACGCTCGATTTTGTGAACTTCGAAAACCCGGTGATCGTTATGTCGGGAGGAAATGTGCAGACCGTGGACGGCTGGGGACGCTACAGCGCGGCTACCCTTTCCGTGGTAACATCGGGCGGCAGCCAGATGCTGGAAGTGACCAGTTCGAACCCAACGCACGGTACGCATAAAGACTTTGCCGTAACGCCTGGCCAGACCTATACGCTCAGCATGAATGTAGACATAGGCACGGCCGGTTCGGTGAACATCATCGTATGGCAGTTCGTAACGACCAGCAGCCTCAGCCTCATGACCCCGGTGCCCTACCTGAACATGGCTTCCAACGGCACCTATACAGTAACGATAACGCCGACCATGCCCAATATTCGTATACAGATGCGTAACGGTACCAGCGGCACCAAAACATTCCGCCTGGACAACATCTTCCTCAGAACTGCCGGCCGTGACCTGGTGGCGGATAAGAGTACGTACCGCTACGGTTACCAGGGCCAGGAACGCGACGATGCCCTGAAAGGCCCCGGTAACTCCCTGAACTTCGGGTTCCGTATGCATGACCCGCGCATCGGCAGGTTCTTTGTGGCAGACCCGCTGGAGGCCAAATATCCGTACAACTCACCCTATGCCTTCAGTGAGAACCGGGTAATGGACGGACTGGAACTTGAAGGCCTGGAACTGTTCCCCATCCACGGTACCTGGGGTTTTAATGATTCCTGGCTGGACAATAACAATCAGCCTACGCTTACCAACGCTATACAGGACATGTTCGGGAATTCCAGCACCATGATCTTTAAAAACCCCAACCTGAAAGATGGCCGTCGTGACGATGTACATAAACGGCAGTCCTCTGTTGGCTGGACCGGAGCTAACACAGACCGGGCCCGCCGCAGAGCCGCCAAAGACTATTACAAATTCATCAAAGACAATCATGTTCCGGGAGAGCCCATTACCATTGTGGGACACAGTCACGGGGGCAACGTAGGCATTATGGTTATGAATATGCTGGCCGCAGATCCTGAATTTAAAGACACCGAACTGAACCTGCTTACCCTGAACACCGTTTCGAGGGAATACCAGCTGTCTGAGGAAGCGGCCGGCAGGGTGAATCACTATAACATGTATAACCGCAGAGACTTCGTGCAGATCTTCGCCGGAGGCATGCTTTCGGAATTCCTGGGAGACGGCGAGGAAAAACTGTTCGGAAAGATCCCTACCGGAGAGTTCGGCATAGGACGTCAGAAATTTAAAACGGCCACCAACATTAAAATGAGATCCAATTTCAAGGGGCTGGAAGGCCAACACCGGAGCTGGCTGGACGGCAACTTCCAGGAATGGCTGCCCAACCTGCAGAAAGCGAAAGAAACAAATGACAAGATAAAACTGGTCGGTCAGCTGGATAAGATCCTCAACCGGCCACAGTAAGGTCCGTAGTATGGAGTCCGAGTCCGTAGTCCGGCCATAGTGCAGATGAATAGGCTATAAAATCCGGGGAATCCACTGCTGCCTTTTCAACGAAGCCCGGGCAAACCTACAGCCGGACTCTATACTTCGGACTCCGGGCTATCTGTAGAAAGCTATAAGCGAACAGTTCATAGCTTCCTACAGATCCGTCAGCGACTTGTGTTTTCTCTTACGGCGGTAGTAGGTCTGTTTCAGTTTTTCGTCGCCCGTGATGATGCTGATATTGCCGTCGATCTCGAACATGGCCAGTTTTACGTCTTTGAGCGTATCCACACCGTGTTCGCGCATGGCCTCTTCCAGTTCGTCGCGCGTGATGCCCAGGCGGTCCATGGCCCTGGCATCGGGTTTACCTTCGTGCACCAGGATCACAGGTTTTTCCAGCACCAGTTCGCGCAATTTGCGGTTGCGGAAGACCACCCGTTTCAGGAAGAGGTTCAGCAGGAACAGGGAAGCGGCGGCGATAAGTCCGCCCAGCAGACTGGTATCGGGGCCCACCATCGCGTTCTGCACCGCATTGCTGATGAGCAGGATAAGCACCACGTCGGAGGTATTGAGCTGCGAAAGCTCCTTGCGCCCGCTGAGGCGGATGGCAATGACCATGAACAGGTACACGGCCGTGCTGCGCAGAATGATGTCCAGGATCTCGTACATAGGTGCTGAATGATGAGGCAAAGTACAAAATTATACCTCATCCTCATCCGGTATGGCCGAACGCAGCATTTTAAGCACACTCCGCAATACCTGCCGGCAGTAGTCGGCCTGCACGACTTCGGGTTCTTTATGCCGGCTGCTGATGCGCCCGGTGGCCAGCAATATACCGTCGAGGGCCAGACCGTACCAGGCAAATATCTTCCGCACACCTTTTTCGGGCAGAGGCTCTGCATAACCGGTAACGCTGATGCCCACCATACTGCTGAACATGTGGGTAACGCCCAGGGCCATCTGTCCGGCTACCTGTTCAGATACACAGTTATGCAGTTCGGCATGGATAGGCTCTACGCCCAGGTGCCGCGCTTTCTGCCCCAGGTTATAGCAGGTGATACCGCCCTGGAAAAAACGGCTGGCATCCACCGTATTGGCAAAGTTCCGCTGCATACAGCCACAGGTAACGCTTTCAGCTATCGACAGCGTATAGCCGGCCTTCAGCAGCAGGTCGCGGATCTCGTCCACGTAGTTCTGTATCTCATCATTCGGTCTCATCATACGGCATATCTACGGGTTTGGATTGCGGCGAACCTTTCTGGCGGAGATAGATGGACAGGAAAATGAGGCAGGCCACCGACAGGAATTCGCTCTGCCAGTTCTGCAGCGACTCAAACCAGAAACGCGAGGAGCCCAGGTATTGCCACAGGGTGCCCGGATCGGATTTTTCGGCCGCACGCTGCTGCGCATGATCTTTCCAGCTGCCCCAGAGATGGGCCGCCCAGGAAAACGCAAACAGCAGGAACAACGCTATGGAAAGCGAATGTTTGTACAGGGCGAGCACAATACCGCCTTTACGGACGGGCCAGGGTGCGTCGGGTGATGGCTGCGGCTCACGGTCCACTTCGGTTTTTTCGCCGGGAGGCTTCGATTCCGAAGAGCCCTGCTGGTACAGGAAAATAGTAAATACCACAAAAATGCCCATCTGCAGGAACTCACTTTCCCAGTTCTCAAACGTAGCCTGGATAAAATGGCCGGTGTGCAGGTATTGCCAGAGACCGACGGCGGGCTGCCCGGCCTCGCGCATATCGCGGTTGTGCTCCTGCATGCCGGTAAAAGCCTGGCCCAGCAGGAAAACAAGGGCCAGGAACATAAAGACGAGGGTAAGGCTGTTACGGTACAGGAAACCGTACTTTCTTTTTTGTTCGTCCGGGTTTTTCATACCGTAGCTAATACAAATTTCATGCGATAGCGACAGAAGTGCGGTACTATAATTGTGCTATATAACGAAACAAATTTTAGTTATATGAAAACACAAAGTCAGAACAATCCGAAAAAAGGGGCTGCTTCTATGAACGGCCATGCAGAAGATCTGCAAAAATTACTCAAGGAACAACTCCGCGACGTGCTCAGTGCGGAGAAACAACTGGTGAAAGCCTTACCCAAAATGGTGAAAGCTTCCACATCCGGAGAGCTTCGTGATGCCTTTAACGAACACCTGGAGGTTACAAAAAAACAGGTGGAACGCCTGGAAGAAGTTTTTGAGATCCTGGGTGCCAAAGCCACGGCCAAACACTGCGAAGCCATGGAAGGACTGGTAAAAGAGGCCCGGGAAGTGATCGACGATACCGATGACGGCTCTCTGCTGCGTGATGTAGGGCTTATTATTGCCGCCCAGAAAGTAGAACATTACGAAATTGCCGCCTACGGTTCGCTGCGATCCGTGGCCAGCGTACTCGGCCAGGACAAAATTGCAGATATCCTGCAGGAAACCCTTGATGAAGAAGGCGAAGCCGATAAACTGCTTACCCGTATTTCGGATAACATTAACGTAGAAGCCTACGAGGAAGCGACCCGCTGATCTCTCACCCGTTATACCCTATCACCGGTATCACCATGAAAACATCTGTTTATCCGCAATGGATACAGGGGGAGCCGGTAACTTTTTACTACTTTTTCAAAAGCCGGCCCCCTATTTTTTTGCTTCGTAATTTCCCCGTACATACTTATTTATATAGGTAGCCAGTCCCTGCCCGGCCTGTGCCAGCTTCTTCATTTTTTCCACATGCAGCCGCCCGGGTTTACGGTAACTGTATACATACGGCCCCGCATCGTGGAACCATATTTTTATGTACGCGTCCCCGATCTCATAACGCCGTACACCCGAATAATCACTGTTCCGATACCGTTCCATACCCGAAATACCTGCAAAGGTTGTGCCTGTTGTGGAAAATTTACGCATGCCGGAAATCCGTCGTTTCGCAGTAAAAAAAAACTTTTTCCCGCAAATCCGCTTCGCGGCTGTGTTTCCGGCCGGTAAAAAAATATACGTGTATTTTTTCAACCCGGGGAATGAAGTTTGTGGTTTGAATAACAGGGATTTATAAAACAGTGTACATATGAAACAGAAAAACCGTACCAAAACCGTTCTCATCACCGGGGCGTCCTGCGGCATCGGGCTCGAACTAAGCCGTTTGTTTGCGAAGGACCATTACAATATGGTGATCGTGGCCCGTAACCACGGACACCTGGAACAGGTAGCCACCGGGTTCAGGCACCTGGGCGCAGCATCCGTACTGTGCATACCGGCCGATCTTTCGGTAAGCGGTAATGCGCTGGCCGTGTATAATGAAACCCGTACGCGCGGAATTCACATCGACATACTGGTAAACGATGCCGGTGCCGGCGAACACGGACTTTTTGCCGAAACAGACCTGCAGCGCGAACTGGGCATCATTCAGCTGAACATTGCTTCGCTGGTGGTACTTACCAAACTGTACCTGCGCGAAATGCTCGCCCGTAACGAAGGTAAGATCCTGAACCTGGCTTCCATAGCCTCCTACCAGCCAACGCCGCGCCTGGCCGTTTACGCCGCGACCAAAGCTTTTGTGCTTTCTTTTTCAGATGCACTCAGTTACGAACTCGAAAACACCGGCGTAACCATCACGGCTCTTATACCACCGGCTACGAATACCTCCTTTTTCGAAAGCGCCGGGGCCGAACATACACGGGCCGCCACCGAAAACCCCGAAGATCCTTCCGTAGTGGCCGATGTAGGCTACGAAGCCCTGATGGCCGGCCGTTACCATGCCACCCCTCCGGGCATCCGCCGGCAGATATTCATGAGTTCGATCATGAGTAACCATGCCGTAGCAAGCCGTGCCGCCAAACTGATGGAACCTGCCGAACCGTTCAAAGACGGTGTAAATACCCGCAACATACCGGTACAGAAACCATAACCCGGTGTACCCCGGACCTGGTCACGCTGGTCCGGCCGACCCGGTACACATACAGAAAGCCCGGCTACCAGGAGCGGCCGGGCTTTACTTTTTAAAATATATTCAGGGGCTATTCCGCCGTCTGCGCTGCATAGCGGTTCAGGGCCCAGATCGGGAACACGTTGCGGTAGGCCGTGTACGTGATCATACAGTTGTGATTGAAAAGTCCGGAAATGGCTTCCTGCTCCCAGTCGCCGGAGACCAGCTGTCGTTTTTTAATGAGTTCGATGCCCCGGTCGATCACCGTGCGGTCGGGGTAATTGGCTGCCATAAGCGCCAGCAGGGCCCAGGCGGTATTGATCACCTGGCCTTCACCGGTGCTCATGTATTCTTTGGTCACGCAGCTTTCGAATCGCTCGCCCCAGCCGCCGTCGGGCAGCTGTTTGGATACCAGGAACAGGCAGGCTTTGGTAATGGCCGGAGAAGGACCGCCCGGATCGCCATAACGCTTATGTCCGGCCGTGAGCAGACCTTCTACTCCGAACCAGCCGCCGTAACAGAAACATACAGCCCAGGAGCCGTAGAACGAACCGTCGGCACGCTGCTTGCGGGCAATGAACTCTCCTCCGCGGCGGATCGCCTTCTTAATTTCTTCGCTGCGGTAATCCGGGTAATATTTGCTGAAGGTCTTGAGGCCCTGCATACAGGCCGAGCTGCATTCCACGTAGGAATAATCGATCATGATGTTCTCGAACACTTCCGAGGGATTCATCTGTTCCAGCCATTTGGGGCCACGCGTGAGCTCGTAGGAAGCCCAGCCGCCGTCTTTGTTCTGGAACGAAAGTACCAGGTCGGCCGCCCCTTTCAGGCGCCAGTCCTCCAGCGGGGTGATCTCGTCGCGGAGCAGGCTGCTGTTCTGGAGCAGCAGGGCGGTTTTCATGCCTTCGCTGCTGCAGTCGGTAATGGGCCAGCCGTGTTCCACGGTAGAAAAAGGCCAGCCACACACGGAGGGATGCCGGTAGAACTCCGCCCGGTCGCGCACTTCCTCACGGACCTGCATGGCGTCCACGAAAGAGAACATTTTCTTGAGTGCCGGTTTGGCCGCCTGCCGGGTAGCGTCTGTGCCTTCCATCATAGATTGCCCGGCAAACACCACGTCCCAGAGCTGTGAGCCGTTATAGCCCTGCATTTTCATACCGTCTTCGGCCACCCAGAGATAGTCGCTGCGGCGGTCCAGGTGTTTCTGAAAACGCTCAGAGTCTGCGCCGTAGGCATGCCATACACAAATGCCGTTAATGGCCTTGTTCACCGGCCCGATATCGATAAAATCCGTATGATCGTCCTCGGCGTCGATATAGGCCAGGACTGCGTCCAGGGCCTTGCGGCGGAAACGCTTGGGCGGACGTACCTCGTACAGGTTCAGGAATTTATTGGCCAGCTTCAGTACCGGCGGATGCGGGAAGTACAGATCTTCCCCGTTGATGGTATTGCGGGCTTTTTTCCAGTCGATCTTCCCGTAGGGTTCTGCATAGATCTCTTCGCGCAGGCTGGCCACCAGGTCGGTGATCTTACCCACCACCTTGTGCCCGTAGCAATAGGCCATACCCAGGTACACCATGCGGGCATGGCACCAGTAATTACCGGGATGCACGGGCAGCCAGCGCGGCAGCAGCCAGAACTCGGGGAACAGGCTGTTCATTCCTTTCCATTCGTAAGCGCCCAGTACCGACAGGTAAAATTTACCCCAGGTAGGTATGCTCACGGCACCGCCATGGCTCTGTATCCAGGAACGGGCACGCTGCATTTCCGGTTCTCCGGGCTGCATACCCATGATACGCAGGGCCACGTACTGCATCACCGTACCGAACATGGTGGACTTGTCCTCGATATGCAGTCCCCAGCCGCCGTCGGCATTCTGCATATTCAGCATATAGCGTTTCATGAGGATCTGCTCTTCTTCGGCAAAAGGCGTATGGGTAACGTAGGCATTGATCACGATGCCGGGCAGCAGGAACAGGGGGCCACCGTAGTCCGAAGGCCAGTGCCCGTCGTCTTCCTGCAGGCGTGTGTAAAACTCAATGGCCTTCCGGGAAGCCTCTTCGGCCGTAAGCTGGCCGTTCTCATGCTGTGTGGCCGGCGCTCCCACTTTCGAATTGCGATACACGATATCCGCACTGTTGGGATTTTGTGCCTTATTGTATACAAAAGCGTCCGAAAGCGCCTGTTTCAGTTCGCGGCCTTTGGCACTGCGCCAGAAGGCTTCGGCATCGGTATAATATTCGGGATACAGGGCCGCATCGGGCTCAAAATGCCAGGTGTGACGTCCCTTGCGGTTTTCCAGTTTCCAGTATTGCTGCAGTATTTCTTTTTCAGTATTCACGGCTCTCCCAAAGTTGTATCAAAAAAAAAGCGCCTTGCAGCGCTCTTGTGTTTTACTAAATATCCGTCTTTTCGTTGTTTAAATAACGTATTTCGGGTGCGTTCCGGCCAGGAAAAGTTCATCCTCGTGCAGGTCGCAGAAGTTCAGCAGGCGTGTCTCCGCTTCGGTTACGGGCGCCGACTTTCTTTTTCTGAAATACGTCTTAGCAAGGTAGGTTTCACTATCCGCCTTGGCGGCCAGTTCTTCTCTGTTGAAGGCTCTTAAATTGGGCTTTTTCATTCCTTTTGCTATTGATTTATTTAATGCGTAAATAGGCTTCGGCCATGCGGTAGGCTTCCAGGCTTTTCTGAATGTAGTTGCGCACGTCCTCGTAACTCTGTGAGGCGCGTTTCAACAGTTCGTAGGCCTGTCCGTATACCGCGGGCATCTGTAATTTCTGAATGCAGTAAAATCCGTCGGAGAAATTTTTAATACCGCCGGATACGATAATATGCTTACACTGAACCTTATCGCCCAGCTTTTCGATGGCCGCATTTACAAGATCGGTCATTTCGAAAGCCGTGTGGCCGGTGTACACCAGCGGTTCGTAAATTTCGTTGTAGGAATTGCTGTCGCGCAGGCGTTCCAGCAGGGAGAAATTGGTACCTCCGTAGGCTCCAAAGTCCAGCGCGGCGATGGGCAGCTGCAGCAGGGCCTCGATGCTCTGCGGACCGAACCCCTGTCCCACTTCCTTCACGATCACGGGAAACTTCACATGATCGAGCACGGCCAGGATGGTTTCCATGGGGGCACGTTTAAAGATATCGCCTTCGGGCTGAAAGAACTCCTGGAAGGGATTTACGTGTACGATGAGCCCGTCGGCCTGGAGGGCGCCTACCAGGTCCACCACTTTCTGCAGTTCGTTGTTGTCGATCAGTTCTTCGAGCTGGGCAATACCCAGGTTGGCGAAGAAAGGCGCTTCATTGCCCATTACGGGGCGCAGGTCAAAATCGGGGAAGCGTTCACTGCCTTCGAGCAGTACGCGACAGGAACCCAGTCCCATGCCCAGTCCGAATTCGGCACAGGCCCGGGCCAGGTTATGGTTGATCTTGTACGCGGCTTCGGTCCCCCCGGTCATGGAGCTTACCCAGATGGGCGCCTGCATGGTCTTACCGAGGAAAGAGAAGGGACGTGCCACTGTGGAAGGATGCGCGGCAAACAGCGGCTCGTAGTTAAAACGACGGTCCAGCCCGTTACCGGCGGTCTGCGAATTGGCAGCCAGCTCAATGTGTGCCGATTTACGCTCTTCGCCCTGTTCAATTATATTTACTCCTTTTACGGATGACATATCTGCTTTTAAACAATAACAACAGCTAAGACGCTTCGTATGTACAAATGTTACAGGCACAAACGAAAAATCCACTGCAAAAGTATAACAAATTGAGCCTCAAACCGGTTTAGGGCCTGTTAATTTTTACGGAAGGGAGCCGGCGGAAGGGTAACAGGCCAAAGTATGCAGGGCATTACAGAAAAAACCCTTCTTATTACAATACAGCCTCTTTTAACGCCCCTTAAACACTTTTTGCCGAAAAAGCAGGCCTATATCCCGGGCTTTTGTGGTATCTTGTCCCCCGGAATTTGAATGAGCATGGAACAGAAAGTATCACATATGGCCGAGACCCTTATCGGCTCCGAAATCATAAAGCTGGGCGGAGAGATCAATAAACGTATCGCCGAAGGCGCCAAAATACATAACCTCACCATCGGGGATTTTAATCCCGCCATTTTCCCTATCCCCGAGCTGCTTACCGACGAAATTGTGAACGCCTACCGCGAGGGCCAGACCAATTACCCGCCGGCAGACGGTATTATGCCCCTGCGCCAGTCCGTGGCCGACCTGCTGTGGGAAAAACAGAACCTGCGCTACTCCCCGAACGAGATACTGGTGGCCGGCGGCGCCCGTCCGCTCATCTATGCCATTTACCGCACCCTCATCGACCCGGAAGATAAAGTCATTTTCCCCGTTCCTTCCTGGAACAACAACCACTATACACACCTCTCGGCCGGGCAGCAGATCCTGGTGGAGACCAGACCGGAGAATCATTTCATGCCCGTTCGCGCGGACATTGAACCCTACATACAGGATGCCGCCATGCTGGCCCTGTGTTCCCCGCTGAACCCTACGGGCACCATGTTCGGCAAAGAACAGCTGCAGGGTATCTGCGAACTGGTCATCAGCGAGAACAAACGCCGTGCAGCAAGCGGCGCCAAACCGCTGTACCTCATGTACGACCAGATCTACAGCCTGCTCAGCTTCGGCGAAAAAGAACACGTAGACCCCGTGAGCCTGTTCTCCGAACTGAAGGAATACACCATTTTCGTGGACGGCATCTCCAAATCCTTTGCCGCCACCGGCGTTCGCGTAGGCTGGGCCTTCGGTCCGGAATACGTGATCGGTAAAATGCGTTCCATACTGGGCCACGTAGGCGCCTGGGCCCCCAAGGCAGAACAGGTCGCTTCGGCACGCCTGCTCGATAACAAAGAGGTCGTGAACACCTTTCTCGTACACATGAAAGAAGAGGTAAGCGCCCGTCTTCATGCCCTGTACAAAGGCTTTAAGGCCATGAAGGAACAGGGCCTTCCCGTGGACGCCATCGCGCCCGAAGGCGCCATTTACCTTTCCGTGAAGTTTTCGTTGCTGGGCCACAGCTACAAAGGCAAAAAAATAGAAAGTACCTTCGAGATCGCGTCCCTGCTTATCTCTGAAGCCTCCTTTGCCGTGGTACCTTTTACCGCCTTCGGCAATGCCCCCGGCACCGAATGGTTCCGCATTTCCGTAGGAACATGCACCGAGGAACAGATACCCGAAATGCTTGCGCAGTTAGAGAATTTTCTGAAGAATGTTGAATAAATAAAGGGACATGAGTACTGAACACCGTTATTGTGTAATTATGGCCGGCGGCGTAGGAAGCCGTTTCTGGCCGATGAGCCGTACAGAAAAACCGAAACAGTTCATAGATATCCTCGGCACCGGCGAAACCCTCTTACAGTCTACCTACCGCCGGGTAAGCGCCTTCTGCCCCCCGGAGAACATTATCATCGTGGCCAATGCCCGCTATGCACGGCTTATCCGTGAACAGCTGCCCGCGCTGCCCGAAAGGAACATACTGGGCGAGCCTTCGCGCCGCGATACCGCTCCCTGCGTGGCCTACGCCTCGTACAAGATCTGGCTGCGCGATAAGGAGGCCGTGATCGCCGTAGTGCCCAGCGACCACCTCATTACCAAGGAAGACGCCTTCCGCCAGACCATGGAAAGCGCCTATGCCTGCGCCGCCGATAACGGCAAACTGCTTACCCTGGGCATAAAACCCACCCGCCCCGATACCGGTTACGGGTACATCCAGTTCGATTCGACCGAAAAGCCCAACCCGTACGGTTTTGTAAAAGTGAAGACCTTTACCGAAAAACCGAACCTCGAAATGGCGAACGTATTCGTAAATTCCGGCGAATTTGCCTGGAACTCCGGCATGTTCATCTGGCGGGCCGAAAGCATACTCGATGCCTTCGATACATACCAGCCCGAGATCATTTCCCTGTTCAAGGAAGATCCCGAAGCCTACGATACCGACCGGGAACAGGCATTTATCGAAGGTGTATATGCCACCTGTACGGCCATTTCGATCGACTACGGCATTATGGAACACGCCCAGAACGTATACATGACCTCGGCCGACCTGGGCTGGAGCGACCTGGGCACCTGGGTATCCCTGTACGAGAACAGCGTTAAGGACAAAAAGAAGAACGTGGTCATCGGCAAGAATACCATGCTGTTCGATACCAGGAACTGCGTCATTAACTGTCCCAACGAAAAACTGGTGGTGCTGGGCTCGGTAAAAGATCTTATCATTTCGGAATACGACGATATGCTGCTGATCTGTAAAATGGACGAGGAACAGAAGATCAAGCATTTTGTAAACGAGATCAGTATTGAAAAAGGAGATAAATTTTTATAATTTAGTATAGTTATGAAAACGTTCAGGTACATACTGCTGCTGATCCTGTCTTTACCGGCAGCAACGCTTATGCAGGCCCAGCTTACGCCCATGCCCGATTCCCTGATCGAGAAAGAGGCCATCAAGGCCCTGTATTTTGAAGATACAAAGCTTTCCTCCTCGAACACCTTCGGATTTTCGTATATTAATCATGCGAAGAATGAAGGATCTGTGTCCTTTTTTATCGAGTACCGCCACTCGCACAACAAGGCCATTATGGACGATGAATTCATCGAACAGTGGTATTTTATGATGCCCGCGGGCACGAAAAAGAGCTTTGAAATAAACTGTGGCGTCCCGAATTCACTAAAAACCAATGTGGTGACATACTGCAAACTCTGCTACTGTGTAGATGCAGGCTGCCACCCTGCCGATGGGGACTGGGGAATAAAAGGCCGCAAAAAGGGGAAAAAATGGCGTATAGAGATCAGTCACGGCTCAAAAATCTATAATTTCAGCGCCGTTCGCGAAAAATTTGAGAATTTTCCAAAGTAAACCATAAATCACACAAAGGTCATGATACACAACCTGGGGGAACAGAACAGCATTTTCAATACCTACATTTCCGAATTACGCGATATCCACATCCAGAAGGACTCCATGCGTTTCCGCCGCAACCTGGAACGGATCGGTGAGATCATGGCTTATGAAATTTCCAAAAAACTGAATTTTGCGTCCGTTCCGGTGGAAACCCCGCTCGGACAGGCCGAAATGCAGCTGCCGCAGAACGAAGTGGTGATCGGTACCATACTCCGCGCCGGATTGCCCTACCACCAGGGTTTCCTGAATTATTTCGACCGTGCGCAGAACCTCTTCGTTTCCGCCTATCGTAAACATCACAAAGACAACAGCTTTACCATAGAGATCGAATACCTGAGCGGCCCCGGCCTGCAGAACAAGACCCTGATCCTGGTGGATCCCATGCTGGCCACCGGTAGATCGATGGTACTGGCGCTGAAAGCCATTACCGAACACCTGGGCAAACCCGAACACATCCACGTAGCTTCGGTGATCGCCTCCGAAGAAGGTGTGGATTATACCCGCGCCCGCATCCCGGAGAACTGCACCCTGTGGATCGGCGCCATCGATCCCGAGCTTAATGCCAAAGCCTATATCGTACCCGGACTGGGCGATGCAGGCGACCTTGCCTATGGTAGTAAAATATAACCTGCATTTCACGTGACTCAGACCATACTGGCACTGCTCAGCGCCGCGCTTTTCTGTACGGTAAAATTTGCCATTGGCTTTCCCATTGCCATCCATTCCTTTGATATGAACTTCTGGGAAAGCATCGTCTTTGGCTTTGCTTCCGGCACGCTGGGCAATATTGCCTTTATTTATGCCGGCGATTTCATCAATCACCAGATCGACCGGCTGATCCGTAAACTGCGGGGCAAACGGCCCGCCAGACCCAAAAAGATCTTCAGTAAGAAGATACGCCGCTTCGTGCGCATAAAGAACCGCTTCGGACTGCCCGGACTGGCCCTGCTGACCCCTGTACTGATCAGTATACCCATCGGTAATTTCCTGGCCACCCGCTTTTTTCACAACAAAAAAGTGGTATTGCTGTACATGGAAGCTGCCGTACTGGTATGGACACTCATTATTTCCGCACTAAATACACTGTTTTGACACGCATTGCCATAAAACATATCTTTTTTGACCTGGACCGTACGCTCTGGGACTTTGAGCAGAACTCCCGCAATACCCTGGCCGAACTGTACGGGGAATACAAACTGCAGGAACTCGGATACACGGATTTTGACCAGTTCTTTGATATTTACCGCGCCAAAAACGAGATATGCTGGGCCCTGTACCGCGAAAACCGCCTGAGCAAGGAGAGCATGCGTTCCAAACGTTTTAAAATGAGCCTGCAGGAAGTAGGCCACACCGGCAATACCCTGGCGGCTACCCTGGGCGAGGAATACGTACTGCGCAGTCCGCGCCAGACCCTGCTGATGGACGGCAGCGCCGAAGTGCTCGAATACCTGGCGCCACGCTACAACCTGCATATCATCACCAACGGCTTTGAAGAGATACAGCACATCAAGATGAAAGCCTGTAAGATCGACCATTATTTCCGGGAGGTGATCACCAGCGAGCGGGCCGGCAGTAAAAAGCCGCAGCCCGGTATTTTTGATTTTGCGTTCCGGCTCACCAAAGCGCAACCGGTAGAATCGGTAATGATCGGCGACGACCACGATATCGACGTGGCCGGGGCACAACGCGCCGGGATGACGGGTATACACTATGCGCCGGGCATCGATGTACCGCTTGCCGGCAATACCATACGCCACCTGCGCGAACTGATGGACATGTTCTGATCAGCGTTTGGGCTTCGTCTTATCTTTTTTCGCTTTTTTTTTGCCGTGTTCGGCCACATAGGCCAGGGCAGGTAAGAGTTCCGCCACATCCAGCGGGGGCAGGTATACGTGCTGCAGAAAAGTTCCTGCGGTTTTCAGGGCCAGCATTCCCCGCGTTGCTGAAACGGCAATGCCCGCCATTATGCGCCGGGTATGCAAACCTGTGTTTTCCGGATCTTCCGGTACAAAACAGAAACGCCCGCTGAATTTCAGCAGCTCCTTGCGGTCTTTTTGAGGGACACCTTCCCGTACGTATGCCACCCGCACCCGCACTACGATCATACGGCCCCCGTCCTCTTCGCTGAGTTCCAGTTGCACATCGGCCCCCAGCTGTTCCCGGGAGGGCAGTGCCTGTCTCCGTTCCGGCTCCCTGTAAAAGAACTCCGTAACGTCCATAGCCGTTATGGCAAATTCCGTGTCTTCGTCGTCGAAGCCGTAGTTCTTAGTATATGTACTCATGGCTCTTTTTTTTGCGGGGCTCACCTGCGCGGGCAGTATACACGGCAGTATCAAATTTACGGATGGGTCTTACATCCTCTGCGGCAGCGGGAAAAGGTATGCGGATATGTATACCGGAATGGGGTTTATGTTGTATGGCGTCTTCGGCAATATAGGTGTCCAGGTCTTCGAAACGGATAACGGGTACTTTACCGCAGGCCAGGGCCAGATCGGCCAGTTTGCTGATCTTGTGGTCAAAGTCTCCGTTCATTACCTGGCTAACGTATCCTTTGGTAACGCCCAGTTTTTCGGCCAGCTGGGTGCGGTTCAGGTTATTTTCGCGGCAGTAGGCGTCCATCAGGCTGAACAGGCCGAGCTGCATCTGGGTAACCCAGTATTCACGGCTTTTTAAGAGTTCTTCGCGTTTCATAATGCTACTTTGTTATAATGGTTTGTAAATATTGCTTCTTCAGGGAACGGAAGCGTGTGATGTCTTTTTTCTGGTCGTTCTTTTTGCCACCCAGTATGATCAGTTTGCCACCGGGATAGCGGCAGGCGTATATGCGCAGGTGCTTACTCTTGAACTCGTATTCCTTTACCGGATCTTTAGCCGGAGTAATATCCCGGAACCTGGTCTGAGGAAGGCTTCCGTTATTGGCCACATATTCCATGTATGTGAGCATCACCGCAAACTCGCGTTCGTAGGTGCTGCCACGCAGGCTTTCCTCAAAGGCATCGAGCTGACCTCTGCCATTAATTTCCAGCTGAAGGAACTTTTGTACTCCTTCCACTGCCTCTATCTTTCTGACCGTAAATGTATGCATACTTTTGTTTAGTTCCAACTAAACCGCTCATTTTTTTCAAAAAAAATCCTCTTTTCTGAGATTGGTTCAGAAACAAGCGGTTTAACCCGAACAATTATGAGTTAAACAATAAAGTAAGATGGGTTATGGTCAGACCCTTATGCTATTCGTCGATCTCCAGCTTGAACCCTACGCCGTGAATGTTCACGATACGGATAGCCGGATCGATGCTCAGGTACTTGCGCAGTTTGGTTATGAACACGTCCATGCTGCGGCCCGTAAAATAGTCGTCCTTGCCCCATACGGCATTCAGCACCACTTCACGTTCCAGTACACGGTTCGGGCTCATGCCCAGCAAACGCAGTATTTTAGCTTCTTTGGCGGTGAGTTTCTGCTGCTCGCCATCCTTATGACTCAGCATCAGGTTTTTATGATCGAGCGTAAAGGTGCCGATCTGTATAAAATCGGGCACAGGTTCTTCGCGCTTCTGTTTACCGGTGCGCTTCAGTACATTTTCGATGCGCAGGATAAATTCTTCGTTCTCGAAAGGTTTGGTGATATAATCGTCCGCACCGAGCTTAAGCCCGCGCACCTTGTCTTCGGTAACACCGCGTGCCGTAAGGAAAATGATGGGCATATCGGCTTTCAGGCTGCGGATATTTTCGGCCAGCGTAAAACCGTCTTTCAGCGGCATCATCACGTCCAGGAGGCAAAGGTCAAAGGCTTCTTCATTAAACTTCTGCAGGGCCATTACGCCGTCTGTGCATAATTTTACAGTATATCCTTCGTCCTCCAGCAGGTCCTTGATCACAAAACCGAGGTTCGTATCGTCTTCAGCCAGGAGAATGCTTATATCTTTCTTCATCCGGAATTTTAATTTTTATCAGGGTCCGGTTACAAATATGTAAAAGGGAATTTACTTCTGCAAGGGGATATACACATTAAATGTGCTTCCCTGGCCCTGGACACTCTTCACATTTATTTTGCCACCGTGAGCCCGGACCATTTTGTATACATAGTGCAGGCCCAGGCCGAATCCTTTTACATTATGTACATTACCTGTACTTACGCGGTAAAATTTCTCAAAAATGTGCCGTATGGCCTTCTTGGGAATACCGATACCGCTGTCTTTTATGGATACCAGTGCGTATTTACCGTCTTTTTTCGAGGATATCTGAATGCGCGGCTGTCCCTCGCTGTACTTGATCCCGTTCTCGATCAGGTTGAAGAGGATGTTCTGTATATGATGCCGGTCGCCCTCTATGGGCAGGTCCACAGCCTGCAGGTTCAGTGTGATGCTGCCTTTCAGTTCCTCTACTTTTACCTGCAGCATTTCGGCGGCGGTACGCACGCTTTCGTTCATGTCGAAACATTCGAACTTCAGCTTGGGCTTTTCGGCGTCCAGTAAGGCAATTTCCAGTATTTTATCCACATGGGTGCGCAGCCTGCGCGATTCGTCGGCAATAATGCCTGCATAACGCTGTATACGTTCGGGCCTCTCCAGTATATTGGGCTTCAGCAGGGCCTCGCTGCTGATGGAAATGGTACTGAGCGGCGTCTTGAACTCATGCGTCATATTGTTGATGAAGTCGTTCTTTACCTCGCTGAGCCGTTTCTGCTTCAGGATCACGTACAGGATATAGATAAAATAACTGATGATCAGCAGGAGTCCGCAGGAGGTAATGATCATCAGCTGCATTTCGGAGAGCAGGTATTCTTTTTTCCCGGGAAAATACACGCCGAATTTGTGACTGTCGCCCGGCAGCATGTCCCTGGGCAGGTCGTCCCGCTTGAACAGGTAGTTCTCATCGGTCTGGGCCGCTTCGGCCGTGGCTCCCACGTACCCGCGCCAGATCAGGCTGTCCATAAAACAGTCGTAGATCACGTATTCGTAGTCGATATTGATGTCGTACTTGGTAAACTCCAGGTTCAGCAGGTTCTCCAGGTAACCGAAGTTCACGGTATCGTTGATGTTCACCGCAAAATATTCGGGCGTTATCTGCTGTACGGCCTCTATGGACGAGGTGCTGTCGCGGTTCTTCTTATAAATTTCCTCGGCCACGGAGATCAGGGCCAGGTTCACTTTATCGTTGAAACGCGCCTCGGTAAGCACATAGGAACGCCGCAGGAAGAACAGCTGCATAAACAGCAGTCCCACGATGCAGAAAGCAGCTATAATGAGAATGGAACGTACGTTCTTGGTTTTAAGCATGGTGCAAAAATATCCTAAAATTCGTCAGCCGGGGCTTCTGCTAACAAAATCTAAACAATTCGGGTGTGGCGGGTTTTATTTTCCCTTCATTTTTGTCTTCCAGAAGTCCAGGAATTCGCGCCGGGTCTCAGGCTTGCCAATGATATCGCGCATTACGCGCCACAGGCTCTGTGCTTCTCCGGTTTCTCCCTCAGGGGCCGAGGCTTGCTCCGTACCGGCTGCGGCCTCTTCGGCTTCCATATCCTGTATCACGGCATTTTTCAGTCCTTCCAGGGCATCGGCCTGGCGGTAGTTCATCCGGGCCTTATCGTTCCAGCCGGCCTGTTCCTGCAGCAGTCCCAGGTTATTGTAGGCCACGCTGTCTTCCGGGTCCAGGGCTACGGCCTTTTCATAATCGGCAATGGCTTCCTGTACCATCCCGAAGGAAGAGCGTATATAGGCGCGGCTGCTGTAACGGTACGGGTTCTGCGGCTCCAGTTCCAGGGCTCTGTCCATGTGGAAGAGGCTCAGGTCCCGGTTTTTCAGGTGAAAATGTACCACGCCCATTTCACTGATGTAATTGGCGTTACCCGGCTCAAAGAACAGGGCCTGTTCCATGTGGCCCAGGGCTTTCTGCGGATCTCCCTCCTGCAGGCAGGCCATGGCCAGGTACCAGTGCAGTTCGCCCTTGTGCGGGTATGTGCTCAGCAGGGCCGAAAAGGCGGCGTAGGCCTCGGCCGGTTTACCGTTCCTGAATATTTCGTAAGCAGCCTGGAAGGCTTTATCTGTCTGGTTCATAAAAATTTACTGCAGAATTCCTGCGGGTGGGTCCGGCCCTCTTCTGCCCTGCAAAAGTACGCTAAAAATCCTGTATGCCATGCAGAAAATACCACCGTTCCTCCTGTCATTTTATACAAAAAACAGGGTATTTTTTACGGCAGAACGCATCCGATTAGCTACCTTTGCCCGCATGAAGCGCTATAGTTTTCTCATAGTCATCCTGTTGTTTGCCGCCTGCGGACAGCAGCCCTTCCGTAAAATGAACGTATACGGCGGTTATGCCCAGGGTACTACCTTCAACATTGTTTACGACAGCAATGCCGGTGACCTGCAGGCCGATATCGACGCCATCTTTAAGACCATGGACGCCTCCATGTCACTCTGGGATTCGGCCTCGATCATCACCCGCATCAACAACAGCGTGCCGGGCACGCCCGTTACGGCCGACGATCATTTTGCAAAGGTATACGCGCTCAGCGACCGCATTCACAAAGAGACCGACGGGGCCTTCAACCCCTGTGTATATCCCCTCATTAAATTCTGGGGCTTTTCGAAAGAACGTTTTTCCGAAGACAGTCTTAAAAGTAAGCAGTTCTCGGTAGATTCCCTGCGCCGGCACAGTGTCTGGGGCATGGTAAAACCTGCGGGCGGACTCAGTTACGTACGCATGAGTTCCAAAGCCGGAATCGACTTTAATGCCATTGCACAGGGCTATACCGTGGATGTGATCTGCGACCTGTTCCAGGCAAAGAACGTACAGAACTATATGGTGGAAGTAGGCGGCGAAGTACGCGCCAAAGGCACCAACCAGAAAGAAAAAACCTGGAAGATCGGTATCGATAAGCCCATCAGCGACTCCGGCACGCGACAACTGCAGGCCATCGTAGACCTGGACGGACTGGCCCTGGCCACTTCGGGGAGTTACCGTAAATTTTATGAAAAGAACGGCCGCCGTTACAGTCATACCATCGACCCGCGCACAGGCATGCCGGTAGAACACAAGCTGTTAAGCGCCAGCGTGTTTGCCCCCACCTGCGCCGAAGCCGACGCCTATGCCACCGCCTTTATGGTGATGGGGGCCGGTAAGGCCGTACATTTTGTAGAACGCCATCCTTCGCTGATGGTATACCTGATCTCCGACGCATTTAACGGCGAATACGAAATTTATATGTCGCCCGCCCTGAAAAACAAAATATCCGATCCATCGAAATGACAAAGAGTATACTGACTATCGTAGGCGCACGTCCGCAGATCATTAAGGCTGCCGCTTTTTCACGGGCCATCCGCAAAGGCTCCGGTGCAAAGATCAAGGAATACCTGCTGCATACCGGTCAGCATTACGACGCCAATATGAGCCGGGTATTTTTTGAAGAAATGGGTATTCCGCAACCCGATTTCCAGCTCAGCACGGGTTCGGGCGGACACGGACGCCAGACCGGCTCCATGCTCGAAGCCATTGAGAACGTACTGAACGACCTGCGGCCCGACGGACTGCTCGTATACGGCGATACCAACAGCACCCTGGCCGGCGCACTGGCAGCCGCTAAAATGCATATCCCGGTGATCCATATCGAAGCCGGGCTCCGCAGTTTCAACAAGAACATGCCCGAAGAGATCAACCGGATCTGCACCGATCATACCTCCACTTTCCTTTTTGCACCCACCGCCACCGCCGTTAAAAACCTGGAGAACGAAGGTTTTGCGTTCGACGGCAACAAGCCCGTCAGCATCGATAATCCCCTGGTAAAACACACCGGCGATATCATGTACGATAACTCGCTGTATTTCGCTTCCATGGCCGAAGAAAAGAGCAGCGTACTGGAACAGAACGGACTGAAAAAGGACGGGTTCCTGCTCTGCACCATCCACCGCGATTTTAATACCGACAACGAAGAACGCCTGCAGAACATCTTCAGCGGACTGAACGAGGTATGCAGCGTTTCGGGCATTCCGCTTGTACTGCCCCTGCACCCGCGTACGCGCAACCGCATCGAACAGTCGGGCCGGATCAACGTACACAAAAATATACGGATCATAGAACCGGTCTCCTTTTTCGACATGATCATGCTGGAGAAATACTGCCGTATGATCATTACCGACAGCGGCGGCGTACAGAAAGAAGCGTATTTTTTCCGCAAAGGCTGTGTGGTACTGCGCCCCGAAACGGAATGGGTAGAAATTATGGAAACCGGGAACGGCGTACTGGCCGATGCCGATCCGCAGAAGATACTGGAAGGTTACCGGCACTTTTCAGCCGGCCACGAAAGAAATTACCCTTCGATATACGGGAACGGCAAAGCGGCCGAAGACATCAGCAAAACCATACGGAAACACCTGTGATAAGTATTCATATATATACGAAAAAAATTACGGCGCGGCAACTGTACGTTTTTCGTATATTATTCGATGAATATTTCAGTATTCACGACAATTACGATGAATATACGCAGCAATCGGGGTATAAAATTGCGTATACAGATGAATTATTTCCGGATACTCATCTGCATATAGTCCCCGACGGACTTTTACACGGTACGGCCATCCTGCCCGATGCCGATTACCTGCCGGGAACTCCCTGGACCACAGAACGCCTGCCCGAACGTACGGATATTTTTTCCCTGGCCTTTTTTATGCTCAGCCGCATGGAAGAGTACAACTCGCCGCATACCGATGTACACGGACGTTTTCAGCCGCAGAAGAGCATCCTGGCCGTGCACGGTATCGGGCTGCCCTGGGTGGACGTATGGCGTACACTGCTCTGGGACGATATCCTGTACCGGGTACCGGATGCCGTTTTCAATAAGCCGGAATTCCTTGTGCTGCCGACCTTCGATATCGACCATGCCTACGCCTACCGCGGTAAGGGATGGTTGCAGAATACCGGCGGATGGCTGCGGGACCTGCTCTCCGGCAAAAGCCGGGCCGCTGCGGCACGTATGCGCTACTTCCGCACGCATGAAGACCCCTACGATACTTACGTTTACATCAGTCAGCAGCTGCGCATCCATAACCTGAAAGCCGTTTTCTTCCTGCTCTGCGGCGAACGCAATCCGCCCTACGACACGCCTGTGCCCCTGCATTCAGCCGCCTATAAGATCCTGCTGAACGAACTGCGCGCGGCCGGCACCATCGGGCTGCATCCGTCCTATGCCAGTCACGGCGATTTCCGCATACTGCAGGGTGAATTCCGCAGGTTACAGGAAGCCGTTCCGACGGTGGTTTCACAGACCCGGCAGCATTTCCTGCGTCTCTCCTGGCCGGAGACCTACCGCCGTATGCTGCAGCTGGGCATAAAAGCCGATCACACCATGGGATACGCCCACGCAACGGGCTTCCGGGCCGGCACCTGCCGCCCTTTTCCCTGGTTCGACCTGGAGAACAACCTGGAAACGGAACTCATACTGTATCCCTTCAGCTGTATGGACGGTACCCTGAACGAACACCTGGGCCTGAGTCCGGCAGAGGCCATAGAGGAAGTGCGCAGGCTGCGCGCCGTTACACGTAGCTACGGGGGCGTGTTCGTACCGCACTGGCACAACCACAGCCTCAGTGATAAGGACCACTGGCAGGGATGGCGCCCGGTATTTGAAGAAACGCTCCGTTCCTGAGCCTTTTATACCGATTTCTGCATGGCGCAGTGTCGGCCTGATCAAATTGTTATCTTTGCGCAAAAAAGCGGGATGGAAATTATTACCATAAACGAGTTTATCCACCTTCAGGAAAAGAATTTCCCTTATTCCAAGGGCGATCTGTCCAGTTTGCTGTACGATATGGCCATTGCCGCCAAGATCGTACACCGCGAAGTGAACCGGGCCGGTCTGGCAGATATTCTCGGTGAAATGGGCAGTACCAATATCCAGGGCGAAGACCAGAAAAAGCTGGACGTAATTGCCAACGACCTTTTTATACGCGCCCTGCGCGCGGGCGAAAAATGCTGCGGCGTGGCCAGTGAAGAACTCGACGATTTTGTGGCTTTCGGCCGTAAAGGCATGTCGCACGGGCATTACGTGGTTTGTATCGACCCGCTCGACGGTTCCAGCAATATCGACGTAAACGTTTCCATCGGCACCATATTTTCCATTTACCGCACCCTGGAAGCCGACCGCCCCGCTGTGGAGGCCGATTTTTTACAGCCGGGCCGTAAACTGGTAGCTGCCGGGTACGTACTGTACGGTTCCTCTACCATGCTGGTGTATACCACGGGCAATGGTGTGAACGGCTTTACGCTGGACCCTTCCATCGGCGAGTTCCTGCTTTCACACCCCAATATGCGCATCCCGGAAAAAGGCGCCATCTATTCCACCAACGAAGGCAATGTTTCGGGCATGAGCAAAGGCATGCTGGCCTATCTCGACCATTGCAAGAGCAAGAACAACGACAGCGGCAAACCCTACGCCGCACGCTATATAGGCTCCCTGGTAGCCGATTTTCACCGCAACCTGCTCAAGGGCGGTATTTACATCTACCCCGGCACTACCAAAGACCCCAACGGCAAGCTGCGCCTGCTGTACGAATGCGCCCCCCTGGGCTTCATCTGCGAACAGGCCGGCGGTAAAGCCACAGACGGCATAAACAACATATTGGACATACAACCCGTTGAACTGCACCAGCGCTGCCCCCTGTTCATAGGCAATGCGGCCATGGTTGACAAAGCAATGGAATTCATAAAAACGCATGGATAATTTTCCCTATATAGCGGTTACCACTCTCCAGGGACTGGAAGAAGTACTCCAAAACGAACTTACGGCCCTGGGCGCCGAAAATGCCGAAATTCAGTCGCGGGCCGTTACGGTTTCGTATACGCCTGAAATGGTATACAAAATAAACATGTTCTGCCGCACCGGACTGCGCGTGCTGCTGCCCTTCCATTCATTTAAGGCTGAAAATAACGATCAGCTGTACGAAGAGGCAAAAAAGATCGACTGGGAAAAATACCTGAAACCCCAGGGCACGTTCGTGTTCGACTTTTCGGGCCGTTCGTCCCATTTTACCCACCTGCAGTTCGCCTCCCTGAAAATTAAGGACGCTCTTTGTGACCTGATGCGCGAGAAGCACGGTAAACGTCCGTCGGTAGACAAAATGCGCCCCGATGCCCGTTTTGTGATCCATTTTCACGAAGACGACGTTCGTATATCCATCGACACTTCGGGACAATCGCTGCACATACGCAACACACGTTCACAGCGTAACGAAGCGCCGATGAGCGAAGTACTGGCTGCCGGCATGATACGCCTGAGCGGCTGGGACCCCGCCACACCTTTTGCCGACTACATGTGCGGTACCGGCACCCTGCTGATGGAAGCCTACGCATTTGCCACCGATATGGCGCCCTGCCTGCACCGCACCGAATACGCCTTTATGCGTTTCGACGATTTTAACCAGGAACTGTACTACCAGTACAAGACCGAGGCCCGCAAACGCCGCAAACGCCTGGAAACACGCATCTTTGGCGGAGATATAGACGCCAAAAGCGTGCAGGTATCCCAGACCAACCTGGAAACCATGGGCGCCCTGCGCGATGTGGAAATGGTACGCGGCGACTTTAATAAAATAAAAGCGCCCATGAAAAAGGGCCTGCTGATGATGAACCCGCCCTACGGCCTGCGCATCGGCGATAACGTAGAAGAACTGTACCAGAATATCGGTTCCACGCTCAAAAACCAGTTCAGCGGCTGGACGGCCTGGATCCTGAGCGGAAATCCCGAGGCCATGAAACAGATCGGCCTGAAACCTTCGGCAAAAATCACCCTGCTGAACGGGAATATCGAGTGTAAATTTGCTAAATTTGAACTCTTTGAAGGATCGTTGAAAGAGTTTAAAAGCATAGAAAATGAATAAGAAAACACTGGTGATCGGAGCAAGTCCCAACCCGGAGCGCTATGCCAACAAAGCCGCACGCCTGCTGGCACAATACGGGCACAGTACCGAGCTGTTCGGCCAGAAAAAAGGCGATATCGACGGAAAGGTGATCCAGAACCGTTTCCCGGAACAGATCGAAGACCTGGATTCCGTGACCCTGTACCTGAACCCGGACAATCAGAAGACACTGGAAGACAAAATCATAGCGCTTAAACCGAAGCGCATCATCTTTAACCCGGGTACCGAAAATCCGGCCTTCGTGGAAAAAGCACAAAAAGCCGGTATCCACACCGAAGAGGCCTGCACCCTGGTGCTGCTGCACACGGGCCAGTATTAGGCAAATACTGCATTTGCGGCATCTGTTTTCTGCACGGAATGCCGTACCTTTATACCATGGAAGATGTAGTTCTGTTTGACGGTGTGTGCAATCTCTGTAATTCCTCGGTACAGTTCATCATACGGCATGATACCAAAGGACATTTTAAATTCAGTGCCCTGCAGAGTGAAGCCGGCCAGGCCTTACTGGGCAAATTCGGTATGGACCTCCGGAAATTCGATTCCATCGTACTGTATTCCAACGGCAAATATTACACCAATTCAGGAGCGGCCCTGCGCATTGCACGCCGGCTTTCAGGTCTGTGGCCGTTGTTGTTCTATATTTTTTACCCGGTCCCTTATTTTATCCGCGATGCCGTGTATCTTTTCATCAGCCGGAACCGTTACCGCTGGTTCGGTAAGCAGGAAAGCTGCATGATACCCACACCGGAACTGCGGGCCCGGTTTTTATGATATCCAGTCTGTTACGATCTTTTCCAGGGCGATACCACGGCTGCCTTTCAGTAATACCTGCCAGCCGCTGAGGTCTTCTTTTCGTATATGCATAGCTGCCTCTCCGGCATTACTGTAATTCTCAAAAGGGAATTCTTTCCCGGCATTCTGAAACTCAGGCCCCACCAGCACCACACGGTCAAACCCGAGGTCTTCCGCCAGGTTCAGCATCTGGTAATGTTCGTCGTGGCTGTAGCTTCCCAGTTCCAGCATATCGCCGAGGATCACCATGCGCGGAGCCTCTCCCGAAACGGCAAAACTGCGCAGGGCGGCTTCCATACTGGCCGGATTGGCATTGTAGCAATCCATCACCAGGGTCATTTCCCCGGTCTGTATGATCCGCGAACGGTTCGATGATGGCACATAAGCCTCAATGGCAGCGGCGATCGCCTCCGCAGGCACTTCAAAATTCCGGCCCACCGCCACGGCAGCCAGTACATTGCCGAGGTTGTAACTGCCGAACAGCTGCGTTTTTATCTCTATGGCCGGGCGCGAACAGGCCACGGTAAGCGTATTTCCGCCCGGGACCTCACGGCCGCTCACATTATTTTCCGTTCCTTCTCCGTAGGTATATACGCGCAGGCCTTCGGCCATTTCCACGAGGTCGAACTCATCGGTGTTCAGAAAGGCCATACCACCGTTCTCCCGCAACCAGGTATAGAGTTCTCCGTTGGCCAGGCGCACATTTTCGATGGAGCCGTAACCTTCGAGATGATCTTTCCCGTTATTGGTGATCAGGCCTGAATCGGGTGCGGCAATGCGGCAGAGGGCAGCCGTTTCGCCCAGGTGATTGGCTCCGATCTCGATCACGGCAATATCGGTGTCCGGCTCTACCGAAAGCAGGCTCAGGGGCGTACCGATGTGGTTGTTCAGGTTGCCGCGGGTGGCAAAGACCTTGTAGCGTGTAGAAAGTACGGCATGGATCAGTTCTTTGGTCGTCGTTTTCCCGTTGCTGCCGCATACCGCGATCACCGGGCATTTCAGCTGGCGGCGGTGATAGGCGGCCAGGTCCTGCAGGGCGGTCAGGGTATCTTCCACCAGGATATAGCGGTGTCCGTTCACTACCGAAGGGTCGTCCACTACGGCATAGGCCGCGCCTGCTTCGAGCGCCCGGGCGGCAAAACGGTTACCGTCGAAACGTTCGCCATGCAGGGCAAAGAACAACATGCCCTGTTCCACCGTGCGCGTATCCGTGGATATCTTTCCACAGTGCCTGAAAACATTATATAAAGCAACTACATCCATGCGTTCTCAAAAATGCATAAAAACGGTAACTCTTTACGGTACCGCCGCATTTTTTTTTCATGCAGTCATGTTGAAAAAGAGCGTACTTTTGCGCATGATCTCCATGGATATATACGACTATCCCCTGCCGGACGAACGTATTGCACGTTTCCCGGTAAACCCGCGGGATACGTCCAGATTGCTGGTATACAAAAAAGGTGCCATAGAACACCGTATCTTCTCGGAGCTGCCCGCCCTGCTTCCTGCCGGTTCGCTGCTGGTGCTGAACGAGACCCGGGTGGTGCCGGCGCGCCTTTTCCTGCAACATCCCAAAGGAAAGAACATCGAGGTTTTTGTGCTGAGTCCGGCCGATCCGGAACTGAACGCACACCTGGCCCTGCAGCTGAAAGGCGAATGTACCTTCCACTGCCTCATCGGCGGACGGAAGACCTGGAAAGACGGCGAGGTACTGCAAGCCTCCTTTGGAAATATCACCCTGCAATGCCGTTATGCCAACCGGGAACAGAATCATGTACATTTCAGCTGGCAACCTGCCGCACTGAGTTTTGCCGAAGTGCTCGAAAGCGCCGGGAACATTCCCCTGCCTCCCTACATAAACCGCGAATGGGAAGAAAGCGACCGGGAAACGTACCAGACCGTATATTCCCGCCTGGAAGGTTCCGTTGCCGCCCCGACCGCCGGGCTCCATTTTACGCCTGCCGTTTTCGAAGCCCTGCGCGCAGGCGGCATACACAGCGAGTACACGACCCTGCACGTAGGAGCCGGTACGTTTATGCCCGTAAAGACCGATAATGCCCTGGAGCATACCATGCACAGCGAACAGATCGTGATCAGCGATACCCTGCTGCAACACGTCCTTGCGCAGGAGGGGCCGGTAATTGCCGTAGGCACTACTTCCTGCCGTCTGCTGGAAAGCATGTACTGGTTCGGGGTAAAACTGGAGAGCGATCCGCAGGCCGCATTCCGCATTTCGCAGGACGATGCCTATACGTTACAGCCCCTGCCCCGCGAAAAAGCGCTGCAAAACATCCTGAAAGCCATGCAGGAACGCAATATCACGGAATGGACCGGACATTCGGCCCTGTACATACTGCCGGGCTATACGTTCCGGGTGGTGAACGGACTTATCACCAATTTTCATCAGCCTAAGTCTACATTACTGTTGCTGGTAAGCGCCCTGATCGGGGACGACTGGAAAAACGTATATACATCAGCATTAGAGAACGATTACCGTTTCCTGAGTTACGGCGACAGTTCGCTGCTGCTGCCTTAGATCATGCGGTAACGTTTGCCGGGCAGGCTGCGTACCAGGCCCTGCATTTCCATCGACAACAGCAGGGTGGATAATTTGGCGGGAGAAAAGGCCGTATTGGCCATCAGTTCATCGATATGCCACTGTTCCTTGCGCAGCAGCAGTTCTGCCACCCGCGTTTCTTCGGCCGAAAGTTCCGGCAGCAGTTTGCGCTGTACGGCGACGGGGGTCTGTGCCTGTTCCCAGCCCATAAAGCGTGCCACGTCCGCAGCGTTCTCCACCAGGCTGGCCTTATTTTCCCGGATAAGCCGGTTGCAGCCTCTCGAATATTCATCCGCCGGGCGGCCCGGTACGGCAAATACCTCCCGGTGATAGTCCGAAGCCAGTTCAGCCGTAATATGTGCACCGCCTTTTTCGGCCGCTTCGATCACGATAACGGCATCACAAAGTCCGGCGATAATGCGGTTCCGCTCCGGGAAATTTCCCTTGTCGGGCCGGGTCTGCGAGCGGTATTCAGAAAGCAGTCCGCCCTGCTGTTCCAGCATGCTTTTTGCAATGGACTTATGCTGTGCAGGATACAGGGTATCGAGCCCGTGCCCGAGTACGCCTACGGTAGGCAGGCGGGCATACAGCGCACTTTTATGGGCCGTGATGTCGATACCGGCGGCCATTCCGCTTACGATCAGGGGCCGGTAAGCGGCCAGTTCACCGATCATCTGCCGGCATACGTCGCGGCCCTGTTCGGTGGCCCTGCGGGTGCCCACTATGGCCAGGGCATGACGGGGATTAAGGTCCGGGCTGCCTTTACAGAAAAGAAAAAGCGGGGCATCTTCACACCGTTTGAGCCTATACGGATAATCTGTGTCGAAAAAAGTTATCATTCGTATACCATTTTGTTCCATAAATGCTATCTCCCGGGCGGCAGCAGCTAAATTGGCAGGGGCTGAACGAAGTTTTTCGACGAGTTTTTTACGCACGCCCTCGATGGCGTACAATTCGCTGTCTTCCGCCTCCATCAAGGCAAGCGGAAGGGCGTTGAAGTAAGGCAGCAGGCTTTTCAGTATCTCGCGGCCTATACCATGGCAATAATACAGGGAAATAAGGGCCTGTAAATTTTTTGTATCCAAGTTGATAAAAATGTAATAATTGCTAATTTGGCGGAGCTAAAAGTAACAATTCAAACGCAAAGAACCTCATGAAGAAATGGAAAATCCTCCTTCCAGCCCTCCTTATCTCTACTTTTACGTATGCCCAGCAGGCTACGCTAAAAGGTAAAGTTACTTCAGAAAACGAACCCGTGCCATTTGCAAACGTATTGCTGAATCCCGTGAAAAAAGGGGCCACTACGGATGCCGACGGCAATTTCACCCTCAGCGTTGACCCGGGCACCTACTCCATCACCGTATCTTATGTAGGCTGCAAACCGCACAACGAACAGATCACCCTCAATGCCGGAGAAACTCTCACAAAAGACATTGCCCTGGTTAAAATGACCCTGGGAACTGTTGTAAAAACAGAAGGGAAGTACGAAAAGAAGGTGGAGGAACTTACCGTTTCCCTGGATGTAATAAGACCCAACATTATTGAGAACAAGAACGTAACATCGGCCGATCAGGCCCTGCAACAGACACCGGGCCTGGTGATCGTGGACAGCGAGCCCCAGCTCCGCGGAGGAAGTGGTTACAGCTTTGGTGCAGGTTCCCGCGTGATGGTGCTGGTAGACGACCTGCCCCTGCTTTCGGGGGATGCCGGGCGCCCCAGCTGGGGATTTATCCCGGTGGAGAACGTAGAGCAGATCGAGGTGGTAAAAGGCGCCTCTTCGGTACTGTACGGTTCGGCGGCCCTCAACGGGGTTATCAACGTACGTTCGGCCTATCCTACCAGCAAACCCAAGACCAAGGTGACCTTTTTTGCCGGTATATACGATATTAAGAAAAGTCAGCGCTGGTACGACTCACGTACCATGCCCTACAATACGGGTATCAGCTTCCTGCATGCACGCCGCCTCGGTAAAAAGCAGGAGTTCGACCTGGTGATCGGCGGTAACCTCTATTCCGAGAACGGTTACGTGGGTTACGGTAAAGTAGCGGGCGACAGCACCGGTACCATGGCCGACCTGAAAAACCGCGAATTTGAACGCCGCGGCCGTATCAACTTCAACTTCCGCCACCGTGTGCCTAAAAAAGAAGGCCTTACCTGGGGCGTTAACGGTAACCTGATGTACAGCGCCAGCGGTTCTACCTTTATATGGCAGGGATTCGGCGCCGATTCCATTTACCGCGGTATGCCGGGCACCACCACGCGCACGCTGCAGACCATCTTTCACATCGACCCTTTTATCACGCACACCAACAAGAACGGAAGCACCCAGTCGCTGCGCCTGCGCTATTTCTACCTGGACAATAACAACGACAATAACCAGGGCAACAGCAGCCAGTATATCTACGGCGAGTACCAGTACCGCATGGTTTTCCCCAAGATCAAGGACTTCTCCATCACGCCGGGTGTAATGGCATCCTATACCATCGGTAAGGCCCAGCTCTTTGCAGGCAACCAGCCAACGATACCCAGCGGGTTCGACAGTATCCGTACCGACAGGATCGGCACCTATGCGCTGAACTCGGCCATTTACCTGCAGGTAGAGAAAAAATTCATCGACCGCATCACGATCTCCGGAGGTTTCCGCCTGGAGTACTTCCAGATCGGCAAAAGAGACCAGTATACCTTCGTAAACTCCAATACACAGGCTACCCAGCCTTTCGATACCCTCCTTAAAAAGCAGAACCTGCAGCCGGTTTTCCGTCTCGGTACCAATTTCCGGGTGGCCAAGGCTACGTATATCCGGGCTTCTTTCGGACAGGGTTACCGCTTCCCGACCATCGCCGAGCGTTTCATCAAGACCACGGTGGGCCCGGCCCAGGTATACCCGAACCCGGACCTGGCGCCTGAAAGGTCATGGAGCACCGAACTGGGTCTGAAACAAGGCTTTAAAGTAGGCGAATTCATGGGTTATTTCGACATTGCCGGTTTCTACCAGCGTTACCAGAACACCATCGAATTCGTAGCGGCCCAGTGGGGTACCTTCAGCGATCCGCTGTTCGGATTTGGTTTCCGTTCTGTGAACATCGGCCCTTCGCAGGTATGGGGTATCGATGCCTCTGTTATGGGTACGGGACAGTTCACCAAAGATTTCGGCATGAATGTGCTGGTAGGTTACACATACAGCAACCCGACCGTACTGAACCCCGATTTCGTATATGCTACCAGCAATACCGGCGTAGAGCTCACCAACCGCAATACCAGCGACACGGCCAACGCGAAGCCCAACGAGATGAAGTACCGCTTCCGTCACCTGATCCGCGCCGACGTAGAGTTCAACTACAAAAAGCTCTCCCTGGGTGTCAGCGCCCGTTACAACAGCTTTATGCGTAACGTGGACAACATCTTCCTGATCTTCGACGATCTGAACGTACTGAACGGCGTACATCAGTCCCGCCAGTGGCACCGCAAAGGCGACTACGTGATCGACCTGCGCGCCGCCTACCAGGTACACCAGGGCCACCGTGTAAGCCTCATCGTGAACAACATCCTGAACCGGACCTATTCCTTACGTCCGCTCAGCGTAGAGGCCCCGCGCCAGTTCATTCTGCAATACCAGGTGCAGTTTTAATACGCACAATCTAAAATACAAAAACACCTTCCGTTGCGGGAGGTGTTTTTTTGTGCGGAAAATACGGACATAAAAAAAGGGTAACTGCATGAGGCAGATACCCTGTATACGTTTTGCACCTGCACGCGGGCAGATGCGGTATATTTTCAGGAGAACCGGTTTAATGTTCTTTAGGGTGACGGGCCATCTGAGCCATCCACCAGATGGTCATAGCGGCTCCGATCACGATGAGGACCACGTTGAAATAATGCTCACCGAGCCATGTAAGACCTTTGAAAGACCAGAGGAAAAAATCTCCAAGGGGTTCAAAAAACCAGTTCATATCTATTAGTTTGTTTTGTTTCTTTGTGACAAAATTAGAAATAATATCAAAACACCCAATTTTAGGTGCTCAGTATGTTTCAAAATAGAATTTCGGGGTATATAACGGGGATCGTTCTGCTGTTCCTGCTGTTCATTCCCGATTTTCTGCAACCCGCACCCGATACAGAATACAGCAACCAGTTGTTCTGGCAGCTGCTGCATACCGGGTCCTGGTCGGCCGCCTGGCGCAGCATTGCCGCCATGTGCCTGATCCTGGCGCAGGCCTTTATCCTCGATTCCCTGCTGGGCATCCGGAACATCTACGAAAAAAACACGGGCATCCCCTTTGTACTTTTTATCCTGTTCTATGCCGCTCATCCGGCACTGCATACCTTTTCGCCCGCCCTGGCCGCGCAAACCCTGCTGCTGGTCGGTTTGTGGAACCTGCTGGAGATGTACCAGCGCAAAAAAGTGATGTTCGCCGCCTTTAATTCGGGTATCATCACTACCATTGCCGCCCTGTTCTGGCTGCCGGCACTGGTGTTTCACATCTTTAATATCGTAGCCTGCGCCATTATCCGGCCGCTGAACTACAAAGACGTGATCGCCTTCCTGATCGGCGGCTCCCTGCCCCTGCTCTACATCGTGTGTGCCTATACGGCCCTGCCCTTCGAATTTCACTATTTCCCCGAACTTATTGTACGCCATCCCAACGAAAGTTTTGCCTCCCTGCGCTTCTCTCCCGCCATCTGGGGATATGCCTCCTGGATCTTCCTGCTGCTGAACATTGCACTGCTGCATACATTCCGGGCCTACAGCCGCATCAAGATCATCAGCCGCCGCTTTTTTACCATCGTTATCATTATACCGCTTTTCCTGCTGGCCGGTATTGCCCTGGCCGAAAGCCCGGCAGGTTCGCACTTTGTACTCCTGGGCATTCCCTTTACCCTGCTTATGACGCAGCTTATGCTCGATACCAGGGACCAGCGCCCCCTGAAAATAGGCTTGGTGCTCTTTTTACTGATGCTCATCTGGCTGCAGACCGACTGGTATTTCGATATTTCTTTTTCGCTCATTCCGTAAGCCTTATTTCCTTATCATTTTATTACCTTTGCAGCATAAATTCTGTAACGATCATGAAATTTGGGGTAATCACCTTTCCGGGAAGTAACTGTGACCAGGACCTGATTTATGCACTGGAAAAGACCGGCGGACGACCGGTAGCACAACTCTGGCATAAAGACCACGACCTGCAGGGCTGCGATATGGTTTTTTGTCCGGGCGGCTTTTCGTACGGCGATTACCTGCGTTCCGGCGCCATCGCCCGCTTTTCACCGATCATGCAGGAAGTGATCGCTTTTGCCCGCAAAGGCGGTTATGTAATGGGCATCTGCAACGGTTTCCAGATCATTACCGAGGCCGGACTGCTGGAAGGCGCCCTGCTGCACAACAATACGCAGAAGTTCATCTGTAAGAACGTATACCTGCGCACCGAGACCAGCAACTCCCTCATTACACAGAATATTGCCAAAGGCGAAGTACTGCAGGTCCCGATCGCCCATGGCGAAGGCAACTATTTCTGCAGCGACGATACCCTGAAACAACTGCAGGACGAAGACCGTATCCTGTTCCGCTACTGCGATAAGGACGGAGAGATCGGCAACGGCGCTAATCCCAACGGTTCGCTGGATAACATTGCCGGTATCACCAACAAGGGCCGCAATGTATTCGGTATGATGCCGCACCCCGAAAGAGCCTGGCATAAAGAACTGAACAACGAAGACGGTAAAAAACTGTTCGAAAGTATCCTGAATACCGTGCTGGCTTAAGCCTTACGGTCCCAGATCTCAAATGTGAACGCGTAGGCGTGTTTTTCGTCGGCGGCATGCATCTCTGAAGAAGTGCAGGTCCACCCGGCCGTGTCCCATTCCGGGAAAAATGCGTCGCCATCTACATGCGCGTGTACGCGGGTAATGTACAGGCGGTCGGCGATGGAAAGCGACTGCCGGTAAATATCAGCTCCGCCCACGATCATGATCTCCGGAACGTCTTTTACCATATCGATGGCCTGCTGAATGGAAGAAGCGTGCTCAAAACCCTCCGGGGCCTCCTGCAGGCTGCGCGAAATAACAATATTGCGGCGGTTGGGCAGCGGACGGCGGTTGATGCTGTCCATGGTATTGCGGCCCATGATCACGGGCTTGCCGAGGGTCTGCTGTTTAAACCATTTCAGGTCCGCAGGTAATTTCCAGGGCAGATCGTTGTGCAGACCGATCACCCGGTTCTCGGCCATGGCGGCAATGAGTGAGATCATAGGCTATACGGCTACCGCAGCCTTGATATGCGGATGCGGATCATAGTTCAACAATTCGAAATCTTCGTAGCGGAAGCCGAAAATATCCTTCACTTCCGGGTTTATTTTCATCTGTGGCAGCGGACGCAGGTCACGGCTCAGCTGCAGGCGGGCCTGCTCCAGGTGATTGGCGTACAGGTGCGCATCGCCCAGGGTATGTACGAACTCGCCGGGCTGCAGGTCGCACACCTGGGCCACCATCTGCGTTAACAGTGCGTAGGAGGCAATATTGAAGGGCACGCCCAGGAAAATATCGGCGCTGCGCTGGTACAACTGGCAGCTGAGTCTGCCGTTGGCTACGTAAAACTGAAAAAAGGCGTGGCAGGGCGGCAGGGCCATCTGGTCCACTTCGGCCGGGTTCCAGGCGGTTACGATAAGGCGGCGGCTGTCGGGCGATCGTTTGATCTGCTGTATCACTCTGGCGATCTGGTCGATGCTTTCGCCGGAGAGCGTCTGCCAGGAGCGCCACTGCGAGCCGTACACCGGCCCCAGGTCGCCGTTCTCATCGGCCCATTCGTCCCAGATGCTTACCCCGTTCTCCTTCAGGTAGGCAATATTGGTCTCGCCTTTCAGGAACCAGAGCAGCTCATGAATAATGGAACGCAGGTGCACTTTTTTGGTCGTTACCAGCGGAAACCCGTCCTGCAGGTTAAAACGCATCTGGTAACCGAAAATGCTGTATGTGCCGGTGCCGGTGCGGTCTTCTTTAAAAACCCCGGTATCCAGCACGGTCTTCATTAAATCATGATACTGTTGCATAGAACAAAGGTACGGCTAATGCCCGTATAAAACACAAAAGCCGCTGAACGCGGCTTCTCAATTTTTAAACAGATTATCTACAGTCTTAATTCACAAGTATATTCTTGAACGAGCCCGAAATGGTCTGGCTGGCACCCTGTGAATTGGTGGCCGTTATGCTGAACGTACCCGTAAGACGGTTGCTGGCTACCGTCTGGATGATGATGGAACCGCCCGAACCCACATAGGTGTTCTGCGGACTGCTGAGACTGGGCGTATATACAAATGGTTGCACATTACCCGAGAATACGTCGGTATTGTACGTGCCTACGGCATTGCCGTTCGGACTGAGCACAATGCTCGATGATGTGGTGCTGCCCGTGATCACGAAGCGGTTCTGCACCGACACGGCTCCCTGCGCCGTAGCTGTCCATTGGGTGCCGCCGATATCAGCGGTCATGGTTCCGAGGATCTCTTCTTTGGAGCAGGATGAAAAGCCCGCAGAGACGGCGACTAATCCTGCCAGTAACAAGTGTTTGTGTTTCATACGTGTTTATTTGAGTTGAATAAGGCTCTCGGCCGTTTTATTCTTGTCGATATATACCTGCATCAGGTATTTACCGGGTTTGAGGTCTTTTTCAGTATCGAAGGGAATGCACAGGTTCTGGTTGCCCCCGTTGAAGTCGAAGCCGGCCGAAGCCGAATAATTCTGCAGACCCGAGGCGGATTCGAACGTTTCGCGCGTGGCGCCGCTCAGCACATCGCCGGCCGGGTTCTTGATCACCAGGTAGGCCTCTTTGCTGCCTTTACCCGCCAGCTGGTTCCTGAACACGGTAAAACAGCATTCCAGGCGGTTCACCTTTACGGCTTTGGCCTGGTCCTTCTCTTTTCCTTTCTTGTTCACGGACACCGCTTTGCACTGTATACTGGATATCTGCAGCACCGCAGCCGTTTTCACCTGCTCGCCGAGCTTGGCCGTATCGGCCGCCAGCTGCCGGTTCTCGGTCTCTTTGTCCAGCAACTGCTGCTTCAGTTTCTCCATGGCCTGGTTCCAGTCCTGTTCTTTTTTAAGCCATTCGGCCAGCTGGTTGTTCTTTGTTTCCAGTTCTTCTTTCAGAAGTTTGATTTCTCTTTTCAGGGAAGAAGAATTTCCACCGCCGCCGGGGTTCGAGTTCAGGCGGACCTTCAGACTTTCGATCTGGCCCATATAATCGTCCACCTCCACATTATGGAAGTCTTTCTGGCGACGCAGTTCGTCCTCAATATTCTTTATTTCCAGGGCCAGGCTGTCTCTTTCGGCTTTGGCAGCCACCACGGCCTTCTCCTTTATGCCCACTTCCTTGTTCAGGGCCAGGTATTGCCAGCCAAGGAACACCGCGGCAAACAGGAGCAGTATACTCAGCGCTCCCAGCAGAATGGTAAGTACGGGAACGATCGATGAGGAGGACGTTGACCTTCCCTGGTCGGGAGCAGGTGCAGAAACTTTGGTTTGGGCCATACTGGTTTTTGATTACAATATAGGGTACTTTTTTGAATTCCGGATCAGTTTTCAGGAAACAGGCAGTTCCACGAAGAATGTAGTCCCTTCGGTATCAGCTGTTTCAAAATAAATGCGGCCGCCGAACTGTTCAATGATATTTTTACACATGGCCAGTCCCAGACCGCTTCCCGTGGTTTTGGTGGTAAAATTCGGCTTAAAGATATTCTCCCGCACGTCGGCCGGTATACCCGCCCCGTTGTCCTGGAAGCGTATCTCCCAGTATTTGCCCAGCTGGGCGGCCGATATCTCGATCACCCCGTCGGGCTGTTCCCCGATGGCCTGGCAGGCATTCTTCACCAGGTTGTTGAAGGCCCGCAGCAGGTGGTCCTTATCGCCGTACACCCACATGGCCGTTTTCGGCAGGGACACCTTTACCCGTATATTGGGCATGTAGCCGTCGAAGATCGAAGCCACCGATTTAAGCACCACCCCGGCATCGAATTTTTCATTGCTTTCGTTCGACCATTTGGCAAAGTGACTGAAATCGGAAGCGATGCGCGCCATTACGTCGATCTGTTCCAGCATGCTGATGGTGAACTGCCTGAGACGTTCCGGGAAATCGGGCTTGCCGTCCAGGTACGATCTTTCGAGCAGCTGCACGTTCAGCTTCATGGGCGTAAGCGGGTTCTTGATCTCGTGCGCCACCTGTTTGGCCATCTCGCGCCAGGCTTTTTCCCGTTCTGATTTGGCCAGCAGATCGGCGCTGTTCTCCAGGTCGGCCACGGCAATATTGTAGGCTTTTACCAGGGAAGCGATCTCGTCGGTACCGCTGTATTCAATGGGATCGAAACGTTCGCCCAGGCGCAGGCTGCTTATTTTCTCACGCAGTTCCTGCAAAGGCTGCGTGAAGCGGTTGGTGGCGATGAGGGCCACAATGAACACGATGGAAATGATCACGGCATAATAACGGAGCACGATCCCCAGCGATTCGGATACGTCGGCTTCGCGCTGGGCGTTCTGTGCAAAATAAGGCACCTGGAAATAGCCCACGGTGCGGCCGGCCGAGTTCACCACGGGCGAAAAGGACGAAATAAAACGTACCTCGCCGATCGACTCGTCCATATTGTACATGTTGCGATACCCGTAACGCAACGCCTGGAAGGCCCGGGGGTCCATCAGCATATTGCGCAGCTGGTTCGAATACAGCTCAGGCCGCGTGGAGGCCATCAGTACGCCCGAACTGTCGAAATAGTTCACGTCCACCAGGTAGGATTCGGATACGCGGTGCAGCTTACGCTCGATGGACAGCACAGAATCCGGCGAAACCTGGTACGAAGGGTTATTGAAATAGTAGTCGAGTTCTTTCTTTACATTTTCACTGGTCATGAGCAAACCCTTGTTATCAAAGGTGTTGAGCATGTTCCGCGTAAAGTAGAGCGAATTGGCCAGGATAGCGATAAAAGCCATGGAAATGGCAGTAAGGATAAAAAAGCGGAACTTGCCACCCAGCGAAAGTACGCGCATCGAAGGCCGGAAAGCCAGTATGCTCACCTGGAATATGCCGGTAAAGCCCACACTGATAAGGAACAGCATGGACACGTAATTGAGCAGGGATACAAAATAGCGGTTGCTGTCGAGGATCACCACCTTGTTGGAACCGTTCTGCAGGTAGTAATACCGCAGTTTACTGTTCTCAAACTCGTTGCGTATGATCTCCGGCTTCAGCACCGGCGGGAAAAGGAATTGCTCCGTGCGTTCTTCCAGGCGGTTGTTCACGTAACGGGCCGACTGAAAGCCTTTCTGAAGGATCTCGAGCTGGTAGGGCCTTTTGATGAGGAATTCGGGCAGACCTACGGTACGCAGGAAACTGCGGCCCTCAAAGATGAGAAAAAGCGTGCCTACCGGAGCGTCCCGTATATCGTAGAGGTCGATCCGTCCCATATAGGTGGCCAGCGCCGAATCGGACGAAAGCGACACGAAACCGCTGATGTTGGACATAGCCCCCTGCGAGAAGATATGTTCGTAGTAATCTCTGCCGGGCCCCTGTACCTGCTGGTTCTTGCGGCTGTCTTCATAAAAAAGATGGGGCGATATGCTGTAATTGAGCCAGTAACCCCTGAAATGTTCCGTAATGATGCTTTCGAGCAGTTCGGGATCTTCCTGCGTGGCCAGGGAAATGGAATTCAGCAGGATGGTATCTTTTTCGAACGACTGCACCGACTGCTGGAAAAAATATTCTGCCGCCGGGTCGTACTGGTACAGAATTTTAGAAGCATAGTACTTCATTTCTTCGTTGCGCTTGGTCCCTACCGCGTCCAGCAGCAAAAGGCCCAGCAATACCGAAGAAGCAAAGGAATACAGGAAAGGGTGGTACGATACCGGCAGGTTTATTTTGCGTTCCCAGGCATTGTAGGTATACAGGATCACCAGGGCAGCAAACAGCAGCGCCACCAGGTTCTCGTACAGCGGAAAACGCCCCACCGCCCACACCGTAATAACCGTTGCCAGGGCCCCGGTAATAAAGTAGCTGAACTTGCCATTGGTCTGCACCAGGAAATAGATGGACGAGATGGAGATCAGGAAAAAGCTGAAAAGGGCAAAGAAGATCACGCCCAGTCCGGCCACACTGTAGCGGTCGAAAGACGTAAGATAGTTGATATCGAGCAGGATGATCGAATTCTGGATAAGGTCGTGGATAATGTAGCTCAGCGGAAAGATCGAGAGGGCGCTGAGCGTACCGAGGAGCACCCAGAACCAGGGATGCCTGGAAAAGTAGCTGCGGTATTTTTTGCGTCCGAAACGCCACAGGAACAGGGCATACATACCGGCCCAGCCCATGTATACCAGGGCCCAGTTGAACAGGTCGCCCAGGGAGGGAAAAACAATACCGCTGGCATAGAGCGATGAATCGAAAAGCCCTACACCATAGTTCTTGCCCGAAATATTGTATACGGAGTCCAGGTAACGGAAACTGGCCGATATCACCAGGAAGAACAGGGTATACAATCCCTGGCGCAGCGGCGTTTTAAAAACGGGCTGAAAGGCAAAGCCCACAAAGAACACACAGTAGCCCATGAACCCGAGCAGGAAGTTCTCCAGGCCCAGGTCGCCCGAGGTATAGGAAAGCGGTATGTACAGGGTGGCCACTTCGTTCCCTTCTTCGTTCAGCAGCGGGAATACCTGTCCGTAGGCATTTTTGTACCCTACCGGCTGGATCTCTACTTCGGGAGGTATTTTCTGTGAATCGCTGAAACGGAAGGCCGGTCCCTCCGAAGGCAAGGCCTTATCCGTCTGCAGGGCGGTGAGCAGTACGATCTTGTATTCGTCCTTATCGAAAACACTGCTGGTGTACCAGCCTCTTTTTTTCTGGATGACCGGGTTCGTATATACATTGTAGATGTAGCGCGTTTCGATGGAAATGTCGGAGTTGTTCCAGAATACCAGCCGGTTATTGCGGTAGACAAACACCCCGGTCTTACTGGAATTGTACAGGTCGCTCCAGGAACTGTAACGGTTCAGTTCCACATTGGCAATGTCCAGCTGGGGCAGCAGGTCCTGTTGTATGCGGTCTTTCAGTACCTCCTGGAAATCTACCTGGCGTGAAAAAAGTTCCTGTACCCTTCCGGCGATCTTTTCAGGAGAATAGTAGTTTTTGTTGAGCGTGCGGAACGAAAGATAGGAGATGGTTACGAACACTAACAGAATAAAGGAGATATGTCGGATATTGATTTTCACCCGGTACAAATTAAGCGAAAATCAGCGCTGTATCGTAATCCGATACAAATTCCTTCATAAATAGCGCGTTCTGTGAGGCGTCAAAGCCCGAGACCTGTTCGTACACTTTCCCGAAACGTTCGCGGTGTGCCGGTATGGTATGCCTGCGGAAATACAGCATGCCGGTGCGGCGTATGTAAAAATCGGCCGGTTTGCATACCCATTCCTCCGCCATACAGAAGCGCAGTTCGGCCTCGGCCAGCGGATCGGGGTGCTGCCGGTCGGCATTGTACAGTTCGTAGGCGTCGGCAATGATGCGTTCGGTTTCGGAACCGTAACGATACACCAGGTCTTTCACCTGCTGCGGGGTATGGGGAATCTGGGCACACTCTTCGGCCCGGGCATAGGCATATTTGTCCAGCGGCAGCGGAATTTCCGCACCTGTCAGTCTCAGGTCCGCGGTGATGCAGGGTCCGGCCTTCAGTCCGCCCTTCTGCACGGCCATGTCCACCGCGCGTTCGGCCATTTTACGGTAACCCGTAAGCTTACCGCCGGCAATGGTGATCAGGCCCGATGGCGACAGCATCAGTTCGTCCTTCCTCGAAAGTTCGGTGGAGGGCTTACCTTCTTCGTAGATCAGCGGTCTTACCCCGCTCCAGGCGCCCGTAATATCTTCCCGTTTCAGCGGATAGGCCGGGAAATGGGCATTCACTGCATTCAGCAGGTATTCTACATCCTTTAACGTAATATCCGGATGTTCGGGATCTTCGTAAAACGTATCCGTTGTTCCGATATACGTACATCCGTCGCGGGGGATCACAAAGATCATGCGGCCTTTCTGGCTGAATACGTCCAGGTAGCAGGACTGTTTCACGGGCAGTTTTTCGTAGGGTACCACCAGGTGTACGCCTTTGGAAAGCACGAGGCGTTTGCCGCTGAGCGAGCCGTCCATTTTCCGGATATCGTCCACCCAGGGCCCTGCGGCGTTGATCACTACGCGGGCCTGTATATCAAAACGGGCATCGTTTATTTCGTCGTGCACCCGGAAACCCCGCAGTTTACCGCCTTCCGTAAGCGGTTCCACGGCTTTGCAGTAGTTCAGGCACAGGGCACCGCGGGTGGCGGCGGTCTTCATGATTTCTACGGTAAGGCGGGCATCATCCGTGCGGTATTCGTGGTACAGGGCGCCTCCCAGCAGATGGTCCCTGCGGAAAGCCGGTTCCAGTGCGGCGGTTTTTTCGGCGGAGAGCATTTTACGCCGTTGCCCGGAAGGTACACCGGCCAGGCGGTCATAGATATAAATGCCCAGCGATGCGGCCCAGTAGGAGAGTGAACCGCCTTTTACCACCGGCAACAACATATGTTCGGGATATACCAGGTGCGGCGCGTTGGCACAGGCGATACGCCGTTCGTGCCCGGTTTCGCGTACCAGTTTCCATTCCAGGTTCTTAAGATAACGAAGTCCTCCGTGGATCAGTTTGGTGCTTTTGCTGCTGGTGCCTGAAGCAAAGTCCTGCTTTTCTACCAGGGCCACCTTCAGTCCTCTTGCCGCCGCGTCCAGGGCTATTCCCGCCCCGGTTATCCCGCCTCCTATCACCAAAATATCAAATACGCCCGTCTTCAGCATACCGATATGCTGCTCCCGGCATGCCCTTACTGTTTGTTGCACCTATGTTAAAAATTAGGTTTATCCCACAAATATGTGGTAAATTTGTATCAAATTTAGTAGAATTAAAAGAGTTTAAAGGATGGATGCTACAATTTTAGCCACACTGGGTTTAACCCTCGGCTTACTGTTACTTGCTTTTGCCGGTATTGCCATCAAGCTGATCGTAAAGAAAAACGGCAAATTTGCCGGTACATGCGCCAGCCAGAGTCCTTTTCTGAACAAGGACGGAGAGGCCTGCAGCCTTTGTGGCGCCAAGCCTTCGGAGCAATGCAACGCTCCCTCAAAGTAACCCTTCGTCGGTAAAACTGAAATACGAATTCGTCTTCGGCGTCACGATAATGTGATCGAGCAGGCGCACTTCCATAAGCGCTCCCGCATCTTTTATTTTTTTGGTAAGTACAATATCGCTGCGGCTGGGATTTTTATTGCCGCTGGGATGGTTATGACCCAATACCAGGGCTGAGGCTTCCAGCATAAGGGCTTCCTTGAACAGCAGACGCACGTCTACAATAGTACCTGCAATACCGCCTGTGGAATGTATTTTCTGACCGATCACCTTATTGGCACGGTTCAGGAACAGCGCCAGGAAAACCTCGTGGCGCAGGTCAGACAGTGCGGGCTCTATAATGTTATAGGCGCTCTGGCTGCCGTCGATCACCGGATGTTCCATGGCCTCAGCATGCCTGCGCCGGGAACCCAGTTCCAGGGCCGCAGCCAGTGCAGCCGCTTTCCGGGGACCGATCCCGTGGATACCTTTCATATCGCGCGGGTCTGTACGTGCCAGTTCCGCCAGGTTGTTACCGGCCGTTTCCAGCAGGCGCCGGGCAATATCCAGGGCCGATGTGCCTTTGGGACCATTATTGATAAGTATGGCCAGCAGTTCCGCATTGCTGAGCGCACTGCTGCCGCGTTCGATCAGTTTTTCTCTCGGGCGTTCAGATTCAGCCCAGTCTCTGATGGGGATATAAGGGATCTCGGTAATTTTTTTCATAAAAAAAGCCCACCGTTACCGGCAGGCTTAAATATAGTAAAAAAGCGTTTTCGATTAATTGAGTCCGGCAACGAATTTAGCCAGTTTCCCTTTAATATTGGAAGCTTTATTCTTGTGAATAATGCTGCGTTTCGCCAGTTTGTCAACCATAGAAACCACGTTCGACAGCTGCGCTTCGGCTTCCGATTTCTTACCGGTAGATTTCAGACGCTTGATGAACGTACGGGCAGTTTTGTGCTGGTAACGGTTACGTGCTCTCTTGGCAGCGTTTGAACGGGTTCTTTTTATTGCAGACTTGTGATTTGCCATAATAATTTGTTGGGTTTTTAACCCTTGATTTTTGTAGCCCATAGGGGAATCGAACCCCTGTTTCAAGAATGAAAATCTTGCGTCCTAACCCCTAGACGAATGGGCCGTCATTTGTTTTTCGGGCTGCAAATATAAGGGCACTTTTCGAAAAGACAAACAGTATATTCAAAAAAAACTTCATTTTTTTGCAAAAGCCTGATTCACAAACGGAAAAAAATTTTGTTTTGCATCGTTTTTACCCGTTCTTTTGTACCGATGCAAGAGAGCAAAGATACACTATACGGAATATACCCGGTACTGGAAGCGCTGAAAGCAGGTGAAAAACCTGAAAAAATACTCATTAAGAAAGGGTTATCGGGCTTTAATGTGGCCGAGATACTCCGTATCTGCAAAGAGACTGAAACCGTGGTGCAGGAAGTTCCGGTAGAGAAACTGGACCGTACCGTGCGCGGTAATCACCAGGGGATCGTGGCTTTTATGAGCCCGGTGGAACTGCTGAAGGCCGAAGAGACCATCGATGCCCTGCTGCGTGAAAAAACCGACCCGATGGTGCTGGTGCTGGACCGTGTAACCGATGTACGCAACTTCGGGGCGCTCTGCCGCACGGCCGAATGTGCCGGTTTTGATGCGGTGATCGTACCTGCCAAGGGCGCCGCCCGTATCGGGGCCGATGCCGTGAAATCGAGCGCAGGCGCCATGCACCTGATCCGTATTGCCCGCAGCAGTCACCTGCGCAATACGCTTAAATACCTGTCTGACAAAGGATTTGATGTGATCGGCTGTACCGAAAAGACCGAGGACGACCTGTTCGACCTGCAGGTAGGGTCCAAAGTGGCGCTGGTACTCGGTTCCGAAGAGACCGGTATCGCCCCTGAAAATCTTAAATTCTGCAATAAACGGGCACGTATCCCCATGTTCGGGAAGATCGGCTCACTGAACGTATCCGCCGCCGGAGCGGTGGCCATGTACGAGATCGTGCGTATTAAACGCCCGCGATCTTCGGAGAACGCTTAAAGGACAATACAGCTACCTTGTTATTGAACAGCATCTGTTTGGTATAACTGGCATTGATCAGTTTTTCGAACCAGTTGCGGCGTGTATAGAACATCACCAGCAGGTCGGGATTGTGCTTTTCTACGTATTGCTGCAGTCCGCCCGTGATATCGTTCTCCACTTCCGTTACCACATTTACCCAGTTAAAGGCCAGACCGGTCTGTTCGTGCAGCGCGGCCAGCAGTTTCTGCGGAGAAAATTCTGCCATTTCCACCTTTTCGGGGAAAACCGGCGATACGTATACCAGGTCGAACTTATCGTCGAGGCGGCCGATAAAGGGCGCGGCAATGGCAATGTCCTGCTCCACGGTAACCAGGTCGGTACCGATGGCCACATTACGCCAGTCGGCCCGGATACTGCCCACAGGTATGGTACACACGGGAATTTCGGCCTTGTCGAGCACGGCCGTGGTAGTGCGGCCCAGCAGCATGGTAGAAATGTTGGATTCGCCGCGGTTACCCATTACAATAATGTCGGCGCCCCAGCTCCGGGCATATTCCACGATCCCGGTCGAGTTCACGGCATTATTCACCGCTTTGCAGGTGTAGCGTTCCGGATCTGCCTGCACGCCCAGCTCTGCAAATACCTTATCCATTTCGGCCTTGAGTTCGGCGCTGCGGGAGGCCAGGTGTTCGGCCTCCGTTTCAACGGATACGCCGTACATAACGCTGCCCGTGGGCGAAAGCACCTGTGATACATACAGGAACGTCACTTCGGCCTTTCTCTTCTCTGCCCACAGGATAGCCTGCCCGGCGGCGTGTGTACTATTGCCGGAAAAATCGACCGGTACCAGAATTTTCATAAAGTCTCTTTTTACAAAGTTACAAATCGTAGTATTAGCTGATTGTTATTTCACAATTTTATCCAGGGTCTGCCAGGTAACCGCATGGTATCCCCCGCGGGCCTTTGCATACACTTCTTTTGCCATTTCCGTAGTGGCCGGGTTCTTCATCATGGCCTCGTACAGGGGTTTTACAAATTTGCGGCGGCCTACGTGCAACAGGAATTTCTCCAGCTCGGGGTAGGCGTCGGCGTAGTTGTTCTCCACGGCCATCATCAGCCATACGAACAGCACCTCGTTATTACCGCTCTGTGTAAATTTGTACTGTGCATCCAGTGAGGCCATCAGGGCCGGAGAGTTCTTGGCCGGCAGCGAACGCAGGAAGTATACCCACTCGTGCGAGGTCCAGGCAGCCGTTTGTTCAGCCGGTATTTTTCCGCCGCCCGCAGCCAGGTCCGCCGCCTGTTTTACTTTTTCGAAACGTTCTGAAACGGGCGCTTTTACACCGGCCGGAAGGTCTTCTTCGTAGATCCAGCGTTTAGGCTCTACTTTTTTATCTTCTTCCGAACCTTCGGCAAAGAGATTGGCGTACAGGAACTCGAGGAATTCCTCGGTATCCGCGCCTTTAAACGCTTTTTCGGCGAACCATTTCTTTACAAAGGGATCGAATTTATCGCGGCCAACGGCATCCTCAATGGTACGCAGCAGCAGGTAGCCTTTTTCGTAGGCGATATCGCTCACGCCGTCGTCCGGATCGCGATCTTCGAGATCGAGTTTCAGGCGGCTGTCCTTCATATTCCCGTCGGCCTTCATATCGGCCAGGGTCTGACTAAGGTCTCCGTAACCCAGCACGGCCAGCATATCGGCATAGGACCTTCCGTAGAGTTCTTCCATGATGCGGCGTTCCAGGTACACGGTAAAGCCCTCGTTGAGCCAGAAATCGTTCCAGGTGCGGTTGGTGACCAGGTTGCCGCTCCAGCTGTGGGCCAGTTCGTGTGCTACCAGGGAAGTAAGCGAGCGGTCGCCGGCAATGATGGTAGGCGTGGCAAAGGTAAGGCAGGGGTTTTCCATACCGCCGAAGGGGAAGGACGGCGGCAGCACCAGCAGATCGTAACGGCCCCAGTCGTACGGACCGTACAGTTTTTCGGCCGCCACCAGCATTTTGTAGGTGTCCACGAACTCGTACGAAGCCGCTTTCATGGTCTCGGGCTCGGCATATACCCCGGTTTTATCGTCGTATCTATGAAAGGCCAGGTTACCGGCGGAAAGGGCCATCAGGTAAGCCGGGATCGGGCGTTTCTGTTCAAAGGTATATACGCCGTCGGCAGAAAGCTGCTGCGGGTTAGAGGCGCTCATCAGGGCCATCAGGCCTTTGGGTACGCGTACGGTGGCATTGTAGGTGAAACGGATACCCGGACTGTCCTGCACGGGGATCCAGGTGCGGCACAGGATGGCCTGCGACTGGGTATACAGGAAGGGATGCTTCCCGCCCGCCGTCTGTTTGGCGTCCATCCACTGCAAAGCCGCTGCATCGGAAGAGGTCTCATAATAGATACGTACTTTGCGGGTGCCGGGTTTCAGTTTTACGGTGAGGGCCGCGCCCAGCACATCGTCGGGGATACCCGTGCTGAAAACCGCCGGCGTGGTATCTTCGTCCAGCGTGATCTTTGAAATGACCAGGTCGCGCACGTCAAAGATCACTTCCTTAGCGTCGGGAGCGGTCTGCAGGGTATATTCGGCATATCCTTTCAGGATGTGTTTGTCAAAATCAACGGCCAGGTCCAGGTCCAGATGCCGGATCACCGCTTCCTGCGGTCTGGCATAGGAATGCGGGTCGCGCGTTACTTTCGTTTCCATTTTCTTTTCTTGTTCTTGCGGTTTTTTTCCTGAACAGGCCACCAGAGTACAAATCAACACAACAGGTGTGATCGCGGTTATGACTTTCCTCATTCTTTTGATCTAAAATGCTATTTTTTTCGAAGAATACCCGGAGCCGCCTGCGCGGACGGGAAAACGGTAAGATCGGCAATATTCACGTGTGCGGGCATATGGATCATAAAGCTGATGATCTCGGCCACATCTTCGGGTTTCAGGGGTTTATAGCCTTTGTACACCGTTTTGGCGCGGTCTTCATCGCCTTTGAAACGTACCAGGGAAAATTCCGTTTCCACCAGTCCGGGATTCACGGCGCCCACGCGTATGTTGTATTCGTTGAGATCGATGCGCAGTGCGCGGTTGATGGCATCTACGGCAAATTTACTGGCACAGTACACATTGCCCATGGGATACACTTCCTTGCCGGCCACGGAGCCCAGGTTGATGATGTGTCCCTCGTTCCGTTCGATCATGCCCGGCAGGATCTCTTTGGTAATGTATAAAAGACCTTTGATATTAATGTCGATCATGCTTTCCCAGTCGTCCAGGTCGCCGTCCTGTATGGTAGAAAGCCCGTGGGCATTACCGGCATTGTTGATCAGGATGTCGATATCGCGGTAGTTCTCCGGAAGGGATAAAAATGCGTTCTGCACTTCCTGGCGTCTGCTGATGTCAAAGCAAAGGGTGAAAACCTCGGTCTTGCGGTTCAGTTTCTTGGCTATTTCCTGCAGTCTGTCGGCACGGCGGCCGCAGATAATGAGGCGGTATTCCTTATCGGCCAGGATCTCGGCCGTTGCTTTTCCTATTCCACTCGTAGCCCCGGTGATCAGTACAGTTTTCATATTTCAGAATCCTTAAATTTTGGTCTAATGTACCCAAAATCCCCGAAGGCCCCAAATTACCTTTGTGTTACAAATGCTTTAATGCTTCTCTTCTGCTGAGCGGCTTTAAGGGGTATTCGTCGCAGAAATCCGCTACCCACAGGGCATCTGTGCGTGCGTACTGACGCAGGGCCCAGCCTATGGCCTTTTGTATAAAAAATTCCTTCGATCCCAGTTGCGGAACAATGGTTTCGCGCAGCCATTCCGTATCGGTCCTTTTCTTATAGCCCAGCTGGTGCAGAATAGCTGCCCGGTTGAACCAGAGATCGGGTGAAACGATCCATTTTTTCAGGGTCTTTTCCCTTTTTCCGGGGAATTTTAAAAAGTACTCCCCGGCACATTTCCCGGCCAGGGTATCTACCGTGTCCCACCAGGCGTCGCGGGCAATGGCATGTTCGATCAGGGCCAGCGTGCCCTCCGTCCATTTTTTGCGGGTCGCGTACAGCAGTTCCAGTGCGGTATAGCAGAATTCGCGTTCGGGCTGCCGCCACAGTTCCCGGAAAACAAGGGCGATCTCTTCCATCTCCCGCTGTTTCCAGAGGCTGATAAAATCCTTTTCCAGGGCCTTGCGGATGGGATTAGGCAGGCCCACGTAGGGATAGCGGTCCTTCATATAGTTCTCCATCCATTCCCTTTTGCTGAGGTCCGGGTAGGAAAAGAACCGTTCGCGGAGCTGGTCTATCTGCATAGGATCAGAGTTTCATCGTAAGTGAAATACGCTTCCGGGCCACGTCCACTTCGGTCACTTTTACGCGTACCTGCTGCTGCAGGTGTACCACCTCATTAGGGTCTTTAATAAAGCGGTCGGCCATCTGTGACAGGTGTACCAGCCCGTCCTGCTTTACGCCGATATCTACAAAAGCGCCGAAATTGGTGATATTGCTCACGATGCCGTTGAGTTCCATGCCCACCTGCAGGTCTTCGATGCTGCGTACGTTACGGTCGAATTCCATCACCTTTATGCGTGCCCGCGGGTCGCGGCCGGGTTTGGAAAGTTCGGCCATAATGTCCCTGAGAGTGGCCTCACCGGCTTTTTCAGAAATGTAATTCTTTACGGGAATGGCCTTGCGCAGGTCTTCACGGGCCAGCAGATCGCTCACGTTCACCTTCTGGTCGGCGGCCATCTTCTCTACCAGTTTGTACTGCTCGGGGTGTACGGCGCTGTTATCCAGCGGGTTCTTTGCACCGGGGATACGTAAAAAGCCCGCACATTGTTCAAAGGCCTTCGGGCCCAGGCGGGGTACTTTGTGCAGCTCGTCGCGGGAGGCGAAGGTGCCGTTCTTTTCGCGGTATTCCACGATATTGGAAGCGATGGACGGCCCCAGTCCCGACACATAAGACAGCAGCCATTTGCTGGCCGTGTTCAGGTTTACGCCCACGGAATTCACGCAGGAGATCACCACCGCATCGAGTTCGTCCTTCAGCAGGGTCTGGTTCACATCGTGCTGGTACTGCCCCACCCCGATCGATTTGGGGTCGATCTTTACCAGCTCGGCCAGGGGATCCATGAGACGGCGGCCGATGGAAACGCTGCCCCGCACGGTTACGTCGTACTGCGGGAACTCTTCGCGGGCAATGGCCGAAGCCGAATAGATACTGGCGCCGGCCTCGTTCACCATGAACACCTGCAGACTGGTATCCTGCGGAAATACGATGCGCTGTATAAAATCTTCGGTTTCGCGGCCTGCCGTACCGTTCCCGATGGCAATGGCCTCAATTTTATAGGCTTCGGTAAGCGATCTTATCTTTTTGGCGGCCTGGGCCGTTTCTTTCTGCGGCGGATGCGGGTAAATGGTCTCGTTGTGCAGCAGGCGGCCCTGTTCGTCGAGACACACCACCTTGCAGCCCGTACGGAAACCCGGGTCTATGGCCAGGATGCGTTTGGGGCCCAGGGGCGCGGCCAGCAGCAGCTGACGCAGGTTGGAACCGAATACTTTTATGGCTTCTTCATCGGCTTTTTCGCGGGCCATTTCCAGGCATTCCTTTTCAAAATGTGGCTGCAGATGCTTGTCGAAAGCCAGTCCGCAGGCTTCTTCCACCCAACCGGCACAGCCTCCGCGGCCCCGCACGAATTTACGGGTCACGAACTGCATGCTGCGTTCGGTATCCACCTGTACACTTATGTTCAGGTGTCCTTCGGCAGCACCGCGCATACAGGCCAGGAAGCGGTGTGAGGGTATCTTCTGCCAGCGCTCGGTGTATTCAAAATAATCGCGGTATACGTCCTCACCTTCGCGGGTGCCGCGCTTTTTTACGGCAGAAAGTACACCGTGACGCACGAATACATCGCGCAGGTATTCGCGTACGGGCTTGTCTTCCGACACCCATTCGGCCATAATTTCCAGCACGCCGTCCTTTACTCCGGCACTGCTTTTGTATACCTCATTGGTGTATTGTTCTGCCAGGGTTTCCGGGGTGTCGTTGCCCTGTTTCCAGATGCGCTGTGCCAGGGGCAGCAGTCCGTTCTCGATGGCCTGCTGGGCTTTGGTCTTCTTTTTGGGTTTATAGGGCAGGTACAGGTCTTCCAGTTCGGACAGGGTGGCGGCATCCTGTATGGCTTTTTCGAGCTGGGGCGTCAGTTTTTCCTGTTCGCGCACCGACTTCAGGATAGCCTCTTTACGTTTGGTCAGCTCTTCGAAGCGGGTGGCTTCTTTTTTTACCCGGGCGATCTGTACCTCGTCCATGCCGCCCGTCGCTTCCTTGCGGTAACGGGAAATGAACGGAATGGTGGCGCCTTCGGCAAGCAGGTCCAGGGTATTCTGTATGTATTTAGGGGCAAGACCGGTGAGGGCCGCCACCTGGCTAATGAGCGTATTCATTCGGCAAACCTACATTTTTTATGCAAATTTGCAGGAAAATACCTTTTGATGATGACCTACGGCACAACGGTACCGGCGTTCTACCAGAATTATGTGGACCTGCTGAACGGGCGGAATTTTTACGATGTACTGCAAAACACGGATATCTGGGACTTCCTGGCTTCCCTGCCGGAAGAAAAAGCCGCTTACCGCTATGCGGAAGGCAAATGGAGCGTAGCACAGGTGATCGCCCATATGTGCGATGCCGAACGGGTCTTCCAGTACCGGGCCCTGCACATGGCGCGTACACCGGGCATTGAGCTCCCCGGCTTCGATGAAAATGCCTGGGCCGACCGCAACAACGCCGAAGATCAGAGCCTGGCCGAAGTAACGGCTGATTTCCGTACGGTACGCAACAGCAGCCTGGCCCTGTTCGGCCGTTTCAGCGAGGCCGAACTTCTTTCCAAAGGAAAAGCGAACGGTTACGAAATGTCGGCGGGTTTTATCGGCATCTGTACGGCCGGTCACCAGCTGCACCATACACGCATTTTACAGGAACGCTATTTATGAGCATGGAAACGGAGAACATACACGAACGTTACATGCGCGAGGCCCTGCGCGAGGCGCATAAAGCGTATGAACGCGACGAAGTGCCCATCGGCTGTGTCATCGTTTCGCACAACCGCATCATTGCCCGGGGCCACAACCTTACCGAAACCCTGAACGATGTGACCGCCCATGCCGAAATGCAGGCCATTACCTCCGCAGCCGAATACCTGGGCGGCAAATACCTTACAGACTGCACCCTGTACGTAACGCTGGAGCCCTGTATCATGTGCGCCGGGGCCTTAAAGTGGGCACAGATCAGCCGTATCGTTTTTGGTGCGGCCGATGCCAAAGGCGGCTACGCGCGACTGAACGCACCCGTGCTGCATCCCAAAACGGAAGTGATACCGGGCGTACTGGAAGAGGAATGCCGCAGCCTGCTGCAGGAGTTCTTCCGGGGCAAAAGGGCTTAGGACGGATCTACTCCATTGTTGTTATTCTGCGAACGCGTGATCATAAGCTGCCGTTCGAATTCCTCCGCTTTTTCGCGGCGTTCGATATCGGCGATCTGGTTGGCCAGCACAAGATTGTGTTTATTTACCCTGGAAGGGATCAGGAAGAGGTCCACGATGGTCCATATACCGCAGCCGCCGGCCGTAAGCCAGTACAGTACCTGCCAGCCCCACTGGCCCAGGTAGGCATAATGTACGCCGAAAAAGAACCAGCACAGGTAGGCGGTTCCCGAAGATTTCATCTGTGATTGTAGATAATGTTTGTTCATGAGCGATAAAACGATGTAAAACCGGAAGGAAAGCCCCATCTTTTACGATGGGGCTACCAGGTTACAGAGGGCTTTTCAACACTAACTTTCTGTAGTGGTTGACGATGAAGATGAGCCGTAGATCATAGGAATGATAAGGGTATACAGCGGCAGTAAAAGAGATACGAGGAACTGCACGGTAAATTCATGTTGCAGCACTTTCTGATCACCTGCGGGCCCTCCGAACGAAAAAGCCCAGAGTACGAAAGCAAACATACTGCATACGATCTGTCCCCATTTAGTAACACCGGCCATTTTATAGAGGTATACCGGGGTCAGTATCAATATGAGCGAAAAAACGATCCATTGCAACAGTTGCTTGTCGTCCGCACCGTACGAAGTACTTTTTATCGTAGTGTATATTCCCAGGTACACACTTACGATCTCTGCCGGGATAAGCTTGATGAGCTTATCGGTGTATTTGTCTTCTTTTTTGGGTGCGGCAGCAGGATCAGGTGTTCCATCTGCCAGCGTCTTAAACGCGGGGGAAGCGGCCACATCGGCCCGGGTTACGATATTTCTTGACATAGTTAAAGGATTTAAATACAGGTAAGGCGGCAGGTCGGCCGCGTTTACCCGAGAGTCCAAAACTGGCAGGAATATCGGAATTAAAAAAGAGGAAAAAGCCTGAAATTGAACGGGATTTACCCTGTATACATCTGCAAGCCGTGTACAAAAAAGGCAGAACCCCTTTTCAGAAGCTCTGCCGCCTATTAAAAACGATCGGGTTATTCTCTGTTAAGAACCGCCTACCAGGAAATCGCAGCCATTATCTTCGCAGGCTTTTTTAGCGTCCTGGAAATCCTGTTTATTATCATACTCCTGTTCCGGGGTCACAATTTCGAACCCGCCCATCATACACCGGCAGCGCCCTTTACGGGTACACGACGCGAACGTAAGCAGCAGTGTGCTCACAAACATTACAAAAATCAAGGATTGTCTTCTCATATCTATTACTTTTGGTATATTACAAATATGCGATTTTTTCCTGAATTCCCTGCCCACTTTTCCACGAACAGCCCTGCCGTTCTCTTTAAAGCGTTTCTATAAAACCGGCGGCCACCGTATTGTTGCTGAACTCGTCCACCAGTATAAAAGCCCCGTTGTGCGGATTCTGGGCGAAGGTATCTGCAAAAAGCGGCCGGGCCGTCTTCAGGTGCACCCGACCTATATCGTTCAGGCCGAAGCTGCTCACTCCTTCTTCATTCTCCAGGGTATCGATATTTACCCGGTTCTCTATAGCGCTGATCTTTGCTTTTACCGTGTGTATCCCGTGTTGCAGCAGGTACGCGCTTCCCGGGGTCAGCTTTTTGTCGTCCATCCATGCCAGGGTGGCCTGTAAAGAGGCCGAACCGTTGCAGGCGGCATCTGTGGTCACGATCATATTGCCGCGGCTGATGTCCAGGTCGGCATCCAGTTCCAGGGTGATGCTCTGTCCGGCCGAAACTTCGTCCACTTCCTGTGCGGCGGCGTAGAGCGCGCGGATCACAGCCGTACGTCCCGACGGCAGGGCCATCACCTCCTGCCCTTTGCGCAGGCAGCCGCTCTCCAGTTTACCGGCGTAGCCGCGGAAATCGTGGTGTTCGTCGGAATGCGGACGGATCACGTACTGCACGGGGAAACGGGCCGGCAGCAGGTCCTGGTTCTTCTGCACGGGCAGCTCTTCCAGGTGTTGCAGCAGCGTTTTGCCGGTGTACCAGGACATACGCTCCGAAGCCAGGGCAATATTATCGCCGTCTTTGGCCACGGCCGGTACGAACTCCAGGGTACTTTCCAGTCCGATGGTCTCTGCCAGGCGCTTTACATCGGCACGGATCCCTTCAAAAACCGTTTCACTGAAGCCGGCCAGGTCCATTTTATTGATGCACACGAACACCGTACGTATCCGCAGCAGGCGGGCAATGAACAGGTGACGGCGGGTTTGCTCGATAACGCCCTTGCGCGCGTCGATCAGTACGATAAAAGCCTCGGAATGAGAAGCGCCCGTGATCATGTTGCGGGTATATTCCACGTGACCCGGCGAATCGGCAATGATGTACTTGCGGCTGGGCGTGGCAAAATAGATATGCGCCACATCGATGGTGATCCCCTGTTCCCGCTCGGCAATAAGTCCGTCGGTAAGCAGCGAAAGATCGGTAAAGTCGAGCCCTTTACGGCGGCTGCCGGCTTCCACGGCCTCGAGACGGTCTTTGGTGATCGATTTGGTATCGAACAGCAGGCGGCCGATCAGGGTACTTTTACCATCGTCTACACTGCCTGCAGTGGCTATTTTCAGAACATCCATAGTATTTATATGCTTTTTAAGATCATGCGTATGCACCAGATTATGATCATGATGCCTACGGCGATCATCATTGTTTTTCTCGGTAATTTACCGGCCAGGCGCGCAGCCAGCGGCGAGGCCAGTACGCCGCCCAGCAGCAGACCGGCGATCACGTTCCAGTTGCCCAGGCCCACACTTATAAAAAAGGTAAAGGCACTGGAAAGCGTGATAAAAAATTCGGTAAGGCTTACGGTGCCCACGGTGTATTTGGGAGAACGTCCTTTGGCAATAAGGGTGCTGGTAACAATGGGGCCCCAGCCTCCGCCGCCGAAAGAATCCATAAATCCGCCGAACCAGGCCAGTATACCTACACGCTTTACCTTTTGTGGGGACTGCTCCTGCTTGAAAGCCTTGATGAGTATACGTACTCCCAGTATCAGGGCGTACAGGGCTACGGCAGGCATAAGCCACTGACCATACTTTTCGTCGAGGAACACCAGCAGCAGGGCTCCGCATATGGCGCCGATCACGCCCGGGATCACCAGGTGACGGAACAGCTTTTTGTTTACGTTGCCAAATTTATAATGACTGTAGCCCGAAGCGGCCGACGTAAAAATTTCAGAACTGTGGATGGCCGAACTGATGGAGACCGGGTTTACGCCGAACGACATGAGGCAGGTGGCCGAAGTAACGCCGTACCCCATGCCCAGCATACCGTCTACCATCTGGGCCAGGAAGCCGGCCAGTACATACAGCAGCAGTTCGCGGTTGAGGTGCGGACGTATCTCTGACCAGAGATCGGCACCGGGAGCCAGCGGGAACACCTGTCCGGCCAGGTAACCGATGACCACGGCCACAAAGGCCACCACGCCGATCTGCACCAGGCGGCGGGACCCGCGTTCCGGGATCTCGGGCGATGCATCACGTGCCAGCGGTGGCGCGATCTTTTTTTCGGCTTTGGTCTTCAGCTCCATCCGCCAGCTTAAAAATATCCTACCTGTTTGCGTTTCTCCATGGCCGCTTCTGAACGTTTATCGTCGATGCGGGCGCCGCGTTCCGAGATCACGGCCGATTCGATCTCACCGATCACCCCGTCCAGCGTATCGGCTTCCGACAGTACGGCGGCCGTACAGGTCATATCGCCTACCGTACGGAAACGTACCGTGGCCTCAAAAGGCACTTCGGATTCAGTGGTGTTCAGGTAAGGCGATGCGGGCCAGTACAGTCCGTCGCGTTCGATCACAAAGCGTTTGTGGGCAAAATAGATGGAAGGCAGGGCCAGTTTTTCCTCGCGGATGTAGTTCCACACGTCCAGTTCGGTCCAGTTCGAAATGGGGAATACGCGTACGTTCTCCCCGATATTGATCTTGCCGTTGAGCATATCGAACAGTTCGGGGCGTTGTTTTTTGGCGTCCCACTGCCCGAAATCGTCCCGCACGGAAAAAATGCGCTCCTTGGCACGGGCCTTTTCCTCGTCGCGGCGCGCCCCGCCCATACAGGCGTCCAGCTTCAGTTCGCTGATGGCGTCGAGCAGTGTGGTGGTCTGCAGCATATTGCGGCTGGCATATTTTCCGGTCTCTTCCTGTACCTTGCCGGCATCGATGGAATCCTGTACATAGCGCACCAGCAGCTGTATACCGGTCTCCGCAGCCAGGCGGTCGCGGAATGCAATGGTCTCCGGGAAATTATGCCCCGTATCGATATGCAGCATCGGGAAAGGCACGGGAGCCGGGTAAAAGGCCTTGCGGGCCAGGTGCACCAGCACAATGGAATCTTTTCCGCCGGAAAAAAGCAGGGCCGGGTTCTCGAACTGGGCCGCCACCTCGCGGATGATATAAATGGCTTCGTGCTCCAGGGCACGCGGAAATACAGATGAAGTCGGAATACTCATACTTATTTAACTAAATGAAGACCACACTCTTTATGCGAAAGTTCCCACCACCAGCGGCCGGCGCGCGGATCTTCGCCCGGGCTTACGGCACGCGTGCAGGGAGCGCAGCCTATACTTATAAAACCTTTGTCGTGCAGGGGGTTATAGGGCACCGAATACCTGTCGAGATGGGCGGTAATATCGGCGTAGCTCCAGTTGAGGAGCGGATTGATCTTGTACATTTTTTTCTCCGGCAGCCACTCTACCACCGGCAGGTCCCTGCGGTGCTCGGTCTGTTCGTTACGCAGGCCCGTGATCCATACTTCGGCGCCTTCCAGCGCGCGGTTCAGCGGCTCTACCTTACGTATGTGGCAGCAGCTTTTACGGTTTTCCACCGATTCGTAAAAAAGATTGATCCCTTTTTCGGCCACCATCCGCTGTACAGGCTCCGCCTGCGGAAAATAGACATCGATGGGAATACGGTATTTGGACTGTGTAAGATCGAGCGTACTGTAGGCCTCGTTGAAAAGGCGGCCCGTATCGATGGTAAAAATGCGTACAGCAATGCCGTGGCGCCCGATGATATCGGTGAGGACCTGGTCTTCCTGGCCCAGTGAAGAGGAAAACTTCACCTTGCCGGGAAACATTCCCGCTACTTTTTGCAGAGCTTGTTCAACAGGGTATTTCGTGAAAATATGCTCCAGTTCTTCCAGTTGTTCCATCCTAAAGATCCTGTTCGGGAGTCATGCCCCCGGTTTGTAATTACGGCACAAAGATACAGGAATTTATTAGCCCACCAAACAAGTAGGATAACAGACAGTTAAAGGCCCTGCTGAAAATTTTAACACTAAGAAAACCCCGGATACCCCCGGTCTTTCGTACCTTGATCTTTTAAAAAACAACACAATCATGGCAAAGAAAATACTGATGCTTGCGGGCGACTTTGTGGAAGATTACGAAGTAATGGTGCCTTTCCAGGCGCTGCTTTCGGTGGGACTGGAAGTACACGCCGTATGTCCCGATAAAAAAGCGGGCGAATCCATAGCTACGGCCGTGCACGATTTTATCGGTTTCCAGACCTATGCCGAGCTGCGCGGACACAATTTTACGCTGAACCACAGTTTTGCAGACGTAAACCCCGCCGATTACGACGGCCTGTACGTATGCGGCGGACGTGCTCCCGAATACATCCGCCTGAATGAAAAAGTACTGGAATTTACCCGGCATTTCTTCGAACACAACAAGCCGGTGGCCGCCATCTGCCACGGCATACAGATACTCACCGCGGCCGGCGTGGTACAGGGACGCACGCTTACCGCCTACCCGGCCGTAGGTCCCGAAATTACCCTGGCCGGCGGCACCTACCGCGAAATCAGCGCCAGCGACGCCCTTACCGACGGCAACCTGACCACTTCCCCAGCCTGGCCCGGGCATCCCGCCATCCTGAAAGAATTTTACAAACTACTGGGTATACAAATCTCCCACTAATGAAAAAGGGCATACGGAATATGCCCTTTTTTTTATTCTTTTTCGTTTTCTTCTTCTTCTGCCTCGCGCTGTTTCGAACGCCGCATCCAGCGCAGCAGAATACTGTGTTTGCGCCGGAAATCATGGTCCTCCTCACCCAGCAGGAAACCGTACACCTCGGTGGCCGGTGAAAGTTCGAGCAGTTTTTTGAGGATGGCCGCAGCCGGTATAAACAGGATCATGCCCACCACGCCCCACATAAAGCCGCCGATAAGCAGGGCCAGCAGCGAGGCAATGGGATTCAGGCTTACATTGGAACCCACGATCTTGGGCGTAAGAAAATTACCTTCGATGGTCTGTATCACGTTCATGGCTATGAACACGCCCACCGGGTACCAGAGGCTGTCTTTCGTAAGCAGCGCGTAGGCAATGGGAATAATGGAACCCACCAGCGGACCCACATAGGGAACAATATTCAGTATAGCGGCAAACACGGCAAAGAAAAGCGCGTGTTTTATGCCCAGGGCGTAAAAGGCAATGGCATTCATAATGGCCAGGATCACCATTACTTTCAGCACGCCGCTTATGTATTGCTGAATTACGCGGCGCAGGTCGCTCACCACTTCCACCACACGGGTAGATGTCTGGTTCCTGAAAAGGCGTATGCAGAACTGTGTAAAATGATCGCGGTACAGCAGGAACATGAACAGGTACACGGGGATCAGCACCAGCAGGCTCAGGCTGCCCAGCGTATTGAAGGCCATGCCCGATATCGTGCTGGCGTTGCGCTGCAGGTATTCAAAGACTTTTTTGTCCAGGTCGTTGAATTCGAGCGCATCTTTCACGCCCAGGTTCTCGCTTATCCACACGGTAAGCTCGTCCGAAAGCTGCTCAAAACGGGCCTGTATGTCCGAAAGGTCGTTGGCAAAGCCCCGTATCTGTTCGGTAAAGAACCAGCCCACACCGCCGATCACGGCCACGGAAAGCAGGATGGCCAGTATAATAGCAATGATACGCGGTACTTTCTTTTTTTCCAGGAAAGACACCAGCGGGAACAGCAGCATGGCCAGGTACGCGCTTACCACAATAGGCATCAGCAGTGATCTTGCATAGATCAGGAACAAAACAATCCCCGCAGCGCCTATGGTAAAGGCCGCCAGCCTGTACAAGCCCGAAATACGATTATTCTCCGTTTCATTCATAGCCGAAAAGATAGTAAAAACTGCCGAGTATACAAGACTGTTCAAAAAATGATAAAAAAACCGGGCGTACACTGTACTCGACAGCATACGCCCGGCAAAACGACTTTATTTTAAGAAAAGACGGCCTATTTACCGGCTTTTACCAGACGGAGCGTTTCCTGTCCGTTCACGGTGTTGATGCGTACCACATACGTACCGGCAGCCAGGTCAGCGATCGGCAGGTTGATGTTGTAAACACCGGCTTCCATCTGCTGGTTACGGATCACAGAGATCACGTTCCCGTACATGTTCACCAGTTCGATGTTTACGTTACCGGCTTTCTCTGTAGTGAAGGCCAGGGTTACGTTATCAACGGCAGGATTCGGGTAAACCTGTGACTGGTACTGACGCACAGAACCCTGTGTAGCCGCAGCGCGGGCAGCAGCTTCTGTTCCGCAGGTATCAAAGATAACGAAGGCACCGGTTTCGGTAGGACAGTTGTTGAACGTGCAGAACACCGCGCTCACACCTACTACGGTTTCGCCTTCACCTACTACGATCTGAGCGCATTTTCCGGACTCAGAAGCGATAACAGATGTACCTGAAACGATGCTAAAGTCCGTGGACGTACCGATAGAGTGTGTACCCAGACCGGTTATATCATCGGTAGTGAGCGTGTCCCACTCGGTGGTAAGTGTCGGGAAACCGCCGATACCGGCCAGGTTCGGGTTCACGGTAATACCGGAATAAACGCAGGCTTTACGTACCAGGGTCAGATCTTCTGTAGACCAGCCAAAGGTAGGGCTCAGCGGGTTGTTGTCTCTCCATGAAGAACCCGGATTGTTGCCCAGGGACCCGAAGATGTCTACAAAAGCATTCGTGGCTTTTCTTACGAGAACGAAAGCATCGTTACCGTTCACCTGGAAGTTGGTCGTGGACAGGTCCGGTGTGCCGCTTGTCCAGGCTGTGGCAGACGGGTGTGCGATCACGAAGGCAGCACCTACGTTGAGCGTGCCCGACAGCGGAATGGTAAAGGACGGCGTACCGCTCAGCAGGGCACCGTTGTGGTACAGGCGGATCTCATACAGGGACAGGTCGATGGGCAGACATGTACCGTTGAAAAGCTCCAGGTACTTGTTGAAACCGGAACCTTCAACATACTGAGAGAAGATCAGGTCGGCAGCCTGCAGGTTTACACAAACGTCCAGGGTATCACCTTCACAGCCTTCCAGGTCGCTTACGCAGTAAGACGGCTGGGGATAAACCAGGATGTACACAGAGGCCGAAGTAACGTCGCAGCCGCTTTCGTTGCTCACGTGTACATAGTAAGAACCGGATTCGGTAGGCAGGTAGGTTGCGTTGGTTGCATCAACGATCTCACCGTTCTGATCGTACCACTGGTAGATCGGGTTTGAAATGTTGGTAGAAACGGTCAGGCTGGTGGAACCGGCGCCTGCGCAGTACGTGGTAGGACCGGTAACGGTGATCTCGGCCGTAGCGCTGTCGCACAGAACGTCAGAGCCACAGGCCAGGTTCAGGTCGTCGATGCGGAACTGCGGGTTCGAAGAAGGGTTACCCACCAGTGTGCTGCGGAAACGGATCCACAGGTTGGCAGACTGGGCAGCAGCCGGGATGGCCACCGCTCTGCGGTACCATTCAGAAGTACCTGGACCTGTGGGAGCGGCAGCAAACGGCATATTGGTCCAGGAAAGACCATTGTCGATGCTGAACTCAACTACCAGGAAATCGATGATCGTAGAAGCGTTGGTCGACTTGAACACACCGAAGTAAAGAGAATCGGCCGGATTTGTACACAGAGCGGCATTCACTACCTGCACCTGGAAGGTCTCCTGGGCCTGTATCAGTACGTTGTACCCGCCCGAAGCGCCCGGGTAACCGGTAGAAGGAACGGTGTTGCGTACATCGGCTGTTCCGGAATAGGTAAGCGCTACCATATCGAAACGGTTATTGGCTTCGCGGGTAGCAATGGTCTCGGTGCTGGCACCCGTAGTTCCCATTGTCTCAATAAGCTGGGCATTGGCCATACCCATGGTAGCCAGGGCAAATAAAGAGCCCAGTACATACTTTAATTTCAGGTTTTGCTTTTTCATTTTGAGTAAACTTTTTAAAAATTTGAAGTACAAGGAGTTTCATGAAACAGTTCAAAATTAGGCCATTGCCGACTCCCCAGCTTAAACAGAAACTTACCGATTTGTAAACTTTAGCAGCCCGGAACACGCCAATATTTCCCCCGCATTTTGTTTTAGTTAAACATCGTACATACTTGTAATAAAACTATTTAAAAGCCAATAAATTAACTTTTTCGGCCTTTTAATAAACCCATAGTTTAGCATTTTGCGGCCCGGTTTTTGCATTAAATACAATTAGCCGGAACGTGTGCTTGCAGAACATCCCGGTCTGCCCTGTAAAAAGCGCCGGGGGCATTGTTATTAAGTACCGGTTTCTTAGCAGAAACTTGATGCGTACTTTACCGTTTTTCCCGTTTTTTTATATAACAGTATACTGTACCTGCGGCAGATACATTTTTTTTATCGCCGGAAAATGAACCTAAGCTCTTTACGTTTGTATATCACTTAAACAACATATACCTATGCGATTTTTCCTATCCATGCTATGCTGCATGCTGTTTTCAGGCGCTTTTGCAGCCGAACCCCAGAAGGTTTCGTCCGAAATAAAACAGGCCACCGTATTCCTGCAGGGGGCCGTACTCCGCAACACGGCCACGGCCACGGTCTCCGAAGGGCGCTCCGTGCTGCTGTTCACCGGGCTTTCGTACAATATCCTGCGCGAAAGCATCCGCATCAAACCCGAGAACTGCCGTATACAATCGGTGACCCTGCGCAAAAATTTCCTGGACCTGGAGCTGCAGGACAAAAAAATAAAGGCCATGCAGGAAGAAATGCAGAAGCTGAACGATAAAAAGACCGCCCTGAACCAGGAACTGGACGTATATGCCCAGGAAAAGGAAATGGTACTGAGCAACAAGTCCATCGGCGGACAGGATAACGGCGTGGACCCGGAGAAACTGAAGGCCGCCGCCGAATTTTTCCGCCAGCGCCTGAGCGACATCCTTACACGCGTGCAGGCCATACAGGCCGAAATAGCCAAGGCCGACAAACGCATTGCCGAACTCGGTGTACAGATCAACGAAAGCGCGGCCAAAAATATTTACCCCACTTCCGAGATCGAGGTAAGCATCCTGGCCGACAGAGCCGGTACCGCCCGTTTCGATATCGAATACTTTATTTCCGAGGCCGGCTGGTTCCCCGCGTACGATTTCCGTGTGAACGACCTCAGCGCGCCCATGGAGCTGGGTTACATCGCCCATATTTACCAGAACTCAGGACTGGACTGGAAGAACGTGGACATTACCGTTTCTTCGGCCGACCCGGGCAATAACGGCGGCGCACCCATACCCAAGACCTGGTTCATTTCACAATCGGGCTACCGCCTGCAGTACGACGTACAGAAACCCCAGTCGGAAATGAACCGCGTAAGCGGCCGCGTGGTGGACGAGAACGGGTATCCCGTGGCCTTTGCCAATGTACTCATCGAAAACAGCAGCGCCGGCACCAGTACCGACTTCGAAGGCCGCTTCAGCATGGCCCTGCCCCAGGGCGCCACTACCCTCCATATAAATTACGTAGGGTACGAAAAACAGAGCCTGCCCATTCAACAGGGCGAAATGTACATTGTGCTGCAACCCAGCGTAAAACTGCTGGAGAGCATTGTGATTGCACAGAACAAATCCGTTGCCGCCGATTATGCCGCAGCAGAGACCATTGCAGGGTTCTCCTCCCCACGCGGCAGCCGCGGCCGTAACTATGCCTACGATATAGATACCAAGCAGAAGAAGGAAAGCGGCAAGGTGACCGCATCCAACGTGAACATCGGTACTACCGCCGTAAGCGTGGAATATACGCTGAAAGACAAAATGAACGTACCCAGCGACGGACGTCCCTACACGGCCGATATCCTGAAACGCGAGATCCTGGCCGAGCACAAATACTCCGCCACGCCTAAGATTTCCAAGGACGCCTACCTGAGCATCTTTATCCCCGAATGGGAAAAACTGAACCTGCTGGAGGGCGAAGTAAGCCTGTACTTCGGCAATTCGTACACGGGCAAAACGGCCATCAGCCTGGCCAACCTGAAAGACAGCCTCGAATTCTCCATGGGCAAGGACCCCAACATCAAGATACAACGTACGCTTACTTACCAGAAAACCACCGGCGGCGGCATCCTGCCCAACAAGACCGGCAGTTACGAGTGGAGCTCCGAGATACGCAATACCGGTAAAATGCCGGTGCGTCTTACAGTAACGGAGCCCTTCCCGGTATCTACGGAAAAAGAGATCAAGGTAGACCTGGCCAGGGAACTGAGCGGCGCTACGGTGGATAAAGAAAAAGGCCTGCTTACCTGGGAACTGAACCTGCAGCCCGGCGAACAGAAAAAACTCCAGTTCGGGTTCAGCGTCACCTATCCCAAAAACCTGAACATGCGCTTCGAGTAATCGCTTTTCTCAATATATGTTATCAGTGCTTCAGCGCCTGTCGTTCCCAGCGGACGGCAGGCATTTTTTGTGCTGTAATAGCTGCTTCTTACTTTTACGGCCCTTACACATATCACACCTATGACAAAAAAAGAAATACGCAGCCGGGCCCTGTTCCTGATGCAGGAAGGAAAAAGTAAACAGGAAGCTTTTGACGAACTGTTGCCCACAGCCGGCCACACGGCCGACGAACTTGCCGGGATCATGCGGTTTGTTCCTTCGCCCAGAGCGCGGGAAAAGTATCTTACGGTACATATTTTCCTCATCATTGCCATGTGCATTGTTATTCTTCTCAAAATGCTGGCAGGCGTAAGTATGTTCCTGGATAAACCCGGTGCCTCGTTTATTCTCATATTTCTTCTACCGGCGCTCAATGTCTGGTTTACGTACAGCCTTATCCGGTATCAGGGCAGCGCATACCGGCTCGTGGCCATCCTGGCACTGCTTTCTTTTATACGCAGCGCTCCCGCTGTCATCAGGGATTTTAATATACTATCCCTGCCCGAACTGGTCCTTATCGTTGTTATAGCCGGACTGGGATTTTTTCTCAACAAACGCATGGTACCGGCAGTTACCGAAACCCGTGAAAATTATACGGATGAATACGGCCGGATACGTCTTCGCAAAAAATTCATTCTCCCGGATTAGAAAATTTACATATTGAAAATCAGATAACTACCACTATTTAACATTTTCACAACTTTAAATTGTTTGCAAATTAATTGTGCACAATATAAATTTGTGCTGTCAAAAAAGAGAAGTCATGAATCCGCTCGCACTTTCGAACCAGTTATGTTTCCGGGCCTACGCCCTCTCCCGGCATATAACGGCCATGTACCAGCCCCTGCTGAAAAAGCTGGAGCTTACCTACCCGCAATATCTGGCCATGCTGGTGCTCTGGGAAAGTGACGGCGTTTCCGTAAAACAGATGGGCGAACAGCTGATGCTGGACAGCGGCACCCTTACGCCCCTGCTGAAACGCATGGAAGAAGCCGGTCTGCTGCAGCGTAAACGTTCTGCCGAAGACGAACGGGTAGTGCACATCAGCCTTACGGATAAAGGAAAGAAACTAAAGAGCAAGGCGGCGGCCATACCGGGCGAACTGCAGAAATGCATGGGCTTTAGTGCCGAAGATTACCTGGAATTTATGCAGGTAAGCGCCCGCCTGCTGAAACACAAAAACGTATAATCAATTTACAAAATACAAGATGAAACCATTGTACACAGCCGAAGCAACGGCTACCGGAGGCCGCGAAGGCCATGTAAGATCATCGGACGGGATCCTGGACCTGGACGTGCGCATCCCGCGTGAGATGGGTGGTCCTGGCGGCCAAACCAATCCCGAACAGCTTTTTGCAGCCGGTTATTCAGCCTGTTTCGACAGCGCCCTGAACCACGTGGCCCGCATGAAAAAAATCAAAACAGGTACGACCACCGTTACCGCCGAAGTAACCATCGGCAGCCTGGACAATGGCGGGTTCGGCCTTTCGGCTAAACTGCATGCCCATATCCCCGGTGTAACGCAGGAGGTAGCCGAAGAACTGATACAGGCCGCTCACCAGGTTTGTCCCTATTCCAACGCTACCCGCAACAATATACAGGTAGATCTCAGCGTAAGCATCTAAAACCAGCCGTGAACCTATTCACCCAATAAAAGACCCGGGCCTTATACGTCCGGGTTTTTTATTTCCGCAGGGCACAAAAAAACCGGGCCCTCGGGACCCGGTTGTATCGTTTTACGTTCGCACGTTTAATAATCGCGGTTATTGATGCGTTCGGCCAGCTCGCGCAGCGGTTTTTTCTGCTCTTCGGGAACGGAGATCTCGTCCAGGTTGCGCAGGGCTTCGCGGTACAGCACTTCGATCTTCTCTTCGGTGTTCTTTTTAGCGCCGCTGCTTTCCATAATGCCCTTCACGGTGGCTATTTTCTTCTCTTCGTCTTTTTCGCCCAGCATGGCCGTCAGCACTTCTTTATCGCCGGCAGCCGCCATTTCAAAGGTTTTTATATAGAGGTAGGTCTTTTTATTGTTCAGGATATCGCCACCGATGCGTTTGCCTACTTTGGCCGCTTCGCCGAAGGTATCCAGGAAATCGTCCTTGATCTGGAAAGACAGGCCCAGGTTAATGCCGAAACGGTAGGCCGCATCGCGGTCCGCTTCGGAAGCCCCGCCGATAATGGCGCCCATTTTCAGTGCACAGCCCAGCAATACCGAGGTCTTGAACTCGATCATTTTCAGGTATTCGCTCTCCTGTACATCGTTGCGGGTCTCAAAGTCCATATCGCTCTGCTGTCCCTCAAATATTTCGATGGCCGTTTTGTTGAACACCCCGAACACATCGGCCAGGATGGCGGGCGGCACCATGGATACGTGTTTATAGGCATAGGCGAACATCACGTCGCCGCTCAGGATCCCTTTATTGAGACCGTACAGGGCATGCACGGCCGGCTGCCCGCGGCGGATATCGGCATTGTCCATGATATCATCGTGTACCAACGTAAAATTGTGAAAAACCTCCACGCCGAAAGCCGGATGCAGGGCATCGAGCGGGTTTTTACCGAACATATCGGCCGACATCAGGCACAGCAGCGGACGGATGCGTTTGCCACCCATGCTCATGATGTGTTTAACGGGATCGTAAAGTCCCTGAGGCTCACCCGTAAAGATCTCTGCCGGGAAATTCTGTTCGTACAGTTCGGTTAACTTTTCTACTGAATACATGCTGCTTAATTTATGCTTTCCGGATCTTAAATCCGGCGGCAATGTTATCATTTTTTTTTCACCTGCGCTCGATAAACTGAATAATAATTGGGCTACCATACTGGGTGTGTGCACATTTAATTCGTATTCTGAAACTAAACAGGAAGTCTGCCGAAAAGTTCAGCCGTCCCGGAAAAAACCCGGCCGGTTCCCGCCGTTTTCCCCGTGAAAGCCCTTTCAAAGCCCGAAAAAAATCGTAGTTTTGTGCCCTTAAAATTTGTACATGATGAAAGGTCCCGTAACCCAGTTCATGCTGGAACACTACAAGCACTTTAATGCCGCAGCCATGATCGACGCTGCCAGAGGGTATGAAACACACCTGCTGGAGAACGGCAAAATGATGATCACCCTGGCCGGTGCCATGAGTACCGCCGAACTGGGTAAATCGCTGGCCGAAATGATCCGCCAGGACAAAGTGCATATTATTTCGTGTACGGGCGCCAACCTCGAAGAAGACATCATGAACCTGGTGGCACACAGTCACTACAAACGCGTTCCCAACTACCGCGACCTGAGTCCGCAGGACGAGTGGGAACTGCTCGAGAACCACTACAACCGCGTTACCGATACCTGTATCCCGGAAGAGGAAGCTTTCCGCCGCCTGCAGAAACACCTGTGGGACGTGTGGAGCACTGCCGAAAAGAACGGCGAACGCTATTTCCCGCACGAATACATGTATAAAATGCTGCTGAGCGGCGACCTGGAACAATATTACGAGATCGACCCCAAGAACAGCTGGATGCTGGCCGCGGCCGAAAAGAACCTGCCCATCGTGGTCCCCGGCTGGGAAGACAGCACCATGGGCAACATTTTTGCCAGCTACTGCATTAAAGGACAACTGAAGCCCAGCAGCATGAAAAGCGGCATCGAATACATGATGTGGCTGGCCGACTGGTACGTGAAGAACAGCGAAGGCAAAGGCGTGGGCTTTTTCCAGATCGGCGGCGGTATTGCCGGCGACTTCCCTATTTGCGTGGTGCCGATGCTGTACCAGGACATGGAAATGGAAAACATTCCGTTCTGGAGCTATTTCTGCCAGATCTCCGACAGTACCACCAGTTACGGTTCCTATTCCGGCGCCGTACCCAACGAAAAGATCACCTGGGGTAAACTCGACATCGATACACCTAAGTACATTGTAGAAAGCGACGCTACCATCGTGGCCCCGCTTATCTTCTCTTACCTGCTGGGCTGGTAAATATTACTGAAACCCGTTTATCGCTTTGGTTATCAGTAACAGAAGTTTAAACTTTTTAGTACTTTTATATCCTCATCACTGTTACTTTTTTGTAAGTTTCGGAAATCAATTGCACATTTTATGAGTACTAATATTGAAAAACCCTTTGCAATGACTCAATTCATTGATTATCTTAATACTCATGCAGAAAATGTAAAGACATCTAAAGTTAATGACCTTTATTATCATGTGAATGTAGTAGCCGATGCCTATACGCGTGGCTTTACCGATGGGAAGGAGGCCGCTAAACAAGATGTCATCGATGTAATAATGCAAAAAGCCAGAGAACAGTTTTTTGAAAAGGCTAACCAGGTGTACTTGTCAGCGAAAGCTACTGTCAATCATTTGGCTGAAAAAAATTATAAAGTGGAAAAAATTTACATAAAAGTTTTCCATAAAAGTCCGAAAGTAATTATTTCCGTAAAAAGTGATCTCCTACTGGATGATGAATTCGTTGAATTTGCATATCCCAAAATTCATGAAGTCCAATGCTCCTTCCATTCTTTATTTCAGAATACTCTGGATTTAAGCCTGATCGATACTGAAGGTTTAGATGAAGAACTCTTATCAAAAGATGGTTTTGATTATTCTGAACCCATGTATGGTGAATAAAAAGATTTTTGGAGAACGCAACAAAACCCTAAGTGATGAATTATTTAGAGGTAATACTTATTTTGATTGGGTCATAACTACGGCATTCTACTCAGCCATCCATTTTGTTGAAGATCATATATTGCCACAAACAATAAACGGCAATACCTGTGAATATATTTCCGAGGTCAAAACTGCCTATAAAATGGAAGGACGTCATGCAGCTCGTGAACGGTTGGTTTTCTGTTTTACAAACCCAGAAGTTGGAGCAAGATATAAATGGCTTGACGATAAATCCAGAAATGCCCGGTATAAAACTTATAAAGTGCAAAATGCAGAGGCTCAAAAAGCAAAAGAGTACTTGACCTATATATACAAATTTTGCTATCCTTGAAAGAAAAAATAGTCGAGAGATTTTAGTACTATCTTTTCTAAAAATTTAAAGTCGGCTTTATTTTTTGCCCGGACCTTCCATACGGCTCAGCAGCCAGCTTACGGGCAGGGTGCCCAGCAGACCGGGATGTTCCGCACGGAAAGTCTGCGCCGGATCTTCCGTTCCCGGAATGCGGTACACGTAACGGTCGATATAGTGCAGGAAAAGTTTTACCACGGGTTCGTACACGGTAAGCCGCAGTCCCTTTAGCTGCTGCATGTTCAGCAGTTCGCGCTCGGCCGCTTCGCCGTCGCCCTTCAGCAGGAACGCAATGGTAAACAGCAAACGGTAGTATATTTTCACCGAGAGGTCGTACGCGCTGATGTCCGCAGGCAGGGCCGATTTCAGTCCGGCGGCGTCCCCGGTAAATACCAGGGCATAGCATTTCATGGCAAAAAGCCGTTCGGCCACCACGGGCTCCGGTTTTTCCGCTTCGAGTCGGGCTACGATCTGCAGCGCATCTTCATACTGCGCCGCTTTGATGAGGGTAGACACATAATTGAACAACACCAGGTTCTTACCGTTGTAGGCGGCAAAGTGCGGACTTTCCAGTATCCGGGCGAATGCAGACAGCGATTCGGCCAGTTCCCCGGCGAACACATACTCCATGGCCAGTGCGGCCTGCAGGGCAATACGTTCCGAACTGCGCTCAGGAATATCGGAAGAGCGGTCAAGCAGTGTGCCCGCATCCTGCAGATGCTGAACGGCCTGTACGCCCTCGTTCAGATACGCCAGGGCCTTTTCACGGTAATAGAGCGCCGCCACGGAATCCGGGGACGGTTGTGCAGCATGGAACACAAACGTTTCCGGGTCTTTACGCAGGTTCAGCTGTAATTTATATGCCGCGGCCCCCACAAAATCGGCATAACTCCGTTCATCTTCCAGCAGGCGCTGCAGGTATTCCTCGTGTCGTTGCCGCAGTTCCAGCAGGCGGCCCGATTTTTTAGCATACCCGCTTTTGCCGAACTGCGTAATACGAAAAAGCAGGCGGTTAATCTTCAGCAAGCCTGCCCAGGACTGCATTTCCAGCGCGGCGGCCTCTGCCCGGGCAGCGTATTTGCCGGCCGCTTCGGTAAGCTGATGTCCCAGGCACCAGCCGGCCATCACATAATCGGCATAGTAGGGATACAGCGGCGCTATATCGCTTTGTGCAGATTCCTGTATGGCGGCGGTAAGCCGTTGTTTCAGCAGGCGGGCCTCGTTCCGCAGCAGATGATCGGAGGCAGGCGTATAACTGCGGCTGAAAACCTTGCGATACAGGGCTGCTTTATCCAGCTCTGCATGTTTGCGCAGGTAACGGAAAAGACGCCCCGCATTGCTCTGCGGGTTCAGGCGGCGGCTGATATCCGCCGCTTCTTCCGGGCTCAGGGCCTGTATCATTTTGTGTAGGAACATATACTTTTAAATGTACATATAATTTTGTAAATTAATAAATTAAATATAAAAATATCGAATTATACGTATAAAATATATGTACAATAAGGTCGCGATCATATAGATTTTACCACCCGCAGGGCAGAACTTTGTACCGAAACAAAAACACAGCTATACATTATGAAACGTTTTCGCATTTTTACACTGCTGCTCCTGTTGTCTGCCGCCTTTTACGCCTGCTCCAAAGAGAACGGTCCGGACCCGGACAACGATCCCGATGACGACAGCCCCGGTGTGGACGAATATTTCCGCATGCAGGTGGACGGACAGCTCTGGGAAGTGACCAATGACGGTGATGTGGGCGGTGCCGTGGCCAATTTCGGAAGCGGGCCCAAACTTTCGCTCGCGGCTACCCGTATGTCCGACTCCTCGCACTGCTTTATGGGCATGCGCTATTTCCAGCCTTCGGATACGGTACTTACTTCAACCGGCAGCAATACCCTGGGGTTCCAGTTTCACTATTCGGGCAGTGTATATGTCGACTGCGCAGGTAGTCTTTCCATCCAACGCACCCAACTCAGCAATATGCAGGTGTATGACGGCACATTCAGCATGCAGTTCGCAGAAGGCTTCGGCGGCAACGATACCCTTACGCTGAGCAACGGTTCCTTTAAGATCGCCCGGCTTATCTAAAGCTTCATAGTTGACGCTTTCAGCGTTTTTATATCTATCCTTTACACCGTAAGGCCGCTGACCAAAAAGCGGCTTTTTTTACATTTTATCGAATTTATTAAAATTTGTTAATGCTCATTCGGATGTTTTGTTAACTTTGGGGAAACACTCACTTTAAAATGCCCCGCCTGACTAACACCCCTGCATTGCCATTTTTTGTGTTCCTGTTCTGCCTGCTTACGCTCCACAGCTATGCACAGAACCAGGAAAAAGGGATGAATTTCGTGCCCTATAACTACCGTACGTTCAGTGCTGCCGCAGAGAACCGGCCTTTTTCGGTACACCCGGAAGAGAACCGCCTGCCCTACAACGCGCCCTGCACTGATTGTAAGGAAGACCTTTCCCGGCGTACGGAAACTTCGCGTTTTTTCAACGGCACCGGCCCCGATGCCGGCAAAACCTATTCGCAGGCCGGGTACACACCCCTGCACATGCAGCGCAACGGCCAGTGGGTTACCATCGATGCCCGCCTGAAACCCGAGGGGACTCATGTTTTTTCTGCTCCCGATCAGCTCTTTCCTACCCGGTTGAACCTGAATGAAGGATTCAGTTCGATACAGAATCCCGGCGGAAGCTTCCGTTTTAACCGCAACCTGGAACTTTTCTGGGATAAGGACGACATGCTGCAAAGCTTGGGCACGGCTGATTATTCGCACTATACGATTGGTGATGAAGGTGCCCTCGTACATGACGTATGGCCGGGCATCGACATGGAGATCCATACGGGTCTGGGAAACATCAAAACGAATTTTATACTCCGCGAACGTCCGCAGCAGGACGGCGGTTCCTTTATTATACGCGACCATACAGAGATGCCTTCCGGCTGGCAGATGCAGCAGAACGGCGTGGAAATACGCGTGGCCAACGCACAGAACCAGGACGAATTCTCTATTTCGGAATGTATCGGTTACGATGCCTCCGACCGGCAAAACGGCTACCAGTCGTTCCGCTACCGCATCCAGGGCAGTGTGCTCGACATTATCGTGCCCCTGGAAGATATCCAGGCGCCGCAGCTTCAGTATCCCTATACCATCGACCCCCTGGTGAATTCTTCCAATACGCTGGCCCAGGCCTCTATTGTAGGCTCCCGTTATTCAGGCACCTGTTTTTCGGCCTATTGTTCCTACTATCTGAATGTTCCTTCGCCGGCAAATGCTACCATTACGGATATTATCTGGAGTTTTAACTACCAGGCCAGCGGCTTTCTCTGTTATATGAGCGACGGAGCCGTCACTATCCATTCGGGCGGCTGTAACAGTCCCAATGCGGCCGGTTTCTACTGGTTCTGCAATGCGGCGGGAAGCGGCACCTGTACGGGAAGCAACATTTCCATTTTCAATCACCTGGGCGGCTGTATGCCGGCTCCCAGCTGTACGCCGCAGAATATTCCCTTCGAAATGCGTTTTTACCGTTGCTGGAACTCCGCCGCAGGTTGCGGCAACAACTGCATTTCAGCCGCTTCTCCCTGGACCATGACCCTGGTAGGCCGCACGGTAGAAGTAGCTTCCGCCACAGTGAACGGAGCCGTCAGCACCACCATATGCCAGGGACAGAGCGCCACCCTGAACGGAGCGGGCAATTACGGCATCGGGCCCTATACCTATACCTGGAACCCGGGTGCCCTGAACGGAGCTTCGGTTTCGGTAAGTCCGGCAAGCACCACCACCTATACGCTTTCGGTAACGGATGCCTGCCTGCAGACGGTGACCCAGAATGTAACGGTAAACGTAACACCGGCGCCGGCAGGTCCCGTGCTGGGCAGCAACAGCCCCATCTGTGCGGGGCAAACCCTGAATTTAACGTCCAATACGGGCACGAACCTGTACTGGACCGGGCCCAACAGTTTCGGAAGCACGTTGCAGAACCCCGTTATAGCACCGGCGGGTACGGCAAATTCGGGTACCTATTCGGCCTATACCGTTTCCGGGGCCTGTACTTCCGTTGTCAGCACTATCAACGTAGTCGTGAATCCGGTACCGGCCACACCGGTAGCGGGCAGTAACAGCCCTGTGTGCACCGGACAGACCCTGAACCTTACATCGTCCAACGCTTCGGGCAATGTCTGGAGCGGGCCGGGCGCCTTCAGTTCCACCTTGCAGAATCCATCCATACCTTCCGTTACGGCAGCCGCCGGAGGCACGTATTCGGTATATACCGTAGCTTCGGGCTGTACCTCGGCCACAGCTACCGTAAATGTGGTGATCAACACCACTCCCGCCACGCCCGTGCTGGGCAGTAACAGTCCCATCTGTGCAGGGCAGACGCTGAACCTTACATCGAGCGTCGGGGCAGGTATCAACTGGAGCGGCCCCAACAGTTTTACGTCCACTACGCAGAACCCGAGTATTGCTTCAGCAACCACGGCAGCTTCGGGTACCTATTCGGCCTATACGGCCGCCAGCGGTTGTACATCGGCCACGGCCACCATAAACGTAACGGTAAACCCGGTACCGGCCACACCGGTGCTGGGCAGCAACAGTCCTGTCTGTGCCGGGCAAACCCTGAATCTTACTTCTAATACCGCTACAGGCATGAACTGGAGCGGGCCTAACAGTTTTACTTCCACGGTACAGAACCCGAGCATCGCTTCGGCAACTACCGCAGCTTCGGGCAGCTATTCGGCCTATGCGGTCGCCAGCGGCTGTACGTCGGCTACCGCTACCATTGCAGTAACGGTGAATCCTGTGCCGGCCACACCGGTGGCTACGGCCAGCAACCCTGTATGCGTGGGGCAACCTATCAATTTTACGTCTATGGCTACCAGCGGTAATAACTGGAGCGGGCCTAACGGATTCAGTTCCACCTTGCAGAACCCGGGTATTCCTTCAGCTACCCTGGCTGCAGCGGGAGCCTATTCCGTATATGCCGTAGCCGCCGGATGCACGTCCGGAACAGCTGTTGTCAACGTGAACGTATTCGCCGTACCACCCACACCGGTGGCGGGCAGCAACAGTCCGCTATGCACGGGACAGGCACTGAATTTAACTTCTTCGCAGCCGGCCGGGAACGTCTGGTCCGGGCCCAACGCTTTCACATCGACCCTTCAGAATCCGTCCATACCTTCGGTAACGCCTGCCGCTGCCGGCACCTACCAGGTATATGTGGTGGCTTCGGGCTGCACCTCGGGCACCGCCACCGTAAACGTGGTGGTAAATACCACGCCGGCCACACCGGTACTGGGCGCAACGCCTGTTTGTGCGGGACAGAACCTTAACCTTACGTCCAATGTGCCATCGGGCATCAACTGGAGCGGACCCAATAGCTTTACGTCCACGGTACAGAATCCGGTGATCACAGCTGCGGGTGCTGTTAACAGCGGCACCTACAGCGCATATACCGTCAGCAACGGTTGTACCTCGGCCACGGCCACGGTAAATGCCGTAGTGAACCCGGTACCCGCAACACCGGTCATAGGCAGCAACAGCCCCATCTGCGCCGGGCAGAACCTGCTGCTGAATTCCAATATGGCCAGCGGCATGAACTGGAGCGGGCCCAACAGCTTTACTTCCACGGTACAGAACCCGACCATCAGCGCAGCGGGCACCAATGCTTCGGGCACCTATACGGCCTACAATGCCGCCAACGGCTGTACCTCGGCCACAGTTAACCTGCTTGTTACGGTAGACGCAACACCTGCCGCACCGGTACTCGGCAATAACGGCCCCCTTTGTGCGGGTTCTGCACTGAATCTTACGTCCAATGCAGCGACGGGCATCTACTGGAGCGGGCCCAACAGTTTTATTTCCACTACCCCCAACCCGGTCATTAACCCGGCCGGTGTAGCGGAAAGCGGTGTGTACAGCGCCATTGTGGTAACAGGCAACTGTACTTCAGCTATAAGTAATACCACGGTGGTCATTAATCCCGTGCCGCCCACCCCGGCTATTGGCAGCAACAGTCCGCTGTGCCAGAACAATACGCTTACGCTCAACGGACCGGCCGGGGCAGGGTACCAGTATTTCTGGAGCGGGCCCAATGCCTTCAGTTCCGGGCTGCAATCGCCTTCGGTTACCAATGCCCAGCCCGCGGCACAGGGCAGCTATGCACTATACATTGTAAGCAATGGCTGTACTTCCGGAACGGCTACTGCCAATGTGGTCATTTTACCGGTAAGTTCGGGCAGTGTGAGCGGTTCTTTCTGTCCGGGCGGATCGTTTACGTTCAACGGCGTTTCATATTCCACCCCGGGTGTGTATCCGGTTACGTTCAGCAACCAGTTTGGCTGCGATTCCGTGGTTTCGGTACAGGTAAGCTTCCTGCCTTCGCCACAGGCCGGTTTCAGTGCGCCTTCCACCGTTTCCCTGGCCGATCCGGCGGTGAACATTAGCGATAATTCCACCAATGCCACGCAGATCACGTATTACATGAACGGTACGGCCTATAATACCCCGAGCTTTGCGTACACGTTCACGTCCGAAGGCACCTACAGCATTACGCAGTACGTAAGCAACGGCAGCTGTACCGATTCGCTTACCCAGACCATTACGGTAAACCCCTTCTACAACGCCTTTGTACCCAATGCCTATACGCCCAACAAAGACGGCCTGAACGATGAATTCAAGCCGGTCATTACACTCATTGAAAATTACCGCATGCTGATCTTTAACCGCTGGGGCGAAGTTATTTTCGAATCAGACGACATATACAAAGGCTGGAACGGCGGCGTGTTCAACAACCTGTCGCACCCGGCCACACCCGATGTATATGTATATCGCATCACATACAAGGAAATGCAGGGCAGGCAGCGTGAGCTGACCGGCCATGTAACCCTGCTCAGGTAAACAAAAAAAGTCCGCCTGCTGCGCAACACAACAGGCGGACATGTTTACTCTATACCTCAGATTTATGAAAAGACTCTTTATTTTCCGGCAAAAACCGGCAATACGGGTGTATTATCCTGTTAACCTATTCCAGAACTACCCTGCAGCGATCATCCCTATTACATTTGCTTTGTCTCTTGAATCCTGCGTCACTGCTGCCGGGCAGAAAAATTGCCGGGTCCCCGGTATTGCCGGTTATTAACCGAATCTGTATTAACCAATGGTTACGGCATGTACCGTTTTTGTATTCTCTTTACGGGTAAGTTCCAGGCGGAGCACACCATCCGTGAAGGAAGCCTTTACATCGTCCTCTTTAATATCGGCGGGCAGGGTAAAGCTGCGCTCGAACGATCTTTTGCTGAATTCCTTACGGGTATATTTCTCCGTGTTTTCCTGTTTTTGGGCGTTGTGCTCCCCTTTGATGCGCAGCACCTTGTTCTCTACATGTACGGAAATTTCCTCTTTTGTAAAGCCGGGAGCAGCCAGCTCAATTCCGAAACCGTTCTCGGTCTGTCTGATATTCACCGGCGGTTGGGCCGCAAATGAAAAGTCGTTCTCAAAAAGATCCTCCATTAAACGGTTGAACGGAGTAAAAGCCTGTGATTTAATTCTAACTGGATACATAATTCGTTGTGTTTATTTTTTACGTTTTATGCTATGCGTATTTCAAACTCCGTACCAAAGCTAAATTAATGACTTTTAGTCAGTTATACACAAAAATAACTGTCAATTCTGCCGGGAAATTTCACACATGCTGTCAAAAAGTCAGTTCAAAAAGAAGAATCTGCCTGTAAAAAAGCGGCCGGCTGTGCCCGGGCTCATCCAGCATCCGCCAAAATTGTGTAAAATTGCACATGCGCGTCCTATTCCTGATACTTGTCTGTACTGTACTTGTCGCCTGTGGCAAGGCCCAGAAGCCGAACGGAGTCTTTTACATCGAAAAGCAGGCACACGGTCCTGTGAACACCGGTGCCGAACAAACCGACAAATACCTGCCCCTGCTGCAAGGCAAACGCGTGGCCGTGATCGCCAACCAGACCAGCATCATCGGGCATCAGCACCTGGTAGATTCCCTGCTGAAACTGGGCGTGAACATCGTAAAGGTATTCGGGCCGGAACACGGTTTCCGCGGTAACCATTCCGACGGAGCCCACGTTTCCAGCGAAAAAGATGCGCGTACCGGGCTGCCGGTGGTCTCGCTCTACGGCAAAAACCAGAAACCCACCGCCGAACAGCTCAGCAATGTAGATGTGCTCCTTTTTGATATACAGGACGTAGGCTGTCGTTTTTATACCTATATAAGTACCATGAGCCTGGCCATGGAAGCCGCTGCCGAGAACGGCAAGGATTTCCTGGTGTTGGACCGGCCCAATCCCAATGGCTTTTATGTGGACGGTCCCGTGCTGCAGAAAGGATTCGAAAGTTTTGTGGGCATGCACCACATTCCTATTGTACATGGTATGACGGTAGGCGAATACGCCAACATGGTGAACGAGGAGGGCTGGCTCAAAAACGGCGTAAAATGCCGGCTGAACGTGATCCCTTGTAAAAATTACAACCATAAAATGCAGTATACACTGCCTGTTGCCCCTTCGCCCAACCTGCCCAGCCGCGAAAGTATCCTGCTGTACCCCACGCTTTGCCTTTTTGAAGGTACCGACGTAAGCATCGGACGCGGAACGGCCACGCCCTTCGAAGTGGTGGGTGCCCCCTGGTGGAAGGAAGCACCCTATGTGTTTACGCCAAAGTCCATTCCCGGAGCCAGTGAAAATCCAAAATTCAAAGGCCTGGAGTGTCGTGGCTATAACCTGCATGAATTTTCGGATATGATCCGCGGTATACGCAGCCTGTACCTCTTCTGGCTGCTGGACGCCTATAAAAACTGTCCGGATAAAAGTAAATTCTTTACCTCCTACTTTGAAAAACTGGCCGGCAGCAACGCGCTGAAAGAGGCCATTGTGGCCGGTAAGAGTGAAGAAGAGATACGGGCTTCCTGGCAGGACGACCTTAAGGCGTTTAAGCAGATACGGGCAAAGTACCTGCTGTATCCCGACTTTGAGTAAACGATGCCGGAGCTTTTTTGATACCTTTGTGATCCTAAAAACAGCGATATCGTGCAGATCCAAAACTATATAAACGGCCGCTTCTCCGATCCGCTGAACGGCCAGTTCCTCGACAACACAGATCCCGCCCGGGGCAAAGTATACGGACGTATTCCCGCCTCCGGCGCCGAAGACTGTGACCTGGCCTACGAGGCCGCCAAAGCCGCGTTCCCGGCCTGGAGCATGATGCCTGCCACCGAACGCAGTGCCATACTGATGCGTATCGTAGAAGGTATTGAAGCCCGCCATGAAGAACTGGCGCAGGCCGAAAGTACCGACAGCGGCAAACCCCTGTGGCTTACCCGCAGCGTGGACATTATGCGGGCCGCCGCCAATATCCGCTTCTTTGCGGAGGCCATACTGCATTTTTCGGCCGAAAGTCACGCCATTCCCGGTCAGGCCATCAATTATACCCTGCGCCAGCCCATTGGCGTAGTGGGTTGCATTTCGCCCTGGAACCTGCCCCTGTACCTGTTTACCTGGAAAATTGCCCCGGCCCTGGCCGCCGGCAATACCGTAGTGGCCAAACCCAGCGAAATTACACCGGCAACCGCCTATCTTTTCTCCCAGATATGCAGCGAGGCCGGACTGCCTCCCGGCGTTCTGAACGTAGTACACGGACTGGGCGGCAACATCGGTAAGGCCATTGTAAGCCATCCCGGTATAAAAGCCGTTTCCTTTACCGGCGGTACCGCCACCGGCGCCGAAATTGCCCGTATAGCCGCTCCCATGTTCAAAAAACTGAGCCTGGAACTGGGCGGTAAAAATCCCAACCTGGTATTTGCCGACTGCGATCTTGAAAAAGCTGTGGAAACCTCCGTACGCGGCGCTTTTACCAACCAGGGACAGATCTGCCTCTGCGGTTCGCGCATTTTTATTGAAGAAAGTCTGTACCCCCGCTTCCGCGATGCCTTTGTAGAAAAGGTGAAACAGCTGAAGACCGGCGATCCGTCCGACCCGGATAATTTTATGGGCGCCGTGGTTTCCAAAGCACACCTCGAAAAAGTGGAAAGCTATATCCGGCTGGCCCGTGAAGAAGGCGGCACCGTACTCTGCGGCGGTGAACGTGCCGTAGTGGGTGGCGAATTTTCGGAAGGTTACTTCCTGCAGCCCACCGTTATCGAAGGCCTTTCGGCATACTGCCGCACCAATACCGAAGAGATCTTCGGCCCTGTGGTAACGCTTACGCCCTTTAAAACCGAGGACGAAGCCCTGGAATTTGCCAACGCCACGCCCTACGGACTGGCCGCCATGCTCTGGACGCAGGATGTAAGCCGCACGCAGCGCGTTGCCGAAAAGATACAGGCCGGTATCGTATGGGTGAACTGCTGGATGCTGCGCGATCTGCGTACGCCCTTCGGCGGTGTGAAACAGAGCGGTGTGGGCCGCGAAGGCGGATGGGAAGCCCTGCGCTTCTTTACCGAGGCCAAGAACGTATGCATCAAGTATGCATAGACTGACGAACGTACCTTAAACGGGATATTCCTTTTTTACTTCGGCTGCCGGTTGATGCGGTTCCATTTGATACCGTTGTTCAGCTCAAAACCTACGATCACGGAAATACAGTTCACGTAAATGAACACCATCAGTATCGGAAAGGTGCCGATGGCCCCGTACAGGGAATTGTAGTTATCGAAATTAGAAAAGAAGAACGACACGCCCCAGGAAGCCGCCAGTGCAATATTGGTGGAAAGAAAGGCCCCCGGCGAAAAATAGCGCGGCCGGTACTGCTTCACCGGTACCACCAGGTAAAACAGCGACATGGTGGTATAGATCACGATGTACAGCAACACAAAACGCCCGGCTTTGATCATAAATTCCATACCCCCCGAAAGATCAGCGCTGAGCTGCAGACGGCCGATAAGTACCGTAGAGTAGGCCAGTATAACGATGGAAAGCGCCGACATCACAAAAATACCCAGCAGCAGGGCAAAAGAAAGGGCCCTGAGCGTACCGTTGCTGCGGGTTTCCGTTACGTGTACGCTTTTGTTCATAGCGCGCACCAGGCCCATCATACCATTGGTGCTGAAATACCCGGCCAGCAGCACCGACACCGAAAGCAGTCCCCCGTTGGTATGCGTTACCACCTGCGCAATGGTGTCGTTAAGCAGTCCGGATACCTGCGGCGGTATAATATTGGCGTAGGCCTGCAGCAGTTTTTGCTGAAAACCTTCGATGGGCACAAAGGGGATCAGTGTGCAGATAAAGAGCAGTGTGGGGAACAGGGCCATAAAGAACTTGAAGGTGGCCGCTGCGGCGCGGTCGCCCACCGAACTTTCGGTAAGTCCGCGCACAAAGCTCAGGATCACGTCATAGACGGGAATACCTTCGAAACCGGGCAACGAATTACGTTTAAGCCGCATGATCACAAAGCGGCTGATGGGCAGGGCAAGTGTATATGTCAGTAGCTTTTTAAGCATCTTACATGGCTTTCAGGCTCAGATCAAGGCTTTTTACACTGTGTGTGAGGGCGCCTACCGAAATAAAGTCCACGCCCGTAAGTGCGTATTCCAGTATATTATCTTCGGTAATACCGCCGCTGGCCTCGGTCTCAAAACGGCCTTTTATCTTGTCGAGCGCCTTTTCAATGAGCGCCGGCGAAAAATTATCGAGCATAATACGATCTACGCCGCCGTGGTTCAGTACTTCCTGCAGTTCTTTCAGGTCGCGCACCTCGATCTCCACCTTCAGGTCCAGCTTCTTCTTTTTCAGGTAGGCCTGCGTTTTATCGATGGCCTGGGTAATGCCGCCCGCAAAGTCTACGTGATTGTCCTTGATCATGATCATGTCGTACAGTCCGAAGCGGTGGTTGTAGCCTCCGCCGATGCGCACCGCCTCTTTTTCCAGGAAGCGCATCAGGGGCGTGGTCTTACGCGTATCCAGCAGGCGGGCCCTGGTCGGTTTTATGATCTCGGCCAGGCAGTGTGTTTTGGTGGCGATACCGCTCATACGCTGCATAATATTGAGCACCGTACGTTCAATGGTAAGTATACTGCGCGAGCTGCCTTCCACGTAAAAGACCTTGTCGCCTTTTTTTACGGGTTCGCCATCGTTGATGAGTACTTCAAGCTCTAAATTTTTATCGAATTGTTTAAAAATGGCCCGGGCCACTTCCACCCCGGCTATAATGCCGTTCTCTTTTACCAGCAGGCGTGCTTTCCCTCTGGCTGTGGCCGGTATCGTGGCCAGTGAAGTATGGTCTCCGTCCTGAATATCCTCTTCGAGTACACGTTTTAAAAAATCATGCAACATGTCCATTACGATCGTAGTTTACTACGAAAATAGCAAAATACGGGCATAACGGCCCCGAAAAGGCGCAGAAAACCTATTCTTTCTCGAACTTGAGGGTCTGTATCAGATCGGATGCGCCCTCGCGGCGGAAATAGGCGGTTACACGCCAGCGCTGGCCTTTGCTGGTGAGATCGCCGATGATGTATTTGGAAGAACCGCTGTCGCTCTTGTGCTTCAGGGTGAACGTAGCGGGGCGTATCTTTGTGAAAAAGTCACGAACCATCACCTTAGCCTGGGCTTTGGCATACATACCTTCGATGCTTTCGATCTCGAGCTCCACCGTATTCATGAAATAGGTGCCCAGCGCATCTGCATCATTGTTCTCCAGCGCGGTGGTTACCTCGCCGATCTGTGCCTGCAGCGAAAAAGGTAATAGAACGAGGGTCAGCATCCACAGTAGTTTTTTCATGATGGATTTGTTCTTATTGTTTCGTTACTTTGTTGCAAATGTTAATAGAACTCTTTTGCATCGGGAAAACCACGGATCCGGAAATGCGCAAGCTCACGGATACATATCACAAAAAGCTTGCCAAATATTGTAATTTTATTCCGGTAGAAAAAGAAGCTCCCGGACTAAAAAAGCATTTTTCGTCTGCAGAACGCAAAAATATAGAGGGAAAAATGCTGCTCGACTACCTGAAACCCGATGATTACCTGGTTTTGCTCGATGAGAACGGAAGTATCTATTCTTCGGAAAAATTTGCCCTGCGCCTGCAGAAGATCCTGAACCATTCCCGCAAACGGGTACTTTTTGTGATCGGCGGCCCCTATGGTTTTTCGGAAGAAGTATACGACCGGGCCGATGAAAAGATCTCGCTTTCGGCCATGACCTTTACCCACCAGATGGTGCGCCTCTTCTTTACCGAACAGCTGTACCGCGCCTTTAGTATCCTGAACAACGAACCATACCATCACTCATGAATTGCGAAGCCATTATTTTCGACTTCGGGGGCATACTCCTTCCCATTGATTACCAGGCCGTAGCCCGCTCCTTTGATGCGCTGATGCCCGGCGGGAACGCACAGATCTATTCGCAGCAGAAGCAGTTACCGGTATTCGATGCCCTGGAACGCGGAGAGACCAGTGCGGCGGAATTCCTGGCCGCCCTGAAGGAAATTTTCCCCGATGCCGCCGAACAGCAGCTGCAGGACGCCTGGAACTCGATACTGGGCCCGATGCCAGCAGAACGGCTTACCCTGCTGGAAAAAGTACGTAAAAACTACCGCATTTTCCTGCTGAGCAATACCAATGTGATCCATGCCGCCCATTTTGAGCAGGATTTTAAAGAGCGCTTCGGCCAGCTTCCCGAAGCCTGGTTCGACGGTATTTACTACAGTTATGAATGTGGCTTCCGCAAACCCGAAAAAGCCATCTTCGACCTGGTGATGCTCGAGAACAACCTGGACGCACGCCGTACCGTGTTCTTCGAAGATACCATCGCCAATGTGGAAGGCGCTCTGCAGGCAGGTATACCTACGGTATTTGTGAACATACATGAAGGACAGAGCACCGAAGACTATTTTGATGCCGGGACCGGGCTGCTGCATAACGAAAAGCTGCGGACCGACCTGCGCATGCCCTCATTTTCTTAACAATATAAAAAAACTATGGAACCGAAAAGCCTGGAACAGATGCAGCAGGAAGTGGACCAGTGGATAAAGACCACCGGCGTACGCTACTTTTCCGAACTTACCAATATGGCCATACTCACCGAAGAAGTGGGCGAACTGGCGCGGATCATGGCGCGCACCTACGGGGATCAGTCCTTTAAAAAGACCGACCTGGACAAGAACCTCGGCGATGAAATGGCCGACGTGCTCTGGGTACTGATCTGCCTGGCCAACCAGACAGGCATCGACCTTACAGAAGCCTTTGAAAAGAACATGCAGAAAAAGACGCAGCGCGACAGCGAGCGTCATAAGAACAACCCCAAACTGCAGTAAGGTTTACAGGTTCTCGAACAGCAGGTCGATCTGGCGTCTGTCCATATCCACCTTGTTCACCAGTACGTGTACGCGGTCGCCCAGACGGTAGGACTTTTTACGGCTCTTTCCGAATACGGCCATGCGTTTTTCATCGAAGAAATAAAAATCATCGCGCATTTCGCGCAGGCGTACCATGCCCTCGCAGCGGGTCTCTTCGATCTCTACGTAAATACCCCATTCGGTAACCCCGGTAATTACCCCGGCATATACGCGGCCCACGCGCTCCAGCATAAATTCTACCTGTTTGTATTTCACAGAGGCGCGTTCGGCTTCGGCAGCCAGTCGTTCCCGCTCGCTGCTGTGGTTACAGAGCTGTTCCAGGTCCGATTCTTTGGGATTGGCGTTCTCGTCGTCGAGGTAGGTCTGCAGCAGGCGGTGCACCAGTACGTCGGGGTAACGGCGTATGGGCGAGGTAAAGTGCGTATAGTAATCGAACGAAAGCCCGTAGTGCCCGATATTTTTGGTGGAATAAATGGCTTTGGCCATACTGCGGATCGCCAGCTGACGGATCATATCGCCTTCGGGCTTATCCTGCACTTCGGCCAGCAGGGCATTGATGTTCTTCGATATTTTCTTCGGATTGTCCAGCTCCAGGTGGTAACCCAGCGTTTTTACAAAAGAGGCAAAATCCTGCAGCTTGCTTTCATCGGGCAGGTCGTGCACACGGTACACGAACGGCCGGCTGCGTTTTTTGCCTTTGGGCAGGGCCACGAACTCGGTCACTTTTTTATTGGCCAGCAGCATAAATTCCTCGATCAGCTGGTTGGCTTCGCGCTGTATCTTAAAGTATACATCTATGGGTTTTCCGTTCTCGTCGAGCAGGAATTTCACTTCGGCCTGGTCCACACGCAGGGCCCCGTCCTTAAAGCGGTGTCCGCGCATGATCTGCGCCAGTTTATGCAGCAGCAGGATGGGGGCTGAAAAATCGTCTTCTTTTCCCTCGATGATCTCCTGGGCCTCTTCATAGCTAAAACGGCGGTCGCTGTGGATCACCGTACGCCCGAACCACTGCTCCAGTACTTCGGCGTTCTCGTTCATGACGAATACGGCCGAAAAGGTGAACTTATCTTCGTTGGGCCGCAGGGAACATACGCCGTTGCTGAGTTTTTCGGGCAGCATGGGCACCACGCGGTCTACCAGGTATACCGAAGTGGCCCGTTTTACGGCTTCTTTATCGAGGCGGGAGCCGGGTGTTACGTAATGCGATACATCGGCAATGTGTACACCGATCTCCCATTTGCCGTCGCCCAGTTCTTTCAGGGAAAGGGCATCGTCAAAGTCCTTGGCGTCTGCCGGATCGATGGTAAAGGTGAGCGTATCGCGGAAGTCGCGGCGTTTTTTAATTTCGGCCTGGGGCAGGTCGAAGGATATGCGTTCGGCATCTTCTTCCACTTCGGGCGGAAACTCGTAGGGCAAGCCGTATTCTTCCAGGATGGCATGCATTTCGGCGTTGTTCTCGCCGCTTTTACCCAGCACGCGTAGTATCTCGCCGCGGGCATCCATTCCCTGCTGCACGGGCCAGTCGGTGATCTGTGCCACCACTTTCATGCCCGGTGAAGCGCCTTTGGAAACATCCAGCGGTATATATATGGCGAACGGAATGCGGTTGCTGTCGGGATTTACGTACATATTGGTGGGCGAACCCGCCAGGGTACCTACCCATTCGGACTTGCCGCGTTCCACAACCTCGAGCACCTCCCCTTCGGGCGAGCCGCCTTTTTTGGGAAAGAGCACTACTTTTACAATATCGCCGTGATAGGCATTGGCCAGGTAACGGGCATGGATAAAGATGTCCTTTTCACTTTCCGGAGAAATTACATAGGCATTGCCGCTGCTGAGGTAATCCACACGGCCGCTCAGTACCTGGAACGGCTTTCTGGCAATGAACTTACCGGGCTGTACTTCTTCTATCTCACCCAGTAATAATAAGGTTTGCAGCGCTTTATATATGTTATCCTGTTCTTCTTTGGTTTCGAATCCGAGTTTGCTGCTGATCTGCTTTGTGTTGAGCGGCGCCGACGGGTTCGATTTTAAAAAGGTAAGAAGCGTATCACTTAAAATTCTGGCTTCTTTATTCGTATTCTGTTTGTTTTTTTTGTTGGATTGTTTTCGTGATGAACTCATACTGTTAAACTAAGAGAATCATTAGCAATATACGAAGTTTAATGAATCGCACAATGATTCGGTTTATTATCATTTCGTTCCACCTCTGACTGCATACCGGCTATCCGCAACATCGGCAAAACGAAGAAAAGGCCTATACCCATTACAGGTACAGGCCCTCTCTAACCCTCTATCACCTCGTTTAATGCTTTTGCGTCTATAAAGGGTTACTTTACTTTTTTGAGGTGATTATAGAACAAAAGTAAATAAGGTTTATGAATTACACAAATATTTGAATCTTTTTTTTGAAAAAAAGTTTAGAGAATTTTACAGAAACATCCCGCTAAAGACGCCTTTTAGCCGGCTTTTCAATTCTCAATAAGCTGAATATCTTTTACATAAGTTTGCACATGCGTCCACCATTCCGGGTACGATTTTTTTACGACCCCCGGATCATTTATCGTAATTTTTCCCAGCGAAGGCACCAGGGCCGAAAAAGCCATCGCGATCCGGTGGTCGCTGAACGTGTCGATCGCTTCGTCCGTAGGGCGTAATTTTCCCCCGCGGATGAAAAATTCCGACTCTCCGGGGTCATACCCGGCATCCACGCCCAGTTTTGCCAGTCCGTCCGTTACACTTTGCAGGCGGTTGCTCTCCTTATATACCAGCGAATGCAGACCGGCGAAGGTGGCATTCAGCCCCAGGGCAGCTACCGAACAGGCCAGCGCCGGGAACAGGTCGGGATTGTATTCCAGGTCAAAGTGAAATTCATTCCCGTCCGGGCGGGCGGCCTTTTTTACCATAATACCGTTGTCCGTTTCGCGGAACGAAAGCCCCAGCATTTCGAAATAGTGCATGGCATAGGCATCGGGCTGTATGCTGTCGGCCAGCAGTTTGTCCAGGTACAGTTCCATGCCCATGGGCGCCTGCAGCATCCATTCCATCCAGAAAGCGGCGGAAGACCAGTCGTTCTCTATCACATATTCGGCCGGCAGCACCGGCGTGGAGCGGTGTATTTCGATCACCGAACGTTCCGTTTCGGGGTCGTGGTAAGCCTCGGCCTGTACATAACATTCGGCCAGCAGGGCCAGGGTAAGCTGTATATACGATTCGGTGACGGCGCCCGAATAGCTGATGGTCATTCCCACCGAAGGCGCCACCAGGCACAGGGCCGAAATGAACTGCCCGCTTTCCGGGTTCTCGAAATGTACAGTACTCCCCGCTTCGGGTTTACAGCCTTTGATGGATACGGGTAAAAAGCCGTCTTTTTCCAGGTAACGGATCTCGGCGCCCAGCTGCCGTAAAGCGTCAAACAGTTTGGCCATGGGCCGTTCGCTCATGCGCGCGCTGCCCCGTAATATGTGTTCGCCCGGACGTGTGGCCAGGTAAACCGCCAGGAAGCGGGCCGTAGTTCCGCCGTCGCCGGCATAGATCTCCGTTTCTCCGGATGCCAGGCCTTTCTGCAGCCACTGTGTATCTTCGGATCCCGAAAGGTTATGCAGTTCTGTGTCCGGACTGTACAGCCTGCGCAGCAGCAACATGCGGTTACTGATGCTTTTGCTGGCCCCGGTATGTATTTCGCCGGCAGGACGCACGTTGTGCTCTGCGATCAATTGTATGTTCTTCATTTCTGACAGGTATCTGTATATATAGGTAGCCATTCTTCCAGGGCCCCGGCCGGTACGGCAATATCGAAGAGGCAATGCCCGATGCGGTCAGGCAGGCTCATGCGTATCTCTCCCCCGCGGTTCTTCTTATCCCCGGCCATCAGGCTGCGGACCTCAGCCACGGAAAGCTGCTCCACCGGCAATGCAGGGAACAGGGCAGACAGGCCCGCACGTATCGCTTCGCCTTCCGCTGCGGACAAACCGGCAAAAGCTTCCGCCGCCAGGCTTTCCATCCACATACCGGCGGCTACGCAGGCACCATGGGTTACGTGTGTGCCGGCGCGCACAAAAGCCGCTTCCAGCGCATGCCCGACGGTGTGCCCGAAGTTCAGTATTTTACGTGGGCCGTTCTCCAGCGGGTCGGCAGCGACCACAGCCGATTTTATATCGATGGAACGGCGGACCATCTCCAGCGTGCTCAGTTTAGCGGCCAGGCAATCTTCCCAGTAGGCCGCATCGGCAATGAGCCCGTGCTTCAGTACTTCGGCCATGCCGCTGAGCCATTCTTCGCGGGGCAGGCTTTCCAGGTAGCGCGTATCCATAAAAATGGCTTCCGGCGCCCGGAAACTGCCGATCATATTTTTCTCCGAAAGCAGGTTTACCCCGGTCTTGGCCCCGACGGTGGCGTCCACGCAGGCCAGCAGGGTGGTGGGCACGTTCACAAAAGCCACGCCTCTTTTATAGCAGGCAGCGGCAAATCCGCCCAGGTCGCTTACCATACCGCCGCCCAGGTTTATCCAGACGGAATCGCGGTCGAACCCCTGCTGCAGGGCAAAGGTCCAGAGCTTTTCGCAGGTGGCAAGGGACTTAAAATCCTCACCGGCTTCGGTTTCAAACACCGGAGGCAGCTCTGTGGCTCCTCCCCTAAACAGCGGCAGGCAAAAATTTCGTGTATTACTGTCGCATACAATAAGATAGCGCCGTTCTTCGCCGAACTGTTCCCGTACCCGCTCAAAGGTACATGCGCCGTAAAAAATGGGGGCTATCGCCTGCATGCATCAAGTTTGCCGCAAGGTAGCAAAATGCTTTCGATTGCCCTATACCGAATAGTTATCCCCAACGCTTGCAAATGGTTAAAAACTCCTACTTTTGCGCTGCAATTACACTGTATGGTTTCTTTCGATAATACCGAGATCGCTTTCCGGCACAAGACAGACGCTGATCTGCGCAGGGCCCGCTTCCTGTTTACCACCCTGGGTAAAAAATGGATGGTAGACACCGGTAAGACCCTTACAGGCCTGGCCTTCTCGCTGCATCTGCCTGTAAAACCCATTATCAAAGCTACGCTGTTCCGGCAGTTCGTAGGCGGCGAGAACATTGAGGAATGTTCGCGTACCTCGGAGATACTGGCCCGTTACGGCGTGGGTACCATTCTCGATTATTCGGTGGAAGGCAAGGAAGACGAACAGAGCTTCGACGCCACCACGCGCGAACTGATCCGTACCGTGGAAAAAGCGGCAACCGTGGATCATATTCCCTTTGCCGTATTTAAGGTGACCGGTATCTGCAGTACCGCCCTGCTCACCAAACTGAACCGGGGCGAAAGCCTGAGCGCAGAAGAACAGGCCGCCTGGGAACGCGCCCATGCCCGCGTGCTGAGCATCTGCAGCCTGGCCGCCGAAAAAAAGGTAAAAGTGCTGATCGATGCGGAAGAATCCTGGATACATGAGCCCATCGACCGCCTGGCCGGGGAAATGATGGAACGCTTCAACAAAACGGAGGCGCTCATCTACAATACCACGCAGATGTACCGCCACGACCGCCTGCAATACATCCGCAACCTGCATACCGAAGCCCGGGAGCGCGGTTACAAGATCGGGCTCAAGATCGTGCGCGGTGCCTATATGGAAAAAGAACGTGCCTACGCCGCTGAAAACGGTCTGCCCGACCCCATACAGCCCGATAAGGCCGCTTCAGACGCGGATTATAACGCAGCGCTGGAATACTGCACGGAACATATGGACGATTTTGCCATCTGTGCCGGCACACACAACGAACGCAGCAGCCTGTTACTGGTGCAGCTGATGGAAAAATACGGCATCCGGCCGCAGGACGAACGCGTGTACTTTGCCCAGCTGCTGGGCATGAGCGATAACCTGAGCTTTAACCTCTCGCACGCCGGCTATCACGTGGCCAAATACGTGCCCTACGGACCGGTAAAGGAACTGATGCCCTACCTGTTCCGCCGTGCGGAGGAAAATACCAGCGTAAAAGGCCAGACCGGGCGCGAACTTTCCCTGATCGAAAAAGAGATTCTGCGTCGTAAAAACAAGAAATAGCAGGGATTTTTACCTGTTTTTTACGATAGCATCAAAAAACATCCCTGTCCAGTCCATCTAAAATGGTAAATTTGAGAAACTCTTTACAAACAGATGCACGTTTCTCAATCTACCCAAAAGCAGGAGTCCCAACATACCTTTGGGACTAAGCACATCCTAAAAGAGCAGGAGGGTAATGAATCTGCGCATTATTTTACCGATAACAGACCGGAAGCTACTGCACAAAGGAAAATGCAGGCAATGATGGACAATAGTCCGCAGGTACAGCAGCTAAAAGCTTTTCAAAGAATAGCTGATAAACAGCAGGGGCAGTTTTCGCACTTAAAGCCTGCTCAGAAGAACAATACGGGTCTGCCGGATGATCTGAAGACTGGTATTGAGAATCTGTCCGGGTTTTCAATGGATGACGTTCAAGTACATTACAACTCCGACAAACCGACTCAATTACAGGCCTATGCGTATGCGCAGGGAACGGATATTCATATCGCTCCCGGACAGGAACGGCATCTGCCTCATGAGGCCTGGCATGTGGTTCAACAGAAACAAGGCAGGGTAAAACCTACGATGCAGATGAAAGGCAAAATACCGGTGAACGACGATAGCGGTTTGGAAAAAGAGGCGGATGTAATGGGAAGCAAAGCACAAAATTTGACAGGCTATACAGGTCTACAGTTGAAGAAAAAGGCAATCCAGTCACAAACAAGCGTTCATCAATTATTTACAGCACCACCTGCAAACCCTCCTGCAGCAGGAGTCAGGGGGCGAAACCTGAATGCCGCCGGTGTCCCCACTGAAAGTCATGTAACGACAATACATGGAGCTGCAAATGATTTAGCAGGAACCGCGCCGGGTGCCATAATAAATGGTTGGAATTTCATACAAAATGCAGGAGCCACAGGATCCTGGGTGCGCTTTCATTTGATAAACCAACAAATCGGAGGGCTTGGAGATCAAAACAACCTGGTGCCTACAAGTCAGGCAACGAATCATAATCCAGTATGGCGAGCCTTTGAAATTCGATGCCAAACCCTGGCAAACGCATCAACAGGCATACACGTAAGTGTCGATGTAGTTTACCCGGCCGCTGCGCCCGCCGCTGTCCTCGGTACTTTAGCTGCTAACCAGCATTTTTATCCTAACAATATTTCAGCGCAGGTTCATTATTGGGACCCACACACAAATGCATATGTCCTGGACGCAAATCAGCCTAATTTTGCACCGTTTCCTTTGCAACCTCCTGCTGCAGTAGGCGTTGCCGACCTAACTCAGCAAACTAATGGCTGGGTACAAAATACGCTTATGGGAGGAACATTAACTGCAGGTCAGGCTTTAACCTTAAATGAGGGGCTACAAGACAACTATGCTGCCGGTGACAGCGTTGATACGTTCAGGCAGCAATCCAATGAACCTACCCCCGAAATGCAATTGCTTGATGCCATTGATACCTTTATTGCTGTAGAATTACAATTGAATGTCCGGGTTCCTGTAGCTGCTCAGATTCAAATACTCAATGGCGCTTATACTCTTCCGTAAAAACAAGAAATAGATTTATACCAGTTCCTCGATCTGTTTCATGAGGTCGCGGGTGCTGAACGGTTTGCATACGTACAGCGAAGCACCGGCATCGTAGCCTTTCTGGATATCGGTTTCCGAGGTTTTGGCGCTGATGAACACAATACGGCAGTCTTTCTGTAATTCAGAACTTTTTATGCGGCGGGCAATTTCGTAGCCGTCCACATCGGGCATCATAATATCGAGCAGTACAATGGCTATGGGCTCTTTCTGGAGGAAATCGAGCGCCTCCGTGCCGTTGCGCGCCACCAGCACATCGTAGCCTTTTTTCCGGAACAGGAAATCGAGCGACATCAGGATGTACGGATCATCGTCCACCACCAGTATTTTACCGTCGAAGGGTTTTTTCATCTCAGGGCAAAGGTATGCTAAATTTAAATGTGGCACCACTCCCCGGTTTGCTTTCCACCCATATTTTGCCCTGGTGCATTTCGATGATCTTACGGGTGATGGCCAGGCCCAGACCGCTGCCTTCCGGCTTGCGCAGGGACGCGTTGCGCACCTGGAAGAATTTGTCGAAAACGGCCTGCTGAATATCGTAGGGAACGCCCGGACCGTCGTCCTGCACCCATACATGAGCCTCGTTATCGTTCACAAAAGTATGGATCACTATTTCGCTGCGGGCAAATTTAATGGCATTGGCCACCAGGTTGTAGATCACCTGGGTAAGCAGGTCTTTATCAGCATGCACCAGTATCTGCGAACGAAAGTTCTGTATGGAAATGTGGATATGCTTCTCGCCTGCCAGCGGACCGGCCGTACGCATTACCTCGGTGATGCAGTCGTGCAGGTCGAAGGAATACAGGTTGAGCTTGTAGCGCCCGCTTTCGTAGCGTTCCAGGTTCAGTACGCGGGTTATGAGGTGCCCCAGGCGTTCGGTCTCGTCGGAAATGGCCTGCAGGAAATTCTGTTTCTGTTCTTCTTCTAGGTCGGGATTGTCGTACAGGATCTCACTCAGTGCCCGGATGGACGTAAGCGGGGTACGCAGTTCGTGCGTAACGGTATACAGGAACTCGTCCTTCAGGTCATGCATTTCGGTAAGCTGCCGGTTGGTCTTTTCCAGGGCTTCGCGGGCCCTGCTGATCTCCACCGACTGTTTGCGCAGCTGTTTGTTCAGCTCGATGAACTGCCGGCTTTCCTTTACCATATTCAGTATCTCATCTACGTTCACCTGCTCTTCACGGGCCAGGTAGGCGATCATGATGCGGGCCGAGGCGCTGCCGATAACGCCGCTCAGGATGCGTTCGCCGAATTTTACCATGCGCGGATCGGCCGTTTCGTTCGGGTACAGCCCGATCCCGTGCCGGTTGGCATAGCCCTGCAGAAGCGCGTCCGCACGTTGCACGCCCAGGAAGTTCCGCAGCAGCTGTTGCAGTTCTTTCAGCGGGATCTTACCCTGCCAGAGCGTTTCGCTGCCGTGGAAATCGCTGAATTTCTCTACATGCACGAACAGGGCCGATTGCAGTATTTCCGGCGCCGTTTTCTGTGTAAAAAGCGATACTCCAATAAACACCAGTACGTTCAGCAGCAGGCTCCAGAAAGCGCCGTGGGCCACGGGACTCAGGTCTGTCATACCGAAAAGGGCCACAGGCCGCAGCAGTTCCCAGCCGAATGGGCCGTGCTGCACCAGTTGCCGCACCGGTTCGCTGATCTCTGAAAAAGAAGGCAATATCAGTGTATAGAACCACACAAAAGCCCCGCTGATGAACGAAGCATAAGCCGCTTTTTTGGTAGCCACGCTCCAGTACATGCCGCCGATGAGCGCGGGGGCCAGCTGTGCCACACCCGCAAAGGAAATAAAGCCGATGCTCACCAGCGAAAAACGGCTGGCCACGAAAGAATCGTACACATATCCGCCGGCAATAATGCTCAGAATACCCAGGCGGCGGCCCCAGATCACCGAACGGGCGGCTTTGCTGCTCAGGTTCTCCTTGATCTTTTTGTTGCGCAGGGCCAGGGGCAGCACGATATTATTGGTAAGCATGGTGGTGAGGGCCACCGTTTCAACCATTACCATGGCGGTGGCTGCAGAAAGTCCGCCCAGGAAGGCGATCATGGCCAGCAGCGGCTGATCACGGGCCAGCGGAATGGATAAAATATAGGTGTCGGGGTCCACCCCCGTATCTTTAAAAAGCAGGCTGCCACCCAGCGCAATGGGAAATACGAACAGGTTTATCAAAAAGAGATACAGCGGAAATACCCAGAGCGCCGTACGCAGGTGCTGCGGGTTCTCGTTCTCCACCACGCCTACCTGGAACTGTCGGGGCAGCAGAATAATGGACAGCCCCGAAATGATATTGAGCACAAACCAGTCGAAGGGGGTCTCCCTGGAAAAATAAGGCGTGGAAAGCAGGTCGGGAAAAGCTGCGTTCACCTTTTGAAAAAGATCGGTCGGCCCCGAAAATACAAAGAACAGCACAAACACCCCGATGGTGATGAAGGCCAGCAGTTTTACAATGGTCTCGATGGCGATTACCTGTATCAGGGCTTTGTTCTGCCCGGAATCGGACACCCGGCCCGTACTGAAAATAATGATGAACAGGGCCAGGAAAATACCGGCAAAAAGTTCGCTGTTCTGCTTAAAGAAAAGAGAACGGCCTTCACCGGGGAGCATCAGTTCCACACAAAACCCGATGGCCTTGATCTGTATGGCGATGTAGGGAATGATGCCAATGATGAAAAACAGCGTTACCCAGATGCCCAGTCCCACGCTTTTGCCGTAACGGCTCGAGATAAAGTCGGCCAGGTTCGAAATATTTTCCAGCCGCGCAATGCGGATGGCCTTGCTGAGCACCAGTACAATGAGCGGCATAAAGATCATAGGCCCGATGTACACCGGCAGGAACGACAGGTTATTGGTGCTGGCTACGCCGATACTGCCGAAATAGGTCCATGCCGAACAGAAAACGGCCAGGGAAAGTCCGTATTTGTATTTGGCCCAGCCCCGCCAGCCGCGGCGTTTCTCACCTTCGGCCTTCAGGGCCCAAAACCCGATGCCGATCAGCATCAGGGCGTATACGATCACGGCAACGATCACCAGGGCATTATTCATAGCGGTTGCGTTTACCGGAATTCTTCGAAAGGAAATAGTACAGCACAATGGCCAGGGCCCATACCGTAAAAATAAAGATCAGCAGCACCGGTATTCCGCCCGCTGTACCTCCTTTATCGGCCAGGTTCAGCAGCGGATAGTGCATCAGCAGGATCAGGGCCCCGCAGATCATTAATATACGAAAACGTTGTTTTTCCATGCCGTACGTTCGAAAGTTAATCATTTTCCGTTCAAATAGCCCTTTAACCCGGAAAAGGCCGCACCTGATGGTACGGCCGCGCCCGGTTGTTGTTTTGTCTTATGGATATTTACGGAACTCCCTTTTTTAATCTTCGCGGTTGTACTCGCCCGTAAGCGCATAATACCCGAAGGTGACGAGGCTGCCCACGATCAGTGGCGTAAGAATGAACAGCATAATAATGCCGAACACCATATCGGACTGGTTGCCGGCCAGGCCGCTCGTAAATTTGGGCAGACCGATGGACGTTATACTGAAATAACCTGCATACGCGCCCAGCGCCAGCCAGATAATACCTGCAAATTTTCGTATCGTATTCATAATGTTCAGTCGTTTACTTGTTTGTCTTTTCCGTTAATGTATAAAAGGCCTATGATAAAGCTCACCGCCACAATGATCACCGGGTACCAGATGCCCTGGAGGTACCAGTCGGAGCTGGCCGGGGTGGCGCCCGTACCTTTGGACGTAGTGGTGAGATAGGTAGCTACGGCCGGCATCAGTCCGCCGAATACCCCGTTGCCGATGTGGTAGGGCAGCGACATGGACGTGTAGCGTATCTTGGTCGGGAACATCTCCACCAGGAAGGCCGCAATGGGGCCGTACACCATGGTTACAAAGATCACCTGTATAAAAATAAAGAAGATCAGCGTCCAAAACGCCGACGAAGGCAGTACGGTGGCCGCTTTTATTTTTGCTTTGGGCGCTTCCCCGGCAGCATCGGCAGGTTTTACCGTGGTCTGGGTCTCACTGTATACGGCGCCGTCGGTGAATTCTTTGTGAATGGTAGTGGTAATTACCGTATCGGCCGCATTGTCCTTATCGGCGTTGCGTTTTATGTCCACGGTCGATCTTTCGGCGATCTCCGTACGTTTGGTATTCGTAGCGGTATCGTACATGGCGCGGTAAATGGGAAAATAGCTGAACACCGCGATCAGCATGCCCGCCAGCATTACCTTTTTACGGCCGATCTTATCCGAAAGCCAGCCGAAGAACACAAAGAAGGGCGTACCGAACACAAAGGCCCAGGTCATCATTTCTTCTACCTGCAGGGCGTCCACCTTACAGTCGGTCTTCAGGAAGCTCATGGCGTAGTAGTGCCCTGTGTACCAGATCACACCCTGCCCCATGGTTGCTCCCAGCAGGGCCAGCAGTACAAATTTAAAGTTGTACTTGTTGCCGAAACTTTCCTTCAGCGGGTTACTGGCTATTTTGCCCTCGGCCTTGGCTTTGGCAAACAGGGGTGATTCGTGCATGTTACGGCGGATAAGGTAAGATACGCCGATCATCAGGATGGATATCCAGAACGGGATACGCCAGCCCCAGTCGTTAAAGGCCGCTTCGGCCATGGTGGCTTTGGTGGTCATGATCACGATGAGGGAGATGAAAAGTCCGGCCGTGGCCGTGGTCTGTATCCAGGAGGTCCAGTACCCGCGGCGGTCTGCCGGGGCATGTTCGGCCACATAGGTTGCCGCCCCGCCATATTCCCCGCCCAGCGCCAGGCCCTGCAGCAGGCGCAGGATCAGCACCAGCAGCGGCGCCAGGAAACCGATGGTATCGTAGCCCGGGATACAGCCGATGAGGAACGTAGCTCCGCCCATCAGCACCAGGGTCATCATAAAGGTATATTTACGGCCTACCAGGTCGCCCAGGCGGCCAAAGAACAGGGCTCCGAAAGGCCGCACTACAAAACCCGCGGCAAAGGTGGCCAGGGTAGAAAGAAAGGCGGCCGTAGGATTCTCCTGCGGAAAAAATTTGGTGGAGATCAGGGGCGCCAGGCTCCCGAACAGATAAAAGTCGTACCATTCGATCATAGTGCCCACCGAAGAGGCCCCGATCACTTTACGTATACCCGTGTTAGCGCTCATATTGCTTGAAATTAAATGTACGTTTTTAAAGGAAAATATGTGTCTGTAAGATCAGTTCGTAACGCCAGCCGTTGTATACCGGCGAACCGCCTACGCTTTTGTACGTGGGCCGCGTGCTGTACTGCAGCGTTATTTTGGCGTTGTGCTCGTTGATGTGGTAATTGAGACCCGCATCGAGCTGTGCGGTGGTCTTTCCGCCCAGGCGCTCAAAGTTTTTCAGCGTCAGTACGGCATAGGGCATAAAGGCATTGCCGTTCTTGAGGCGGGGCAGCTGAAAACCGAACTGTGTATACCAGATATAACCGGTGCCCAGGGTAGGCTGACTGTTTCCTCCGCCGGCCCAGCTGGTATTGGGATTCACGGCCACGCTCTGCACCGCGGGATGTATGTTCAGTATACCCAGGTTACGCAGGAAATCCGGACCGTAGTTGTGGTACGTGAAGCTGGAGTACAGGTTCACGGACATGTTCTTCTTCTTGCCTACGGGCATGTCCAGGAACAGGTCTATCCCATAGTTCTGCTGTGCATAGGTACGTATGGAATCCGTAGGTGTGGGGCGACTGGCCGTAGCCCCGGGATGTGCATAGAAACCGGCACCTACGTTCAGCACTTTTTTCTTACCCAGGTAACTGCCCACAAAATACGGCAGGGTATTGTTCTCCTTATCCCAGAACATCCAGTTCAGGTATCCCTGGAAAGCCACTTTTTCATTCACAATATAACTGGCGATGGGCGAATTGACCGTATTCTTCGAAATACCGAAAGCAAAAGGCTTGTTCACGGCCAGGCGGTAATCCAGGCGGCCGATCTGTCCCTTGGCATAAATTCCCAGCTGCCGGGCAAACTGGTCGGTGGCCTCGATGTTGTACCAGTTGTGAATGGGCGCGTCCAGCGTCATAAAATTAAGCGTACTCTGGCTGGCCAGGCGCGAAACCCCGTTCCAGTAATGCAGACCTGTACCCAAATGCAGGTAACCGGGCACCACGGCAAACTCCGTCCAGGCATCGTGGATATAGAGCTGTGGACGTTTACCGCCGTTGCTCAGCGTGGTGTTCACTCCGGAGTAATTGCTTACGGCGCCCACGCCCCCGTTGATAAAACTCTGGTTATTGATGCCGAAATGCGACACAATGAGAAAGCGCGGCGATATCTGGGCATGGATCAGGAAACGGGAACGGCGTATACCTACGTCGAACGCATAGCGCTGGGGCTGACCGTCCGGATCCAGCGTGCCCTGGTTGTTCTGCGTCACCGATATCCATTGCTGGTGCCAGGTAATGAAACGGATAAACTTGGTCCCTTCGGGGTTCAGGTTGATCTTCATGGGCTGGTACGAATGATCGAACGGAGACCGCTTACGCTCCTTTTTCGGCTTCGGCGCTTCGGTCTGTGCGGGCAAAGCACTGCTGAATGCCAGGAGGCAGGCCAGCGGTAGAATTGTTTTTTTCATAAGTCATGCGTTTTTCGGTTTAAGGCATGACCAAGTTGGGCAGGAAGAGGCGTTTAAAAAAAAAGCCGCCTATACTTTGCTAAAACCTATATTTTTCAGAGCGGTTTTTTAAAGCGCTCCCATTTGATGAGCATAAATTTATCGCCCAGTTCCGTAATAACACAGCCCGAAAGATACAGGTTGTTCTTGTCCTTCAGGTACTCCACCAGCTCGGTGTGGTTCAGCACCTTATACGTGGGATGATACTCGGCATGCGCCGGCCGTTCGATCTTGTACTGCTTTACCCAGTTGATCACCGATACATGGCTTACGCCCAGGATGCGCTCGATCTCCCGGTAACTGATGCCTTCGATATACAGCTGTAAGGCCTTTACCACGTAGTACTGATCGATCTCCTTACCTTTTTTCAGCACCGTGAAATTATACCCGCAGCTTTTACACTTAAAGCGCTGCCGGCCGCTGATCACACCGCTTTTGATATACTCTTCGGACTGGCATTTGGGACACTGTATACTTTTCATGAGAGAAATTAACTATAGGTATTTTGCAAATGTATATGTATTTAGCAAATAAAAAAAATTCGTATTATATTGAATACTAACTTAGCGTTGTAAATCATTTGAACACATGAGTTATCCATATCAGATCCTGAGCGAAGAACAATATAAGGAAGTATATCAATTTAGTATTGAGAAACCGGAAGAATTCTGGGCCTCCGTCGCGAAGCATTTTACCTGGAAGAAAAAATGGGAAAAAGTGCTGGAATGGAATTTTAAAGATCCCGATGTAAAATGGTTCAAAGGGGCTAAACTGAACATCACGGAAAACTGCCTGGACCGCTGGGCCCTTACACAGCCCAATACGCCGGCCATCATCTGGGAAAGCAACGATCCCGAAGAGCACCACCGCGTGCTTACCTACCAGGAACTCCTGTTCAAAGTATCGCAGTTTGCCAATGTGCTTAAGAATAACGGCGTTAAAAAAGGCGACCGGGTTTGTATCTATATGCCGATGGTACCTGAACTGGCCATTGCCGTACTGGCCTGCGCCCGTGTCGGGGCCGTGCATTCGGTGATCTTCGGTGGCTTTTCGGCCCAGAGCATTGCCGACCGTATGCGCGATGCCCGCTGCGAAGTAGTGATCACCGCCGACGGAGCCTTCCGCGGGAACAAGGAAGTGCCGCTGAAGAACGTGATCGATGATGCCCTGCTGCAGTCGCCCGACGTGCGCCGCGTGATCGTACTCACCCGCAACCGCACCCCGGTTTCTATGATCAAGGGCCGCGATGTATGGTGGGAAGACGAGATCCGCAAGGTGGAGACCATGGGCAATCCCTTCTTCCCCGCCGAAGAAATGGACGCCGAAGACATGCTCTTTATCCTGTATACCTCCGGTTCCACAGGCAAGCCCAAAGGTGTGGTGCATACCTGCGCAGGGTATATGGTGTTCGCCAACTATTCTTTTGTGAATGTATTCCAGTATAAACCCGGCGACGTGTATTTCTGTACCGCCGATATCGGCTGGATCACCGGCCACAGCTACATTGTGTACGGGCCGCTCTCGGCCGGGGCCACCACGCTTATGTTCGAAGGTATTCCCACCTGGCCCGATGCCGGCCGTTTCTGGGACATTGTGGACAAATTCAGGGTGAATATCCTGTACACGGCGCCTACAGCCATCCGCAGCCTCATGGGCTTTGGCGATTCGTACGTGGCGGACAAGGACCTGAGCAGCCTCAAAGTACTGGGCAGCGTAGGCGAACCCATCAACGAAGAGGCCTGGCACTGGTTCCATAAAAACATCGGGAAGGAAAAATGTCCCATTGTAGATACCTGGTGGCAAACCGAGACCGGGGGCATTATGATCTCGAACCTGGCCGGAATCACGCCCGCCAAACCGGCACACGCCACCCTGCCCCTGCCCGGCATACAACCCGTGCTGGTAGACGAGAACGGCAACCGCATCGAAGGCAGCGACGCCGCTTCGGGTATACTCCCCGCAGACATCATCAGCGGTAACCTGTGCATACAGTTCCCCTGGCCGGGCATCATACGCACTACCTACGGCGATCATGAACGCTGCCGCCAGACCTATTTTTCTGCCTACGAAGATAAATACTTTACCGGCGACGGCTGTTTCCGCGATACCGACGGTAATTACCGCATCACCGGCCGTGTAGACGATGTACTGAACGTAAGCGGGCACCGTATCGGTACCGCCGAAGTGGAAAACGCCATCAATATGCACACCGATGTAGTGGAAAGCGCTGTGGTAGGCTATCCGCACGATATAAAAGGACAGGGTATCTATGGCTTTGTGGTATACAGCGGCAGCAACAGCGACCTGAACCTGGTGCGCCAGGACATCAACCAGACCGTTTCGCGCCTCATCGGGCCCATAGCGAAACTGGATAAAATACAGTTTGTAAGCGGTTTGCCCAAGACCCGCAGCGGCAAGATCATGCGCCGTATCCTGCGGAAAATAGCCGAGGGCGAACTTGAAAATTTTGGCGATATCTCCACACTTCTCGATCCGGATGTGGTGAAACAGATCGCTGAAGCCAGGGTATAAAAACCGGATCGTCTTTTTCATGGGTTGTCCGGCTATCGAACAGTAGCCGGACTTTTTATTTTCTCCCGTCCCTTCAGGATATTTTACATACATTTGGAAGGCACAGCAGAGAATTTAAACACCTATGTTCAGAAAAATTAGTATAGTAATTGCGATCCTTATTTCATGCGGATCCCTGTACGCCCAGAAACCGTCAGATTTTGCAGAGCGGACCGATATCAATATGGCCATGGCCCCCTTTCTGCATGGCGTTGCCAGCGGAGATCCCCTGCAGGACCGTGTTATACTCTGGACAAGGCTCACTCTGCCCGCTGCACTGCCCACGGCCGAAGTGCAATGGGAAATTGCCTCCGATACCTCGTTCCGTAACATCGTAAACCAGGGCAGTGTACGTACCGGCCCCGAAATGGACTATACCGTAAAGGCCGATGCTACCGGCCTGCAGCCCGATCAGTGGTATTACTACCGTTTCCGTTACAATAATGCCTATTCCTGCACCGGGCGTACCCGTACCTTCCCCGAAGAAGGCCTTAAAAGAATGCGCGCCGCCGTGCTTTCCTGCCAGGATTACCAGAACGGCTTTTACAATGCCCTGCAGCACCTTGCACAGCGCAATGATTTTGACGTGGTATTTCATCTCGGCGACTATATATACGAATATGCCGCCAACAGCGCCGTAGGCCGCGAACACGAGCCCATGACCGAAATGATACAGCTCAGCGATTACCGCATACGGCATTCGCAGTACCGCCTGGACAGGGACCTGCGTAACCTGCACCAGCAATATCCGTTCATTTGTGTGTGGGATGATCACGAGACCGCCAACGATTCCTGGCGCGAAGGAGCCCAGAACCACAACAGCAAAACCGAAGGCGATTTCTCGGACCGCAAGCGCAATTCCACGCAGGCCTATGCCGAATGGATGCCGATACGCCTCCCCGAATCGGATAATAACGTACATATTTACCGTTCGTTCCGCTGGGGACAACTGGCCGAATTTTACTTTCTCGACACCCGCCTTATCGACCGTGACGAGCAGGCAGGCGGCCTTTTCCTGTCCATCAGCGACTCTACCCTGAACGACAGCAGCCGTGTCATGCTCGGACGCGCCCAGATGCAGTGGCTGCAGCAACAGATGAGTCAGTCGAAGGCGCAATGGCAGGTACTGGCCCAGCAGGTAATGATGGCTCCGCTGCTTTTCCGGCTTTTCAATTCCTGGAAAGTGATCAATCCCGATCAGTGGGACGGTTACCCCGCCGAACGGGAACGTCTGTTAAAATTTATACACGAGCGTAAAATCAAGAACCTGGTGGTACTCACCGGCGATATACATACTTCCTGGGCCAGTAACATTCCGTATAAAGACCACCGCTTTGCCGATGGCAGCGAGGCTCCGATCGGGGTGGAGTTCGTAGGTACATCGGTTACCTCGGCCAGCGGACTGAACCTGCCCGGCGTTATTTCGGAAGTGCGTTACATGAACCCGCACATACAGTTTGCCGACCTGGAACACCACGGCTATTTTATCCTGGACATAGAGGCTGCACGCACCCATGCCGACTGGTATTTTGTGAATAAGATCGACCGCCGTAAATACAAGGCCTACCATGCACGCGGTTTTGAAACCTACAACGGGATAAGCCAGCTTCATGAAACGCCCGAAGCAAAGGCTGCGGAACAAAACCCGGCCCTGCCGCCTTCCGAACCGGCAGAAAAAGGCCCCGGGAACGGGCTCTGGCTGCTGAGCACAGCAAAAGAGAAAGGAAGCGGAATGCCGGTGATACAGTACTATACGTCCAAACCCGGTATTTTTGATTTTTATGCCTGCAATGCACAGGGCGATCTGCTGTACCAGACGGCTGTGGCGGCACACAAAGGTTTAAATTACTGTCATTTTAAAGACATGACATCTTCGGGAGCCCTCGATAAGGTGCGTTGTGTGAACCGCAAGAGCAAACAGGAAGCCAGCATCCTGGTCCGTTAAGCTATTTACTGCCGCACGAATTTCTGTTTCTGCAGGCCCTGGCGGCTGCGCATTTCAAGCACGTAAGTGCCTTTGCGCAGGGAAAGGATGTCTATACGAAGCTGGTTCAGGCCGGCATTGGCAGGCATGGAACCCGTAAGCACTACCCGCCCCGAAATGTCCAGTACACGCCAGTTCATGACATCGTCCTCACTCAGGATATAATCGGCAAAGATCTGCTGCCCGGCCGGGTTCGGGTATACCATGCCCATCCAGGAATCGTCATCCAGGTTCCGGCAACGCGTTTCCGGATCGATGAGTATACTATCATTTATCGTATATACATCTACACAGCAGAAATGGAGGGCATTCGTACCAACGGGTATCAACCCGCTGAACGAATAATTCAGTAAAGCGCCCGGGCCCAGGGAACCATTCCACAACTCCCGGAATCCGGTACCGTAATCCACACGGGCGCCCAGTTCCAGGTCTGTGATCAGCTGGTTGCCTGTATTCAGCAGGGTGCCCGAAAAACTGATCTTGCCGTTGCTTTCCGTGCATTGTACGTTCATCCATTCGGCCGAAAGTTCGCGTTCGTTCACCACGATCTTTACCGAGGCCGAATCGGAACAGTTCTGGTTGTTCCCCGCGATCAGCAACAGCGTATACACACCGGTATCGGCATAGACCACCGTACCCGGGTCCTGCAGGTTGCTCTGTACGCCGTTCCCGAAATTCCACAGGTAGCTGCCGGCATTGGTTCCGGTAAATAGCGGAGTTACGCTCAGCGGTGGTGCCCCGAACGTGGTATTCACAGTAAAGCTGGCCGCAGGAGCCTGTTTTACATAAATAGTACTTTGCAGCGAATCTTTACAGCCCGCCTGTGTGGTCACGATCAGGCGCACGATGCGGCTTCCGCTGCCCGTATACGCAAATACCGGCTGGGCGGCCTGCGAGGTGCCTGCCGTACTGAAACGCCAGAGATACGAACTGATGCTGTCGTTAATACCCGCCGAATTGTTCAGGAAAGGGATCGGCGTACCGGCACAGATGCTGTCGGGCATGCTGAAATCTGCCGAAGCCGCTTTTGTTACCGGTACGGTTTTGGTCTTGTACGCCCGGCACTGGTTATTGGTGGACACCCGCAGGGTTACGTGGAAACTGTCTTCCGTGCCGTAAATGAACTGCGGACTGAACAGGTTGGACGTGCTGCCGTTCCCGAAGAACCAGGTGTACGACTGGGGCGAAACGCCATTCCCGAAGGTAGTGGTGTTCTGAAAGACCGTAGGCGCCTCATAGCATTCCCCGCTGAAAGTAAAGTCCGGGTAGGCCCCTTCCTTGATGAGCACGGGCCGGGTGAGCGTACGTACACAACCCGAGTCGTTCTGCACCGTAAGGCTCACAAAATACTGACCCGGCAACGCATAGGTGTGCTTCGGCGCAGATACCGACGCCGTATTTGCCGCCCCGGAAGCCGGATCGTTGAAATTCCAGGCATAACTGCTTATTCCTCCCGCATTCGGCAGGGCATGGCCTGTAAAAACCGTACTGTCGTTATTGCAGGTGTCGGCATAGCTGAAGCTAAGCGCAGGCTGCGCATTTACCGTGATGTTCCGGCGCAGGGTATTGCCGCAGCCGTTATCGGCCAGTATAAAAAGCTCTACCGGGTAGCTGCCCGCTGCAAGGTATGTGTTCTGGGGCTGTGCCAGCGACGAGGTATTCCCGTCCCCGAAATCCCAATGGTAGGTAAGTACGTTCTGGTTGCTGCCTGCCGTAAAGGAAGTGCCGGCATTCTCGCAGCGCTGTGCCGCATCGAAACTGATCACCGGCGCCGTACCGTTCAGGAGCACGTTCACCGTATCGTCTGCATAACAGCCGTTCTCATTGGTGGCGTGTACCCAGTAACTACCGGGACTGCTGAGTATGATCGATGCGCTTTGCTCACCCGTGCTCCACAGGTAATTCGATCCCGGTCCGCCCGGAACGTCCAGCTGCAGACTGTTGTTAAGACAGAGCGTGGTATCATTGCCCAGGCCGGCCATGGGAAAAGAATCGTTAAGCACCTGCACCGTGTCCGAAGTAAAAACACAACCCGTAATGGTCTGGGTAACCGTTACATAATAGATACCCGGACTGCTGATCGTAAGTGCGGTATCCGTGCTGTTGTCCGACCACACAAAGTTGTACGAGGCCCCGGGCAGATTGGTCTGCCACACACGGCTTCCACCCTGGCAGAGGTAGTTTACGGGAGGCAGCTGGTTAAATGCCGACAGGCTGGCTACCCGCACCGTATCCGTATAGGTATTGCCGAAACCGTCGCTCACCTGTACCCAGTAAATACCGGGAGAGGTCACCGGCAAAGTGGCTGTGGAAGCGCCCGTACTCCAGACATACGATGCATAACCTGTACCTGCGTTCAGGGTTATGAGCCCGCAAAGCGGGTTTACGCTGGTATCCCGGCCCAGGTTCACGGGCGGCAGGTAACGTTGGGTAAGAAAATCTTCGGTCAGGTTGCGGAGCGAATCGTTATGCTGCTGGTTAAAGAATACCATCTCCGCTACTTCCATCTGCGAGGTAGCCAGTACCGAAGTATTGGAATAGCTGGCATTGCTGCCGAGTATAAGCGGTGCATTGGGATTGATGTTGTACGTCTGTGCCGTACCGGAGCCCACCAAGGTACCGTTGCGGTAGAGGCGGGCCGTTGTGGTATTGTCAAGCGCAGTGAACATACGGTAGGTATTGCCCGGGCTCGAAATAAAATACTCCGCGGCCACCCCGCCGCCATTGCTGGCCCACAGGAAATTAGCGCCTCCGTTGTAGTTATAGGCCGCGCGGTTGTGCTGGTTAGGTGTATAGGCCGTAAAATTGGCCATGGTAAATATAAAGCCGTAGGCCTGGGGCTGCGTATTGAGCTTGCCCAGGAAATATACTTCCATGGGGTCGGTATTGGCAATAGCACTGCCTTTGATATTGGTGGTAAGTTGCCTTACACTCCCGTTAAAATGCACAAAAGGCTTGTTGCCCAGTCCGCCCGATGAACGGTAGGTAGGGCTGGTGGCTGCATTGGCATTGGAAGCAAGCGCCGTATACTCGAGCGAGTTCCAGTTCTGCAGGGCCGTATTATTGGCCTGTGTAATGTTCAGCGCACTGAACCAGCCCCGGAGTCCCCCGGCCAGCGTAGGCGAAAAATGCGTAAAGGTATATACCGGCGAGTTATTACTCTGCCCGCTGCTGCGTACTCTCCAGAAATAGGTGGCAGGCTGGGGTATCGTGTATACCAGGCTGTCCTGGCTGAGCCCCGTGAACAGCTGGGAACCCGCAAATGCGGCGTTATCCGCCACTTCCAGGTCGAAAGAGTAAGGCAGCCCCGAAGTATTCCAGCGGAGTACAACGGAATTACCCGGCAGAATGCTGCCCCGTGCAGGAGAATAAGGGTCCGGCGTTTGTGCCCTGGTGATGGCCGTAAGGCTGAGGAGAAAGACACAAACTGGAATAAGTTTTTTCATATCTGAATCTTACACTTCAAAGTAACGCAAAAAAAGGCAGTTAACTTAACACAGCCTTACTTTTTTTGCTTGGGGCAGTATCTGTTTTTTTCCTAATTTCGCCCCATGCATAATGCAGATATACCTGTTACTGTAATTAAAACGCAAAAAACGCTGTTCCGTTTAAACCTCCGGGAACTCTGGACCTACCGCGACCTGCTTTTTCTTATGGTAAAACGCGACATTGCCGTGGTATATAAACAAACGGTGCTGGGGCCGCTCTGGTTTTTCCTGCAGCCCGTTCTTACCACACTCATGTTTACCCTTATCTTCGGTCGCATCGCCCGCATCGATACGGCGGGCATACCCGCTCCGCTCTTTTATCTTTCGGCCCTCATCGGCTGGAACTATTTTGCCGCCTGCCTCAACGAAACCTCCCAGATCTTCCGTAACAACGCACATATCTTCGGCAAGGTATATTTTCCCCGGCTGGTGGCCCCGGTAAGTACCATTCTTTCGAACCTGCTGAAGTTCCTGATCCAGTATGCCCTTTTCATAGCGGTATGGATATACTATTATGTACAGCAGCCTTTCCAGGTGCACTGGCTCTGGCTCCTGCCCGGTACACTTTTTATCATCCTCGTGCTGGGTATCACAGGCCTGGGCGCCGGGCTCTTCATTTCCTCACTCACCACCAAGTACCGCGATCTTTCTTTCCTGGTACAGTTCGGCGTACAACTGCTTATGTATGCCACCCCGGTGATCTATTCCGTGAACAATGCTTCCTTTTCTGAAGAATTCCGCCTGCTCCTGTGGCTTAACCCGCTCACTTCCCTTATCGAGGCTTTCCGGTTCTGGTACCTGGGCGCCGGCACCTTTGAGCCGCTCTGGATACTTTACTCCCTTAGCGCTGCTCTCCTGCTGCTGCTGGGCGGCATACTGGTGTTTAACTATGTGGAACGCGACTTTATGGATACCGTATGATCATGGGAAAAGCATTGCAGGTAAACGGTCTCGGAAAAATGTACCGCCTCGGTACCATCAGTACCGGTACGCTCAGTCATGACCTGAACCGGTTCTGGCATAAGATGCGGGGCAAGGAAGACCCCTACGCCACGGTGGGACAGTTGAACGACCGCAGCGGTAAAGCCGGCGAAAACCCATACGTATGGGCGCTTAAGGACGTTTCTTTCGATGTGAACGAAGGCGATGTGCTGGGCATTATCGGGCGCAACGGAGCCGGTAAAAGTACACTGCTCAAGATACTTTCCAAAATAACCGCCCCCACCAGCGGTGAAATAAAGGTACGCGGACGTATTGCCAGCCTGCTGGAAGTAGGTACCGGCTTTCATCCCGAACTTACAGGCCGCGAGAATATTTATCTCAACGGCGCCATACTGGGCATGCGCAGACGCGAGATCCAGAAAAAATTCGATGAGATCGTCGATTTCAGCGGTTGTGAAAAATATATTGACACTCCTGTAAAAAGATATTCCAGCGGTATGTATGTACGTCTGGCCTTTGCCGTGGCCGCGCACCTCGAAAGCGAGATACTCATCGTGGACGAGGTACTGGCGGTAGGCGATGCCGAATTCCAGAAAAAATGCATCGGTAAAATGCAGGATGTAAGCTCTTCCATGGGACGCACCGTACTTTTCGTATCGCATGATCTCAATGCCATGGCCAGGCTCTGTCCCAATGCCCTGCTTATGAACAGCGGTCATATCTACGCACAGGGCACTACCTTCGATATGATCGGGAAGTACTTCGGCGAACTGGGTAAAAAGCCGCCGGGAGAACTGCAGCGTACGGGTTCCCGGCAGATACGCCTAACCGATATACAACTGCTGGACCATGACCTGAACGAGGCAAAAAGCCTGGGATCGGGCATGCCCTTTACCATACGTATACGCATAAACGTACTCGAAGACGTAGCAGGCGCTCATTTTGCCGTTACCCTTAAAAATGCGTTCGGTACCAAGGTAACTTCGTCCTGGACCAATTTCAGCGGGCAACAGATCGATATACGCAAAGGTGAGACCCACCGCATCGACTTTCATTTCAGCGACCTGAGCATGGTACCGGGCGAATATTCCGTTATTTCGTATATTAATGCAGGTAATGAGGTGATCGAGATGATCGACGACGTACTGCTGTTTTCCGTACTGGAGTCGGGCACATCTGCATTCCTGCGTTATCCCACCATCAGCGAAGGTCTGGTCATTTCCAGGTCGGAGATCCAATCCCAGAAAGAGTGATCCAGCCATGAAATTTTTCTCGCCACCATATACCTTCCTTCCCCTCAAAGAGCGTTTCCTGTACTTTTTACGGGCGCGTTTCAGCCCCACATTGCCACAGTTCCGGGAAACCGACCGCTTCCTGCTGAAAACAGGACAGGTATTCGCTTGTTTCAGTTCCTATACCCTTAGCCGCCGGTACCTCGACGGCCTTTTCAGCTACGGAGGCCATCAGCTGCACGTACGCCTGCGCCGGAATTCCTCAGACCCCGAGGTCTTTTACCAGATCTTTATCGAAGAAGAATACCTCCGCAGCATCCGTCTTATCCGGGAAAAGGTACAACTGCCCGAAACGCCCCTGATCATAGATGCCGGAGCCAATATAGGCCTGGCCGCCCTGTATTTTTCACTTCATTTTACGGGTTGCCGCCTGAAACTGCTCGAGCCTTTCGAAGAGAACGCGGCATCGGCCCGCGAAAATATTCAGCGGAACCACCTGGGCGCCGAGGTCCTGCAGGCAGCGCTCTGGCAACGCGAAACAGAACTACAGGCCGACTTCAGCTTCCGCGACGGCAAGGAATGGTCCGTGACCGTACTCGAATCGCCGCAGGGTCCCATACAGGGCATTACGCCCGCCATGTTGCTCCCCGCAGACGGCAGCACGATCGACATGCTGAAGGTGGATATCGAGGGCAGCGAGTTTCCCGTTTTCCTGGACCCGAACTCCCCCGACGCCATGCTGCGGAACACACGGGCGCTCATCATGGAGATACATGACGACAAAGGCGACCGGGAGCAGCTAAAGGCCGTTTTCGCAAAGAACGATTTTGAATGCATCGAGCTGGGGGAACTCAGCCTGTTCCTGAACCGCTCATTTATGCATGTATGACGGCAGGAACGGTTAAACGAAAGGCCGGACTCGATATCATGCGTGCCTGTGCCATACTGCTGGTACTCCTGGCCCATACGCTGGAATACAGCGGCCTGCAGGGTACCGGTATCCTAAGCTACCACCTGGGTGTGGCCGGGGTAGAGCTGTTCTTTGTGCTCAGCGGCTTCCTGATCGGCCGTATCATACTGCAACTGCCTTCCGGCGAAGGCCGCATTTCTTTCCCCGGGCTCAGGAACTTCTGGGTACGACGCTGGTTCCGCACCATTCCCATATATATCCTGGCGCTGTTCGTGCATGCCGCCGTCCTTTTCCTGGTGAAGAATTACTATATCGTTTTCCTGAATCCGCAGTACTATCTCTATTTCGTGTTCCTGCAGAACGCATTTACGCCCGAACCCGAGCTTTATGGCATAGCCTGGAGCCTTTCCGTGGAAGAATGGTTCTACATCAGCTTCCCGCTTTTCCTGCTGTTGTTGTCCCGGCTAAGACCGCTCCCGCCACGGCAGATCATCCTGTATATAGTTGCGTATATAGGTCTTGTGATCGCAGCCAGGATGTTATATGTATACGAACCTCTTGCCGGCTATGATCTGATGGTACGTAAACGAATGCCTTTCCGCCTCGACTCCATTATCTGGGGCGTGGTCATGGCCTGGCTTTCCCTGCTGCGACCCGTGGCCTTTTACAAATATCGTATACATATGGCCCTGGCAGGACTGCTGCTGGCCGGCGCCGGTATATACGTACTGGACCTGCATGTGAACAGCGAATTCACCGGTATGAGCTTTTTTAACCGGGTCTTTCTTTTCAATTATTACGACCTGGGACTGGCGCTCTGTCTGCCCCTGGCCGCAAGTCTGCAAACCCCGGACAGGTCCCTCCTGATGCGCGCCGTTACCACCGTAAGCCTTGTTTCGTACAGCGTATACCTGTTCCATATACCCGTTATCAATCTCTGCCGGTACCTGCTGAAAGATGGCCCCGGGCTCTTTATTACGATCTGGATATGTACATTTGCAGGTTCGTACCTCAGCTATACGTACATAGAAGTACCGGTGCTGAAACTACGCGACAAAAAGACCAGGAAAGAAACACACTGACATGCAGGAAGGAGTATCCATAATCATCTGCTGTTACAACAGCGAAAAGCGCATCCGGGAAACGCTGCGGCACCTGGCGGCCCAGCAGCAGCTTTCTTTCCCGGCGGAGATACTGCTTATAGATAATGCCTGTACCGACCGCACCGTGTCCGCAGCACAGGATTGCTGGCAGGAACTGGGCTCGCCTGTACCCCTGCATATACACCGGGAAGAACGTCCCGGGCTTACGCATGCACGTATGTGTGGCATAGGCGCGGCGCGTTACAGCATTACGCTTTTCTGTGACGACGACAACCATCTAGACCCCCTGTATCTCTGCACCGCCTATCATTTTATGCAAAGCCACCCGGAGGTGGGAGCCTGTTTCGGGCATTCGGAAGCCATATACGAAGAAACGCCTCCCTCCTGGATCCACGGGCTGGAAGAAGCGTTTGCCGTTGGCCCGGCCGATCTTGCCGAAGGAGAAATAGAACCTCCGCGCACACCCTGGGGTGCCGGACTGCTTATGCCCACCGCCTTTCTGAAAAAAATGCAGGCCGGGGAACAGGGCAGTTACCTGTCAGACCGAACGGGAAAAAGCCTCAGCAGCGGCGGCGATACGGAATTCTGCTACCGCGCCAGGGCCGAAGGATACAGGTGGTACTATAACCCGGCGCTCCGGTTCAGGCATGTGATCCCCGCAGGCAGGACCGGCAAAACATACCTGCGCAGCCTGTTCGCCAAGTTCGGGGAAGCCGAAGCCCGCATCGACCGTTATTACCGCGAAAGACCGGGGCGTCCCGTCAATTTCAATATCTCGAGGTATATACTAAAAGAGCGCTTCCTGCTTAAAGCAGCCGCACTCCTGCCCCAAAGCGACGCATCCTTTCACAGGGAACTTGATCGTATACGAAAACTGGGATACTATTCCGAATGGCTGAAAATTAGCGGCAATGAACGTACTGCACATTAACTATTCCGATCACCGCAGCGGGGCTTATCTCGCTATGTGGGGACTGCATGAAAGTCTGATGCAGCAAGGCATACAAAGCAGGGTGCTGCTGTTGAACCAAAGCAATGGCAGCCGCCCCGGACAGTATGTTTACTGGGACTTTATTGCCGGACAGGGCTTTGAAAAACTGCAGCAATGGGTACGGAACTACAGGCTCTCCCGGCAGCAGCAGGCCATACGGCAGGATGCCCGTACCCGCGGACTGCTGTTCTCTTTCTCCCGCACTCCTTACCGTATACATAAACACCCGCTTTTTAACTGGGCCGACATCATCCACCTGCACAATGTTCCCGGCTTCCTCGACTGGCAAAGCTTCTTCGGGGTCTGCACAAAAAAGGTGGTATGGACGGTGCACGACTGCGGGCCTTTCGACGACGGCTTCCATACCCGCTACGCAGTACCTGAAGATCTGTATACAAAGGCCCGGCAGAAAAACATTCGTGTAAAAAAGAATTCGATACTGTCCAAAAAAACAACGATAGAATGGGTCTTCCCCTCCCGCTACCACATGAAGCGGGCTGCAACCCGGCAGTTCCCGGCCACTCCGGCTTCGGTGATCTTTCACCCCGTAGACCCTGCCGTTTTTTACCCCGAACATAAAGAAAAAGCCCTGCAGGCACTCGGGCTGGACGTCCGGCAACGTTACCTGCTGTTTGCTGCTTCCGGCCTAAACCGTAAGGAAAAGGGCCTCCGGCTCCTGCTCGAACAGCTTCCCTTGCTCCGTGAAACAGGATACCGCCTGTTAGCCCTGGGCGAATCGCCCCCTCCGGAAATACCTGCAGACGTAATACTGTGCGGCAGTGTGAACGATGCCGCCTCTATGCGCCTCTATTACAGCGCGGCCGATTTCCTGCTCAGTCCTTCCTATGAAGAAAGCTTTGGCCTGAGCCTGGCTGAAAGCGTTCTCTGCGGTACGCCCGTTATTTCAAGACCGGTAGGTATAGCCCCCGAACTGGGTACGGATCATGTACATATGGCCGGGGACGAGAGCGATGACGCCTATGTAAAAAAACTGGCCGAAGTACTGAAAAACCCGCCTTTACGGCCTGCGGCCCCGTTCCCGGCAGAGACTTTCAGCAGCACTGTTCTTGCAAACCGATATTTGGAACTATATTTGAGACCATAATACGCCGATGAAGATCCCGGGAAAAATACGACGATCACTGGGCCTGCACCTGAGCAGGAAAGTACAGGGCACCGGGAATACCATTTCCCTGGACGGTTATTACGACGGTATCCGCATCGATATCTGCGGCAATGACAATACCCTTGTTTTTGAAAAGGACGTAAAGATCACCAATACCCTGTTCCGCATTCATGGCAACAACTGCCGCATCGTCATCGGCAGGAATGTACGTATCGGCAGCGGCGAATTCTGGGTCGAGGATAACGCCTGTATCCTCAGCATCGGGGAGAACAGCACCATTGAAAGCGGTCATTTTGCCGTAACAGAGGACGGATCGGAACTGCGGATCGGCAGTGATTGTATGCTGGCCAAAGAGATAGAGATACGTACCGGCGACTCCCACTCCCTGCTCGACAGCGAAGGAGCGCGCATCAACCCGGCCGGCCATGTGATCATAGACGAACACGTATGGATCGCCAGCCGGGCCATGGTCCTCAAGAACGTACATATACGAACAGGGGCCGTTATCGCCGCGGGGGCCGTAGTGACCGCCGACGTGGCCGCGCACAGCATTGTGGCCGGGAATCCTGCACGTGAGGTAAAACAGGACATACGCTGGACCCGCCAGAGAATTAAAACCGGGCGGTCATGAAAATAACCGTGATCACTCCCTCCTTTAACCAGGGCCGATACCTGGAAGAGACGATCCAAAGCGTACTCTCTCAGCAGTACGAACAGCTTGAGTACATCATTATCGACGGGGGCAGCAGCGATGACTCTCCCGCTATTATACGCAAATATGCTTCTTCGCTCCATTACTGGACAAGTGAGCCCGACCGGGGACAGACCCATGCCATTAACAAAGGACTGCAGCAGGCCGGAGGCGATGTGATACACTGGGTGAACAGCGATGACCTGATGGCCGAAGGCTCCTTACAGGCCATTGCCGACGCTTTTGCCGACCCTTCTGTAATGGCCTTCTGCGGACGTTCCTTTATCTTCGGGGGACAACACGAACAATACAGTTCCAGTCCCCGCGGGAGCCTGCCCTATATGTTCTCCAAAGCTCAGGTAGATCAGCCTTCCACGGTTTTCCGCAGGGAAGTGTATCAACACATCCAGCTCGACGAGAGCCTGCATTATGCCATGGACCTGGACCTCTGGTTTGCGTTCCTGTGCAGGTACGGCAATACGCACATCGCATACAGCGACAGCCTGCTGCTGAAGTTCCGCGAGCACGAAAGCTCCAAGACCGTAAGCAGGCAGGACGAAATGCTGGCCGAACGGATACTGCTGGCCGAAAAATGGAAACAGAAAATTCTTCATAAGGATTTGCCGGCAACCGACCCTTCCGTGGAATCACAAAAAAAAGAGATCTGTGCCGGTCTGAGCGACTTCCAGGCATACCAGCTGCTGCATTCGCCCTATCTTTCGGCGGAGCAGCGGAAAAACCTGCTGGCCGCGATCAGTACCCGGCACCTGGCCTGGCGCTCCCGGCTCGAACTGCTTAAACTTCGTCTTTCCCTATAAAATGAACGACCATGCCGGAAACGCCTTTCTTTTCCATAGTCATCCCCACATATAACCGCGCCGGGCAACTGCTGAGCGCCGTACAAAGCGTACTGGCCCAGAGTTTCAGCAACCTGGAGCTGCTCATCATCGACGACGGTTCTACCGATAATACCACGCAGGTGATGGAGGCAATAACCGATCCCCGGGTACGCTACCATCGGCAGGAAAACAGCGAACGCAGCGCCGCACGCAACAGGGGCATGGAACTGAGCCGGGGACTGTATCTCTGTTTCCTGGACAGCGATGATACCCTGCACCCCGACTACCTGCAACACCTGTACCATACTGCCGGCAGGGAAGCCTTCCCCGTATGTGTACTGGGACCGCAGCTTCATTTTATACAGGACGGAAAACTGCTGAAACAGAAGGCTCCTTTCCGCAGGGATATGAGTACGGCAGAGATACTGGCCGGCAAAGAGGTGATCTCCGTGATACAGTGTATTCACCGCGATATATATACTTCTTTCCGTTTCGACGAACGTTTTTCCATCTGGGAAGATACGCACCTTTTTTTACGTATACTCATAAAATACCCTTACATTCCCGTTCCCGAAGCCATCGCTTTTGTAAATATGCACAGCGGTTCTGCCGTGGCAGGGTTCTTTCAGCGGATACGTGTGAGCGACTGTTACCGGTATACCGATGCGATACTCGACCTGCTGCGATACCCGCCCTTCGGCGGACCGGAACTAAAGCCACTGCTACAGGCCTATGCCTATGCTAAAATACAGATGATCATTTACCAGGCGCTCTGCAACCGGCAGTATGCCGAAGCGGCAGAACTGCTTAACTATTCCGCACAGTTCGGCAAAGATCGTATCTATACCCTGAAAACACGTATAAAGATACTGCTCGGTTCTTATTTTCGTATTCATATCAACGCATGAAAAAGATCCTGGTCATAAGCAGCTGGTTCCCCACGGATAACGATCCGGTGAATGGTTCATTCGTATACGAACAGTCAGCGGCATTGCAGAAAGCCGGACATAGGGTATCGGTACTGATGCCTAACCTGAGCGGATCGGCCCGGCAGACACTGAGCGCAGGCGGTCTGAAACCGGGGCAACGTACACGAGTGTATAAAAAAATACCTGTACATGAGATCGTACAGCCCGTGTATTTCCCTATGCTCAAGCAATATTATACGGAACGTCTGTATAAAAAATGCTTTCATTTTCTAAAAACGTATATTAATGAAAACGGACGTCCTGATATTCTGCATTCACATGCAGCCTTTATGGGCGGAGTTATCGCCTCGCGGCTGAGCGCCGATCTTAATATACCGCTTGTACACACCGAACACACGTCCGGACTTATTTTTAACCCGGGGCAGTATACAACGGCCGACCGCAAAGCTTTTGCACACCTGGCTGAACACGCCGCTTCATTTCTTTTTGTAAGCCGTTTTGCGCGGGAAAAGATCATGCAGATGACAGCCGCACGCTGGCAGGCCACCGCCGTATTGCCCAATATGGTGAACAATAGCTTCTTTGTACCGTTACCCACGCCAAAAGGCCCCTTTACCGTGCTCTGCATAGGCAGGTATATGCCTGTTAAAAATCATGCCCTGCTGCTGACCGCCTGGCAAAGTTTTAGCGCCAGACACCCTGAGGCCCGTCTGCTGCTGGCCGGTAAAAACCTGGACAGTACGGATGTCCTTACCTTACTGCAGGAAAGAGGAGTCAGCAGTTCGGTAAGCTGTATGCCCGCCCTGGACAGAGCTGCCGTATACGAACAGATCGTGGGGGCTCATGTACTTGTGTCTTCTTCTGAAACAGAGACCTTTGGCCTGAGCCTGGCCGAAGCACTGGCCTGCGGACGTCCCGTGGTGGCTACCAACTCCGGCGGACCGGCCGATATCATAAGCCCCGGCGACGGCTTCCTGGTACCCCGCAACGATGCCGGAGCCTTTGACGAAGCGCTGGAAAAAATATACCAGGGACAGTATGATCCTCCGGATGTACTGTCTGAACGCTGCCGGGCCCGTTTCGGCGAAGCCCTTATTGTGCAGGCCCTCGAAGCCATCTACGCAGGTCTCTGAAAATCGCCTATCTTTGCCGGGGTTCCTGCAAAAACTCTCCGGCACGTGAAGAAGATACTCATCCTTTCCTATTTCTTTCCGCCCTGTAATATGGTGGCCTCCCAGCGCATCTATTCCTGGTACAGGCATTTTCATAAATTCGGGCTGTACCCGGTCGTCGTTACGCGCCACTGGAACCACGAAATAGACACCCTGCCCGATCTTTCACGCCCGGATAACAGCCCCCTGCGCATCGAAAAGAACGAATGGGGTGAGGTCCATTACCTGCCTTACCGGGGCACCCTGCGCGACCGTTTCATGACCCGTTACGGCAACCGCTACGCCCTGTTCCGCAGGTTCCTTACGCTGGCCGAACTGTTCGCACCCTATATCCACCCGGCCCTGAACCCTTTCCGTTCTTTCCGGGAATATGCAGATGCGTACATCGCAGATCATAAGCCCTCGTTCCTGCTTATTTCCGCGAATCCGTACACCCTCTTCCAGGCGGGTCATTACCTGCAGAAAAAGTTCGGTATCCCCTGGTTTGCCGATTACCGCGACGACTGGACCCAGAATCACCTGCGCCGTACCACGTCTCTCCTGCAGAAAGGACTGCTGCGTATTGAAAAACGGGCCGAAAAAAAGTACATGGAACAGGTCTCCGCCATCCTCTCGGTCTCCGGTGTACTGGTCAAACAAATTGCAGCCAGACTTAAAAAAGACAATGTCTATCTTATTGAAAACGGAGCTGAACTTGATTTTTACAATACTGACTTAAAAAATCCATATCCTGAGCAGAATTTTGTGATCTGTTATACAGGTATTATGTACGATTTTGGCTATATGGACACTTTCTACGAGGGCTTCCGGCAATTCATCTCCGGCCTCGGGAAAGAAGAAGCGGCCGCAGTGCAGGTGTATTTTATCGGAACGGAGACCAATGCAGGCCGGGCACGGGACAAAATGACGGAACTGGCCGCGGCGTACCCGCAGAACGTGGTGATCCTGAAAAAGCTTCCCGCCCCTGAAGTAGCCCCTTACCAGTTATTTGCCGACGTGCTGCTGAACCTGATCGTAGGAAACCCGGCCGACGGCATCATCGGCGCAAAAACGTATACATATGCGGTTACCGGCAGGCCCATACTTGCCGTTACGCATGTGCCCGGCAAAGATTCGCCTTTTTTTCCCGGGCGCGATATACAGTACATTGCCAATACAGCCGGGGAAGTATGTTCTTTCCTGAGCGATATCTACCGCCGGGGAAGGCAGGGTCAGGATACGCGTACATCCATAACGGACGGGGAAAAATACACGCTTTCGAGAGAATACAACGCCCGTAAGCTGGCAGAGATCATCCTCGAAAATGAAAAAGGTCCGCAGTAAGGCCGCAAAACTTTATTACCTTCGGGTTCAGAGAATGAGTGAACAAAGGGAAATATACCGCCAGGGCGATACCGGCTCCCTGCCCCTGTATTTTCAGCCTTTCTGGCTGGACGTAGTGGCACCGGAACAATGGGACGTGCGTTTCGCCGACGGCCCCGGCACTTCGCCCTTCGTTTTTGCCCGCAAAGGCTCCCGGGTATTTATGCCGCCCTTTACCCAGTTCCTGGGCCCCTGTTTCCAGGTTACCGACGCCAAATATACCAACCGGCTTTCCCGCGATCATGAACAGACCGCGCGTGTGTTGGACGAGCTTCCCTCCTACGGCTCCCTGCACCTGCAACTGGGTACCCACGTGCAGAACATGCTGCCCTACATATGGAAAAAAATGTCGGTAAGTCCGCGTTATTCCTATATTCTGCCGGCCGGAAAGAACCCGGAGGAAGCCTTTTCGGACTTCCGGGAGAACATACGCCGTGAGATCCGCAAGGCCGAAAAACAATTCCGTATACACCGCGCATCCGCAACAGAAATACCGGCCCTGTTACCGCATTTCGATCTCCGCAGGACCATTAAAGACCCGGCCAATATCCCGGTATTGCAGGCGCTGATCGGGGCCTGTTACACAAATGAGGCGGGCTATGTACTGGTGGCCCTGGACAGCCGGGACCTTCCGCAGGCCTTTATTTTTCTGGCACACGACAACAGCAGCCTTTACTACATAAGCGGGGCCGGAACGGACAGCGGCAAAAAAGGCGGGGCCCTGAGCTTGCTTATGTGGCAGGGCATACAGCGTGCGCTGAACAGCGGCAGGGCCTTCGATTTTGAGGGTTCCATGGTGCCTTCCATCGAGCGCTTTTTCCGGGCTTTCGGCAGCGAACAGAAGGTATATTTCGAAGTACGCAGCTTCCCCTCCCTGCTGCGGCGTTTTGTGTACTGGTGGCGCATTCTCCGCTGAGCATTTTTACGGCATATCTCCAAAAAACGTCAACTTTATCGTTACTTTGCGGCGACATGAGCACTGAACATCAGCAATGTTTGTTATCGGGCAGTACGGACCTGCGGCCCCTGAAAGGTTATGAAGGCCTTGTAAAAAGTAGTCCCCTGGGCTTTGTTTTCGACCGGCGTATTCCCACGCCCGAAGAGCTGCAGGCACACTATGCCGGCTATTCCCGTAACGATTACCTTTCGCCCCTCACCATAAAAAGGTACAACGAGCTGCTCGATCTTTTTGAGCCTTTCCGCAAGACCGGCAGGATCCTGGACCTGGGCTGCGGGGTGGGCTATTTCCTGGAAGAGGCCCGCAAAAGAGGCTGGGAGACCTATGGCACCGAATTTACTCCCGAGGCCATCGATATCTGTTCGGCAAAGGGCATTCAGATGCAGGAAGGCAAGACCCGTGCGGATATGTTCCCCGCGGATGCCTTCGACATCGTTACCTCTTTCGAGGTCATTGAGCATATCAGCTATCCCCTGGAGGAAATAGACTGCGTACGGCATTTCCTGCGCAAGGGCGGACTGTTTTACTGCACCACGCCCAATTTTAACGCCCTGGAGCGTTTCCGGCTTAGATCGGCATACCGCGTTATCGCCTACCCCGAACACCTGAGCTATTACACCCCGCGTACCTTTCATTACCTGATGCGGCAGAAAGGCATGAAAAAAGTATTCCTGAAGACCACGGGAGTAAGTATAAGCAGCCTGCTGGGCGACGAAAAGACGGTCGCGGCCGCCGGGGCGGTCAGTGCCGGGTCTAAAGATGAAAAACTGCGGGAGGCCCTCGACTCCGGCTTCCTGAGCCGCAGCGCCAAAACCATTATGAACGCTCTGCTTTCCCTGGCGGGAGTGGGCAATTCTCTGAAAGCCGCATACATTAAACAATAGACCTGTGGACAGCTATCTGAGTCATATAGGACAGTTTTCGGTCACAGATCACCTGGTGGCCCTGCTGGTAATGACCGGACTGCTGATACTGGGATGGCAGAAGCAACAGCGCATGTATGCCGCCGTACCGGAACAGAAACCCCGTCTTTACTTTGCCGGTTTTGCCTACAAAGTAGCGTTCTCTTACCTGTTTGCCCTGGTGTATTTCTTTTATTACGGCGGTGGCGACACCATTGCTTATTTTTCGAACGGGCTTATCATGCAACGGCTGCTGATCGATAACCCGGCCGGTTTCCTCCGGCTTTTCCTGGCCCCGTCCATAAGCTGGGAAGATTACTTTACCTATTTCAACAGTTATACCGGCTACCCCGAAATGTCGCTTTCGACCAAAGCCAATAACCATATGGTGGTAAAAGCGAGCACTCTGCTCAATATTGCCGGACTCAACAATTTTTTTGCCACCAGCATGGTATTCGGGGCCATTGCCTACCAGTTCGTCTGGAAATTCTATCGCACCTTCTGCAGCATCGCTCCGGGAAGGGAAAAAATACTGGGCTTCGTTTTTCTCTTTTTTCCCTCCTTCGTGTTCTGGAGCAGTGGTATCATGAAAGACACCATCTGCGTGGCGGCCATTGCAGAGCTGGTATATGTGTTCTACCACGGCCTTATCCGCAGGGAACGTAAACTCCGCTCCCTGTTCTCTGCCCTGGTATGCACCTACCTGCTCTTTGTCGTTAAACCCTACCTGTTGCTGGCGCTGGTTCCGGGCTTTCTTTTCTGGGGACCGTTTACCTGGCTGCGCTCCCTCAAAAGCCCGTTACTGCGGTTCCTGTTCTTTCCGTTCATTATACTGGTCTCCGGGGCCGGTATCTACCTTTTTTTCAAACAGGGGCTCGAATCCAGCTCCCTCGGCTCTACCGACGATGCGCTGCGCTATGCGTCTGTTGTACAGCAGGACCTGATCCGCTCGGACCAGTACGGCGATAACTTTATAGACATAGGCGCCTTCGATCCCACGATCAGCGGCGTTCTCAGCAAAGTGCCGATCGCTGTTTCCGTAGGACTTTTTATGCCTTTTCTCTGGCAGGCCCGGAACCCCGTTATGCTCATGAGCGGCCTCGAAAATACCTTCCTGCTCCTGATGACACTTTATTTCCTTTTCCGGACACGCATCTACGGAATTTTCGCCTATACATTCTCCAACCCTGTACTCCTGTTCTGCATCACGTTCTCCCTGACCACGGCCTTTATTGTGGGGCTTACCACGGCCAATTTCGGGGCGCTTGTTCGTTATAAGATCCCCCTGCTGCCCTTCTTTATTTCATACTTCATTATTCTCATCGATACCATGCAGAAGAAAAAAGAGGAGCAGGCAGAACCCGACAGCGGAAACGAAGACCAGCTGCGTAGTTTTAAGAATGCCGAAAAGCGGATCGTTGCACGCAACGCTTTTTAATCGAAACGAATGGCCCGTATGGGCTTCACTCTTTTTACCGCCTGCACCGGCAGCAGCATGGCCAGCAGACACACGGCAAATGTACCCGCATTGATGATCAGCAGCCATTGCCAGCTGAAATGCATCGGCACCACTTCCACGTAATAGGTAGCCTTGTCCAGCTTGATGATGCGGTAGGTATTCTGCAGGAAGATGACCAGCAGGGCCACGGCATTACCCGCCAGCATACCCGTGCCCGTGATCCAGGCGGAGCGGTACAGGAAAATACGCACCAGCAGACGGTGTGTGGCTCCCAGCGCCCGAAGGATACCGATCATCTGAGTCTTTTCCAGGATCAGGATCAGCAGGGCCGAGGTCATGCTCACCATGCCGATCAGGATCATAAGTGTAATAATAATGAACACGTTGATGTTCTGGTATTCGAGCCAGAGAAAGATCTCGGGTTCTATTTCCTTTACATTGCGCACGTTCAGGTCGAAAGGGGTTTGCAGACGGACCTCTTCGGTAAGTTCATCGAGTTTGTCCACATTGTTCAGCATGACCTCGTACCCGGCCACCGAAGAGTAATACCAGTTGTTGAGGTCCTGCACCTGGCGCATGTCGCACCATACGATCTTTTCGTCCAGTTCGGCCAGCCCGGTTTCGTATATACCTGCAATGCGAAAACGGCGCGGAGCACGCTGCGGAGACTCGATCTCGGGCACTTTTTCTCCCGGCCGGTTGATGAAATACGCCGTGATGGTATCGTTCAGCTTCAGGAATAATTTTTTACACAGTTCTGTCGAAACCACGATATCCGAAGAATTCTGCAGGGAATCGCCTCTGTATACCGGGGCGGCTCCTTCCTTTAAATAACGTTCAAAAAAAGCCGGGTTATACGACGCGGGCAACCCTTTGTACAGCACACCCTGGATCTCGCTGCCGGTCTTGATGATGGCCGGTTTTGACGCAAAGGCCTGCACATAGCCGATACCTTCGATGGTCTGCAGGGTAAGCGGCAGGTTGGGGTCGAACGGCACCGGCTCCACTTCAAAGGAATTCCCGCTGGAAAAACCGGTGACCTGGATATGCGCCTGCAAACCGGTGACCTTTTCGGTGATCTCGCCCTGGAAACCGGTAACGATGGATACGGAAACGATCATAACGGCGAGGGAAAGCGCCACCGTAGCGGATGCCAGCCATACGATCGGCCCTGCAAAACCGCGGTTCTTATTCCAGCCGGAGATCTTCGACGCTATAAAATAAGCCGTATTCATTCGGGCCCTAAAGTACAAAGAAGTTCAGTTTTTACAGATATTCTTCCTTCGTATATACATCAATATCCGTTGTGTACCCATTTGTACGTAGCAATGCGGTTCCCGGAACGCTTCTCCGGACCCGCCCATACTGAAAATGTTTAGCTTAACTACTGAAGATATTGTACTTCAGGATACAGAAAATAGCCCGGAACCCGTCCTGCCAGCCGATCTTCTTGCCTTCTTCGTAGGTACGTCCGTAATAAGAGATCCCTACTTCGTAGATGCGTACACGGGGCACGCGGGCAATTTTGGCGGTCACTTCCGGCTCAAAACCGAATCGTTTCTCTTCCAGGGGGATCGACTGCAACATTTTGGTATTGAATAGCTTGTAGCAGGTTTCCATATCCGTAAGGTTCAGGTTGGTGAACATATTGGACAGGAAGGTGAGGAACTTATTACCGATGGTATGCCAGAAGAACAGGATGCGGTGGGCATTGCCGCCCATGAAACGCGAGCCGTACACCACATCGGCATAGCCGTCGATCACGGGTTTCAGCAGGATATTATATTCTTCGGGATCGTATTCCAGGTCGGCATCCTGTATAATAAGATAATCGCCCGTAGCTTCTGCAATACCGGTGTGCAGGGCTGCGCCTTTTCCCATGTTTACAGGGTGTTTGTAATACCGGATATTGAAATCGGGGTTCTCCTGCTGGTATCTCAGGATGGATTCCTCGGTATGATCGCGGCTGCAGTCGTTCACCAGGATCACCTCTTTCTCGATGTTATTCAGCAGTTTAACCGCCTTTACCTTATTGAGGATCAGGTGAATGGTATTCCCCTCATTGTAGGCGGGGATCACGATGGACAGTTTGGAGACCGGCTTCTCTGCAGACACGTTTCGAGGTAATTTTTTGCAATGATACGGAAAAGAAAGAATATAGTATCCTGTTAAGAAGTATACTGCAAGTCCGGATCCTGGAATACGACTCTGTAAAAAAGCAGCATTCAGAATACCTATTTAGTATACTTATCGAAGTTTAAACCGGATGGGGACAGTATATTTAACGGTAGTTGGTTGTCCCTTCTGCGTAGCCGGCCGCATACGGGGCAGCAAAGCCACCACGCGCAGCGCTGGTAAAAACCACCGCAGAATCTACTGAGTCGGATTGGGCACGGGCTGTCTGAAAGGTTCCTGACAGTATAGCCAGCAGGCCGACAAAAATAAGTTTCTGTATACGTAAATGCACGTTTTGCTACTTTAAATTAAATGTGATCGGGATCGCATACTTTACAGCAATTTCTTTTCCATTGTGTACAGCAGGACCCATTCGCGGCAGTTTTTTTACTACACGCAGCGCTTCTTTTTCCAGGGACGGGTGAACTTTACCAGGATCTGTATTACGTATATCCGTAACTACCCCGGTACTATCTATCGTTATTTCTAAATATACGGTGCCCTGTTCTTCTTTTTCGCGTGCATCGGAAGGATAATTGATACTTTTTGAAAGAAGCATTGCCAGTTGAAAATCAAAACACTGTTGTAAGTCCTTTGCCTCTGCAGACGGGTCACAGCCAGGGAATACCGGCGGCCGGTCGGCCTCTTCCAGAAAAATCAGTGAATCCGCAGCAGCCTGGGCACGGGCTTCAGTAAACGCAGTAAAAAAAATGATCACTAAAGCCGGGAAAAGAAATTTATGCATACAAGTAATAGATATTCTCCAACAATTAATTTACCACAAAACGCACCGGTTGCACAAACGATACATTCACCGGTTCCCCGTTCAGGGTGGCGGGTTTGCTCATGGCCGGCAGTTTCCGGAGTACGCGTATGGCTTCGGTCTCCAGTTCTTTATTATAGGTACGGCCCGTTACACTGCGCACATCTTTCACCTCTCCTTCGGTGCCGATGGTAAAGCGTACGTATACCACGCCGGAGATACCCTGCTCGAGGGCCATGGGCGGATACTTTACATTCTGTATGATCACATTCCGCACACCTTCCTGGAAACAGCCCAGGAGTGAACCTTCGTTCGTTTCCCCGTCGCAACCGGGAAAAACGGGCACTGTGCTGAATGACCCTTCGAAACCGGTCTTAATGGCAGGCTCCGGGGCTTCGGGCTGTGCGTAGGAACGTGCACCGAGAAAGCCGGAGATCAGTAGGGCGAAGAAGAGGAACTTTTTCATGGAGACTTATTTTGGTAAAAATATTAATTTTTGTTGTCTTTCTCTTCATATAACTGAATCATTTTCCGGGCTTTTTTTTCGACTATCTTACGCAGACTGCGCGGGGCCAGTACTTTTATGCCATCGGCAAAACCGAGTATTTCCCGTTCCAGTTCATAATTCAGCTGCACCTGCAGGCTAATGATGATGCCCTCTTCGCTGCGCTGCATCACGCGCTGACTGGCATGCAGGGGCTTGGTCTCCACATAGGGCGCCTGATCACGGTTCACGAAGAGACTTACGGTATGCAGGCGTGCGCCTTCGGATACGGAAACACCTACTACATCGCGGTAATATTCCCCGGGATCGATCCCCGGATTGGGCCGGTATTCCTCGTTTTCAGCCACTGCGGCCTCCAGGATACGGTCCAGCGCCAGGGTAAGCAGTTCCTTCTTTTTACCGCGCAGCCCCACCAGGAACCAGCGGTTCTTGAATTCCCGCAGCCACCAGGGATGAAAATAAAAAACGGCGGCCTCGCGGGCCTTGAAAGACTGGTAACGTACGGAAAGTGCCTTCTGCTGTACAATGGCCCGGTACAGCATGTCCAGCCGTTCGATGCCCTTCAGGTGTTCATTGCTTTCGAGCACGATGAGCGGGCGACTTTTGTGCGTTTCTGTATACACGTGATCTTCCAGCTTCTGGATCACTTCGTTCAGCTGGTCGAAATGCGAAAAGCCGCGGAACTGCTTCAGTATGTCCACCGCTTCGTTCATACGCGCCAGGTCGTTGCCCGTAACGGGAATGCGCGTTATGGAATAATCAGGGTCCGAATAGCTGTAGTACTTGTTTTCCGTAACGATCAGGGGCGCGTTGTATCCCAGTTTATCGCTGCGCATCACCTGTATATCGGCCTGTATGGTACGGCGGCTCACCCCGCTGCGGATGCCCTCGTATTCATACAAGGCATCGCTCACTCTTTCCATCAGGGCTTCGAG
>JACVCJ010000009.1 GCA_016742095.1 Bacteroidia bacterium
GTATACGGCTGGTATACAGACCGTATGCCGCTCCGTCGAACGTTATTTGCAGTACGGCGCCGTTCCATACGGGTTGCCAGTTAAAGGAGGCCTTTCCGCAATGTATGCCCAGCGGACCGTACAGGGTCTCCGTACCGTTAAAGTCTACCTGGCGCAGGCGCACGTAATGCATATCTGCCTGCGGCAGTTCAAAACTGTAGCTGTTCAGTTCGTTTGAATTCCCGGCGCCGCTTACCGTACCGGCTTTTTCGAACGCATACGGTGTACGGCCCTCTTCGATCTCGAAATAGGCGTTATTTACCTCGCTGTAGGTACTCCAAACCAGACGGGCTTTTCCGTCCTGGCCGCAGATCACTTCCATATCGCCCATAGAGACCGGTAGCGGGTTCGGAATACCGCCGCTGAAACCCCAGTTGCTCCATCCGGAGGCACCGGTACGCTGTAACACGGGACGACTTAGCGTGCCCTGCGGCTGCTGATGCGCACCGCTTTCCTGCCAGGGCCCGCCGCCGGTACGTTTCAGTGCCGTAAGTTCGCACAGGGACGTGATACCACTGAAATTTTCGCCCACCAGGGTAATATCATAGCTGCCACCGTTCAGGCCGTCGTTGGCATCCATCTGCCAGTAGCCTTCGGTCTGGGTATTTTCTGCGGAGAATGCCGCGCAGGAGCCGGCCACGGCAATATTCAGCGGCAGACCGCTAAGGCCCATCGGTACCGGTTCAAAATGGCCGGTAAGGGAACCGCCCGTTGTCGGAGCGGCCGTGTACTCTACAGTTACAAAACGGTCGTACCCGCCTACACCAAAGGGGAACAGGCCGCTGGCAGCACCGCTGTTGGTACCGTTGAACCAGCGTTTCATGGTACCTGCCACATAACCGTCGGTATAATTGAGTGTACCCGTCTGTGCGCTGGATATGCCCAGTTCCAGCAGGTAACTGCCGGTTACGATATCTCCCTGTATCATCTGCAGGGTACCGCTGATCTGGCGCGACATTTCCAGGCTGAGTGTCAGCGAGGCATTGTCCAGTTCGGTGATCACCCTGCCGGAAACCGGGCTGGGCATACCGTTGCCGGGTACCTGGGCCGATTTTCCTATAAAATGATAGATAGCGCCGGCATTGAACGTCCGGGCGTCCGTCTGCACATTCCCGGAAAGGGCAGCTCCGCTGCGCAGGGCGCCTCCGTTGTGGTCCGACGTTATTTTGATCGTACCGCCGCTCTCCACCGCAAAGGCCGTGGTATTGGCCGCGCTTATCTCGGTTATGTTCAGCGGTGTATTGGCCGCGCTGAAATTAAAGCTGAAAACACCGCCCGATCTCACGGTCAGATCGCTGTTATTGCCCAGGCGCAGGTCCTGGTTTATCAGTTGTACGCTGGCCCCGCTGAGCACTTCCATCTTCAGGCCGCTCATGGCTACGGTGTTTTTTACGTCGATATTCTGCAGTACCGTACCCGAAAACTTCAGGCCGGTGGCCGTAAGGTCGGCCATGGTAATGGTACCGCCGGATAAAATGAGGTCGCCTTCCAGGTTCACCACGCAGCCGTTCGAAGAGCCGCTGGTCGGGTTCAGGTTGATGGTACCCGCATTCATTACGATATTCCCTTTTACGGTATGTGCCACTTCTACCACAGAAACGGCTGCAAAACGGAATTCGCCGGCCTCTACACGCAGCGTTCCGCCTATTTCCACGTCCTGGTCCGTATTCACCAGCTGTACGGCAGAAGAAGCAGAAGCATTACGGATAATGAGGTCGTTTTTCGTAAGCGGGAGAAAGGTACCGGAGAAAGGAATACTCTGTACAAAATTGAAGTTCTCGCCGGGATTGGCATTAAAGTAAAAATTACCGAACAGGTACCCGTCACTGTTGGCAGATATCTGGCTGGGATTGCGGATGAGGCGGTTGGCACTGCTGCCGGCATCCCAGTCCCAGTTACGCAGCTCCACGGTAGAACCGGCCTGGAAATCTTCGGTGCCGTCCCAGAGACCGTCGCCGTTATCGAGTGTAGTGGAATTCAATACAACCAGGGCTCCGCTTTCTGCCCGGATCACACCGCTGCTGCTTACCGTAACCCCCGGGTTATTTACCTGCATCGTTCCACCGGATTTTACGGTGAGCGAAGCGTACGTGCAGTTGTGTGCTCCCGTAAAATTACCATTGTTCTCGATGATCATGGTGGTACCCGGAGCACCCGCCGCAAAAGCCGCATTGCTGGTTACGGTATGGCGTATGTACAGGTTGCTGGTGGTATTGGCCGCAGGCGCCGCAGAGGCGGTCCACACACCGGCAACAAAACGCTCCCAGGTGGCCGTACCCGATGAAGGCCAGGTACCATTGGAGGTAGTGCGGTAACTGTTGGCCGGTACTGTATTGATATCAAACGTTGTGCTGGTAGCGGGAAGCAGTCCGGGAGCCGTGGCCTGCAGGGTAAAACCCGTTCCGGAAACGGTATGCACGATACTGCCGAAGCTGGCCAGTCCCGAAGCGGCCGAAGCGCTCAGCGGCGTACCCGTCATGGTACCGGTTGAGGTAATGCTTACCGCGGAAACATAATCCAGGTCGCGGTTACCGTTCACATCCGTGGCGCTCAGCGTCACGGCCGGACTCATAGATACATTTTCCGACGTGGTGGACGGTTGTTGTACAAAAGCCAGGCGATCGGCCGTAACTTCGATGCGGTTCCGGTTGCCGCTTGTACTCGAAGCCGCTCCGCCCGCATTGGCCAGAGCGAATGTCGAACCCGAAGCACTGGCCGAAGCCGAACTTACCGTAAACTGTAACTGCTGGTTATCGGTAACGGTTGTGAGAAAAGATACACGCAGCGTCAGGTCCTGGCTGCCGTTATCGGGTGCCGTAAAGCTGCTGCCGCTGAGTCCGCTGAAGCTGATGCTACTGCCCGCGATCACGGGATTGTTCGCCAGCATGGCATTTCCGTCGAAAAGAGCCGCAGAACGCAGGTTGGCGATATTGCTCACGTTAAAAGTAATGGCATTCAGAGTAGTTCCGTAGGTATCGGCGTCGGAAGCAGCAGCTCCGCCGTCGCGTATCGTAAAGCGAAACACGCCTACACTACTGGAGGTATTGGTAATGGTGGCCGCCTGGTATTGCGTATAGTCGATATCGGAATTATAGCTAAACGCGGCATCTGCAATGATGTCCGAGAATGCACTGTTGGCGCCGGTACCCTGTATGGCAAACACGTAGGGATCTTCGTCCGCGTCGTCACTGGCGATGCTCAGGGTGGCTGTACGCAGGCCGGGGGCCGATGGCGCAAAGGTCACCTGGAACGTAGTACTGCCCGAGGCCGCTATGGGTGTGGAAGGAATGGCCGTAAGGGAAAAATCGGCCGCATTGGCGCCGCTTATTGTTACGTAAGGCGATACACCCGTCAGGTTCAGTGTTGCCAGTCCCTGGTTCTGAATGGTAAAGGTATGCGTTACACTGCCCGAAAGTACCAGTGCCGGACCGAAATCGGTGTCGTCCAATGTGGAAGGGCTAAGATCGTTATGGACGATGGAAACCGAGTTGCCCGTAAGGTTGATCTCCGGGGCCGGAACGCTGCCGGTACCCTGTATGGCGAACACATAGGGATCTTCGTCGGGATCATCACTGGCAATGCTGATGCTGGCCGTGCGTGTACCTGCGGCAGAAGGATCGAAGCTAACCTGGAAAGTGGTACTACCCGAGGCGGCCACAGGCGTAGAAGGAATGGCCGTGACCGTAAAATCGGCCGCGTTGGCGCCGCTGATGCTCACGTAAGGCGATGCAGCACTAAGCGTGAGCGGCCCGCTGCCTGTATTCTGTATGGTGAAAGTGCGTGTTACCGTACCGCCGGCCACGGGTGTGGAACCGAAATCGGTATGGTCTGCCGCAGAAGGGATCAGGTCGTTATTGGCGATGGAAGTACCGTTGCCGGTGATATCGATCTCGGGGTTGAGGGCTGCGGTATAGGATGTCCATTGAATATTGTCTACGATCACCTGTGATGAACCGGTGCTTCTGATCTCAAGCTGAACGCTCCCCGAAATATTCAGAACCGAGGAATACGTAACCACCGTATTTGAAGTAGGACTCACTGTGATAGATGTTCCGATCTGACCGCCGTTTACCCATACTTCAAGCGAACGGCCACCCGTTGCGGTAAAGCCGCGTACATAATCGAAAGTAAGAGTTCCCATTCCTCCGCTGTATGTAGGTGAAGTAACCGTACGTGTCGTACCGGAATTACCGAAACATATAGCTTTTCCCGTAAGCGTCTGGTCTGTACGGGCGCCTTGTGCCGTCCATACAACACCGTCCGTACCGGTCCATGTCCGTGCCTGGTATGAACCCGAACTTGCAGTAGGCAGATTATTGAAATTTTCCTGTCCCTGTCCCCATGTAAATGTTATTCCGGATAATACAAGGGTAATAATGAGCAACAACGCCCGCAGGTGATATCCTGTATGCATGTGGTGATAGAATGATTTAGGTATTTCCGGTTGCAAAGAAACAACCAACTTTGTGATTGCAAAAGTTCCCGCGTCGAAAAAGCAACTTTTTTTTCACCGAAATTTAACCTGTTTGTGACGACGTTTTTTATACACGTAATTACATATAAAGTTAATTTTCATTCATTTTCCTTTTACGTTAGCCTTTTCTTACTGAATTTGTATCTTTATACCATGTTGGCAAGTCCTCAAATCCGCATCCCGAAAATCGATCTGCCTTCCGGCTTTGTGGCTAAAACCCTGCAACAGGAAGAAACGGGCAAGAAAAACCCTGAAGGAACACCGCACCGGCACAACTTTTTTACCGTGCTGTGGATCACCCGCGGTTCGGGTATTCACCAGATCGACTTTACCGATTTCCCGATCGAGAACCAGTACGTACATTTCGTAAGTCCGCAGCAGGTGCACTGGTTCCGCTCCGATCCGGGTGTGGAAGGCTACCTCTTCCTGTTTACCGAAGACTTCCTGCAGGCCTGCGGCATCAACCCGCGTTTTTTGCAGGCCCTGGGCCTCTTTACGGGCTGCACACAGGCCGAACCGCTCTTTATCCCGGCCGATAAAAGAGCCGCCCTCAAGGAACTCTGCGTCAAGGCCATTGCCGAAACCGATCCCTCGCACGATTTTTACCTGGAAGCCGCCGCCTCGTACCTGCGCCTCTTCCTGATCGAATGCAGCCGCATCAAAGGACTTATTCCCAACGAAATAGAGAACCGGAACGAAAACCGCATCCTGAAATCCTTTCTCGATAACCTGGACAATCATTTTCACCAGAAACACAAAGTGGCCGAATACGCCAGCCTGCAGAACATTACGCCCAATTACCTCAACGAAGTGGTAAAGGAAGCCAGCGGGGCCAGCGCCAAGGAACACATTCAGAACCGCCTTTCCCTGGAAGCCATGCGCTACGCTACCCACAGCGATATGACCACCAAGGAAACGGCTTTTGCCCTGGGCTTTGACGATCCGGCGCATTTCTCTAAGTTCTTCAAGAAGATGAAAGGCATCGACTTCACCGGCTTCCGGGAACAGATCCGCAGGCAGCATTTATAGCTTTCCCGGGCAGTAAAAATGTAGAGGACAGCGGCGGATATTACCGCACCGATCTTCAACAAATTGCCCCTATACCGCTTTTTTTTCGCATTTTTGTACTGAATTCACGTTCGTTCGTGTAATGGTCTGGCGTTTCCCGGCTCGCAGTCCTCTCCTGCCCGCATACATCACCGGATGATGCGCCTCCCCTTATTATTACAGCCTGTTGCCGTATTCCGCTGCGGCAATACACATACTAAAAAACCCCCGTTTAAAGCGGGGGTTTTCCTTTTCATAGTTTCACAGGCTTCTATTTCTTTACCAGAAATTTCTTCGCCACTTTACCACCGTCAAAATCCAGTTCGAGGGTATATAAACCGTCGGCAAACGATTGGATGTTCAGCGTTTCGGTGTGTTCGGCACTGCCGTTCCATACCGCCGTACGCACCACGCGGCCCGATACGTCCAGTATACGCATGCGGATCTCGCCGGCCTGTACGGCACTTACTTTAATGTTCAGCAGGTCCGAAGCCGGGTTCGGGAATATCTCTGCCTGCAGGGCCTTGTTGTATTCCGTTACCGAAGCATAGGGCGAAATAAGGCAGTTGCCTGTAATGTTCTTCAGCGTGGCCTCGTATTTCGAATTTACAATGTCCACAATGGTATCTATGCATATCTGCTCGGCGGTAATATTGTTAAAGAAGAGGCGCACCAGGGGCTGCAGTACGGCCGAGGTGTCCAGCTTCATTTCCTGGTACGACATACCGATCACTTCCGTGCCGTTCACCTGGAACTGCGGTGTAATATTGTACTGCAGCGGGTTGGCCAGGTTCTGGGCCGATTGTATCTCGATGCCGCTCACCCGGAACTGGTAGGCCAGCACACTGTGGGTGGCATTTTTTATGCCGATATCGATGTACTGCTGGTTCCAGTTGTAACCGATGATCGAAAGCTCGCTGGTCTGCTGGTTATTGGTGATACCGAAAGGCCAGTCGCAGGGATTATTGATGGGATGCTCGTTCAGGGAACAGTTATTGATCAGGGCCGCATCGTGTACGGTCCAGGTACCGTCGGCGTCCATATCGTTACAGATCACCTGCTGCAGGTTGCCGGAGATCAGGTTCTGGTTGTACAGCGAGGCATCGCTCTGGTCCAGGGCCAGGTCGCTGTTCATATCGCCGCGTACGGCGGTACCGTTACAAACGCCGTTACAGTCGGTCTGTGCATTACCGAACTGTACACCCATGCAGTCTACCACCGGTGTACAGCCCTGCACCAGGCTGAAGGACGGAATGCCCTGTGCGTCGCGCGCCAGGCGTATACAAACCGAGGCAAAGTTGTTATCGTAGGTGGTTTCGTACTTGCCGGTATAATCGGGGCTGTGGTCCCAGTTCACCTTTACCACGAGGTGATAGGTACCGGTGTCCACATCGGTAATATCCACCCACTGGCAGTCAAGACCGGCGCCGTAAATATCGCCGCAGCCGTGCGAAATGCCCATGTTTCCGCAGCCGTACTGCGAGGAGCCGCCACCGCTGCATTCCAGGTCCATTACACAGAAACCGTTCTTAAAACCGATGGGGATCTCATTCCCGTTCAGGTCATACAGCTCGTATTTGGCATAACCCACGTAGTGTGCATGCTGGTGACAGTTCACATAGTCGAACTGGGGGTTCGAGGGATTTGCCTGCCCGATGTAATAATCGGCATTCCCCACATTTTTGATATGCGTGGTAAAACGAATGATGTCGCGGAGTCCGTACCCGTTCAGACAGCCTTCTTCCACGGAGCACTGGTCGGCATTGCGGGTGTCCATGCTCAGCGAACTTTCCATGGCGCTCTGCACTACGGTAAGATCGGGCGTGGGGCACAGCGGGCTGGGCGCATACACGCAGGAACCGTTATCTATCGTAGCTTCGGGGTTATAGTTACAGGCATTCGGGTCTGTACAACCTGATATCTGCCCGATGTACTGGAGGGTCCAGTTAATGGTCTGCCCGTTGCACTGGTTGTTGTAATCGTCGATACGGATATAATAGGTGGTACCCGGCTGCAGAATCCCCTGTACCTCGCTCTGCAGGCTGCAGGCATCGTCGTTGTAAAGTACGGTGGCCAGGTTGTTCTCGGTAGGGTTCAGTCCCACACAATAATCGTACACATAAATTTTGGTATCGCAGGAACTCTGCTGGCAGGTGTATATCCGGTAAATTCCCGGCTGCGTGGGCACAAAGGTGTACCAGCTGTTGGGTTGCGGGGCGGTGTAGCTGCCCGGCGTTACCGGCGTGGCGTTACTGCAGGATGTACCCTGCGCCATTGCCCCGTATGCCGCAGAGAACAGCATAAGGAAAAGGAGTACGGTTCTTCTCATAAAAAAGGTAAGTTTAGCTTCTATCAAACCTACAAATTTTTATCATTCCTTTTACATTTTCATTACATTTAGTTTAAAGACAGCCATGGAGTTAGATCGTCGCCGGTGCCCCGGTTTTGCTTCACATTTTAAAATAGTACTTTTGGTCTGATGAAAAACCGGATAAAAAAATACGCCCAGATCCTGTGGCAGCGGCATAAGCTTTCTTCGGCCGTGCAGATACAGCAGCGACAACTGTTCTTGTATTACCGCGAAAAGATACAGGCCGGACTGCAGATACCGCTTAAGGACACCGGGTTCCGCAATTTTTCACAGTTCGAGGAAGACGGACTGCTGCTCTTCATTTTTGCCGTTATCGGCATGGAACACAAGTCTTTCGTAGAGATCGGCTCCGACGACGGGGTGAACAGCAACTGCGCCAACCTCTATTTTCACTTCGGGTTCAACGGACTTTTCATCGACGCCAATGCCCGTGCCATCGACCGCGGACGCTATTTCTACGGCCGTTACCCGCATCCCTGGTTTCCCAGGCCCCGCTTTGAGTGCAGTTTTGTGCTGCGGGAGAACATCAACCAGCTGTTACAGAAGAACAACATGAAAGGTAAAGTAGGCGTACTTTCCATCGATATCGACGGCAACGACTACTGGATCTGGGACGCCATTACGGAAATAGAACCCCAGGTAGTGGTGATCGAGACCCATGTGGAATTCGGTTACAACGATATTGTAGTGCCTTACGACGCTCAGAACAAGTTCAACGACGTGCATTCCGTGTATCACGGCGCCTCACCCGTAGCCATGAAAAAACTGGGTAAAAAGAAGGGCTACAAACTGATCGGTACCAATGAGCTGGGTTTTAATTTTATCTTTATAAAAGAAGGGATCGACAACGGTTATTTCCCGGAGAAAGAACTGGAGGAACTGCTCACGCATCCCACACTGGAGGCCGCCTTTGCCCGTTTCGAAAGTGTGAAGCACCTGCCCTATGAAAAACCTTTATAAATATTTTTCGTATATTTAAACTAAATATCTATTCATGAACACTCCCTATTATTACGAAACCGAAGCCGTTGTAGACGCACAGAAGCAGGCTGCTTTTATGTCGAAAGTATACGGCTGGATGTTTCTTGCCCTGATTGTAACCGGGCTGGTGGCGCATTTCACGGCATCTTCCGAACTGGCCCTGCAACTCATTTACGGAAATAAACTGGCCTTCTGGGTGCTGATACTGGCGCAGCTGGGCCTGGTGGTAGGTATCGGACGCCTGTTGCATAAAATAAGCTATCCCGTGGCCATTGGCCTGTTCATGCTGTATGCCGGCATTACAGGGCTTACCTTCGGCGGACTTTTTATGGTATACAGCCAGCAGACCATCGGCATTACCTTTCTGTGCACCGCCGGCCTTTTCGGCAGTATGGCCGCTATCGGGTATTTTACCAAACGAGACCTTACGTCGATCGGTTCCCTGCTTATCGTAGGCCTTATCGGGGTGGTGATCGCCTCGCTGGTAAACCTTTTCCTCAATTCGGACACGCTCACCTGGATCATTACCTATGTGGGACTGGCCGTATTCCTGGGCCTCACCGCCTACGACAACCAGAAGCTGAAATACATGGCCCTGGCCCTGGACGAAGAAAGCGCACGTAAAGGCTCCATCTTCGGCGCGCTTACCCTGTACCTCGACTTTGTGAATATTTTCCTGTTCCTGCTGCGCATTCTCGGCGGAAGAAAATAAGACACCAGAATATATAAAATAGAAAAAGACCGTCTCGCTTATAGCAAGGCGGTCTTTTTCTGTTCAGTATCAGGCAACTAAGCGGCAGGCTGTTTGCTGCGCCAGTATCTCTCAAAAATAAAGCAACCGAAAGGCAGGACCGAGGCCAGTCCGGCCAGGAACGCCTGTTTCAGGGGCCAGCGGTCGCTGATATACACGTCGATCAGCATAAAGAAGTACAGGATGAACAGCAGTCCGTGTGCCCAGCCGGCGTATTTCACAAAGAGGGGCATTCCGGCGCCGTATTTCAGGGGCATGGCTACAAAGAGCAGGAATAAAAAGGAAAGACTTTCGATAAGGGCTATGGTCCTAAAGCGGCCGTCAGCCGTTTTCAGTGTGTACATAAACTAAAAATTTTGCCCAAAGATCGTCAAAATTCCAACGGCGCCTTCTAACAAAATTAGTGATTTTTCGGGCCGGGTCGTTCCTCGATCGAATACCCGTTCCCTTTCTTTACAACAACTTTTTTTCCTTCCAGTATATCGTAAAAATCATTTTTGGAAACCTGCATCGATCTCAGGGCGTTTTTAATAATAAATTCAGGCACGGGATCTATATGTGTCTGTACAATTACCGGTCTCAGCAGGTCTGCCCGTGTGTATCTGATATGCCCGCTGTTGATCCCCATACATTTACACTGAGCCCGTTTCAGGAACGACTCAAAGGTGGATAAAGAAATATTCCGTAAATGTCTTACTGTCATCAGATAGCAAGCTCCAGAGATTCATCGATGGTTTTTACATTCGGTTTGGAAGATATAATCCTGAACTCTTCGTTATCTTCCTTCATCTCTTTTATATCCGGCGCTTTTACACGTCTCTTGGTGCGATTGGTCGTCCATCCCAGACGTTCCAGTTCGTCAAAAAGTGTATCCTTATTCTCCATGTAGGAAACGGTTTCCTGCAGTATATGCGTGAAAGAATCCTTCGCTTCCGTTTCCGTATTGCCATAACCGGTAAGGTCGAGAGCTGGCGCATACACAAAAAACACCTTGTCTTCAGACCAGATGTATAGTCTGAGACGTATTTTATGCATAAACTTCTTGCCCGTAAGAATTCCCCGGTACTGTCCTTTCTTAGACATGGATACTGATTTGTCTATAAAGTTAGGTAATTTTTTGAAAAGACGCGGAACAAAAAAGGCTCCCTTGCGGAAGCCTTCTTTGCTATTATTTATTTAAAACCGATGTATTACCTCTATATTGAACTCTTTCAGTTCGGCGCGGGCCTTTTCCAGGTCCGGGGCAAAGCCCAGCAGGTAACCGCCGCCGCCGCTTCCGCAGAGTTTCAGGTAGTAACTTTCACTTTCCAGACCCTGTTTCCATACTTTACGGAACTTTTTGGGGATCATCGGGTCCAGGTGGGCGATCAGGAAGTGCGAGAGCTCTTTTACGTTGCTCAGCAGGTCTTTGGCCTCGCCTTTCAGGAACGCTTTAATACAGTTATCGTTGAAAGGGATCATTTCCTTGCGCACCAGGCCCAGGAAACCGTCTTCCTTGCATTTATCGAGGAACAGCTGCACCAGCGGACCGGTTTTTCCCACCTGTTTGGTATCGATAAGGAATATGCCGCCGTTGCCGGTCTTTACGCTCTCGGGGATCTGTACCGCACCGATGGCCTCCTTGTTCTCGATGAGCAGGGGGTGCTGCAGGTAACAGATAAGCGGGTCCAGACCACTGCTGGTGCCGTGGAAATAACATTCCATTTTTGCAAACTGGGCTTTCAGTTTCAGTATATCGTCCGTGCCCGGTTTTTCTTCGTTGTACACTTTATCAAAGGCATAACGCTCGTACAGGGCCGCCACCAGGGCGCCGCTGCTGCCTACACCGTAGCCCTGCGGAATGGTACTGTCGAAGATCAGGCCCTTTTCAATATCGGCGTTCAGCGCCTCAATATCGAAGGTAAAACCCAGCTCTTTCTTTTCTACCAGCCCCTGCAGGTATGCCGCGTACTTTTTCAGATCGGCATTGCTCTGTTTTGCCTCTTCCTCAGACAGGTTACGGCTTTTGAACGTAAGCTTGCCCTTGTAGAAATCAAAGGGAATAGTGAGCCCCATCGAGTTATGAATGATGCTGTACTCACCAAACAACAAAATCTTTGATTTGAAGTTTTTGTTTGCCATTTCGGGTTATTTCAGTTTTACCGGGCCATTCCCTTCTTTATCAAAGATAATGGAATTTCCGGGTAAATGTTTAGCTATTTCGTTATTCAGGAATGTGTGCACCTTCTCCTTCTCGCTTTCGGGGTAGATCAGGTGTATGTTCGGACCGGCGTCCAGCGTAAAACACATGCGTATTCCGTGCTGTTCGCGGTACTGTTTCATGATATCGAGCAGTTCCAGGGTCTTGGGCTTCATCAGGATGAACCAGGGATAGCTCATCATCATCATGCCGTGCAGGGTAAGGGCCTCGTTCTCTACCAGTTCGGCAAAACGGTTGAAGTCGCCTTCGCCGATGGCCTGTAACAGGGCGTCCATGTTCTCACGGGCATGCTCAAAACGGCGTGTGGCGTAGGGATTGGTCTTCATCAGTCCGTGGCCGGCACGTGAACTTACGCTCTTTTCGCCGCGGTCGCAGATAATGATGGAATCCTGCAGGTTCTGAAAGTCGGGATGTACCTGACCTTCGTACTTGCTGGCAAACAGGTCCGATGTTTCGGGCAGGGCATCGATGGCCCCCCAGCTTACCAGTCCGCCGTATACGGAACGGCTGGCGCTGCCACTGGCCAGGCGCGAAAGAACGCTGGCTTCGCGGTAAAAAGAGGCATCGTCGGTATGCAGGCCGAACACGCGGCGCTCCATTTCTACCAGGCACATGCAGAAAGCACTCATGCCGCTTGCCGAAGAGGCAATACCGGCCGAATGCGGGAACGTATTCTCTGATCCCAGGCGGAAACGCATGCCCGACAGGTAAGGACGCTGGGGCAGCTGACTTTCCAGGAACTTTTTGATCTTGTTGCCGAACGCTTCATTGGCCTTTCCTTCGAAATAAAATTCTACTTCGGGACCGTTCTCCGCTGCCGACCATTCCATCTCCGTTTTGGTATGGCATGCCGAAAGCGTAATGCTGATCGATGGATTGGCAGGGATCTGGTTATCGTATTTTCCCCAGTATTTGACCAGGGCAATGTTCGACGGACTGGTCCATGCCGTGTGGCCGTTCGCAAATTCAGCCGGAAGGGTTTCCGGGTATGTTTGTGTTTGTGCGTTCATGATTAATCTCGCAATAAGACGTTTGAATACCCTAAAATTGTTACAAAACCCTTGTCAAAAAAATACTTCCTGGTCACTTTCTCCTCATTTTCAGACACTACCATTACAAAATCTCCGCCCCAGGCACCCATACTTTTTACGGCGCCGGCAAAATCGGGGAAGTATTTCTGCTGTACGGTCTGTGTCTGCAGTATACGGCTCATGATCTGCTCGTGCTCCTTCATAAAGCCGGCCAGTTCGCGGGGAGTAGCCGCCGTGCAGAAGTCCGCTGCCAGTTCGCTGATGCGCTGTACGTCGGCGTCGCTGATCACGGCCTCTTTAAAGAATTTCTTTACTTCGGCCGAACTGTTCTGCTTGTTGCCCAGGTACACAAAAAAGATCTGTTCCTTGAACGGCGGGTCGAAGGGCGCGGGTTCCACGAGGGGCGTTCCTTCCCGGCGGGTAAAGAACAGCGGCCCCGAAGCAATGGCGCAGGCCAGATCATAACCACTGCCGCCAAAGGTATCGGCCAGCAGCTGATAGGGATCTACTTCAGCATATTCTGCCAGCAGGGCCAGCAGGGTGCTGCTGGTGCCCAGTCCCCAGTCCCGGTCAAAATCGGTATCGAAACGGAATTCTTTCCCCCTGAATTTACTTACTACTTCCGGGCGCTGACGCAGTATGGAGGCCATAATTTCGTCGAGGCGGTCGCCGATGGCCGGCAGGTTGGTGGCCGTAACGCATATGCTGCTGTCCAGTGTAGCCTCGAACCAGGCATTGCCTTTTTCGGCGCTGTACCAGCGGCAGCCTTCATAGGCAATATCGCTTACCTGCATACGCTGCCCGTATCTCAGGGGCAGGGCCAGGGCTCTGGCGCCTTTCAGCACCATGTATTCGCCGCTGAGTAAAAATTTGCCGTGGGCGCGGTATTCCATCAGCTATCCGTGGTTGAGAATATTTTCGCGGTAGGCGATCAGGAAACTGCGTACCGAATTGAATGACACTTTATTATGCTTAAAATACTCCACGGCGTCCACTTTTTCGGTCTCGCTGGCCTCAAAATGGTTCAGGATATTCAGCAGGTGCATTTTCATATGTCCTTTCTGAATACCGCTGGTGGTAAGCGAGTGCAGGGCGCCGAAGTTATTGGCCAGACCGGCGGTGGCCGCAATCATCATCAGCTCGCGGGCATCGGGATTGCCCAGCATTTCGATGGAACGGCGCGCCATCGGGTGCAGGGCCGTCAGTCCGCCCACCACGCCCAGGGCCATCGGCACTTCCAGCACGTATTTAAACGTATTGTTACTGAGATCGATATAGGTAAGCGACGAGTATTTGCCGCTGCGCGAAGCATAGGTATGCCCGGCCGCTTCCACCGCACGGAAATCGTTACCGGTGGCCAGCACCAGGGAGTCGATACCGTTGTAGATGCCTTTGTTGTGGGTGGTGGCACGGTAGGTGTCCACGGTGGCCACTTTCACGGCCATGGCAAACTTGCGGGCAAATTCATCGGCGGTAATTTTACCGTCCTCAAAGCTTCCCAGCTCTTCAATGGGACATTCCACCCATACGCGCACCAGGCAGTCGGGCGTGTAATTGCTCAGGATGCTCATGATCACGTCCGCCTGTTTTTCGCTGCCGCTGAAATCTTCGCGGTCTTCGCAGAAATTACGCAGGATGGAAGCAAACTCTTCCAGGCAGGAGTTGATGAAATTGGCGCCCATGCTGTCGCAGGTCTCAAAAGAGGCCTTCAGCTGGTAATAACCGGGCTCGTAAGCGGTCATGTCCACCAGTTCCACATCCAGTATGCCACCGCCGCGTTTTTGCATGTTGGCGGTAATGTGCTGCGTCTGCTCCATGAGTTCGGCCTTCAGGGCCGGGAATGCATCGATCAGCTTTTGTTTATCGCCGTTCCAGATAAAATGTACCTGGCCCAGTTTACGGGTATCCACGATCTCGGCATGGAATCCGCCGCGGGTACTCCAGAATTTGGCGCTTTTGGAAGCGGCCGCCACTACGCTGCTCTCCTCGATCACCATGGGCATCATGTAACTTTTGCCGTTAATGATCACATTGGGCACTACACCGTAGGGGAAATAATAGTTGGTGATGGTATTCTCGGAGAATTCATCAAAAATTTTCTGCCTGGCGGCATCGGGATGGTTAAAAGAGTTCATTTCTGCTTCCACCCGGGCTGCATCCGGAAAAATAGAGGCCGTAGCCTTCAGTTTTTCAGCCTTGCTCAACTTCGAAAACCCGTTGGCAATGCGGCTTATATCATTTGTATCCGTCATTAATGTGCGGTTTTAAAAACGCAAAGTTAGACGTTTTCGGGCAAACAATGTTACAAAAGCGATATTCTGATGTGCAGACGGTGCACTTAAACCCATGAAAACAGGCATTTTAACATACATTTCAGAATTTAGTACCTTCGGGGCTGATGACTGCTTCTGAAATATGTACCCTGCGGCTCCGCAACCAGGCCCTGGATGCTCCTGTTTTTTCACAGCCTGCCGATGTGGTGGCCCATATGGGCGCCATACAGGCTCAGGATCACGATATGGCGCTCTGGGCGGTGGGCATACGCCTGCCGGGAAGTACCGAAACCCTTGTACGGCAGGCCCTGGACGATGGTCTTATCCTGCGCACGCACGTACTGCGCCCCACCTGGCACCTGGTACATGCCGCCGACATCCGCTGGATGCTGCAACTGAGCGCTCCACACATCAACAGCGGTATTGCTTCTGCCCTGCGCAAACTGGAGCTCGACGAGGCCACCTTTCTGAAAAGCAACGATATCCTGGGCAATGCGCTTGCCGGCGGCCGGCACCTGACCCGTGAGGAACTGGCCCCGGAGCTGGAACGGAACGGTATTGCCCTAAGCGGCCTGCGCCTGCTGCACCTGTTCTTCCGGGCGGAACTGGACGGACTGATCTGCAGCGGTATTCCCCGCGGTAAGAACAACACCTATGCCCTGCTGGAAGAACGGGTACCGGCACAAACGCCTCTCAGCCGCGAGGAAGCCCTGGCCCGGCTCTGTCTGCGTTACTTTAGCAGTCACGGCCCGGCTACCCTGGCCGATTTCAGCTGGTGGTCCGGACTGCCCCTTACCGAAGCCCGCAAAGGCCTGCGATCGGTACAGAAGCAACTGCACGAAATTGTGTTTGAGAACGAAAGCTATTTCTTTGCGGAAAGCGCTTCGTATGCAAAAAACGTACCGGGAAATGCACTGCTGCTGCCGGCTTTTGACGAATACCTGATCGCGTATAAGAAGCGCGGACTGTTCCTGCCGGAAGCCCATACCCGCACGGTGATCACGGAGAACGGCCTCTTCCGGCCGCTTATCCTGCACGAAGGACAGGCCCGCGGCACCTGGAAACGTACGCGTAAAAAGACGCACATCGATATGGAATACCATTTCTTTGCGCCAAAATACAAATTGAAAAAAAGCCTCCTGAAACCGGCGGAAGAGGCCTATCATACCTTTTTACATTCCTGAACAATGCCATACACCTATCTTTTCAGACCTGTTTACGGCGGCGATACGCTGCTGCTGGAGTTTTATGCCGAAGGCGGCTTTGAGGATTTTATCAATACCCTGTTCGAAGTACTGGGCCCCCTGGAACCGGTAATTGTCAAAAGCGAGCTGATCCTGCAGGACGAGATGCTTTTTACGGTGCACAGTACCATGGGGGAATTCACCCTTTCGAAAGATCCCTGGGACCTGGTCTTTATCCTGAGCGACGAACACCAGGACTGCCTGCACGAAGCCGACCGCCTGCTGCAGCTCGACGGCCGTTTTGTGAAAGAAGAAGCCGACTTTGAGGCTTACCGCCTGCCGGAATAAAAAAAGGCCTTCTCCCGCTGGAAAAGGCCTTTCTATCTAATAAACAGTGAGGCTTATTTGCGAACCACTACTTTTTCCATGGCCATCAGTTTACCATCGTTGTGGTACAGCATAATGGCGTAAGAACCGCTGCTCAGGTTCTGCAGCGAAAGTACGTTCGAGTTAACGGTTTTGGCTTCGATCAGCGTGCCTTTCATATCGAAGATCTTGTATACGGTACCGGCCGGGATCTGCTGTGAGAAACGGATCTCGTCAGCGGTCGGGTTCGGGTATACTTTCAGATCGGGCATGCTTTCGAACTGTTCCATACCCACCAGCAGCGACTCGTTCGAAATGAACTGTGCATTGGTAGGCTGGTTGCTGGTCTCGTCCACTTCGATGCTGGCGAAACGGTAGTCGTAGTTATTGGCAAAGAATTCGTAGGTAGTGATGGTATCCATACCGGTGGCATTGCCCAGGGCGCCGGCCAGTTCAGGCGAGAACAGCGCAATGGTCTGTGCAAACTGCTGGTCGATCAGGTTCCAGCCCTGTGTAATATTGATAAAGCCCGGTACTACGATCGGGTTGCCGAAATAGGCATAGGTAGTGTCTACGTTCTGCTGTACCACTTTGGCACGCAGGGCGGCCACCACGGCCAGGTCGGTGGTCAGGTTACCCCATGAGTCCACGTTGGCGTCGATGTCTGACTGGCGTTTGATCCATACTGAATCCACCTTCACCTGGATATTACCCATGAGCGGAACGGTTACCGTAGTATCGATACCGATAAATACTTTCTGCTCAAACTGGTAGTTACCGCCGAAGTTATCGAGGTAACTGGTCGGGAAAGGCAGTACGGTATAGCCCGGGTTAAAGTTCACGGCGATGGGGAAACCACTGAATATCAGTTCGGTTCCCACGGCGCTTACCGAGTTGCTCTGTTTGTTCAGGTAGATGATGGTGCTGCCCTGTACCTGTGCGATATTGGAAGCAGGGAACTGCGCTCCGTTAGGCAGTGTGGCCGGGTTTACGAAAGAGATCGTATCCAGGGAACGTGTTTCCAGCGTGGTAAAGTCCCATGATTTGTTGGTGCCGGGAGTACCGAGCGGGAGATTGGTCGGGGGAAGATCGTCCGTACCCATGTAGACCTCATCTCCGGGAGATGCAAAGTCGTTTACTCCGATGGTGATCTGGGCGTTGAGAAGTGTACCTGTGCCAAAGGCTAAAATGAAAGGTAATAGTCTTTTCATGATATTTTTTAAAAACTTATAACTCCAAAGATATAACTTTATTTCCAAGCCTAACCATCAAAATATGTAGAAGTTGAATTGCAGATGTCTAATAATTTCGTACATTCGTCGAATAAAACAACCCCCTCTGTGCCATATAAAGAAGTAAACGAAGATCACCTGAAAGTCTATTACCCTATAGGAGAAGTTGCAGAAATGCTCGGCGTAAACGTCTCACTCATACGCTACTGGGAAAATGAGTTCGACGCCCTGAAACCCGTTCGCAACAAAAAAGGCAATCGTTTTTTTACCCGGAACGACCTGGAATATCTTCGCCGTATCCATCAGCTGGTAAAAGTGCAGGGATATACCCTGGACGGAGCCAAAAAATTCCTGGAAGAATCCGAGCAGGAATGGAAACGTAAACAACAGCTGGTCCAGCGCCTCGAGAACATCCGGGCCGAGCTGCAGAACCTGAAAAGATCCCTTCAGCTCTGAGCATTTTCCCTTTTTTGTACCTTGTGACACTTTTATCTTTCATGTTTGATGAAAAAAATAATTATGACCATAGCTTTAGCAGGCGTACTGGCCGATGCCGACGCCCAGAAAAACAAGACCCAGATCGTGGAGATCTCTACTTCGTACGGCAACATGTATGTGTACCTGTATGATGAAACGCCCAAACATAAGGCCAATTTCCTGAAACTGGCCGGCGAGGGTTTTTATGACAGCACCACGTTCCACCGGGTGATCAGCGCCTTTATGATCCAGGGCGGTGACCCGAATACCAAAACCGCCGACAAGGCACACCTGGCAGGCCAGGGCGGCCCCGGCTACACCATCGATGCCGAGATACAGCCCGGCCTGTACCACCGCAAAGGCGTACTGGCGGCCGCACGTATGGGCGATGCCGTGAACCCCGCAAAAGCGTCCAGCGGATCGCAGTTCTACATTGTACAGGGTAAAAAACTGAACGACCAGGAACTGATGATGGCCGAAAAACAGCGCCAGGCACGCAACCCCTCCTATAAAATGCCCGAAGAGATGAAGGAAGCCTACCGTACCATCGGCGGTACTCCCTGGCTCGACGGCGAATACACCATCTTCGGCGAAGTGATCAAGGGCCTGGACGTGGTGGATAAGATCGCCACCGTAAAGACCCGCCCCGGCGATAAACCCGAGGAAGATATCCGCATCACGGCCAAAGTGATCCGGGTAAGTAAAAAAGAACTCGAAAAAGAGTACGGCTATAAACCTGCTGCCGCAGCCGACGACAAAGGCGGCAAAAAAGACAAAGAGAAGAAAAAATAACAGCTGTTAGCTGTACGAAATTAAAAGGCTGCCTTGCTATGAGCAAGACAGCCTTTTTCTATTTGTGAAATAAAAAACCAAACCTCCGAGATCTTTCCAAAAAACCGTAAAAACCCCGCTTTATCAGGCGCCTATACCCTCGCGGGGTTTTACGGTCTTCTGTTTATGAATCGTTACTTTTTCATACTCAGTCGGGGGTGGTCTGCAGCTGCAGCTCACCTTTATCAAAATTGGTCACGTTCACCGAAACGGTATATTTTCCTTTATCCAGCGGGATGGCGCCTACATAGTCGATCACCTGCAGGATAAATTTCTTTTCGTTTATGAACAGCGTAATACTGGGCAGGGCATAGGCCTCGGAAAACGGCTGGTAACAGGTGATGTCGTTCTTCTTTATCGGGCCGTAATACGCGGTGTAGGAGCCCGGATTCATCATTACGTTACAGAAATTATAATCGCTTACGTTGCGTATACGAATATTGGTCATGGCCGGGTCTTCCTTACAGGGTACCACCATGGCCGGCTCTATGCAGGCCTTGTCTTTGTTGCGGCAGGAAAAAAGTCCGGCCAGTACAAACACAATGATATATGCGGCTGCTTTGTTCATGTTGCTGTTCTTATGTTTATCCTACAATGGCAATGACCCCGGCCGCCTGGAAATTACCCGACTGGTTGTAGGTATACAGGTAAATTCCGTTATCGCCGATGAACATGGCCACGCCGTTATACAGGATCACATCTTTTACATTCAGTCCGGTCAGTTCCTGGACATACAGCAGGTTGGCCGGATCGGCCGCATTGAACACCTTTACGCCGTGCGTACCTTCGCAAATGGCCAGTATATTACCCTCGATGCCCAGTCCGTGCGGGTTTACCATCGGGTAGGTACGGATCAGCGTGGGGTTCTGTACCTGGTTCACGTTCAGCACGTCCAGCTGGTTGCTTCCGTTCTGGCAGGGCGTACCGTCGCGCAGGGTCACGTAGGCAATGTCTTCGCTTACCACTACCGGGTCGCAGGCCGTGGCATGGGTGAACTGGCTCACGTATACCGGGGTGGAAGCATTCTGCAGGCTGTAGATGAATACGCCGTTCTGGCTGCCGATGAACAGGAAGCGCTCATAGGCCACGATGGTCTCGATGCTCATGCCCACCTGTTGTTCCGACACTTTGGAAGGATTGGAAGGATCGGCCAGGGAATAGGCGCTGAGGCTGCTGGGGCTCACGCTGTACAGGAAATCGCCGCGTACTGCAAAAGCTGCCAGGGAACCACCACCCGAATAGGTGGCCGGGCCTCCGCCGGCACCCGAAGCCAGGGACACACCGCCGAAATTGGTCATATCGCCCATTTCGTAAAAAACCGTATTACCACCGGGTGTACAGGCCTGTTCGTCCTTCACTTTTTCAATATTCCAGCCGATCACCACACCTTTGGCCTTATCGGGGGCCACTACGGGATAGCCCGTTTTAGCCTCTACTTTAAAGGGATTGTATTCAAATACGTCGGTCAGTCGTTTTACTTCCGAAGGCGAAGACGGGTTCGATACGTCGATCACCAGCAGGTCGGTATAACTGTCGGCCAGCAGGTAATTGCCCTTCACCGCTACGTCCACCACACCGGGCACATTTACAAAAACCAGTTCCTGAGGGGCAGCCGGGTTGCTGATGTTGTAGATGTGTATGCCCTTGTTCAGGTCGCTTACAAAAAGGTAGTTATCGGTACGCCAGAACTTAGAAGGTTTTTCCAGCACCTGCGAAGAAGAGAGCGTAAGGGGTTTGCGCAGTTCCTCGTAAGAGAGGTATACAGGCACGTTGGCGTCGTAGATCGTTTCCACACTGCACTTATCGCGGCAGCCGGCAAATACCAGCACCAGCATGGAAACAACGGTCGAGAATCGGATATACTTCATAAAAGTTTGTTGAGTTTAAAGCCAAGATGCAGGCCGGAGGAAAAAGGTTGCACGGAACAGAAAAAAAATAAAATTTCAGGCGGCATGCAACCCTGCGGAAACGTTTTGCATCTATAAGGAACAAAAAAGACACTCCCCGCTATGAAAAAAATTTTCAGCATACTGTTTCCCGGCCTGCTGGCCATCCCTGCCCTTTCGGCACAGAAAGAGGCCGTAACACTGCTCCTGCCGCGCAAAAGCCTGCTGGGCGTTTACAATACCTCTACCATCAGTATCATGCCCCGTATGTCGCCCAACAATTATTATCCTTACCCTTATTACGACATATACGGCCTGCCCTACGCTTACAATGGTAATACCGAAAACCGCGTGGCTTTCAGCTTCCGGAACACTACGGGCTATCGCTTCTTCGATTTCCTGAACGTAGGCGCCGGCGTAGGTATAGAACGTTATGAAAGCCTGGCCCTGAACCTGCCGTTCTTTGGCGAGGTTTCCGGTAATATCCTCAACAAGCGTTTTACCCCGGTGTATTTTATACAGGCGGGTTACGGACTGGGCATAAAAACGGCTCCCAAAGGCGATGATTACTACCGCGTGACCCATACGAAAGGCGGACTGATGCTGGCCGGCGGGATCGGTTTTGCCGGACGGATAGACCGGAATACGATCTTACGCCTTAACTTTGGCTACCGTTTGCAACAGGCTGCCTACACCGCTGAAGTTCAGCCCTACAACAGCCCGATGCAGGTACAGACGCGCAGCATGAGCTATCACCGCCTGGAAATGGGAATAAGTTTTACCTTTCAGCAGTAAAGGAGCTTTTATTTGGAGATATCTGCCGACATACTCAAGGGATGCCGTTCGGGCAAAAGAGCCTCACAGGAGCAGCTTTACAGGCTGCTTACGCCCCGGCTGTTCCCGGTATGCCTGCGTTTTGCCTCCTCGCGCAGCGAAGCGGAAGATTACATGCAGGAAAGCTGGATCCGGATCTTTCAGAAGATACCGGATTTCCGCAGTGAAGGCTCTTTCGAAGGCTGGGCGCGGCGCATTACCGTTACCACCTGCCTGGAAGACCTGCGGCGACGCAACGTGCTGACAGATACCACGGCCGATCTGCCCGCCCTTACGCTTAGCGAAGATTCCACCGCCATTTCGGGGATCTCCGCGGCCGAACTCATCGCCCTGATACAGACCCTGCCCGCGGGGTACCGCACTATTTTTAACCTGTACGTCATGGAAGAATTCACCCACGAAGAAATTGCCCTGCGGCTGGGGATCAGCGAAGGCACCTCCAAGTCGCAGCTGGCACGGGCCAGGCAACTTCTCCGGGATAAAATAACACACCTGCACCGTGAAGCCAAACCACAACACACACCGAAATGAACGATTCAACAAAATATAACGACGAGCAACTGCGCCGGCAGCTGGAAAACTATGCCGAAATGCCTTCGGACAAGGTCTGGAGCGGCGTAGCCAATGCGCTGGACCAGAAGAAGAAAAAACGGCGCCTGCTGTTCTGGTTCCTGCTGCTGGGCGGCATCGCCTGTGGCAGTACCGTATGGTTCCTCGGCGGCAACAGACCTTCCGGGGCCGGACAAACGGCAGCGCAAAACGATGTACGTACGGCCGGCGTAAACGAAAAACCGGCACGGGAAACGGAAGCCAGCGCCGCTTCTTCCCAGGATAACGATGCGGCACATACCGCCGAAACGGCTGCATCGGCAACAGGTACAACGGCCGCCGGCAACACCTCGCGGAACTCCCGGGCAAGCACCTACCCGCAGTCTGAAGCAACGGCAAACACCGCGGCCACAACACCTGGGCATGCCCACACAGGTACCTCCGCTACGGAAGCGGCTGTCCATACCCATCACGGCGCCACTACTTCACAGTCCTCCACACACGCAGGCACAAGCGAAAGCGGGCAGATACAGACACACAGCGGCTTCCATCCGCTCACTCCGGGTGGAGAAAATCCGGCAATTACCGCAACGCCCCGCCGGAATTCCGGCATTCCACAACGAAGCACAACTTCAGCCATACAGTCTCAGAATCGCATACATCCCCTCAGCCTGGCCGGCAACGGAGCTTTTATACTACCCGGAAATGCTCTGAAACCCGTACTGAAAGAAAACAATCTGCGCGAAGGCGCGTTTTTCCGGCCGGCCATACGTCCGGTATACCCGAAGATCGCTCCCTTCCTCAGCCTGGAGGCTTCAGCCGGTTCGGTGTGGTATAACCGCCGTGCCGCTTCCGGTCCGCAGAACGGTCTGGCCGAAAAAAATATGCAGAGCCGTACTTCAGGCCTGTATGCCGCAGGTATATTCAAGGGTGGCTTTTTCTTCGGCCGCCACGGAATTTTTTCTGCCGGTATGGGCTATGAATACTATGGTTTTTCCAATCCCTACGCGCTTACCTATTCCGGTTCGCCCAATGTAGGCACGGGATCTGCACCCGAGACCATCGACGCCGGCTCCTACGAATCCTTCGGCGATATAAATATTCCCCTGCCCGTGATCGACTACAACGGGATACAGAAGACCCTCAACGGCCGCCTGCACATGCAGACGCATAATCTCTTCTTCCCGCTGGACCTGGGCGCGCGTTACAATTTCCGTAATTTTTCGCTGGGCATTACCGCCGGACCGGCCTTTCACGTGTTGCTGCGCCAGAACGTATATTTCCGGAACGAAGACGGCACACAGCTGCCTGTAGACATCAGTCAGCCCGCTTCCTTCAATATTTCCCTGGGCATGGAACCCGTGCTTGCCTACCGCATCCGCAGCTGGTCGCTGTTTGCCTCGGGCGGTTTCCGTTATCACCTGCTCAGCGCCGTAAAAGACCCTTCGGTACGCAGTTATCCCTACCGTGCCAACGGACAGCTGGGCCTGCGCTACCACTTACGTTAGTCTGCTACTTTCGTGCTCATCCACAAATAAAAAAGCCTTCCGCGCAACCGGAAGGCTTTACTTTTTTATGAATATGTCTGCGACTTAGCGGCGGTTACCGATGTAATTGGTGAGTTCGGTCACGCTGCTTTCAAAGTCGAACGTAGGATAGATCACAAAGTAGTTCTGACGGTCGATGCAGTAATCGTAGCAGTATTTGGCCACGTCCAGCTTACCGCTTTCAAAGCTGAGCAGGTCGCACAGTTCCTTGATCTGTGCAGAGGAGAACCAGTTGGTGCGGGTCTGCTGCTTAATAGTGTTCACACGGCTGTCGTCGAAGCTCTGACGGGTAACGGTGCTCTTGAACTGAGAGAACGTGCCGGGGTCCATGGCCATCATCTGGTTATTGGGCCAGTTGGGATTATTGTTATTCCAGTTCGGATTGTTCGGGTTGTTGGGATTGTTGTTCCAGTTCGGATTCTGGTTATTCCAGTTGGGGTTCTGGTTGTTCCAGTTGGGATTGTTGTTGTTCCAGTTCGGGTTCGTATTATTCCAGTTCGGATTGGTGTTCCAGTTGTTGTTTCCGAAGCTGTAATCCAGTCCGAAGAAAGGGTTCCAGTTCTGTCCGAAGTTATACATACTTCCGTTCCCGGCGGGGTTGTACATCCCGTTCCACATCTGGTTCCACAGGTCGCTGTAGTTCCCGCTGCCCATCGGCATGTTCAGGGGAACGGTATTCAGCAGGTACATTCCCTGCATAGAGAAATAATCCACGATGTAGCGCATGTTGTTCTGCAGGTTCAGCGTGGTGCGGTAGGTAAGCACGCCGTTGCGCATAATGGTTACAAAATTGCTGGCGCCGGGCTGCAGGTCAAAAAAGCGGAAACGACCGCTGTTGGTGGTAATGCTCTGGTTGTTCACGGTAACGGTGAACACGCCGGGTTCGGGGATACGGATAAAAACTTCGGCATAACCGGGCATGTAGTTGTAGTTCCACACATAGTTCATGGCACCGCCGGTAGCGCTGCGGTTATTCTTGGTCACGGGGGCGGAGTTCGGGAGCAGGGTCCCGATCTGTCCGGGATTCTGGGCAAACACGGGGCTGGCGGCGGCCAGAATGATAAGTAGTGTAAAGAAACGTTTCATATGCTATAATTTATAAGGTTTCAAATGTAAGAGCAATTTGTCTAAACCTGTACAAAGGCAATGCCTGTTTTTTCCACAACCCGGTCACAAAGTGGTATTTGGCTAAAAATTAACAAGTAAGGGCCTTCAAACGTCAACACTAAAATAACATAAATTGCTGACAGACAAAATAATACACAACCAAATACTCAGCTTGCATACTAAAAAGATTCCTTGTACCTTCGTTACAGAAACACATTACAAATCAAGATACGCACTATGAATATGTACACACAACCGATGTTACCCGAAGGTTCTTTCCGCAATAAAACGGCCATTGTTACCGGGGGCGGTACCGGACTGGGCAAATCGATGACCCGTTATTTCCTGCAGCTGGGCGCCAATGTGGTGATCACCTCACGTAAGATCGACGTGCTGAAGGAGACCGCCGCCGAACTGGAAGCCGAAACGGGAGGCAAAGTACTGCCGGTAGCCTGTGACGTACGTAACTACGAAGAGGTGGAAGCCATGCTGAAGACCACCATCGATACATTCGGCGGGGTAGACATACTGGTGAACAATGCCGCCGGTAACTTTATTTCACCTACCGAACGCCTCAGCAACCGCGCATTCGATACCATTATCGACATTGTGCTGAAAGGTACCTACAACTGCACGCTGGCCGTGGGTAAATACTGGATATCCGGGAAAAAACAGGGCAATATGCTCAATATAACCACTACCTACGCCTTTACCGGTTCGGGCTACGTGGTACCCAGCGCCGCGGCCAAAGGCGGTGTGCTGGCCATTACGCGTTCACTGGGCGTGGAATGGGCCAAGTACGGCATCCGGGTAAACGCCATCGCACCGGGGCCCTTCCCTACCAAAGGTGCCTGGGACCGCCTGTTTCCTAAACAGTTTGCCGAAATGATCAAACCCGATATGCGTGTGCCGCTCAAACGCGTGGGCGAACACCAGGAACTGGCCAACCTGGCCGCGTACCTCGTAAGTGATTACAGCGCCTATGTAACGGGCGAAGTGGTGACCATCGACGGTGGCGAATGGCTCAACGGCGCCGGGGAATTCAACTGGCTCGATATGATGACCACACCCGAGATGTGGGACCAGATCGAAGCCGCCATCCGCTCCAATTCAAAACCGAAGGAATAAGGCGTCTGCCGCAGCATACGGTGCTTTGCCGGATTTAATTACCTTTGCGCCGTGCCGAAGATCGTACAGATACAGCTGGAACCCGAAAAAGCCTTTGATCCTGTGGCCCAGGCCCAGGCCCTGCGCAGTTCGGGCATTGCGTTCCGCCATTTCGAAGTGACGAAGCGCAGCATCGACGCGCGCGGCGGAAAAGTACGCTACCAGCTGGCCATTACCTGTTATACCGAAGGCGAGAACCCGGGAACGGAAACGTACGAACCCATTCAGAACGCGGTGGGCAATGCCCCGGAAGTGCTTATTGTGGGCGCCGGACCCGCCGGGTATTTTGCGGCCATGGAATGCATTGCGCTCGGCCTCAAACCCATTGTACTGGAACGCGGCAAACCCGTCCGCGAACGCCGCCGCGACCTGGCACAGCTTACGCGCAGCCACATCGTAAACCCCGAAAGTAACTACTGCTTCGGCGAAGGCGGTGCGGGCACCTACAGCGACGGCAAACTGTATACCCGTTCCGACAAACGCGGCGACATCCGCAAGGTGCTCGATACCTTTTGTTTTTTCGGCGCTGATGCCGATATACGCGTCAATGCACGTCCGCACATCGGTACCAATAAACTGCCGGGCATCATGGAAGCGATGCGGGCCTTTATACTGGCCAGCGGCGGCGAGATCCGCTTCGATACCCGGGTCACGGACCTTATCCTCAGCGATAACGTACTGCTGGGCGTGAAAACCGAAAAGAACGAAAGCCTGCGCGGCATCGGGGTGATCCTGGCCACGGGGCATTCAGCCGACGATATTTACCGCCTGCTGCGTTCCCGCAATATTTACACCGAACCCAAGGCCTTTGCGCTGGGCGTGCGCGCCGAACATCCGCAGGGCCTCATCGACAGCATACAGTACAAACGTGCCGAACGCGGCGAATTCCTGCCCCCGGCCTATTACAGCCTGGTTACACAGGTGCAGGGCAAGGGCGTGTATTCCTTCTGCATGTGCCCGGGCGGTATCATTGCGCCCTGTACCACACAGGAAGGCATGATCGTTACCAATGGCTGGAGCCCCAGCAAGCGTAACAATCCCTTTGCCAATTCGGGCATCGTTACCGAAATTACACCGGAGGACGCCCGCGACTGGGAGGAATATCCCGGCGATCCGCTGGCACTGCTGCATTACCGTGCACAGGTAGAAAGCGCTGCCTGTGCCGTTGCCGGCCATACACAGGCCGCTCCCGCACAGACCATTCCCGACTTTATCAAAGGCAAACTGTCCGCGGTTCTGCCTGAATGTTCCTACACACCGGGCATCGTATCCGCCGACCTGCGCACTGTGCTTCCACAGGCTGTGGCGCAACGCCTGCAGAAAGGCTTCAGCGATTTCGGCAAAAAAATGCACGGTTACGTAACGTCCGAAGCCGTACTGGTAGCGCCGGAAAGCCGTACCAGTTCGCCCGTGCGCATCCCGCGTGACCCGCATACGCTGATGCACGTACAAACGGCCGGACTCTTCCCCTGTGCCGAAGGAGCGGGTTATGCCGGCGGCATCGTGTCCGCGGCCATCGACGGGTACCGCTGTGCACGCGCCGTAGCGGTATATGCCGGTATACTTAAAGATTAATTTGCGCTCAGTAACTGCTGCAGTACGCGGGTATGCGTATGCCAGCTGAAATGCTCCTCCACAAAGAGACGGGCCCGCTGTCCCATTTCGCGGGTGCGGGCGGGATCGTTGAGTAAAGACAGGATGTGTGCTGCCAGTTCTTCTGCCGTATCTCCCACGCATACGCAGCTTTCCGGGGCACGGATGCCATCGTTCGCATTGGAAGTGGTTATTACCGGCAGTCCGCAGGCCATGGCTTCCAGTACTTTGTTCTGCTGACCCGTATTGATGCGCATGGGAGCCACCATGATGCGGGCCGATTGGTAATAGGGCACCGTATCGGGCACACTGGCATGTAGCTCTACATTTTTAACAGCGCTCAGTTCCTGTACACGGGTATCGGGATTGCTGCCCACCAGCCGCAGGGACGGATATACGTTCTTTTGATGCAGCAGGGGCAATATCTCACGCACAAGCCATACACAGGCTTCTATATTGGGCTTGTAGCCCAGGTTTCCGACAAAAAGCAGGTCACATTCCGGGGCTTTTCCCGAAGGACAAAAACGTTCCAGGTCGATCCCGTTCGAAACGATCTGTACCTGTTCTTTCTCCGCAAAAGGCAGTGTATCGCGGTCCCGCCCCGAAATAATGCAGCTGCGGGTAAACTCCTTCTGCACGGCGGCTTCATACCGCAGCAGACGTTTATATTCCGAACGCCAGAAGATACGGTCGGGGAAACCTTCCGTCTGCAGGCGCAGGTACACGTTGTGGCTCATACAGTCCATAAAGTCGAGCACCGTAGTACGATTGCCCGCGGCTTTGCGGTAAGGGGCCATCCGTACCAGCTGAAAAAATACGGCATCGGGATCAGTGCGCTGCACGAAGGCCTCTAATTTCGTATATGCTTCAGAGTTCCGGTAATACGCCACCTGGAAAGGCAGTCCGGAGAAAAGGGCGCGACAGGCCGACCATAAAACGGACAGCGATGAAAGCTGCACCACCTGTACTTCGCGCACCAGGGCCGAAAGTGTGGCAAATTCCGTCTGCGGAACGGGTTCATCGCTCACACAGAACACATATACGTCGTTCTCTTCTGCCAGTACGCGTATCTGTTCCCAGGCCCTGAGTTTATCGCCTTTATCGGCAGGCAAAGGAAACCGGGGTAATACCAGCAGTATTTTTTGCGACGTTTTTACCACTTCGCAAACCTACTACTTTTTATCGAGGCGCACGATATCCGCTATGTATTCGCCCACACTTTTTGCCAGGGCTTCATGGGAGAACAATTCCTCCACCTGGCGGCGGCCGTTCTGCGAGAGTTTTTTCCAGTATTCCGGCGATTCAAGCCAGGCCCGGCACAAGGCCAGCAGTTCGGCCGTATTGCTGAACATCCCGAAATGCACATCGGGTTCGGCAGGAATGCCCCGGATGGCTGCAGGTGTTGCCAGCACCGGGATCCCGGCGGCCCAGGCCTCGGGTATTTTCATGCGTATGCCGCTGCCCGAAAGCAGGGGCACCACCAGGGCATGTTTATCGGCCGTAAAGGCTCGGTAGTCCTCAATTTCGCCATAGTAAAACACGCCTTCCGTTTCAGGGAACGCGTCCACATCAAAATGACGGCCCCCGGCATGGAATTCCACCAGGGGAAACTGCCGGCGCAGCTGCGGGAAGATATCTTTTACAAAAAAGGCCACGGCCTCGGTATTCGGCTGCCAGTCCATGGAACCTACATGAAACATGCGGAAGGGGCCATGGCCGGTATACTGTTCGTGCGGGGCTTCGTGCGATTGCAGGCGAAACGATGGGTACACCACACGGGCCGGCACTTTAAGCGCGGCAAAGAACTGTGCGGTAGGTTCGGATACAGCCCATACATCGCGGAGCAGGTGCGCGGTCTTTTTCTCGAATTTCTGCAGACGCTTTGCCAGTATATGCAGGTAGCGTTTCTTAGGGCTGAAGCGGCTGTGACCCGCCAGCCGGAACCAGATCTCCGATTCAATGTTGTGCGCACGGTACACCAGCGGCGCACGCGTCACCGATTTCAGGAAAGGTGCCTGGGCCAGGGCAAACAGTCCGTCGAGTATAATAATATCCGGAACGAACTTTTCCGTAATGGCCTGCAGTTGTTTCTGCACAATACTTTTCTGCACCCGGATGATGTGATAGCTTTTGGTGCTGAAAAACAGGTTCAGCAGGGCATCGCGCAGGTTCACACGGGTATCCACACGTATTTTCTCCAGGCTGAACGCCGGATCGTGCCATTCGGGGAACAGTGCCTCGGAACGTACGGGATGTTTCTCCGTATCGAAAAATACGGCCTGTACGGTACAACCGGCATCCAGTATGTTCTGGATCATTGCCCGGGAAGCTGCCGTACCTCCGTCCAGGTCCGGGAAAGGGACCTTATTGCCTATGAACAGTACCTTTATTTTCTCCATCTCCGCCATAATAAAAATTTCTTACCCAGATCTTTATAGGTTTCGCGTTCGAATATTTTACTATCGTTCGCGGCCATGTACGTCAGAAGCACGCCGAAGGGCAGCAACACCAGGGTACTGATCCACATGCCCCAGAAAGGCGTAAGCGTAAGCGATTTTGCCGCTTTTTCGCCGATGGTGCTGAGAAGGTAATAGGCAATAAAGATCAGGGTGGCGGAAACCAGCGGAAGGCCCAGACCGCCCCGTTTGATGATGGCGCCGAGCGGGGCCCCGATAAAAAAGAGCAGCACGCAGGCCACCGAGAGGGTGAATTTGCGGTGCCATTCGGTCTTATGGCGGGCCAGGTTTTCGTTACGGTATTTTATTTCGTTGGTATAGTCTTCGGCACGGGCGCGGTTACTGCGGGCCACGTTCAGGGCCAGGTCGTACATCTGTATCTGCATCTCGGGCTTCAGTTCTTCCATCCAGTCGTTTTTGCCGAATTCCCCGAAACTGATCAGCGGACGGGTACTGTCACTCTGTACCACCGGTACCTGGTAACGCGATTCCATCATGTTCTTCATGTTGTTGTTCGGCAGGCCGGGCGTAAGCATGTTCAGGCTGCGGATATTGGCGCTGTCCTGCGCGGCAAAAGGATTTGACTGGGCCGAAGACGAACTTTTACGTCCGAAGAAATAGGTCTTGCGCATACTCACCGTATAGGCTTCGGAGCGCTGGCGGCCTTCATTACGGATATCGAACATGGCTTTGTCCAGCTGCGAAATGGTCATCATCTGGTAATGGTCCTTGTACAGGTTCTCGGACTCGCGGGAGAGCTTGAATTCCGACAGGTCGATCAGGATCACCTGGTCTTTGAAATACTGCACGGCTTCGGGCAGGTTGGGATCGCGCTTGCCGAAAAAGCCCAGCTCGTCGTAGCTAACCCCGTTGTGCAGGGCCAGCAGCAGGTAACGGTCGTCGGAAGTGACCTCGATACGGCCCGATTCGGCCAGGGTCACGCGGCCGTTGCCTTTGCTGTAGTCCGAATGGTCGTAAATAATTACATCACCGAGCGACTTTTTATCTTTCCCCACACGGTCCACCCGCACCACCAGGTCGGGAATGCCGTTGTAAAAAACGCCGGGCTGTATGTCCAGCGCAGGCCGCTGCTTCTGGATGTCCATAATGAGAGAACGCGTTTTCAGGTTGGCCACGGGCAGTATATTGTTCGAAAAATAGAACGCCGCCAGGGCCGTGAAAAGCGAGAAGATAATGAGCGGCCGCATGAGACGGTACAGCGATACGCCGGCCGATTTTATGGCCACCAGTTCCAGGCTTTCGGCCATACTGCCCAGGGTCATGATGCTGCTGAGCAGGATAGCGATGGGCAGGGCCATAGGCACCAGGCTGGCCGAAGTGTACCACATCAGTTCCAGGATCACCGAAGTTTCGAGACCTTTACCCACCAGGTCGTCCACGTATTTCCACACAAACTGCATCAGCAGCACGAACTCGGCGATGAAAAATGTGAGGATGAACGGCCCCAGGTACGACTTCAGCGTATAGCGGTGTATGCGTTTTACTACACTCATAATCCGACCTCAAACCTACGCAAAAAACGGGGTTTTATTGCAGCCGGCCGCGTTTATAATTTCGGGCAGGGGCTATCCCGTTAAAAAACACAAAAAAACGTACAAACTGAAAATAAATCCGTTACAATAAGAAACACCTATACCTATGCTCCTTCTTTTTTATCTGCTCCAGTGGTTCCAGGGTACGCCCGTGGAACTGGGTACTGCGCTTACCCAGAAAAAAGTTCAGGCCGAAGTGATGTCCAACAGCAGATCGGCCCATTACCAGAATCCCGTGCTGCTTACCCTGCGCAATACCAGCGGCGGCAGCCTGGAAGTGAATATCCCCGCCGGCACCCTTTTTACGCCGGAAGACACCACGCACCAGGGCTATATGAGCACCCGCAATATGGTGGTACAGCTGGCCCCGGGCGAAAGTAAGTCCGTAGCCGTTTCGGCCATGTGCATCAACGCCCACCGCGGTTCCCCCTTTAATGAAGCCCGGTACAAATATGCCGGCAAGGCCACGGGCAAACTGCTGCAGGTAGCCGAACTGGTGCGCGATATGGAGCTGTACGAGAGCGTGACCGGGCAACAGGCCGTATGGACCGTTTCGGACAATGAACCGCTGGAAGACGTTACGTCCTTTAATGAAGCCACGCGCAGCGGACTGGTAAACAAACTGGCGGCCATTACCGGCCGGCCCGTTCCTCCCCCGCCCGCCCCGGATGATTACGAACGGAACCTGCAGGTGAACCCGCGCATAAAGATCGGCGGCAATTACGATTTCCGCCTGTCGAGCACCAAAGCCATCCATATTGCCATGTTCAACAGCCAGAACGTGGTGGTACGCGAACTGTACAATAACCCGGCGGAACCGCCCGGACAGAAGCACATCGATTTTTTCTTTGATGCCGATATTTACCAGGACGAAGTGTATTATTTCCGCCTGCTGGCCGACGGTGTAATAAAATTAGAGACGGAAATGAGCAGAGATTAAAAAAATTCGTATCTTTGCGGTCCTAAATTTTTTATAAATACATAATTATGCCGGTAAAATTAAGACTACAAAGACACGGAAGAAAGGCGCGTCCTTTTTACCACATCGTAGCGGCTGACAGCAGAGCTCCGCGGGACGGACGCTTTATCGAAAAAATCGGGTCATTCAACCCCATCGGAACCCAGCAACTGGTACTGGATTCGGAGCGTGCACTGTACTGGTTACAGAATGGTGCCCAGCCTACCGATAAAGTACGTGCCATGCTGTCATCCGAAGGTGTTATGTTCCGTAACCACCTCCTGGCAGGTGTACGTAAAGGTGCCCTGACACAGGAACAGGCCGATGCAAAATTCGAAGCCTGGATGAAAGAAAAAGAAGGACGTACCGGTAAAAAACTGGACGGGATCCGTAAGAAACTGGAAGACGCCAAAGCGAAAGCCCTGAGCAATGAAAAAGAAATTGCTGAGAAACGTGCTGCTGCCATCGCCACTGCACAGGCTGAAGCGGAAGCTGCCGCCAATGCTGCCAACGCCGAAGCGGAACCCGCTGCGGAAGAAGCAGAAGCTGCTCCTGCCTCTGAAGAATCTTCAGAAGCTGCTGCAGAATAACATCGGTTCTTGAAGTATCAATAACCTCAAATACATTAAACCCGGATATGCAAACGAGTGATTGTTTCAGTCCGGGTTTCGTTTTAAGACCACACGGCATCAAAGGCAGTGTCCTGATCGGGCTCAAAGTAGAAGATCCGTCGGCTTATGCGGAACTCGGCGCATTATTTATTGAACAGCATCATAGCCTGGTGCCTTACCTGATCGAAGAAATTTCGGTAAAGGGCAACAAAGCCTATGTGAAACTGGAAGGGATCTCCACGCCCGAACAGGCCGAAGCCCTCAAGAACAAACAGGTGTACATTCCCCTGGACCAGATGCCCGAAGCCGATGCGTACAGCCCCGAACGTATGATCGGGTTCGAAGTGCAGGACAGCGCACACGGAAGCATCGGGCAGCTGGCCGAGATCGGCGGCAGTAAGATGCAGAAGGTGCTTTCGGTAACACATACTTCCGGCAGGGAGATCCTGATACCCTATACGCCCGAATTCATCAGCGGGGTAGACCACGAAGCACGCATTATTTTCACAGAAACGCCCGAAGGCCTGCTGGACCTCTACCTGAACGACGCCGGCGACGAAGACCGGGACGACGATGAAGAAGAGTAAGCCCTTCCGGTTCCGGGAATTTACCATTCTGCAGGAACTGGCCGCCTTCAAGGTAACGGGCGACAGTGTATTCCTGGGCGCCTGGGCCGATTTCAGCGGGAACAAACAGATCCTCGACCTGGGTACCGGCACCGGGCTCTTAGCGCTTATGGCCGCACAACGCAACCCGGAAGCACAGATCACCGCCCTGGAAATAGACCCCGATTCCGCCGCGGAGGCCCGCCACAATGCGGCCCATTCCCCCTGGAAAGAACGTATACACATTACAGAGGGCGATTTCAGCGATTTTACGGCCCCTGTCCTCTTCGACCATATTATCTGCAACCCGCCGTATTTCAGTAATCAGCTTCAGAACCCGGACGAACGCCTGCGCACCGCACGGCATGCCGCCCCGGATTTCTTTCGTATACTTTTCCGCAAAGGGTATGAAATAAGTACGGCGGAGGCCCGGCTTTCGATGGTGCTGCCCGAACAGACCTTTGAGCAGCTTCCCGTTCATCTGTGGCAGCTGGCACGCAAGACAATACTAAAAACGGGAACGGACAGCAGTAAAAAACTGGTATGTGCAGAATTCCGTAAAAAAGCGGCAGACGAACCGCGCATCAGCGAACTGTATATACGAAATCGTGATGGATATACGAAAGAATACCTGGAGCAGACCCGGGACTTTTATCTTTTCGCCCCTTAGTTCTGAGGAGCATCAGTAATCCCCCTTCGAAAAACGTATATAGATGTATTCGTTGTAGATCACGTCGCCGCGTTCTTCATAATCGTATATACGTACCGAATCGTTCCAGGCACAGTAGAACTTGCCTTCCAGCAGATCGCAGCCCCCTTTGCCGAAGCGGTTTTCGGCCTGCTGGATCAGTTTGAATTTGGTCTCATTGCTCTTGGGGATAAAGAGGAGTATCTGTACTACTTTATCGTTCACATCGAAGATCACTTCGGTCTTGCTCACCTTTACGCCAAAGATCTCGGAATAGGCGGCCAGTCCCGGTTTAATGTAATAGGCATTGGGTGTATCGTCGAAATCGTCTTCCTTCAGGCCTTCCTTCTGCATATAGTATTCGTTCTCTTTCTGCGTATAGTAATCCACATGCGCCTCTTCGTCATCCAGGATGCTTTTAACGCTTTTATACGAATAACCGAGGGCTATATTACCATAACCGCTGAACGAAACGTGTTCATTGATCTGCGCGCAGGCAGACGCCACAAACAGCAGGGCAAAAAACGTAGTATAGAGTTTCATACCCGTAATTTATTGAAAAAAAGCGAGAATACAAAATCAGGGTTCCCAGAGATCGGCCTCCCAGGTACGGATATGCTCCTTTATGGCTTCCGCTTCCAGCAGGGCTTCCATACCGCCTGTCGTGTAATCGGTAATACGGCGGTCGTACACGTTGTCTTCCTTGTATACAAAGCCCGAGAACAGGCGTTGCCGGAACGCATCGTCATATGTGAGGATACCGGCCATATTAAAGCGGTTATAGATGTTCACGTTGGCCAGCAGACGGCGTAATTCGGGGAAATAGATCCAGTACATGTCCTGTTCGGCGCGGAATTCGCCCGTCTTCGGGTCGTACACCTCGCGCACGGGACAGATGCCGATGATACGCACTTCCAGTACGGAGCGCGCCTTATCGAATACCCAGTCCTCCTTCAGGCGGAATTTTTTGACGGAAGCCGGGTCCAGTGTTTCCACACGCTTTTTCTCCACGGCTTCGTAGGGCGGTTCGGGCATGTAATCCTGGTAGTATACCGTATCGGTGCCGATCGACAGCGCGTCTGCGTTCTGCATGCGTACCGTAAGATCGTCATAGGCCGGATCGTAGGCCTGCAGTTGCCCCGCCTGCAATCCGCCCTGTATAATGCTGAACAGGCTGCGGCGGCCGTTCGTGATCTCGAAGGGATAATACAGGTACTGGTTCATCTTCTCGCGCAGGTCGATCACCCGCCAGATACGGCGCTGCCACATTACGTCGGCTTCGCGCAGGGAGGCATAAGGGACCGGTTCACGCAAAATGACAACAGGCTCTCCTCCGGGTTCTCCGGGCTGGGCAGCCAGCAGCAGCGGAAAAAATACGCTGAAGAAACAGATACTTTTCATGGCACAGAAGATTTACGTATACAGATAATTCCGTACCAGGATATAACGCAAAAAAAAGAGCCGCATTTTCAGCGGCTCTCTTAAAAAATCTTATTGATTACTGTTCCCAGAGATCGTGTTCGTAATTACGGATCTTGTCTTTGATGTCCTCGTTTTCCAGGAGGGCCTCCATTCCGTTCTTCATGTAATCTTTGATCTTACGGTCGTACACGTTATCTTCCTTGTAGATATAGCTGGAGAACAGGCGTTTCATGAATGCATCGTCGTACGTGATCTGCTGGGCAATGTTATTGAAGCGGTTGTACACTTCTTCATTGGCCATTTTACGACGCAGTTCGGGGAAATAGATCCAGTACATCGGCTGTTCGCCACGGTACTCACCGGTTTGCGGATCGCGTACTTCGCGTACGGGGCAGATACCGATGATACGGGTTTCCATTACCGAGCGGGATTTTTCGAACACCCAGTCTTCCTTCACCTGGAACTTCTTGATGGAAGAATAATCCAGGGGCTGGTAACGGAATGTATCGAATTCCTCGTAAGGTTCATACGGACGATAGTCTGTATAAAAGATGGTATCCGAACCGATGGACAACGCCTGTTGCTGTGTCAGAGGCACGGTAAAGTCGTCATATACCGGATCGTAGGGACGCAATTCTCCTTTTTCGATACCTTCTTTGATAATGGTGATCAGGTTTTTACGTCCGTTGGTAATTTCGAACGGATAGTACATGTACTGATTCATCTTCTCGCGAAGGTCGATCACGCGCCATATTCTGCGTTGCCACATTACGTCGGCTTCCCTGATTCCCGGATAAGGAACTACACGGCGCGAAGGAGTAGTTACTTTATCATACACTCCGTCTCGAGGTTCCATAACCTGTGCGGACGCTGACTGGCCAAGTGCCAGGAACAGGAATCCGAGGGCGAAAACTGAGAGAAATCTGAATTTAGAAATCATACTTTATTGTTTTTAATTTTTTTAGCGAACCGGGAATGCAGCGTTCAGTGTAACGGTCCTTCCGTCGGGTTGTTGTACGCGGATCTGCTCAAAGTAGATGGATTTACCTTTCGGGGTTTTGGCCATTTTGCTTTTTACAGCTTCCGGCAGTACGTTACCGGTAACCGAACTTTCATCGAAGTTACCACCCGGGAAAGAAACTACTTTGAAGCTCAGGATCTTTGAATACAGCGGGAAGTCAAAGTCTTCCATGATCGGCACGATCGCGCTCACGGACTTCACGTGGTTCGAGTTCACGGCATCGCCGGATTTCACGTTACCCCAGCGAATGGTCGGATCGGGAACACGTTTTACACGGAAAGGCGCTTTACCCATGCTTTGTACGGTACCGTCAGACAGTTTTACGCTTACGCTGATGTCTACGGTGCTACCTGTACCCGGCTTCAGGATAAATTTACCGTTGGAACCTGTGAAGGAAGCACAACCGGAACAGTTGGCCGTGATCTGGTTGGGAGCAACGCCCGGTACCGATACGGTGATCGGGTTTTCCAGACCGCGGTAAACCACGTTCATTTTATCCGGTGATACCGACATCATCGGTTTAGACACCTGGTATTTGGTTTCGAAGGCCTCTTCGCGAACACCGCCGCTGATGGGGTCTTTGATCTTGATCACACCACTTACCGTTTTCTCACCTTCGCCGGAAGCCTGGATCTTGTAGATACCGCGGCCGTCAATGAATTCGCTCACCTGCGTGCCGTTGGCGATGATCTCCGGTTTTTCAGTAGAGTTATAGGCGGCCAGGAAGATCTCCGCTTCGAAGGCATTACCGGCAAACACCACATTCGATTTCGGGATGATGGCGGCCTTAATGGCATCGAATTTATAGGAGCTGGCCGAGATACGGTTGTAGAGATATTCTACCATATCACCTTCCGCAGCGCGGATATTGTTCTGCCATTTGGTAAGCTCGGTAAGAGCCGCAGGCATAGGCAGGTGATAGAAATAGTAGATCTCCCAGGGAAGTATCTCGTCGGATTTGAAACTTTTCTGATCGCTTGTATTCAGGTTTAACTTCAGGTCCGAAGTATCCTTAATGTTATCCAGGAATTCTTTGGACAGCAGTTTATCGCGGTACTCGGCGATCTTCTTTTTCAGTTCCGATACACGGGCCGAACCGTTCTGTACTTTGCTCGGGTCGTCGGTACCGAAATAATACGTAGGGATATCGTAGTTATCCAGCGCTTTCAGGTTCTTCGCCGTGATGTTTTTGCTGATCACCTCGTCTTTGGTCACACCCTCTGCTTCGGCGATCAGTTCTACTTTCATATCCTCGATGTATTTCACCAGTTCGTCTGACATTCCTTTTACTTTAAAGGCTTTGTCATAGTACGGTTTAATACGCTGGAAATTGTCTTTGTAAAGGATCTTCTGCTGTTCGAACGAACCATAGATCAGTCCGTTCTTACTTTCGAGGTTTCCTTTCTGCATAACGAGGCCCTCACCTACGATCACGAAGGCATCGAGGATTTCTTTTGATACGTTCAACGCGAGCATCGCTGTTAACACGAGGTACATCATGTTAATCATCTTCTGCCGCGGGCTCTGACTACCACTTGCCATTTTTTCTACCTTTCATTTAAATTGTAAAACAATGGAAGTTCTTAGTTACCTGCAGGACGGATGTTCATCGCAGACAACATGTTACCGTATACGGTATTCAGTGCAGACAGATTATTTCCTAATTTGTGAATTTCTTCTTTGTAACGTTGCGTATCGGCTACAGAGTCGTTCAGGTTGTTCAGCAGCTGGGCAATGTTTCCGTAAACTTTACCGGTAGCTTCCAGGTAATCCTGTGAACCCTGCAGTTGCAATTCGTATACGTTATTCAGGGCAGACAGGTTTTTGCTTACGCGCTGTAACTGCTCGCCATAGCTTTTGCCTTCGGCTTCTGTAGAGCTGAGGCCGGTGAGGCTTTCGGCAGCTTTCACGTATGTGTCCGATAATTTGGCAACTGTCTGGCTGGCGTTACGCACGCTGCTTACGTACTCGTCGGTAGCGCTGGCAGCCGTAGCCACTTCATTCAGCTGTGATGTATTTTCGCTCAGGCGGGAAATGCTGTCGCGCAGGCTGGTCAACAGTTCCGGACCGATCTTGGCTTCGGCCAGCATTTTATCCAGTTCCTGGGTAACAGAATCTTTTAATACGAGATTTGCGGTACCTACACCGCCACCGCCGCGGGCAGCACGTTCTTCGGCAGGTAAGCCTGCCAGTTCAGGGTAAACAAGGGTCCAGTCCACTTCTTCTTTCGGTGTTTCAAACGCCGAGATCGCGAATATAACGGCCTCTGTAAGCAGACCTACGGAGATAGCGTAGTTGGCGCCGGGTAAGTGAAGGATCTTCATCCACGCACCTACGATTACCACCGCAGCTCCCAATCCATAGATCAGGTTCATTACAATCTTTCCTCTTTTTGAATGCAAGAATTTCATAACGCTTTTCTTTTGTTTTTTTATTGTTCGTTTTGGTTTTACCTATGCTAATATACCTCCATTACATATACCGTTCACACAGGGCAAACATAATTTAGGCATTTTTAAAAGTTGATAAAAGAAATGGAATTTATGTTGTTGTCAGGAAAGAAGTAACTTACTTATAATCCTCTTTAGCTCTACCCATAAATGTTTGCACATTACGGAACCCGATGAACGATTTGCAGGAATCCTGGTATTCGTAGGTACGTGAAGATGTCTGCAGGAAGAATCCCACATCTTTCCATGAACCACCGCGGATCACCTTACGGCGCAGGGCGATCGGACCGTCCAGCGCACCGTCTTTGGCTTCATAGTAGAAATCCGGGTTCAGGTCATGCGCAAAGCTGTAGCCTGACTCTTCGAAGGCATCACGGCACCATTCGGCTACGTTACCTGCCATACAGTAGAGACCGTATCCGTTCGGGTTGTAGGATTCAACCTGTACGGTTTTGGCGCCACCGTCATCGATATAGTTACCGCGCAGCGGTTTGAAGTTACCAAGGAAACAACCTTTGGAGTTACGGATATACGGACCGCCCCATGGGTACGGTGATAATTCCAGGCCTCCGCGCGCAGCGTATTCCCATTCCGCTTCGGTAGGAAGACGGAAATCGTGTACCGGGAACTCACCGCGGCTCTGCAGGTAGTTGTTCATGAAATTCGTTCTCCAGTTCGAGAAACCGTTGGCCTGTTTCCAGGTAACGCCCACTACCGGATAATCGTCATACGCCGGGTGCCAGAAATACATTTTGGTATGCGGCTCGTTGTATGAATAGGTATAATCGGCTACCCACACCAGTGTATCGGGATATACCTTTACACGTTCTTTACGCAGGAACGGACTTCTGTCGTCCTGACCGCGCTCGGGATCCGCAGCGGCCATTTTATAGTCGATGAAGTAATATTCGTATACATACTTACGAACGTCGAGTTCGCGTTTTTTGTAGTAACGTTCTTTCTGCGGATAGTACATCTCTTCCAGGGCGTCTGCCTGATCGGGATCTTCCCATTCGATACGGGTCCTCCAGTTCAGCAGCGGAGGATCCGGCAGGTTCAGGTTCTGAACGTACTCTTCGTATTCTTCGTCCGGGATATAGAATCCTTCTATGCCGGCTTCGCCCAGGAGACGACGCGCCATAGAGTCACGGACCCATTCCACGTACTGGCGGTACTCGTTATTGGATATTTCAGTCTGATCCATGTAGAAGGCCTCTACGGTAACTGTCTTCGACTGCGAAGTAAAGTTACTCGGCACATCCTGGTCGGAAGGACCCATATTATAGCTACCCATGGGAACGTATACCATACCGAACGGATCGGGCTGGTACCACTTGGGTCTGTTTTGAGCGCCTACCAGCTGACCTCCGTAGGGGTCGCCGCAGCTATACACGGTAGCGGCTACTGCTCCGGCCAAAACAACTTTTCTGAGATTTTGCTTTTTCATTTTCAACACAGATTTCTTGAAAACTTTTAAGAGATGCAATTTTATGGTATTAAACGGTAGCTTCCTAAATTAATGATACTTTTCGTTAATTATTTTGTAAAATTTAACGAAACTACGGCGCGTATCGGCGCGTTCTTGAACCCAGGTCACGTACGATGAAACCTCCGCCCGACGGCTGATTGATCTCGATCACGAAGCAGTATTTCAGCAGGAGCTCGTGGCTGCCTGAACTGAAACGCAGGATACGTGATGTGGTGAGATCGTACGTATAGCTCGCGGTCAGGTTGTGTTGCGAGGTCTGCCAGATCACGGCCCCGCCGCCGATCGAGATCATATCCTGGAAACGGTAGGTAAGACCACCCCAGTAACGCTTATCCCAGATAATGTTACAGTTGATGTCGAACGAAGGAATGTATTTGAAATCGGTTTTAATGATCGCGTTCGGATTGATGTCCAGGCGCGGGTTACCTACACCCTGGAAGGTATAACCGCCCATGATGTACATGTGACGGGCCTGTGTAATGTTCACGTTCTTGGCGCGCAGACCCGGGATGTTCGATGCGGAGATACCTGCGTACCAGTTATTGGCCTGGTAGTATACACCGGCACCGGCATTGAAGGTAAGGCCCGAACCGGAAGCCGGGATCAGCGGGTCGCCCAGTACGGTCTGGGGAGCCTGCCATTTGGAACCGTCCACGATCGTGTTCATAAAGCCCAGGTCGATACCCACACGCAGACGGCCTGTGCCGCCCACCTGGAAACCGTACGCGCCCGCAAGGCGCAGACCCGTATGATTGAAGAAACCGAGACGGTCGTTATACACGCTCAGTCCCACACCTACGTCGTGACCTATAATGTTTTTAAGCCCCGCATCCACCGTAAGCTGGTTGGTAAGCGGAGAACCCTCGAAACCCGCCCACTGATAGCGGTTCATAAGGTTCACACAAATGTTATTATGAATCCCTGCCGCGGCCGGATTAATAAAAGTTTTGTTAAAATAGAATTGGGTAAACTGAGGGTCTTGTTGAGAAAACAAGCTGGTATTGAGGGCGAAAAAAGCCCCAAGAGCAAACAAGGATTTGAATTTCATACAGTTGCGGTATATGTTTCTCAAATAATATGATTTTGAAACGTAAACATACGAATAATTTTTCTTAACAAGTGCAAATGATTAACAAAAAAATGTTCATTTCTGCTTAAGAAAGCGAATCAATTATCTGATGGTTAATAGGTTACAAATTTAACTTTTTTAAAGAGTTCATCCAGCGTTCGGGCACCTCGTTCATGGTCGCCGCCAGGTAGTCCTTTTCGGAACAGGGCACCACGAATTCGGGTACATTATACTGTATCTGCAGATCGATCGGTAAGGGTATACGCAGCCACCAGCGGCCCGAAATACGGTTCTGGTAAAAGCGCAGGCTGCTGCTTTCGGTATCGCCGGCCACTTCGTACGACAGATATTCCGAAGAGGAAAAATCGGGATTATCCACCGTGCGTGCATAAAAGCCGTCGATGATATGCCATACCACCTGGGCCATGGCCGAAGCTCCCAGGCTGAACTGCGGCGAATCCGTGTCCAGGTTGAACACGCCCGCACAGGTCAGTTTGGGACTCATACCCAGGTAACGGGCCATACGGCACAGCTCTTCGCCGCGCAGGCCGTTGGGCCATTGTTCCCGGGCCGCCGGACAGGACGAATACTGCATCGACGAGGCGTCTATACTCACCACATCCGCATCGCGCAGGTACGGTTCGGCCTCTTCCATCTGTGCACGCAGATCGCCCAGGCGCACCACATCAAAATGCAGGTCGCGGAAGGTCTGCACCAGGCGGGGCGGCACCAGGTAGTTCTGGTAGCCCATCAGGCTTACATTAAAGAGTTTGTTCAGGCGGTTGAACAGTATTTTGCCCAGCCAGTTGGAAGCGTCCAGCTCTTCGGCCTCATCGCCCATATCGAGCGAGGCGTCGATCACGCACAGGTTAAAGTACATGTTGCGGCGGCGGTAGGCCTCGTGTATATGCCAGGTATAGTCCTGGCTGTGCCCGAGCAGGATCACCAGTCCGGCCGAGTTCATGGCCCAGCTCAGGGCTTCCACGATACGGTCGTCTTCGGTCCCGGCCTCGCCCAGGCCTTCGAAACGGATATTTCCCGCATCGGCCAGGTCGGGTTTATACAGTCCTTTATATAAGGTATAAAGATGTTTACGGATCTCGTCGGGGTAACGGTTGTCCACCGTACCGTCCTTACGTTCGCCCAGGCCCAGCAGCAGCAGGTCCGGCCGGTTGCTGAGGTCGGGAAAGGCGCCCACATTACCGAAATAGCGGATCGAATCGCCCAGGCGATCGCCGTTAGGCCGGTCGGGAAGCAAAAAACCCGGTACCGGTGAAAAGAATTCCATAAAATTCATGGCCTAAAGGTAAAAAACAAGGCGGCGCCCGCACAGGAACTTATCGGAAACTATTCAACAATACATTGTAAAGACAAAGGTCCCCTTCCGCAACAGCGAAAGAAGACCTTCTGATATCGTTTACAAGCCGCGGTTTACTTAGCTTTTTTCTTTGGTTTTTTGGCGGGCGCTTCGGCAATGATCTTCTGCACCTCTTCCAGCGTAAGCGCTGCGGGCTCGGTACCTTTCGGTATCTTGTAGTTTTCCTTGCCCTGTTTTATATACGGACCAAAACGGCCGTTGAGCACCTGTATATCGGTACCTTCGAATTCCTTGATGGTCTTGTTGCTGTCGGCGATGCGTTTCTCTTCGATCAGCTTAATGGCCTCTCCCATCTGGAAATCGAGCGGATCGGCGCCTTTGGGCAGGGAATAGAACTTGCCGGCATGGCGTACGTACGGACCGAAACGGCCTACGCCCACCACCATTTCTTCGTCCTCGAAAATGCCGATCGGTTTCGGCAGTTTAAAGAGCGAAAGCGCTTCTTCCAGCGTAATGGTCTCGATGCTCTGGTTCTTCTGCAGGCTGGCGAAGCGCGGTTTTTCCTCGTCTTCGGCCTCCCCGATCTGGGCCATGGGACCGTAACGGCCGATGAGGGCATATACGTTTTTGCCGGAAGCCGGGTCTACGCCCAGTTCGCGTTTACCTTTGGCGCGTTCGCTGTGCTTTTCGGTATGCTCCACCGTTTCGTGGAACGGACCGTAAAAATCTTTCAGCATATCCTGCCATTCCATCAGGCCTTCGGCTATTTCGTCGAACTCCTTCTCTACCCGTGCGGTAAAGTTGTAGTCGAGTATCTGCTTAAAATGTTCGGTGAGGAAGTCGGTAACAATAGTGCCGATGTCCGTCGGGAACAGCTTATTGCGGTCCGCACCGGTCATTTCGGTCTTTACTTCCTTGTCCACCTTGCTTTTTTCCAGGGTCAGGATGCTGTAGTTGCGCGGTGTACCTTCCAGGTCCTTGCGTTCTACGTAGCCTCTTTTCTGGATAGTAGTGATCGTAGGCGCATAGGTACTCGGGCGGCCGATACCCAGCTCTTCGAGTTTCTTTACCAGGCTGGCCTCCGTATAGCGGGCCGGAGGGATCGAGAATTTCTCCACCGCCGTAATGATCTGGCGCTGCAGGGCGTCGCCCTTTTTCACGGCCGGCAGGATCTGGTCATCGTTCTCTTCTTCCTCTTCTTCGTCGGTACTTTCCATGTATACTTTCAGGAAACCGTCGAATTTGATCACTTCGCCGCGGGCCACGAATTTTTCCGTGAGGCCGGAACCCTGTATCTCCACCGTGGTCTTTTCCAGCACGGCATCGGCCATCTGCGAGGCTACGGTACGTTTCCAGATCAGTTCGTACAGTTTCTGGGCGCCGGAGTCCGTGCTTGCCTTCAGTTCCTCGAAATGCGTGGGGCGGATGGCCTCGTGCGCTTCCTGGGCACCTTTGCTTTTGGTGGTGAACTTACGGGTCTGTATGTATTTTTCGCCGTACTGCGTGCCGATCTGTGCCGAAGCGCCTTCCAGCGCTGTTTCCGACAGGTTTACGGAGTCGGTACGCATATAGGTGATCTTTCCTTCTTCGTAGAGTTTCTGGGCCAGGGTCATGGTGCGCGTTACGCTGTAACCCAGTTTACGGCCGGCTTCCTGCTGCAGGGTAGATGTGGTAAAAGGCGCTGCCGGCGTACGTTTGCCGGGTTTGGTCTCCACCGAACCGATGCTGAAATCGGCCGAAGTGCATTTTTCCAGGAAATCGAGGGCCTCTTTTTCCGTGGCGAAGCGTTTGTTCAGTTCCGCACGTATCTTAGACGAACCCACTTTGAACACGCCCGTTACGCGGAAGGCCGACACCGATCTAAAGGCCGAACGTTCGCGCTCGCGTTCCACGATAAGGCGCACGGCCACCGATTGTACACGGCCTGCCGAAAGCGAGGGTTTTACCTTTTTCCAGAGTACGGGCGATATTTCGTAACCCACAAGGCGGTCCAGCACGCGGCGGGCCTGCTGGGCATTCACCAGGTTCAGGTCGATCTGCCGCGGTTTCTCGATCGCTTTCAGGATCGCATTTTTGGTAATTTCATTGAACACAATGCGGCGGGTCTTGCCGTCTTCGAGATTCAGCGTTTCCTTCAGGTGCCAGGCGATCGCTTCTCCTTCGCGGTCCTCATCGGACGCGAGCCATACGGTTTCGCTTTTCTTTACCAGGTCCTTCAGTTCGCTGATCACTTTTTTCTTGTCGGCGCTGATCTCGTATTTAGGTTCAAAATTGTTCTTTACGTCCACCGAGATGCCTTTTTCGGAAAGGTCGCGTACGTGTCCGTAGCTCGATTTCACGGTAAAGTCCTTTCCCAGGAACCCCTCTATGGTTTTGGCCTTGGCCGGTGACTCAACAATAACCAGATTTTTTGCCATAATGTTTTGTAGTCGCTATAATTAATTGCCCAGGACGCGTTTTACGGTTTCGGCCAGCAGTTTGCCATCGGCGCGGCCGGCGGTCTTCGGCTGCAGGGCTCCCATTACCCTGCCCATGTCCTTAGGTCCGGATGCTCCCAGTTCGCTGATCGTTGCACGCACCAGCGTTTCGATCTCTTCGGGGCTCATCTGTGCCGGCAGGAATTTTTCGATCACGGCCAGCTGTGCCTTTTCTTCGGCGGCCAGGTCGGCCCGGCCCTGCTGTTCATACACCGAAATGCTGTCTTTGCGCTGTTTCACCATACGGTTCAGCAGCGCCAGTTCCCCGGCTTCGTCCAGTTCTTTCCCGCTGCCGTCGGTCTGCGCCAGCAGTATGGCCGATTTAATTGCCCGTAATGCGGCCAGTGCCACGGCATCTTTTGCCAGCATAGCCTTCTTGATATCGTCGTTGATCGTATTGACAAGTGCCATAATAAGCGGAATAGAAATTTCAACAAAACAATGAAAAAAAACGGAAAGGATTTGTTTAATTTCTGCAAATTAAAAAGGAATGTAGTTACGGGCTTGTCCAAAAATATTATAAAAATTTGATTATAAACCTATTGTAAAAATGAATTAAAGTTCTGATAATTTTGCTGCGAAAAGACATTCAAAAAACATATATTTGTACTTTGCATGTTTAGCGGCAAACAGAGCTGATTTTCAATGGAAAACTCTTCGACACTGGCAGAGAAGCTGGCCGAAAAAGTGGAACGGCTGGTCAATGCCCATCAGGCACTGATGGAGGAAAACCTCGCGTTACAGCAGGCTGTAGCGGAACTGAGGGCCGAAAGGGACGAGTATATCCGGAGAGTGGCAGACGCGCGGCAGGCAGAAGACAACAGGCTACAGGAACCCGGTCTTATATCGGAAAGCAACCTGAAGGCCGAAGCGATCAAACAGAAACTGGATGTGCTGATAGAGGAGACAGAACTGTGCATTCGTGAATTGAAAGGATATGTATGAGCTCAGGAACAACCTTATCCATCAAGTTACAGATAGCCGGGCGCACCTATCCGCTCACCATACATGCCTCCGAAGAGGAAAATATCCGGAAGGCAGCCTCCGTTCTGAACGAGAGGATAAAAAAATACGAGGAGACCTTTGCCGTAAAGGATAAACAGGACCTGCTGGCCATGTGCGCCCTGGAACAGGGAGTACAGCTGTTGCAACGCAGCAGTCAGCTTGCCGAAACGGAAAAAGACCTTACCGAAAAGCTGTCGAAGATCGACCGCCTCTTATCGGATACCAACGTTTGATAGCCCGGATTTCATTGCCCGTACCTTTAGCCTGAAAACTCAGGTAATAGTTACATAAATATATAATATACAGCGCAATGGATCTCATAACCATAATCGTTACAGCCGTAGCCGGCCTGCTGGCAGGAGCCGCAGGAGGGTACTTCCTGGCTTCGGCAGCTCTGCTGAAAAATACACGAAAGAAAAGTGAAGAAACCCTGAAACTGGCCGAACAGGAAGGGGAAGTGATCAAACAAAAGAAAATAACCCAGGCCAAAGAAAAATTTCTCGAACTGAAATCCGCCCACGAGAAAGAAGTAAATGACCGTAACCGCAACCTGGCCGAACTCGAGAAAAAAGCCCTGCAAAAAGAAAACCAGCTTTCCCAGAAACTGGAGAACAATACCCGCAAGGAAAAAGACCTCGACAATAAGAACAACGCCCTGAGCCAGCAGATGGAAGTGCTGGAGAAAAAGAAGGACGAACTGGACAAAATGATCAAGCGCCAGGTGCTTCAGCTCGAGACCATCGCCGGCCTTACCGCCGCCGAAGCCAAAGAGCAGCTGGTAGAGACCCTGAAGGCCGAAGCCCAGACCGACGCCCTCAGCTATATGCAGAGCCTTATCGAGGAAACCAAGCTCAATGCCAACCGCGAGGCCAAACGCATCATCCTGCAGTCGATACAGCGCCTCGGTACCGAAACGGCCATCGAGAACGCCATTACCGTGTTCAACCTGGACAGCGACGACGTAAAAGGACGCATCATCGGCCGCGAAGGACGTAACATACGCGCCCTGGAAAGTGCCACCGGTGTGGAGATCATCATCGACGATACCCCCGAGGCCATCGTACTCTCCTGCTTCGATCCCATCCGCCGCGAAATTGCCCGCCTGGCCCTGCACCAGCTGGTGACCGACGGACGTATCCACCCGGCCCGCATCGAGGAGATCGTGGAAAAAGTGAAAAAACAGGTGGAAGACGAGATCATCGAGATCGGTAAACGTACCTGCATCGACCTGGGTATCCACGGTCTGCACCCCGAACTGATCCGCTACGTAGGCCGCATGCGCTACCGCAGCTCGTACGGACAGAACCTGCTGCAGCACTCCCGCGAAGTAGCCAACCTGTGCGGGATCATGGCCGCCGAACTCGGACTCAACGTAAAACTGGCCAAACGTGCCGGTCTGCTCCACGATATCGGTAAAGTGCCCGACGGCGAAACGGAACTGCCGCACGCCCTGTTCGGAGCCAAACTGGCCGAGAAATACAAAGAAAATGCCGAAGTAGTGAACGCCATCGGCGCCCACCACGACGAAATAGAAATGACCTCCATGCTGAGCCCCATCGTGCAGGTGTGCGACGCCATTTCCGGCGCCCGCCCGGGTGCCCGCCGCGAGATCGCCGAAAGTTACATCAAACGTATCAAGGAACTGGAAGGACTGGCCCTCGCCTACCCCGGCGTACTGAAAAGCTATGCCATCCAGGCCGGCCGCGAACTGCGCGTGATCGTGGAAAGCGACAAGGTGACCGACGACGAAAGCGATGCACTGGCCTTCAATATCTCGCAGCGTATACAGAACGAAATGACCTATCCCGGACAGGTAAAAGTGACCGTGATCCGCGAAAAACGTTCCGTAGCCGTAGCCAAATAAGTTTTTTCAATAACCTTGCAGATAAGAAAAGGCGGCTCCGGTCGCCTTTTTTCGTTTAAAAATGTAGCTTTGAAAATATGTTTTTCGAATTCGGACAGTATACGCTGCATTACCGCCGGTGGGGACACGGCCCCCGGGTATTGCTGGCTTTTCACGGGTTCGGACAGGATGCCGGCATATGGGAACAACTGGAGCCCTCGCTCCTGCCCCACTTTACCGTATATGCATTCGATCATTTTCACCACGGACAAAGCAAATACCCGGCCGGATCAAAGAAAGACACGCCCCTGCAGCCGGAATTCTACACGGCCCTTTTCAACGCATTCCTGCAAAATAACCATATTGATCATTACTGGCTGGCCGGTTACAGCCTGGGCGGCAAAACGGCGCTGTTCCTGCTGCGCACGCTGTCGCTGAAACCGGAGGGAATACTCCTTTTTGCACCCGACGGCATTATCGAGAGCGGCTGGTACCGTTTTGTAAGCCGCACCAAAACGGGCGAATGGCTGTACCGCCATACCATGAAACATTCGGGCCTCTTTTTCCCGGCGCTCAAAAGCATGCAGAAAGCGGGACTGCTGGCTCCGGCCCTGTATAAGTTCGTATCCGGAAATCTTTCCACGGTAAAAAAACGACAGCTGGTACTGGATACCTGGCGCAGCTACGCCCTCCTCCGCGGCGCCACGCCCGAAACCTACCGCATCATCCGCGAAGGACATATACAAGCGCATATTTTTACCGGCATCCATGACCGGGTACTGCATAAGAACATCGGGCCGCGATTTGCACAGCAGAGCGGAGGTACACACCATTCCCTGAAAGCCGGGCACGACCTCATACGCCACAAAACCAATGCAGCGCTGAAAACCGTACTGGATAAACTGTTCCCTACTGAAGCGTAAGGGTGCAGTCTACATTAATGGTAATGGTCCTGGAAATATTGTTCACGTAGTTCGAGGGGATCGTTACGTTGTAATCGGCCAGGTTGATGGTGAACGTACTTTGGGTACTTACCGTGTTGCCTTTTACGGTTACCGTGCCTTTTTCCTTAATTTCCTTCGTAACGCCGTGTATGGTAAGCTTACCGCTGGCCTCCACACTGTAGCTGCCGTCCTTATCGTAGCTTACGGCCGAAGGATTGGTAAATTTACCGTCGAAGGTGGCGTTGGGATACTTATCGGTATGCAGGTACTGCGTGTTGAAGTGGTCCTGCATGGCCGCCTTTTTGAACTCAAAACTTTTCATCACCACTTTATAGGCGATGCTGCCCGTACTTTTATCGAGCAGGGCGATCACCTGGCGGTTGTGCGCCTCGATGGTCTCCAGCGGAGATACCGACGTGAACCAGATATGACCGGTGGTAGTCTTGTACTTTGTTGACTGGGCAAAGGTCTGCAGCGAGACCGTCAGTATGGCAAAAAGAAAAAGAATACGTTTCATGATCAATAGGTATTACTATAAGGTATACAAAGGCTATGCCTTCATTTGCAAGTATTTTGTTAATTATCGGGGTAACCGTTGGCGATCCATTTTTCCAGTTTCAGGATCTCGCAGGTGCTGATGCGCGGTTCAGCCTTAGGCATGGACGAAGCGGTAATGCCGTTTACTTCTTCCTGGCGTATGGCTGAAATGAACACGTCTTTGGAACCGTCGAGGAATTCCTTGATGGCCGAATAGGTCTGAAAATCGAGCCCGGCGCCCAGCGTATTGGCATTGGCCACACTGTGGCAGGCATAACAGCGCTGTTCCAGGATGGGCCGTATGGTTGCGGACAGAGTAACATTTGCCGTATCGCAGCCCACGCCGTACTCATCTTCTTCATTTTTGAAGGTACAGGCGCTTTGCGTTAAAATACCAGCTACGGCCAGTGCAGAAAGAGTAAAAAAGAGTTTTTTCATACTTTATTTTTCGGTGATGGCACAACGGTTCATCTGTATAACGCCGGGGAAGGGATCTTCGGCAGGTTCAATGCCCGTGCAGATACATTTGAGCCGGACCGCGTCGCCCGCTTTCATACTTCCGGCCGATCTCATGCTGGTTTCGTCCAGTGTGCCTGAAATATCGTAGTTCTCTGTGGAAAAGACCAGGGTAGACTGCACCGAATCGCGGGTGATACTGCCCAGCTTGCCGGAAAGTTCCACGATCTTTCCTATGTACTTGTTTGTATACGCAGTATCCTTTCCCGTTACATCCGCTGCAAATCCGTCCGTCGTAAATACAAAATCCGCTTTGGCATCACGGGTATCCTTATGCGGTTTAAAATACACCGCAAGGGCGGCCATAAAGCCCGAAAGCACACAAACCACCACAAAGGCCGACAAATATTTTACCCAGCTCACCATACTGTTTATCGTAATTTTTCTGAGATAAACTTAGTAAATATCCGCGTATCCTCTCCCTGCGGACCAAAAATATTCGTTCCCCGGCCGGAGATCGTCCACCGGAATTCCTGAAATCCTTTGTATTTTTGCAGAGAATGATCCTGCCCCAGACCATAGCACAGATTAAGGACGCCGCCCGTATCGAAGAGGTGGTGGGCGATTACGTGCGCCTGAAGCGTTCCGGCTCTAACCTGAAGGGGCTTTGTCCGTTCCACGACGAACGTACGCCTTCCTTTATGGTGGCGCCGGCCAAAGGGATCTACAAATGTTTCGGCTGCGGAAAGGCGGGCGACAGCGTGCGTTTTGTGATGGACCACGACAAGCTTTCCTACGTCGATGCGCTGCGCGTACTGGCTGCCAAATACGGCATTACCGTGGAGGAACGCGAGCTTACCCGCGAAGAACAGGAACAGCAGACCGAACGGGAGGCCCTGTTCGTGGCCAATGAATTTGCCCGCAACTGGTTCAGCGATCAGCTCTGGAACAGCGAGAACGGGAAGGTGATCGGGCTCAGCTATTTCAAGGAACGCGGGTTCAGCGAAGAGACCATCCGCCGTTTTCAGCTGGGTTATGCCCCGGAACAGCGCAAAGCGTTCGGAACAACCGCGCGCGAAAAAGGATACAACCCCGTATACCTGCAGAAGCTGGGGCTCGAAAAAGTGAACGATTCCGGCGATACCTACGATTATTTCCGCGACCGTGTAATGTTCCCGATACACAATGTATCCGGAAAGGTACTGGGGTTTGGCGGCCGTGTACTTAAAAAGAACGAGAACACTGCCAAGTACCTCAACTCGCCCGAAAGCGAGATCTACAACAAGAGCAAGACCCTGTACGGCATTTATTTTGCCAAGCAGGATATTATAAAACAGGACATGGTGTACCTGGTGGAAGGCTATACCGACGTGATATCGCTGTACCAGAACGGCGTGCAGAACGTGGTGGCCAGCTCGGGCACTTCGCTTACCAGCGACCAGATAAAGGCGCTGCGGCGTTTTACCTTTAACGTGACCATCCTGTACGACGGCGACTGGGCCGGTATCAAAGCCTCTTTCCGCGGGATAAACATGTTCCTGGAGGCCGGCATGAACGTAAAGGTGCTGTTGTTCCCCGACGGTGACGACCCGGACAGCTTTGCCCGCAAAACGCCCTACGAAGACCTGATCGCCTACCTGAAAGACAAACCGGAGGATTTCATTTCCTTCAAAACCCGTGTATTGTTAAAGGATACAGGCAATGATCCCATCAAAAAGGCCGCCCTCATCCGCGACCTGGTGCAGAGCATCGCCCTGATCCCCGATTCCATTACGCGTTCGGTGTACATCAAGGAATGTGCCCGCCTGATGGACATCGATGAAAATACCCTGGTGCTGGAAATGAACCGCATCCGCAAGGGACAGATCAGTCGTGAGGCCGAAACCCCGCCGGTCAACGAGACCCAGACCGGCGAGGTACAGAAGACCGATTCGCCCGACCCGGAGCACGAAGTGCCCGTTATCACACCGAACAAAGCCAGCGGACTGCTGCCCCAGGAGCGCGATATTATCCGTTACATACTGCAGTTCGGTTCCCGCATGGCCCATTACGTAGGTTACGACGCCGAAGGCAACGAAGAACAGGCCAGTTACAAGGTGGGCGAACTGATCGTGAACGAGATCGAACTGGACGGTTTCAGCTTCGAAAACGAGATCTTTGCCCGTATTTACACCGAATACAAGCAGATCCTGCATGACCCGTTCTATACCAATATCGAAAGCTATTTCCTGAGCCATCCCGACCCGGAAATATGCGAAATGGTGATCAACCTGACCGAAAGTCCCTATACGCTCAGCGAGAACTGGAGCAAGTTCGAGGTATACCCGCTGAAAGAAGAAGACCGCATGTTCAAAAGCGTAATGAAGACCATTTATTCGCTGAAACTGCAGCGCGTGGACCAGTTGCTGGAAAACACCCGTAAACAGTTGCAGCCCGAAATGGAAGAAGAATCGGAAATGGGACTCATGGAAGAAATTATGATCTGGAACCAGACCCGGCGCGAGCTGTCCGAGGTACTGAACCGCACTTTTATAAAGTAGCGATCTGCCGTGTGATATTTACGAATTCGGGCCAGGGCAGCTGCTCGGCGCGTTTATTCAGTATATCTTCGGGTACCCGGCTCAGATCTACGTTGGGAATCGCTTTCAGCGCATTCCGCAGGGTTTTGCGGCGCTGGTTGAAGGCCGCTTTCACCACTTTGATGAATTCTTTTTCGTCGCAGCCCAGTTCAAAATCTGTTTTACGGATCATATGCATTACGCCGCTTTTTACTTTGGGTGGCGGATTGAATACGTTCTCGTTTACCGTGAACAGGTATTCCGTATCGAAAAAAGCCTGTGCGATCACGCTGGTAATGCCGTACACTTTAGAACCGTGCAGGGCACAGAGCCGTTCGGCCACTTCTTTCTGGAACATGCCGCAGAGCGCCGTTACCTTGTCTCGGTTCTCAATGGCCTTAAATACGATCTGGGTAGAAATATTGTAGGGAAAATTGCCACAGATCACGATGGGCGCATCTGTGAGCGTGTGCAGGTCCAGCCTCAGGAAATCGGCTTCCCGTACAGTAAGATCAGGTTGGGTAAAGTGTTTCTGCAGGTAGGGAATACATTCCTTGTCCAGCTCCACGGCAATGGTACGGTGGTTTTCGCGGCCCAGCAGGAATTGTGTGAGCACGCCTTTACCGGGCCCTACCTCCACCAGGTCGGCGCCGTCGGCCACTTTCAGGATGGCGCGGGCAATGCGTTCGGCCGTGCCGATGTCTGTCAGGAAATGCTGACCCAGGTGTTTTTTAGGAGCGATCAAGGCTTAATCTATTATTTCGAGTACGGTACGGAAGCCTACGGCCTTGTGTCCGTAACGTTCGTTGTGTTCTTTCTGCAGGGCCGGCGCATGGTTTGCCATATAGTCGTTCAGCGTGGAATGGTCGGCACAGGTGTACTGTATGGCATAGGTCAGTCCCGAATCGGCCTGCCCGGTCATGCGCAGCATGCGGTATTCGGTGAATTTGCCCGTGGCCATCACATCGGGGATATGTACGCTTTTCATCCATTGCAGCCAGTCGGCCACAATTTCATGATCTACGTTCATGGTTACATTGTATATCAGCATTATGCGTTATTTTTTAAGGAGAGCAGCAGCAGGAGCCAGGCTTCTTCCACCCGTTCGCTGTTGAGCAGCTGCTGGGCCAGGGGATGTGCCTGTACCATCATTTCGCCCTGCGTAAGACCGAATTCTGCGGCCAGTTCGGCGAAGCGTCCGGATGCTTCAAAATCGTTCAGTTCGGCGGCATCGGGCAGTTTTTCCACGTTGCCGAGGCGGCCCAGGCTGTTGCCCGTGAGTACAGGGCTGTTCCGGATCGGTTCCGGCAGGGCGTCCACTCCGATGCCCAGTGTAGTAAGCGGTTTGGTCACCTCGAACAGGGCATCGCCGGAAGCGCGCACGTACCAGTTGGCACCGAGGCGGCCCACCAGGTCTATTTTATGCTGATCGATCATACCCGCTTCGTTCAGGATGTCTTCGCTGACGTGTATTTTCTGTACCTCGCAGATCACCAGGTTGCCGGCACCACCGCCGTCGCCCGTCTCCACGATCTGTTTCACCTTGCATTCCAGCTGTACCGGACTTTCCTTTACGCGCGGCGGTTTTATGGTATCCGAAGCGATCTTGGTAAAGCCCGACTTCACAAATTCGTCCACACCGCGGGCATATTCCGTGCTCGACAGCGAGGTTTGCTGCACCATGGCAAAGTTCACCACATTGATCACCACTTCGTCTACCTCGCGCACGTTTTCCAGCGTATGCTTGATGGTATTGTCGCGCACGCGGCGGGCGGGCGAAAAAATGAGCGTTACCGGGTTGGTACCGAAAATATTGAAAAAGCTGAAGGGCGACAGGTTCACTTCGCCCCGGGCATTGATGGTAGAGGCAAAGCAAATGGGCCGGGGGCCGATGGCAGCCTGCAGGTAGGCCTGCACGGCCAGCGGGGTTTTATCCTGGGGAGAAAAAGAGATCATGTATACGTTGTTAATCGTTGAACACACCCATTTTCTCGAATTTCCCGATCCGGAGCGCAATGCGTTTTTCCGGTTTCAGTTTTTCGAGTTCGGCGAGCGCTTTCAGTACGGCGTCTTTTACATTGGCATAGGACTCTTCATGGTTGGTATGGGCGCCTCCTTCGGGTTCGCGGATCACCCCGTCGATCAGCTTGTTATTCAGCATATCGTCCGAAGTAAGTTTGAGGGCCTCGGCGGCGCGCTCTTTCTCGTCCCAGGTGCGGAACAGGATGGATGAGCAGCTTTCCGGCGAAATTACCGAATACCAGGTGTACTCGAGCATAAACACGCGGTCGCCCACGCCTATGCCCAGGGCTCCGCCCGAAGCGCCTTCGCCGATGATCACCACGATGATGGGCACTTTAATGCGGAACATTTCGTAGATATTGCGGGCAATGGCCTCGCCCTGTCCGCGCTCTTCCGCCTCCAGGCCGGGATAGGCACCGGGGGTATCTACAAAACATACGATGGGAATATTGAATTTATCGGCTGTCTGCATCAGGCGCAGGGCCTTGCGGTATCCTTCGGGATTGGCCATACCGAAATTGCGGTACAGGCGCATTTTGGCATTGATGCCTTTCTGCTGGCCGATGAACATCACCGGTTTGCCGTCCATCTTGGCCAGACCGCCTACCATGGCCTTGTCGTCCTTTACGTTACGGTCGCCGTGCAGCTCCACGAAGGTATTGTCCGAAAGCGCATTCATGTACGCCAGTACATAGGGGCGGTCGGGATGACGGGATACCTGCACCTTCTGCCAGGCGCTCAGCTTACTATATATGTCCTTACGGGTCTTGGCAATGGTCTTTTCCAGTTCTTTTACGCTTTTTGAAGTATCTACCCCGGATGTTTCCGTGATCTCGCGGGTTTTTTCCAGTTGCTCCTCCAAAAGTTTAATGGGCTCTTCAAAGTCGAGATATACCATACGTAGATTTTTAAGAGAACAAACGTACGAATTTTGCCGGAACTCTCCGGAAATTGAACTGAAATCGAACGTAAAACACAGGCCGACAAGGTAAAAGCGCCGGGCTCCCCACGCGATCTTCGCCCCGCACCTCCCCTTTCCCGAATGCATAGCCGCAGCCCCATTAAAATTATAAGTCGCTAAATATACACATATTTTACAAGATTTAGCGAGTTATAAAATTATAAGTCGCTGAATATAGTATTTTTTATATCTTTATAGCGACTTACAGGAACGGATATGGCAGCAGCTGATATTATAGGACGCAGGGCTGAACTCAGGGAGATCAGGGAGTTCATGGATTCCGGCCGGCCCGAATTCGTGGTCGTGTACGGACGCCGGCGGGTGGGTAAGACCTACCTGGTACGCGAGGCTTTTGAACACCGGTTCGCCTTTCAGCTTACCGGGCTGGCCAATGCCAGTCTGCCCCAGCAGCTGCTCAATTTTCACACGGCCCTGCAGAAGGCCTTCCCGCATAGGGAATACCCGGTGCCGGAAAGCTGGTTTGAAGCGTTTCAGCAGCTGATGGCCTGTATGGAGAAAAAGAAAAAAAAGCGGCAGGTCATTTTCCTGGACGAGCTGCCCTGGCTGGACACACCCAGATCGTCCTTCATCAGTGCCCTGGAACATTTCTGGAACAGCTGGGCCTCTGCCCGTAAAGATATTGTGCTGATCGTATGCGGGTCGGCGGCCTCCTGGATGCTGAACAAACTGATCAATAACCGGGGCGGACTGCACAACCGGGTTACGCGCCGCATGAAGATACTGCCCTTTACCCTGCACGAATGCGAGGCTTTCCTGCGATCGCGGCACATACACTGGACCCGCTACCAGCTGATCGAGATCTACATGGCCCTGGGCGGTATCCCCTATTACCTGAATGCGCTGCAGCCCGGCATGAGCCCGGCACAGAACATAGACCGCCTCTGTTTTTCCGAAACGGGGCTCCTGCGCCAGGAGTTCGACAACCTGTACGCTTCCCTGTTCCGTTTCCCCGAGAACCACACGGCCGTAAGCGAGGCCCTGAGCCGGAAAGCGCGAGGATTAAGCCGCGAGGAACTGATCGCGGCCTCGGGACTGCCCAATGGCGGCGGGGCTACCAAAGTACTGGAAGAACTGGAGGCCAGCGGCTTTATACGGCGCTACCTGCCCTTTGATAAAAAGGTGAAGGACAGCCTGTACCAGCTGAGTGATTTCTATACGCTTTTTTATTACCGCTTCATTCATAAACGCCGGCAGTTTGCCGCCGGTCACTGGCTGCAGCAGACCGACAGTCCGGGGCACCGTGCCTGGAGCGGTTATGCCTTTGAACAGGTATGCCTGGCCCATGTACCACAGATCAAAAAAGAACTCGGTATCAGCGGGGTGCATTCCGAAGAGGCTTCCTGGCGGAGCAGCGGCAAAGACAACGGCGCGCAGGTAGACCTGCTGATCGACCGCCGCGACCAGGTGATCAACCTCTGTGAAATGAAGTTTTCGATAAACCCGTTTACGATCGATAAACGATACGCGGCCGAACTGCGTAACAAGATCGGTGTATTCCGTAACGAAACACAGACCCGCAAGGCCGTATTCCTGACCATGATCAGCACCTACGGCGTAAAAGCCAACGAACATTCGGCCGGACTGGTGCAGAACAACCTGGACATGGATTGCCTGTTTGCACCCTGATACCATGAAAAAAGGCTGCTCCAAAAGGAACAGCCCTACTAAAAATATATGTTTCCGGATCAGGCGAGGGCGGCTTTAAGGCCCTTGTCGATGGCGTCCAGGAATTCTTCGGTATACAGGTAATGTTCGCCGTGGCTTACATTGTTACCATGGATACAAACGGCAAGGTCTTTGGTCATTTTGCCGCTTTCTACGGTTTCGATACAAACGCGCTCCAGGGTCTCCGAGAAACGGATCAGGTCGGTATTGCCGTCCAGTTTGCCGCGGAAAGCCAGACCACGCGTCCAGGCGAAGATCGAAGCGATCGGGTTCGTAGACGTGGGTTTACCTTTCTGGTGATCGCGGTAGTGACGGGTAACGGTACCGTGTGCAGCCTCTGCTTCCATGGTTTTGCCGTCGGGCGTAACCAGTACGGAGGTCATCAGGCCCAGTGAACCGAAGCCCTGGGCAACGGAGTCAGACTGTACGTCGCCGTCGTAGTTCTTACAGGCCCATACAAATTTACCGTTCCATTTCATGGCGCTGGCCACCATATCGTCGATGAGGCGGTGTTCGTAGGTAATACCCGCTTTTTCGAACTCGGCTTTGAATTCGTTCTGGTAAACGTCTTCAAAAATATCTTTGAAACGTCCGTCGTATTTTTTCAGGATGGTGTTCTTGGTAGACAGGTATACCGGCCAGCCTTTCTGCAGACCCATGTTCATACAGGCACGGGCAAAACCGCGGATAGAATCGTCTACGTTATACATGCTGAGCGATACGCCGGGGCCCTGGAACTGGTATACTTCGTGCTCGATCACGGTTCCGTCCTCGCCTTCGAATTTCACGGTGAGTTTACCTTTACCGGGCACTACGAAATCGGTAGCGCGGTACTGGTCGCCGAAAGCGTGACGGCCAACGATGATGGGAGAATCCCAGGTAGTAACCAGGCGCGGTACGTTGGAGCAAACGATGGGCTCACGGAACACGGTGCCGTCCAGGATGTTACGGATGGTGCCGTTGGGTGATTTCCACATCTGCTTCAGGTTGAACTCCTGTACACGGGCCTCATCGGGTGTAATGGTGGCACATTTGATACCTACGCCGTATTGTTTGATGGCATTGGCCGCATCGATGGTCACCTGGTCATTGGTCTCATCGCGGTATTCCACACCCAGGTCGTAGTACTTAATGTCCAGGTCCAGGTAAGGCAGGATGAGTTTTTCCTTGATAAATTTCCAGATGATGCGGGTCATTTCGTCGCCATCAAGCTCCACCACCGGATTGGCTACTTTAATCTTATTCATAATTGTATTGCTGAATTTTAATAGAATTTCGTTGAAGTGGCAAAACTAACAATTTTAGTGGCAGCACAAAGCGAAAATCCCGATAAAAAACAGCATATTTGCTTAATAAATATACTTATGCGAAAAAGAATTCTGATCATCCCGGCTTTCCTTTGCCTGCTGCTGAGTTCGGCCTGCAGCGGCGAATGCGTACGCTGCCAGAAACAGGGCGAGACCACGCTGAATTACTGTGAGACGGATTTCCCGGATAAGAACGCTTACAACGAGCAGGTAGCGGCCCTGAAAGCGCTGGGCTATACCTGTGGCCAGAAATAGGTACCGCGGCCGTAAAAGCCTGATCGAAAAAAGGCCTGCGTGCACGCACCCGCTGTACGGAGCGCAGCGCAGCTCGCAGGGATGCCGAAGCCCGTACACAGGGCCCCGGACGATCTTACAGGGCCCGGGGGCTCACTGCGCCTGCATAAGGTCCATACCTGCCGAAACGGAAAACCGGCATAAGCGGGTGTTTCTTTTTACGTAACATAGCGGATATCATTTCCATGGCACACAGCGAAAAGGTGATGCCATTTCCTCCGAAACCCAGTACGAAGTACGTGTGCGGGTAACCCGGATGGGTGCCTACATAGGGCAGGCTGTCGGGCGTACCGCCGAAAGTACCGGCCCATACAAAATCTGTACGGAAAGGAATATCAGGCAGTATGCGGTGCAGGTATTTTTCCAGCTGAGCGGCTTTTTTGGCCAGCAGGGCATCGCGCAGTTCGGCGCTTACAAAATCTTCGTCGGCTCCGCCAATGAGCAGGCGGTTATCGTCTGTGGCGCGCAGGTAGGTATAGGGGCTGGTCGTATTCCAGAACAGCGTATGCTGCAAATACTTCAGGCTTTGCGGGCAACGCTCGCCGGCAATGGCCCAGGTAGAAAATAAGCGCACGGGTTCTTCGGGGATGAGGCGTACACTTTCGTAGCCGCCGCACCAGACGAGCCGGCGGGCCCGGATGCGGTCACCGTGTTCCGTAATGGCCTCGATGCCCTGCCGGGTATGCCGTACGCGACGGATATCCGTTTTATCAAAGATCTCCAGGCCTTGTTTGTGATGGAAGGCCAGCAGGTCGTGCGTAAAATGAAAAGCGTCGATCGCAGCGGCGCCGGCCGAAAGAATACCGCCCTGTGTATGCTGCAGACCATAGCGCTCTTCTGCCTCCCCGGCACTGAGCCAGCGCACCGGGAACCCGTAGGTACGGCGGGCATCCAGCTCCTGCCGCAGCCAGGGAACATCTTTTTTGCGGGCGGCAAAATAAAAGGAGTCCTTTTCTTCGAAACCCGCATCCGAAGCGATCTCGCGCACTATACCCGACAACATGCCGATGGCATTGAAGCAGGAACGGTATACGTTTACGGCCGCTTTTTCGCCATGCAGCTGCAACAGGCGGTACAGGGGCATATCCGTTTCGTACTGCAGCATGGAAGTAGTGGCCGAAGTGCTGCCGTGGGCCACTTCCCGGCGGTCGGCCAGCACCGTACGGTAACCGTCTTTCATGCACTGGTGGGCCATCAGCGCACCGGTGATACCGCCCCCGATGATGAGTACATCCGTTTCTGTATCCTTTGCCAGTGAGGGATAGGAATGCAGCAGGCCGTTCCTGACCAGCCAGAAGGGTTCGCTCGATTTCAGTTTCATACACCTGTATTTTTTGTGTGGGAAACAGGCGCCGGAACAAGGTATTATTACAGCCGGGCGCGCCGGGCAGAGGATGTGCGCAGTCCGTTCAGCAGCAGGGCCAGTCCGAAGGAAACGCTGAGGAAAAGCGAACCTATGAGCATGATCACAAACCAGTCGCGGTATTGTGTGTAGTACAGCGCATTGAGCATCAGTACCACACAGATAAGGCGAACGGCCTCTGAGAAAACGGCGGCACGGCGACCTTCGAGCAGTCCGGCACAGATGTGCGTGGTAAGTACGATCAGTGCAAAGCCTGCCAGGCGGTAAAAGTTGCTGAGTTCTTCGAAATGAATGAGGTATTTGACAAGCGCCGCCGTAAGAATGACGAACTGGATGAACACATAGGTCTTCATGAAGAGCGGAGCCTGTGCCGGGTTTCGTTTCTCAGCAGGCGCTTCCGGCGGCAGCAGGGTACCCAGGTAGGCGGGTCCGCGGAAGGGCAGCAGCAGTTTGCGCAACAGGCCTTTTTCGCGGCGGATGCCTTTCCAGAGTTCCGGGTAAAAATGCAGGTTGGCCCACACGGGATTCAGCGAATGCAGGGGCTTGGTGATGCCGTACACAGGTTCTTCCTTTTCCTCGCAGAAGGTGCCGTGCAGGCGGTCCCAGAGGATAAAGGTGGCGGCGTAGTTCTTATCGAGGTATTGCGGATTGGTGGCATGGTGCACCCGGTGATGTGAAGGTGTGTTGAACACAAACTCGAACCAGCGCGGCATACGGCGTATGGCCCGGGTATGTATCCAGTACTGGAACAGCGTGGTAAAGGCGCCGATCAGCACCAGCATGTACAGAGGCACGCCCAGCAGGGCCAGGGGCAGGAACATGAAAAAGGAAAGCAGGTTGTGTATCCAACTCTGGCGCAGGGCTACCGAAAGGTTGAACTGTTCGCTCTGGTGGTGCACGATGTGCGCTCCCCACATATAGTTCCACTCGTGGCCCAGGCGGTGCGCCCAGTAATAGATGTAATCGAAAAGTATAAAAGCGGCGATCCATACCCACCAGCTGCCGGGCAGACTGAAAAACCGGAACTGCGTATACACCGCATCGTAGGCGCCCAGCACCAGTAGTTTGGTAAGAATACCGGTGGCCTGGCTGCCGATACCGAGGTTCAGGTTGGTGATGGTATCTTCGAAATTATACCAGCCGGCGCCCTTACGGCGGCCATACCAGAATTCCACGGCCATGGAAAGAAAAAAGACCGGGATCGCAAATAGTATATAGTTGGGACTCATGGGATATTAATGAATCCCTAAGGTAGTAAATTCTCCGGTTTTTCGGGCGTGATCATTAAAATAAAAAAGCGGGCCAGCATAGCCAGTTCCAGCAGGAAATACAGGAAAAACCAGGACAGGTTGGCGGCCGTAAGCGGAAAATTGCGCACCTGGCGCGCCACTTCCCAGGTAATACGTATAAGCATGGACGTATACAGCACAATGGATACGATGAACAGCACTTTGGAGCTGCTGATGACCCAGGGCCAGGTGGCTACGGTAAGTATACGAAAATTGAGCCCCATGGCGGCCTGCCAGAGTACCACACCGGCGCCGGCGGCAATGTACAGCACCATAAAAATGTGGCTGATGTACCAGCCCATACTGAATTTCAGTCTGGCTTCGGGTGTCCAGGTCTTTCGCCCGGTATCGCCCCAGTCGTCCTGGGCGGCTCTGCGTAAGCGTTCTTCCTTATCCATGTTTAGTATGCGCGGATGTTTTTGCCTTCTACGTAGTTCATAAGGGCGCGGTTGCTTACCCCGGTACCACCCGGCGTAGGGAAATTACCGGTAAAATACCAGTCGCCTTTATTTTTGGGACAGGCCCGGTGCAGGTTTTCCACGCTCTGGTATACCACCTGTACGTTGCATTCTATGTCTTTATCGGTAACCAGTTCGGCAATTTTAGCAGAAATTTCGTCGTAGCTGAAGGGCTCGTATATTTTCTGCAGGCAGTTGCGCGACCGGAAGGTGCCCTGTTTTTCCATTTCGAGGGCCTCGGCGTAGGCTTCGTTCACCACGTGCCAGAGCCCGCGCTCGTGCAGCAGTTCGGTAGCGGCTTTAAAGGCCACGAAGTCGCCGATCTTGGCCATATCGATGCCGTAACAGTCCGGGTAGCGGATCTGCGGGGCCGAAGATACGATCACGATCGATTTGGGCTGCAGCCTGCTCAGCATCTTGATGATGCTCTTTTTGAGCGTGGTGCCGCGCACGATACTGTCGTCGATGATCACGATGTTGTCGATACCCGCGCGTACAGTGCCGTAGGTAATATCGTACACGTGCGTTACCATATCGTCGCGGTGTTCATCGTCGGTGATGAAGGTACGCAGTTTTACGTCCTTGATGGCCAGTTTTTCCACCCGCGGACGACGGTTAATAAGCTCTGCTACCCGTTCCGGGTCCGGGTTCGGGCCCATTTCGGTGATCTTACGGATCTTATGGTCGTTCAGGTAATCCTCCACTCCTTTGATCATGCCGTAGAACGAAGATTCCGCGGTATTCGGGATAAAGGAGAACACGGTATTTTCCACATCGTAGTCGATGGCCTTCAGGATATCGGGTACCACCAGGCGGCCCAGTTCCTTGCGTTCGGCGTAGATCTCGGCATCGCTGCCACGGGAAAAGTATATACGTTCAAAGGAACAGGCGGAGTATTCGGCCGGTTCGTTGATCATTTCAATTTTAGAGTTGCCGTCCTTTTTCGAGATAAAGGCATGGCCCGGGGGCAGTTCGATAATGCTTTCGAAGGGTACGTTGAACACGGTCTGGATCACGGCACGTTCAGAACACACTACGGAAACTTCTTCGTCTTCGTAATAGTAGGCCGGGCGAATTCCGTTCGGATCGCGCAGCACAAAACCATCGCCGTGCCCCATCAGTCCACATATTACATAGCCACCGTCGAAACGGGCACTGGCCAGGCGCAGGATCTTGGCCACATCCAGTTCGGCGGCCAGGCGTTCCACGGCTTCCATGCGGGTAGCGCCGGCATCGCGGTGTTTGCGGTACAGTTCGTCCACTTCGCGGTCGAGAAAGTGCCCGATCTTTTCCATTACGGTCACCGTATCGGCTTTTTCCTTGGGATGCAGGCCGTATTCCACCAGTTCGCGGAAAAGTTCGTCCACATTGGTAAGGTTAAAGTTACCGGCCACGATCAGGTTTTTGGCAATGCGGTTGTTCTGGCGCAGGAAGGGATGGCAGCTTTCGATGCTGTTCTTGCCGTAGGTGCCGTAGCGCAGGTGACCCAGGAAAAGTTCCCCGGTAAAGGCCAGTTCGCGTTTGAGGCGTCTGGTATCGTTGAATATTTCGGGATCGCGTTCACGGGCGTCGGCAAAACGGGAGGTAACCTTGTCGAACAGGTCTTTGATGGGCTGCTGTTCAATGGAACGTACCCGGCTGATGTAGCGGTAACCGGGTTCGGGGTCCAGCTTTATGTTGGCCAGACCGGCGCCGTCCTGCCCGCGGTTGTGCTGTTTTTCCATAAGCAGGTACATTTTATTGACGCCATACAGGGCTGTACCGTATTTATTCCTGTAATAGTCAAGAGGCTTACGCAGACGCAGGAAAGCAATTCCGCATTCGTGCTTAATGTTATCGCTCATGGTTTCTCCGTTCCAAATTGAAGTGCAAAGGTACTGTTTTTACAGCGGAAGAAAAAATGGCGATTTCGGAGATTCCGGGGTAAAAATGAGGGAGAGCTTCTTGTGTAAACAGGTAGATTTTCATATATTTGCATAACAGTTGAGAGGTCTGACCATTTCGGGCCGCGAGGACATGGTTTCTCCTTGACTGTTTTTTTTTGCTTTAAACCCTTATTTTATGTACCTCCTCTATCTGGATGAATCCGGGGCTGTCAATGACCCGAATCAGAAATATTTTGTGCTTGCCGGAATTGCTTTGTTTGAACGACAGGGCTTCTGGATAGCCAGTGAAATGGATAAAATTGCCGCACGCTTCCATCCTGCCGATCCCAATGCCGTTGAACTACATGGCAATCCCATGTACGGCGGCCGGAAAATGTGGCGCCAGTTTCCCAAAGAAACAAGACATGAAGCTATAAAAGACTGTCTTAAAATAATAGCGTCCTCACATCCTTCAAACCGCATATTTGCCTGTGTAATCGATAAAGAAAGAATATTCCCGGACGATCCGGTAAAATATGCTTTTGAACAGATCGCAAGCCGTTTCGATTATTTCCTGATACGGCTTCATAAACACAATGATCCTCAGCGGGGTGTGATCATTTTTGATAAATCCACCTACGAAACCACCATTCAGAACCTGGCTACCGACTTTCGTACAATCGGTCACACATGGGGAGTTCTCCGCAACCTGGCAGAAGTTCCCTTATTTCTGGATTCCAGGGCTTCAAGACTGATACAAATGGCCGATCTGGTCGCATATTCTCTTTTCAGGGCCTATACACAAAACGATACCCGCTTCTCTTCTATTATTGCAGACCGTATAGACAAAGACGGAAATGTGATCCATGGTCTGTTTGAGCGGATCTAAAGTTTAAGCATAATATCATCCCTCCAAAAAAACAAATAAGTTACAGATTATCAGATATTTTTCTATCTTTACAAGATACAACGTTAACTACCGATCACTATGAAAAAAATTCCGACACAATGGCTGGCCGGGATCTTGCTTTTCCTGGCCATTTTCTCCTGCCGCAAACCCGAAGAGGAGGAGCCTCTTCCCGAACCCGTGGTCTATGATACGCTTTACCCGCTGAGTTACCTGCCGGCATATCCCGGTTCATACTGGAAATATACGGACATCAACGGAGAACTTTCTACCATTCAGACCGGGCCGGATTACGTTAAAGCATCCTATCAGATAGCCGATTCATCCTATGTACCTATATACGACGGGAAACCACTCTGGGGATATTCCACACTCACCAACTACTCCTCTGTTCCGCAGGCCCTGCTTTCTGTAAATGTCAATGTGAACAACTGGCAGCTCTATTATAATGCCGGGGTTACCACAAGCCGCCGCGTGATCGCCAGGGATACCACCATTAGCATCGGCGGACAGAATTACTTCCCGACCATCGTAACCGAAGATTATTATGTATATGGATCGTTTCTGCACCCCCTTAACCGGCGCTATTACACAAAAGACGTAGGTATGATACGTGAAGATACCTATACAGGGGCCGATTCTTTGTCGGGTATAAGGACGCTGAACGAATATTTCATTAATTTCTGAAGCGGGCTGCATCTGCAAAAAGCACAATGGCCGGCTGTTAACCGGCTATTTCATCAATCAGTAAGCACGGGGCAGAATTTTCCGGGAAATAATGCCTATCTTTAAACCTGTATGAATACATTTCGGCTCATACCCTGCGCGGCTTTGTGGTGCATACTGCCTCTCAGCGCCTGTACGGGTGGTAACTACAGCTTTATCCGGAACTATTTCAGAAATACGCACAACGGGTATTCGCTTTTCGTGGAAGAACGGGACGGGTCTTTTTACTTCCACCGGGAAGAGGGTCCTTATAAAATTGTAATGCAGGAAGGTATAGAATGTACCTATATCCGCAGCTGCTGACAGATACTATGGAAAACAAATATACAGCCGGTCATATACGCGTGTTGAGCGCTGCCGAACATATGCGCACCTGTGTTTTCGGGAAGGTAACTATAGATCACCCTGCGCTGATACAGGGATTTGTACTGAAGGCACCCTCTGTCTCCCTGCAGGAGCCGGAGGAAGATGCTCCCTTCAGCGAGGTTTTTTTTGTGAATGAAGAAGCGCAGGCACACTGCTTTGAACAGGTATGTATACGCTGCCTGGAAAGTGCGGGGCTCGCCAATGACGTAAAACTGAGCAAACAGGCTTCGGGACATTTCAGCCTGGTATCACAGAACCTGGGAGCCTACCTGAAAAATGCCGCTTACGGGAAAAACAGTCCTTTTGCAGAAGCATCCCGCTATTTTACGGAAGGGCATCTGCTCGCCCACAGTGAAAAATTCTCCTACCTGCTCGGCCATTTTCTGCGTTCGTTCCGGGACGGGCGTTTTGTATTGCTGGAAGGCTGGACGAATTACATCCTGCTGGATATCATCTATTCCTTTTCGGTAAGCGGAGAAAACGTAGAGACCTGCGCCCATTTTCATACCCCGGGTGTCCTGGAGATACGCCTGCAACCCGACAGTATCCTGCTGGAAATGTTAGAGGCCCGGAAGGCGGCCTTTCTGCCTGCCCAAAGCTGATGAGCCGCATTTTTTTCTATCTTGAAACAACAAATGCAGCGTATGTCCAAAACCGTTATCTTCCTGGTACTGTTTGCGTCCTCTATCTTTTCGGCGGCAGGACAGACTCCCTTTTCGCACAGGGTATACGGCACGATTGCCCACTATTTCTCTTCGGCAAAAGAGTTACTGACCTTCTTCGATTTCCACAGGGGAGACAGTATTGCAGAGATCGGCGCGTATGACGGACAAAATATAGCCGGCCTTTCCATTATGCTGGACAGTGTTGTGTTTTACGTACAGGATATAGACAGTACACAACTGGCACAGGGCCGCTTTGAAAAACGTATACGACGGTTGTCCCGGAAATACCTGTATCCGCCAAAGAACAAATACCGTATGTGCATCGGCACAGAGAAGGCCAGTACACTTCCGGAAAATGCATTCGACAAAATACTTTTAGTATCTGCCTTCCACGAATTTACGTATATTCATGAAATGCTGAACGATATATATACTAAATTAAAGCCGGGCGGACAGCTTTACATCCTGGAAGCTCATTGTTATACGAAAACGCACCGGAATTACACCGCTGCCGAATGTATTTCCCTTTTGACCGCACACGGCTTTGAACTACAGCAGCGCGAAGAGAACGGCAACGGAACGTACCGCCTGGCGTTCCACAAACAATAACTATACTAAAATAAGCGCTGAACAGGAAATACGACGTTTACCGGTTTCCTCCGATGCTGTGGAGATCGGGGACGCCGAAATCAGTTTCCAGGTACGCCTGGAGGAAGGCTATGTAAAACCGGGCTGAAAAATCTGTATATTCAGGCTCTTTATCTATTCAAAAATGAAACAGAAAAAAGCCGCTGTCATCCTCATATACATCGTACTTTTCTTTTCCGCTTTCAGCAGCTGCGGAGAAAGAAAAAACCCGGCAACGGACCCGGTCATTATAGCCTTTAACAGCTATCTCGACAGCCTGGCCAGGGTCAGTCCCGTTCCCGATCCCGGGGATCCAGCGGCACAAACGGCAGCTTTGCTCGAAAATATTAACGGGATCCGGCAGGATACCTTCCAGTTCTTTAATTCGGAAGGCTACAACATCGAGACATACATTCACAACGGGAATATATATCCCGGCCTGATCGGCAAAATTCTGAAAGATCGTTCTGAAGCCCCGGAACAGCTGCATGCCGATACCCTGGGCACGGGATACATCTGCTACAGCTGGAAAAATGACAAAGACCCACACGTATCCTCCGCCTGTTACCTGGTAGGGAAACCGACCGCTACGCATGTTATTATATTCAGTACCCGATTGCCGCGGGACAGTACATTTGAGCATACATTCGCAGATCTGCTGGTACAGGAAAAACTACCAGCCCGCCTGTTCTCCGATCATGAGGTAGACAGTATCCGTTTCGGCAGCCGCTACATACGGCTGGGGAACGTCTGCAAATGGCAGGGAGCAAATAATATACAGTGTTCCGGCAAAGGCCAGATAAACTGGTCTGAATTCCGCGACATGCAGCGGGCCGTACAGATGCTCCGGGATCATATTTTAAGCGGCAGTTCGTCCCTGGGTATCATAGAAAAAACCTTGGTGGTCCCCGTACTTTTCGAAGGTTCTCCGGCGCGGGCCCTGCGGGTAGACTATAAAATACGCATACCCAGGCTGCTGCTGGGCGGAAGCAACCGCATCCGGGCCTATTATGTGGCGGCTCCCGTACGCGGACGTTATATAGCCTGTATCATGAGTCATTACGACGATGAAGCCAAAGAAGGAAGCCTGCCGCCCCTGCTTTCGGAAGTAATGCGCCTGGAATAAAAAAGTACTGTCAGCTTAAAATTTGTACTGTCAGGGGATATTTATTCTCTACCTACATTCCTGTCCCATGTCCGGGAAACACATTATCCGCCGTTTCGTTTACATACGTATCCTGTTTCAGCACACTATCTCATGACCCACAAATAGAGAACCTTCACTACATTTGTTCCATGCGGAAAATGTCTTACCTGCTTTTACTCAGCTTTCTGCTGCCGGCCTGCAATAATTCCTTTAACGACGAATGCGTTTCCTGCCGCCTGCTGCACGATGACCTGTATGCCGATGACAGGGGTAACCTGTACCTGAAAGCCGAAGACCGCTTTCCGCTGGAAAACGGCAAAAAACCACGCCCCCGCTGGATATGGGCTTTGTACTGTGAGGACTGCCGCATGATCTGCGAAGGCGATACTACCGAAGGCATGAGCGAACTGAAAGATAAGGTGGACAGCAGCAGTTTCCGTAAGCTGGGGGCAGATCCTGTGACGGGCGACATATACTATGCAGACAAAAACCATTACTACCTGCACAAGCTCATGTACGACGGCGGTACCCTGAGCATTATCCGGGATAAAGACTGAATGAACCTTTGGCGTTCCCGGGTGTATCTGTTCTTATGAAACTTATATACCTGTTTTTTCTGCTGCAAGCCGGCCTCAGCAGCCTATATGCGCAGACCGGCAGCGCATCTGCCGGCGCTGTGAACAACGCTTTTTCTGATTTCCGGGAGCGACTCTGTGCCACAGTGCAGGACAGTATATTGCTTCCTGCGGATTCGATACAGAGCTACCGGGTACTTTTCAGCACCGATATACATTTTGAGGCAAGACTCGACGTTTTGTCGAAAACATACCCGGGAAACAACCTGGTGCAGGAAGATCTCCGTATGCATATACAAGGCCTGGGAATACCGGATCCCCGCTACCGGTTCTATCGCAGTGTACCCAACACCTCCCTGTGCGGCAACAGCGAAAATCCGCATACGGCGCTTCGCAGCAAAAGTATAGAAAGTATACCCTTTGATACGATATACGTGGAAGGCACAGCGGTAACCACTCAGCCCCGTCCCCTGCAACCGGACGCATACCGGCCGGAACGGCCCTCCCTGGTACAAAGCTATGCCGGGGGCAGGTACCTGGTGCTGGACTATATCCTGTTCTTTTCGTATATAGGTAGCGAGACCGACCGCGGAACCCTGAAAAGTTTTTTCCTGGAGCGCGTCGAATAAAATTCCGGACCGCATCGGATATCCTTATCTTTGAAAAAACAGGCAGGAATGCGGAAACTATATACACTCTTCATACTGCTTTCGGCAGGAGATCTTTTTGCACAGCACATTCCCTTTCGTTTAACGGAACATAACAACATAGCCATACAGGCCGTACTGAACGGCAGGGACACCGTACAGCTCATGTTCCATACGGCCGCCAGCGAGCTGACCCTCACGGAGGAAGCCGTACAAAAGACCCGCAGCCTGCAGTTCACAGGTTCGGCAGACAGCGTTAAAAGCTGGGGCGGAGATGCCCATTCCTCCCGCATCAGTGAACACAATACCCTGCAGATCGGCCGCGTACTGTACAAAGACATCCGCATAGCCGAAAACAGGAATTCAGGGCCGGGTACCGACGGTAAATTCGGCCCCGATCTCTTTACAGGCAAGGTGATCGGCATCGATTTTGATAAAGGCCGTTTGCTGGTCCGTTCCCGGCTGCCGCACAACATACGCCGCTACGATAAGATCCCCCTGCGCGTGCAGCAGGATATGCTGTTCATGGAAGCCGGCTGTATCGCAGGCACGGATACACTGCGGCACAGCTTCCTGGTCCATTCGGGATATGGAGGCGGGATCCTCTTTAACGACACGTTTGCTGAAGAGAACCGTCTGGGTGAAAAACTTCCCGTAACCGGCGAAAAAGAGCTGCGGGATTCCTTCGGGAATGTGATCAAAACCAAAAAAGCCCTGCTGCCGCTGCTACAGATCGGGCGTACCGCGCTACCTAACGTTCAGGCCGGTTTTTTTGAAGGTGCGGTAGGCCGGCAGAAAATGAGCGTGCTCGGCGGCGATGTACTGAAACAGTTCCACATCATCCTGGATGCAGAACGTCGTTTTATCTACCTGAGACCTAACCGCCGTTCTCAACAGTCACAGGCCCCGCAACTATCACCGTTACGGTAAATAGCAATACCACACCGGCAACGGTATCAGCGGTGCACTCCGGATCCTAAAACAGTAACACCGCATACGGTGGCGGAGGCAAAAACTTCCACCGTTTTTATTTGCAGCAGTACCTTCCTCAGCCGTAGCAAACTTCCGCCGTTTTTCCTAACTTTGGGATACAGTACGGCTACCTTACCTACAACCAAAACCCGATCCGGTATGAGTCTCGATCTGTTCATTATACGCATACTGACGTCCGTCCTCACCGGTTTTATCATCGGGTTCGAGCGCCAGTGGAATCACAAGTCCGCCGGGCTTCGCACCAATACGCTGGCATCGGTCGGTTCGGCCGTTTTTGTACTGCTTTCCTTTTATATAACGGCAGGTAGCGGCGGCGATGTAACGCGTATCATTGCCCAGGTGGTAACAGGCATCGGCTTCATCGGGGCGGGTATTATTTTTAAAGAAGGTTTTAACGTGCGCGGCCTCACCACGGCTGTGACCATCTGGTGCAGTTCGGCCATCGGTTGTTTTGCCGGCGCCGGCTTTCTTAAAGAGGCCATTACCGCCAGTATGATCGTGGTGCTGGTAAATGTGGTACTGAAACCCCTCGACACCTGGCTCAGCAACCGAAAATAAACGTATATGAATCCCGATCTCTGGCCCGATAAACCCAACAACGAAAAACTTTCACCCATACCCGTGGTACGCGGCGCCAGGACCATTATTGCCGGCGGCTATCACCGTTCTGTTCCGTGTACTACCTGAGCGAAGACCTGGAACTGCCGGACATATCCTGAAAGATGTGTACGATTTCTTTTACCCGAACCTGAATATATACGGCCACACTGTATAAATTCCGGTATAACTATCGGTTATCGCAGTTAAACTATTGATTTTAAAGCCCTACTAAAAACAATATAGTGTGCAGAAAATCAGAACTTTTACTATTTTTGAAAAGATCGTTGCCACACACCATGAACACCCATGCCGATAAAAAAGCGGACAAAGGTCCTGAGCAGTCTTTTGCCGCCGCGCAAAGCGGCAAACAAGCTATATACGAAAACAGCGGTATAAAGCAGGAACAGGAGCCTGCCACTCCACTTACCCCGCTGAAGCAGAACCGTACCGGCATGCCTGATTCCCTGAAGGCCGGTATTGAAAAACTTTCCGGTTTTTCTATGGATGACGTACGTGTACATTACCATTCGGCCGCTCCGGCACCGTTGCAGGCCCACGCTTTTGCACAGGGTAACCAGGTACACATTGCCCCCGGACAGGAAAAACACCTGCCGCACGAAGCCTGGCATGTGGTGCAGCAGAAACAGGGGCGCGTACAGGCCACGCAACAGCTGAAAGGCACGGGCATCAACGACGACAGCAGACTGGAAACCGAAGCCGATACCATGGGCGAAAAAGCCCGGAGTTTTGGCAATATGATACAAAGCGGAAGCACACAGGCGCTTGTACAGCGCAAAGCTTCCGGCATCCTCCAGTTCAGCCTGGAAAAGACCACTCCCGACGGCAAATGGATCTTCAGCGAATACGCCCTGCAGAGAGGCGCCTGGACCGGTCTGCGGGAGCATACGCTTACCTATGAGCCCACGGGCGGACCCGGTACCAAAAAAATAGCCCTGATACAGGTGGTACAGACCCTGGTAGGCGGACAGGACGTAACCCCTCCCGAACTCAGGAAACGCACCAATCCCAACGGTTTCCGGGTAGATACCCTGCCCGAATCGAACAACCCGGTCTTCGGGGCACCGAAAAGCAAACACAAAGACCTGGACGACACGCCCTTCAGCGACGACGTATATAACCTGGGCCAGGAAAAAGACCCCGGACGCAGTAAAAGGCGCAAAACAGAAATAAAGCATGCCACAAGGCTCGACAATCCGGGTATCGGCCGCACTTTTCTGCAGGACAACAACCTGGAGAACGAAAGCATGAGCCAGCTCTTCATTACGACGGCCTTTGACATGAATACCGGCGATTACCTGGGTTCCATCACCTATGGCTGGGAAAGGGCCCGGAACGGAGATCCGCAGCTGAAAGACCTGAGTTTTACCACCGGCGGCGCTTCCGACAATTTCCTGGAAGGAGTGGCCCAGTGGAACACCGTAAAAGGCAATATTCCCTTACCCGAGCCTCCCAGTGTAGCTTCGCAGAACTTTCCCTGACCTGCGGCCAAGGTTTTGTGAGCCGGGACCCGTATTTCGTATACGCATCCAAAGACGGACGTTTTCACGCAAGTGAAAAGTATACTAAAAACCCGGACAGGCCATAGAACAGCCGGACAGAAACGCAGCATGGCGGGCTTACAAAGCACAACGGACGCTTTGCATAAACCCGCAACGCCCCTGTATATTAAATGAAGGTTCCGCCTTCGCTGCCCGGAAGTTCGGGTGCCGTATTCTCTTCCTGCATCTCCTCAAAGCCGATGGCCTGTCGGTACAGGATGTAGTTCACCATGTATACGAATGAAAGGGTGAAAAACAGGCCCACGCAGCATACAAAAACACCCAGTATGCCTATAATGCCGCCTACAAGTGCCATGCCCAGTACCATAAAGAAGTTCTTCGAGGCCAGTTTAATACTGGTACCGATGGCTTCCAGCGGTCCGGCATCGCCAAAGATCACCAGGCTTACGGCAAAAATGGTAAGCGTATGTATCACCGCCATTACTACGTAGTTCAGTATATTACCGGCCATACCCAGTTCCTGCAGGCCAAAACTCGCGCCCAGAGAAACGATGCTGATGAGCAGGGAAACGATGAGCAGGTTGGTAAGAAAAGGCATGCGAAAATAATAGAACAGGTTCGGGAACCCGGCACGTCCTGTAAAATCGGCCTCTTTGCACATGCGTACGAAGCCCGCGCCGAAAGGCGACAGGAACAGGGTGATCAGCAGGTTGAACAGCAGGCTGCGCAGCCGGAACATAGGGTCTTCTGCCATGACCGAGAACAACTGCGGATTGTTCTTACCTACCTCGATAATCTCGCTGAAAGGCATCCCGTAGAGGAACGGGGCAAAAAGCATAAACAGTATTGCGATCGGGATAAACAGCAGGAAGAAGGCTCCGGCCATAGGCAGCGTAACTTTTTTCCAGATGTTGAAGCCGCGGTTAAAAATTTCGTCGAAGCTGAGTGTATAGCCTTCCCGCTCTATCTGCTTCAGTCTTTCCTGTACAAATAATTTCATAGTTCTTAATAGTATTAGTACTTCTAAAATACGTTATTTCAGGAGAAAGAGGGGCGATTTTCGATAAACAGGGTACTTCTTTCTTCCAATGGGCCTGCGGAAGCAATATATGCATGCTTCTGAAACGAATGTACGTTTTTTAAGACTAAACGAAGGCTTATTTCTTCTGGATCACATGGATATCGTCTTCCACCACGTAGGAATTGGGGAATTCGGCCTGTAGTTTTTTCCACAGGATGGCGGCTTCGAACTTGGTCTGGAAATCGCCCACACGCACTTTAAAATTGGGGGCATCGAAAATGAGGTAGGCCTTATGTTCGTTCTTATAGCGGCTCAGGTAAGCCGAACGGGTAGCCTGTGCACGGTCCTGCGAACCCTGACCGCTTTCGGCGATGAGCTGCACGCGATAGCCTTTGGGCTTAAAATCCGAAGATTTGTAGGCGCTTACAAAGGACTGACCGCCGCCGTCGCTCACAATCTCTGAAGCGCCCTTACCGCTGCGCTGGTACGCCGTATCGGCATCGGCACGCTGGGCAGAGACCGCCGCAACGGCACTGAAAACAAACAGGAGTGACAGGATGAGTGTACGGAGCATATACTTCATAATTACAGCAAAGATAGAAATTGCTTTGATAAATTCCAGTTCCGGTCGTCCGCCCGGGACCTCCGTTAAAGAAACGTCAAAACGCAGGCGCTGTTGCAGGGCATTCGTCTTTTTTAGGAAAAAAATGTAGGTTTGCACAAATTTACAGGCCAGTGCACGAAGGAATTGTGATCATACCCACGTACAACGAAAAGGAGAACATTGAAAAAATGGTCCGGAAGGTGATGTCCCTGCCGGAACCTTTTGACCTGCTCATCGTGGACGACGGTTCGCCGGACGGTACCGGCCAGATCGTAAAACGCCTGCAGCAGGAATTCCCGGAGCGCCTGCACCTGCTGGAACGCAGCGGCAAAGGCGGACTCGGCACCGCCTACATCGCCGGCTTTAAACACGTGCTGCCCCAGGGATACAACTATATTTTCGAGATGGACTGCGATTTTTCGCACAATCCCGACGACCTGGTACGCCTGTACAACGCCTGTAAGAACGAAGGGGCCGACCTGGCCGTGGGTTCCCGCTACGTGACCGGCGTAAACGTGGTGAACTGGCCCATCGGGCGCGTATTGCTCTCCTACTACGCCAGCGTATACGTGCGCTTCATCACGCGCATGCCCATACGCGACGCCACGGCGGGCTTCAAGTGCTACACGCGCAAAGTGCTGGAGACCATCAACCTGGACCGCATCAAATTCAAGGGATATGCCTTCCAGATCGAAATGAAATTTTCAGCCTTTACCCTCGGTTTCAAAATAAAAGAAGTGCCCATCATTTTTACCGAACGCCAGGAAGGCGTTTCCAAGATGAGCGGCAGCATTGTACGCGAGGCCGCTTTCGGGGTAATGAATATGCGTATGCGGGCCCTGTTCGGCAAGATCAAACCGGCACAATAAACCCTTGCAACACCTGAACCTAAGGCGCTTATACCTGCAGCCGGACGGCGATCTGCCGAAATATTTGGCAAATGCAAGAAAGCGTAGTATTTTAGATGAACAAATACCTGTATGTTAGTACGCACTATTGAAGCATTCGGGAAGTACGGTCTTACCATGAGGCAGACTTTCCGCAGGCCTGATAACTTCAACGTTTTCAGGAGGCAGGTGGTAGACGAGATTGTGGCCATCGGCATCAATTCGCTTCCGCTCATCGCCATCGTTTCCGTATTTATGGGTGCCGTAATCTCACTGCAGTTCAGCGCCAATACCGATACGCCCCTCATTCCCAAATTTACGGTGGGTTTTGCCTCCCGCCAGTCGGTGATCTACGAATTTTCCACCACCATCATCGCCCTCATCCTCTGCGGTAAGGTAGGTTCCAATATCTCCTCGCAGCTGGGCACCATGCGCATTACCGAACAGGTGGACGCACTGGAAGTAATGGGTATCAATTCGGCGTCGTTCCTCATTCTGCCCAAGATCCTCGGCTTTATGATCATTATGCCGTTCCTCGTACTGCTCAGTATGTTCCTGGCCATTTCGGGCGCCTATCTATCGGTGGTACAAACGGGAATGATCACCCCGGGCGACTTTATCTACGGCCTGCAGCTCGATTTTGAGCCCTACGATCTGGTATATGCATTAACCAAGACCATGGCCTTTGCCTTCCTCATCAGTTCCATATCTTCGTTCCAGGGTTTCAACACCCGGGGCGGGGCCATCGAAGTGGGTAACAGCAGCACCAATGCCGTGGTATACAGTATTTTTTCCGTTCTGCTTTCAAACCTGGTTATTACAAGCCTGATGTTGTTATGATCGAAGTAAAGAATATTGTAAAGAGTTTTGACGGCAGACCCGTACTGAAGAACGTAAGTACCGTCTTTGAACCGGGCCGGGTGAACCTGGTGATCGGGCGCAGCGGCAGCGGTAAAACGGTATTCCTGAAATGCCTCATCGGCCTGATGGAGCCCGACAGCGGCGAAGTACTCTACAACGGACGTTCGTTCACCAAAGGTACGCCCGAAACCCGCATGGCCATACGCCGCGATATGGGCAAGGTATTCCAGATGGGCGCCCTGTTCGACAGCATGACGGTGGAGCAGAACGTGGCCTTTCCGCTGGATATGTTCTCTAAAATGACCCCGGCGGAGAAAAAACACCGCGTGGAGTTCTGCCTGGAGCGCGTAAACCTTTCCAATGCCCTTAAACTGTACCCTGCCGAAATTTCGGGCGGTATGAAAAAACGTACGGCCATTGCCCGCGCCATTGCCCTCAATCCCAAATACCTGTTCTGCGACGAACCCAACTCCGGCCTCGATCCGGAGACCTCCATCATCATCGACCGGCTCCTGTACGAAATTACGCACGATTTCAACATTACCACGGTGATCGTATCGCACGATATGAACTCGGTGGTGGAGATCGGTGAGAACGTGATGTATATGCACCACGGCGAAAACGTATGGGAAGGCCGCGGTAAAGACATCTTCAACAGCGATAACCAGTACCTGAAAGACTTTGTACTGGCCTCGGAGCTGATGAAAAAACTGGCCAAAATCTACACGAAATAATGAAGGTACGTAGCACCGTATTCTGTTTCCTGCTGGCGCAGGGAATTTTTGCGCAGACCGCATTCGAGAAGGAAGTAGCCGCATTCCGCGCAGAACAGCATGAAGACTTTTTCGGAAAGGAATCGCGTTTTAACGCCAAAGAGAAGAAAATACTGAAAAAAGTGACCTATTTCCCGGCGGATGAACAGTTTCGCTTTAAAGTGACCTTCCGCGAGCTGCCACAGAAAGATACGGTGATCTTTGCCACCTCTACCGCGCGCATGGCGCCCTACCTGAAGTATGCCCTGCTGCATTTCCAGTACGGTTCCGTGGCCTGTTCCCTGTATGTGTACCAGAGCGTAGACCTGATGAAGCAGGAAGCCTATAAGAATTACCTTTTCCTGCCCTTCCGCGATCTTACGAACGGCAGTACCACCTATGGCGGCGGACGTTATATCGACTTCAGCATACCGGCCGATCCGCAGAACGTGTACCTGGACTTTAACCGCAGCTATCACCCCTACTGTGCCTACAGCGACCGCTTCAGCTGCCCGGTGGTGCCGCCGGAGAACGTTTTGCCCATAGCCATAAACGCCGGGGTTAAAATGCCCGGCGGCGTAAAAAGATCACATTGATCGTTTTTTAGTGTTTCACCACGAAGCGTACGAAATGGCGTGCGCCCGCCGTGCTTTCCAGGTTCAGGATGTATATGCCTTCGGCCAGCTGGGCCACGTTCAGGCTGTTCTGTGCGCCTTTCTGTACCAGCAGTGTCTTACCGTTCAGGTCCATTACCCGCATAGAGGCCAGCATAAAATCGGCATGTACGGTAATACGGTCCGTGGTCGGGTTCGGGTAAATATGAAAAGGCAGGCTGTTTGCCTCTTCCAGGCTGGCATTGGCAATATCGTACACCGGGAAAATGGCCAGGTCTATGTTCAGGCCCCAGGCATTATCGATGGTATTCCATTTATTCTGCCATTTTTCCCAGCTTCTGTCGGCCGTGAGTGTCTGTCCGTCGGTGCTGGTATAGATGGCAATGCTGTCGCGGTTGTTCATGAGGCTCATATCAAAGCCCAGGCAGTGTCTTACGTCGATGAATTCCGGTCCGGGCAGGTTCCATACGTACATACCCAGGTCAAAATCGGCATCGATGGGAATATCGCTCAGTTTTACCGTATCCGAAACCACGATGGTACCCGGTACAAAAGCGCCGGCGCCGTTCACCAGCTGTATGGAGTCTTTGCGGTAGTAGTTCAGGATCACCGAAGAGGTATCGCCCCCGGTGTTCTTTACTTTGGTACCGAACCAGTAGATCACGTCGGTGAGAAAACAGGAGGCTGCCGGTAAAAATTCCTGCACCTTGGCCTGATCGCCGTAGCCGTTGCTGCCGCTCACATAGCCACCCGTATCGTCCGGAACGGTATAAACCACCGGTGTATAATTCTCAAACCCGTTGAACACGGTATCCAGTACGGCTTTATCGTTGCGTTGTATAGGCTGACCGCTGATACCGATCTGCCCGGCTGTTTTCTGTGCCCAGGCACTACCGGCGGCGGCAATAAATACGATCGAAGCGAAAAATTTTCTCATTAATACTTAGTAATTTTTATAGTGTCAAAGGTATGAATGCTTTTCAGTTGCAGGAAATAAATCCCGGGGGGAAATGCCTGCAGGTCGATATCGGCCTGTTTGCCACTGCGTAAAAGCCGCCCTTCGGACGACAGCAGATGCCAGTATTCAAGGGCCTCTGCCGATTTTATACGTACGCTTTCCGCGGTGGGGTTCGGGTATACCGTAAATTTCTGTGCGGCAGCGCCCGGGTCCAGCCCCAGGGTATTGGCCCTGAAGTACATGGTAGCGCACCAGTTCTGGATGGGACTGAAACCATCGGCCGTAGAATCCTGGCCGGCAACTCCGTCGCACTCCGTATAGATATTGCCGCCGGCCGTGGTGGGCAGCAGATCGTTAAAGTCTTTGTAGTAGGCGTAGGAATTCGGGTAAAAAGGCGTGAGGTTGGGTTTTTCGTTGATACCGCAGGAGCCGTTAAAACTGAAGCCCGCCGCCAGCAACAGGGTATCCTGCTGGGGAGCCAGGAAACGGATGCGGATGGCCACCGGCACAATGCCCGTATACCAGATAGCCGGGTAAAGACGCAGCGTATAGGCCGTATCCAGCGTGTTGGACGTAAAAAAACGCGTGGATGTAATGAGGGTATCCGCCTCAAAAACCGTACTGAGCGGATGCCAGGAAGCGTCTGTATTCGAAAATTCAATAATGATCGTGTCGTTGCCGGAAGAAAGCTTTTTGTGGGCCAGCAGCAGGTCGATGCTATCGAGCCGGATGGCCGTGAGGTACGAAAGAGCATACCCTTCGGCACTGCCGAATTTGGGAAAAGTATCCGGACGGATCACCGCATAGGCAATCGGGTTGGTGCCCCGTTCGCTCAGCTGCCAGAATCCGCGGCGGTAATTGGCTGCACCGGCCATGGCTTCTTCTTCGCGGTCGAGATCCACCACAAATTCATCAAAACCGGCTTTGGCCGTATTCTGCTGTCCGCCCGTAACCACCGCTTTTACCGGGTAGGGACCGTGCGTCCACTCGTACGACTGCGCATGCGCCGCTACGGCAAAAAGGCAGGCTGTAAAAAATGCGGATAAATGTCTGAGCATAGCGGCAAAAGTAAAATAAAAAAAGTGCTTACCGTTTTGCAAGCGCTTTTAAAACGAAAAGCCGTCTGAATTATTTTACGATCATGCGTTTTGTAACGGTGGCCCCGTTCACGGTGAGACCATATACGTATATGCCGGCGCTGAGGCCCTGCACATCGAGCGGTAATGTATAGGTACCCGGCGTATGGTAGCCCAGGTACTGCCGGCGCAGCGTACGCCCGCTTACGTCCGTAAGATGCCAGTATACGTCGCCGTTCACCTGCAGGTGGTATTTTACCGTGGTTTGCCCGCTGAAGGGATTGGGCGTATTCTGTTCGATGCCGAAACCTTTGGCCTCGGTCTCTTCTACCGACGTATAATCGGTATAGGCCACCTTATACCACAGGTGCCAGTTCTGCGTGGCAAAATAGTAGTTGAGCCCGTTCTGCTGGTACACGAGATTGGACGTATTGGATACGGCGGGCAGGTACACCAGTTGTCCGTAGCTGGTCTTAAAATTCGTAGCTGCTTCGCAGAGTCCGTTGCCGTTGCCATCTACATAACCGGCGGCCAGCTGCAGGGTATCGGCGTCCGGGGCCTCAAAGCGCAGGTTAAAGGCCAGGCGCTGACCGGCAGGTACCGTATACTGCGGGTTCCAGGCCAGTACGTCCAGGTTCTGCGGATCGGTAAAATTGCCTGTGGTCGAATCGGCAGAAGACCAGAGCACCACGTTGGGATTGGGACTCCCGGCAGTCTGACCAATAAGCTGGGCCGTAAGTTTGTTGAACTGGCCCGAGCTGTTCTTATGGTTCACAAAAGCGAACAGGGAATCGATATACAGGGACCACTGCGGGTTGTAAGGAGCCTGCGTGAGCGTGGTGTATAGCTGCGGTGTGCCTGCGATCTTGCGCGGCAGATCCACAAGACTGGTGTAGCCGGTAACGAAATCGTCTATTTTTACCGTGGCACTTATAAAACAGTTCTTAAAGCCGATGGTATCGTCGATGGTATACAGGGAATTCAGGGGCCAGATGTACCAGTCGTCGTCCAGGTTGGCCACGCTGTAATCGAGATAGAGGTCCATAAGGCCTTTTTCCTGCATGGGTGCAGCCTGAAGCAACGCAGGGTTTACGGGCAGTTTGCGCAGAGTTGCCGGTGCGGAGACCTGTATGTGCTGAGCGTGCAAAAGCCCGCCCCATAAGGCCGCAAAGAGGAGTAACAGTCGGATGTTCATGTAAGTTGCAATGTGTTTAGTAAAGCGAACTTACAAAAAACCAATTAATTATTTATGCCGGTGTACTTACTTCGCTCTGCTGGTAAGCTTCCAGCGGCAGGCAGGTACATACCAGGTTACGGTCTCCGTAGGCTTCGTTCACACGTCCCACCGAAGGCCAGAACTTGTCCGTACGCAGGCGCGCCACCGGGAAAGCGGCTTTTTCGCGGCTGTACGGTTTGTCCCAGGCATCGCTGAGGACCACGGCACAGGTGTGCGGGGCGTTCTTAAGTACGTTATCGGCTTTATCGGCCGTACCGTTCTCGATCTCACGGATCTCTTCGCGGATGCGGATCATCACCTCGATGAACTTATCCAGTTCCTGTTTGCCTTCGCTTTCCGTTGGTTCGATCATCAGCGTGCCGGCCACCGGGAAAGATACGGTAGGCGCATGGTAACCGAAGTCCATCAGGCGTTTGGCTATGTCTACCACCTCGATGCCGGCCGTACGTTTAAAATCGCGGCAGTCGGCAATGAATTCGTGGGCCACGCGACCGTTATTACCCGTGTACAGCGGTGTAAAGTGGTCTTTCAGTTTATCCTTGAGGTAATTGGCGTTCAGTATGGCATAGCGTGTGCTTTCGGTAAGTCCGTCGGCACCCAGCATTTTAATATAGGCATAGGAAATAAGCAGGATGAGCGCGCTGCCGAAAGGAGCGGCTGAAACGGCGTGCGTGCTGCTTTCCGAAGCCAGGTATACGTGGCCCGGCAGGTATGGTGCCAGGTGTTTGCGTACGCCGATGGGCCCCATGCCCGGACCACCGCCGCCGTGCGGAATGGCAAAGGTCTTGTGCAGGTTCAGGTGGCATACGTCGGCCCCGATATTACCGGGAGAAGTAAGACCCACCTGGGCGTTCATATTGGCGCCGTCCATATATACCTGTCCACCGATGGCGTGTACCATCGAGGTAATTTCCATGATGCGTTCTTCGTATACACCGTGTGTGGAAGGATAGGTGACCATGAGCACGGCCACTGAATCGCCGTACTGGTCGCAGCAGCGCTGCAGATCGGCCACGTCGATGTTACCGAGTTCGTCGCATTTTACCACCACCACGTCCATGCCTGCCATAACGGCGCTGGCCGGATTGGTACCGTGTGCCGAAGAAGGGATCAGTGCAATTTTCCGCTGTGTTTCACCGCGGGCGGCAAAATACGAGCGGACCACCATAAGGCCGGCGTATTCGCCCTGCGCACCGGAGTTCGGCTGCAGCGACATGGCATCGAAACCCGTAACGCTGCACAGGTCCGAAGAAAGTTCGTTTATAATTTCGAGGTAACCCTGCACCTGGTCCTGCGGTGCAAAAGGGTGTATGGCGCTGAATTCCGGGCGCGAAAGCGGGATCAGTTCGCTGGCCGCGTTCAGTTTCATGGTGCAGGAACCCAGGGCGATCATCGAGTAGTTCAGCCCGATGTCTTTGCGCTCCAGGCGTGAGATGTAACGCATCAGTTCGGTTTCGCTGTGGTAGGCATTGAACACCTGGTACTGCAGGTAATCCGAAGTACGGTCCAGGCCGCCGAGGAAATTGCCCGCAGCGGCTGTGCCGGCGTTTTTGCCGTATACGCTGCCGAATACCTCCAGCACGTCCTGTGCATCGGCTTCGGTGGTCAGTTCATCGCAGGAAATACCCACATAACCGTCCTTACCGTAGAAGAAATTGATCTCTGCCGCTTCGGCCGCCTTACGGATGGACGCGATCTGTGCGCTGTCCGCTTTTACGAACAGGGTATCGAAGAAATTCGTGTTGATCACTCCGGCACCGATGGCTTTGAGGCCGTTGTAAATAACGGAAGCCTGCCCGTGAATATTGGAGGCGATCTCTTTCAGTCCTTCAGGGCCGTGGTATACGGCGTACATGGCCGCCATATTGGCCAGCAGGGCCTGTGCGGTGCAGATATTGGAAGTGGCTTTATCGCGTTTGATGTGCTGTTCGCGGGTTTGCAGGGCCATACGCAGGGCATGGTTCCCCTGGGCATCGATGGTAACCCCGATGATACGGCCGGGCATCTGGCGTTTGTATTCCTCGCGGGCACAGAAGAAGGCCGCGTGCGGGCCGCCGAAGCCCATAGGAACACCCAGGCGCTGTGCGGAACCGAAGGCCACATCGGCACCCCATTCCCCGGGAGCGGCCAGCAGGGTAAGCGCCAGCAGGTCGGTAGCTACGGCCACTTTGATCTGCTGTGCATGGCACATTTCTGTAAATGCTTTATAATCTTCCACTTCGCCGAAGGCATTGGGATACTGCAGCAGGGCCCCGAAGAAGCTGCCGTCCAGTTTGGGGTCGGCGGCATCGCCCAATACGATCTCGATCCCCAGCGGTTCGGCGCGGGTAATAAGTACATCGATGGTTTGTGCAAACACGGCATTGCTCACCCAGAAACGCATGGCATTGTTCTGCTCCTGTTCTTTGCTGCGGCTGTTCAGGAGAAGGCTCATGGCTTCGGCGGCGGCGGTACCTTCGTCGAGCAGGGAGGCATTGGCCAGGGGCAGCCCGGTAAGGTCGGTCACCAGTGTCTGAAAATTCAGCAGGCTTTCCATACGGCCCTGCGATATCTCGGCCTGGTAAGGTGTGTAGGCCGTGTACCAGTACGGACTTTCAAAAATATTGCGCAGGATCACCGAAGGAGTGAACGTACCGTAGTATCCCTGGCCTATGAACGAGCGGAAAACCTTGTTCTTTGCGGCTTTTTTCCCGATCATTTCCAGGTATTCGCGTTCGCTGAGGGCAGGCTGCAGGCCCAGGGGATTCTTAAGACGGATGGCTGCGGGAACCACTTCGTCGGTAAGCCGGTCCAGTCCGGCGGTCCCGATGCTCTGTAACATTTCCTGTGTTTCGGCGGCAGAAGGCCCTATGTGTCTGCGAACAAACTTTTCTTTTCTCATGGAAGTTAATGCTGTAAAAAAATCACACAAAAGTAATCTTTTAATAGCGTATCCGGATGCCTGTGAATACCTTTTGATATTTTTTATCAGGGAGGCATTTTTACGGCATTTTGTAGCCCTTTGCCGCAGGATTTTGTTACTTTGCTTCCTGATGAAACAATATATCCTTCTTATCTTCCTGGCCCTGGGCAGTAAAATGGCCGCCGCACAGTCAGGCATACAGCCCTGGCGCAAACCGTTCCGGCAGGCCGAGATCGTTTCGTACGACAGCAGCCGTGTGGTATACCTCAGCAAAAAGAAAAAAGAAAAAGAGATCCCGGCCCGGCGCCTGCAGTTCATACAGAAGGACGGCCGCTACTTTTACCCGCAGGACTATGCCTATTTCCTTACCGGCCGTATGCTGCCCTGCCGTTTCGATCACATGAAGGACAGTTCCCGTTATGTATTCCGCAAAGCGGGAGGCGGACTAAAGACCATCCGTAAGAACGCCCTGCTGCTGTATACACAGAACGGCGCCGAAAAGATGGTATTTACGCCTTACATCAGCATGTACGATTCCGTTTCGGTGCCCATGGCCCGTGCCTATGCCGACGGAGGCCGCGATGCCCGCCGTTTTTACCGCAACGACTACGGCCTGTATCTCAATGCGGCCATCGGCCTGGTGAGCGGCTATTTCCTGGGCCCCTACGGCCTTATTGCACCGGCGGTGTATACCGGCATCGAATCTTCGGTACGGCCATCCCTGCGGAGCAAAAAACTGCTGCGCCTTACGGCCGGACGTATACAAAACGACGAAGAATACCGCCGGGGTTTTACCGCCCAGGTTAAAAAACGCAAGGCCCTGTTCTCCGGTATCGGCGGAGCGGCCGGGTTCATTATCGGGTTTGGCGTACTGGAATATCAAAAAAGCAAAGAATAAATGCAGAAAGGGCTGCGCATACTTTTCTTCGGGAACCTGTGGGTGGCGGGCGGAGGTGTATGCTTTACCCTGCTGGTGCAGCATACCTTACTGGGAGAACCCATGCCGGAGAGCACCCTGCTGTTCATTTTCCTCGGCATTTTCAGTATTTACGGGGCACAACGCCTGATGCAGGTGCCCCATTACCGCAGCCACGGCACCAATGAACGACACCGCTGGATCCTGGAACATAAAGACACCCTTAAGTACGCCATCGGTACGGCCCTGGTACCGGCGGCCATACTGGCTTTTTTTATCCCGCTGCGGGCCTTGCTGCTGCTGCTTATCCCCTTTGTGATCAGCATCCTGTACAGCCTGCCCATGCCCGAGATCCGCGGTAAACGAAGCCTGCGCGAAATTCCCCTGCTCAAATCCTTCCTGGTGGCCCTGAGCTGGACGCTCATCAGTGTAAACTTCAGCGGTTACAGTATGGACCCCGGCCTGTTCCGGCGCCCGGCACTCTACCTGCTGATGCCCGCCGTTTTCCTGTTCACCTGGGCCCTTACCATCCCGTTCGACCTGCGCGATATGGAACAGGACCGGCAGGACGAGGTGCTTACCCTGGGCCATACCCTCGGCGTACGCCGCATACGCCTGCTTGCCCTGCTTTCTCTCGGCTGCTGTGCCCTGCTTGTGCTTACGGGCTGGCTGCTGAAATTCTGGTCGCTTTCCGCCCTCTGCGCCTGGCTTTGCGCCTGCCTGTTCAGTGCCTGGTGCGTACGTAAGACCGGCCCGCAGTGCAGTCCTTTCTGGTTCGACGGCGTACTGGACGGATGCATGTACAGCGGCTTTCTCTTCTACCTAATTTTCAACCTGTTCCTGTAAGTACCGCAGCATATTCATAGTTGCCTGTTGAAATTATTTGACCCGGCGGCGCAGGTACCCGGGCTTTGAGGTCGTACTTTCGCAGTAATGAATGCACGCGAACTAAAAGCTCTGATCAGTCTGCTCGACGACTCGGACCGGGAGGTCTTCGGGAATGTTCGCGAGAAGCTCGTTTCGCTGGGCCCGGAAGTAATCCCCGACCTCGAAAGCGTATGGGAAGGCACTTTCAACACCGAACTGCAGCAACGCATCGAAGAGATCATTCACCACATACAGCTCGGCGAAATTACCCTGCTGTTCAATGAATGGATCGACCAGGGCGCTAAAGATCTGCTGCGCGGCATCATACTCGTGGCGCGTTACCAGTACCCCGACCTGGAAGAAGACAAGATACACCAGTTCGTGGGCCGGCTCAAAAAAGACATCTGGATGGAGATCAATCATTCACAGACCGCCCTGGAACAGTGCAAGGTATTTAACCACGTATTTTACGGCATTCACCAGTTTGCCGCCAATACTACCAATTACCAGGCGCCGGAGAACAACTACATCAATAAACTGATCGAAAGTAAAAAAGGCAATGCCGTTACGCTGGCCGCCCTGTACATGGTGGTGGCCCAGTCGCTGGAACTGCCCGTGTACGGCGTGAACCTGCCCGAACACTTTATTCTCTGCTGGCTCGATAAAAGTGAGATCACCCGCCTGCTGCTGGGCAAAACGCACACGCCTGTACTGTTTTATATGAACCCGCTGAACCGGGGGGCCGTCTTCAGCCGCCGCGAGATCGACGCCTTCCTGATGCAGAGCAAGATAGACCCACGGGACAATTACTATACGCCTGCACCCAATCATACGCTGATCGTACGCATGTTCAACAACCTGATCTCGTATTACAGCCGCGAGGGCCGGCCCGAAAAAGCCGCCGAGCTTAGCGCCCTGAAAGAGAACATCCTGTCCCGCATCGAAGGGGCCGAAAATGCGGAATAAATACGGACTGCTTTTTGTTTATTTTGAATTATTCTAAATAAGTGCAATTTCGTATCTTTGCGCCATGCAAAGCATACCGGAAACCGAAGCCGAAATTATCGAAGAGTTCAGCCTTTTTGACGACTGGATGGACAAATACGAATACATCATCGAGCTGGGCAAAAACCTTCCGCTGATCGACGAAGCATACAAAAACGAGGAACATCTTATCAAAGGCTGCCAGAGCCGCGTATGGATACATGCCGAAGCACAGGACGACTGCGTGGTATTTACGGCCGACAGCGACGCCATTATCACCAAAGGGATCGTGGCCCTGCTGATACGCGTACTTTCCGGACAGAAAGCGTCGGATGTGGCCGATGCCGACCTGCGTTTTATCGACACCATCGGTCTTAAGGAACACCTTACCCCTACCCGGAGCAACGGACTTGTGAGCATGGTTAAACAAATGAAGGCTTTTGCAGCCGGACTGCAGAAGGTAAACGGATAACGACATTACAATGACTGCACAGCAACTGGAAGACGAAGTAGTACGCACGATCAAAACCATTTTTGATCCGGAGATCCCCGTGGATATCTACGAACTCGGACTTATATACGAAATACGCATTACCGAAGACAATGAAGTGACCGTGGTCATGACGCTGACCACGCCCAACTGTCCTTCGGCCGAAGAACTGCCCCGCGAGGTGGAAGACAAGGTGAATGCCATCGAAGAGGTGAAAAAGACCGATGTGGTCATTACCTTCGATCCGCCCTGGGATAAAGATATGATGAGCGAAGAAGCACAGCTCGAACTTGGCTTTCTGTAACATGGACACGAACGAAGACCTCATTATAAATAAAGTAGCGCAAAGCGGCATTCTTACCCTGGATATGCAGGACCTGGCCGCCGCAGCATCTACCGCCGTGCTGGACCTGGCCACACTGCTGGAAGAGGAATTTATCCTGCGCGAAAAACGGTTCCGCGAAAAGCTGGAACAACTGGACACTGCGCCTTACCAAAACGCATACGTAGCCGTGTATTGCAGTACCGACGCCATTATACAGCCCTGGGCCTGGATGCTGCTGATGCAGAAATTACAGGGTACTGCCGCACAGGCATTTCTCTGCCACCCGGACGAACTGCGCACACGCATTGTGCTGCACAAAATAGAACGGGAGCTGAACACTGCCGATTACAACGATGCCCGCGTGATCATTAAAGGTTGCGGTGCCGCCTGGGTAACGCCCGAATGCTACCTGCAGGCAACCCAGAAGCTGCTGCCCGTGGTAAAAAGCCTTATGTATGGTGAGCCCTGCAGTACCGTGCCTGTATACAAGAAAAAGAAGCAGTAGATCATCACAATACTAATTTACAAGACACGGAATAACAAACACTTGAACGTAAAATTTCCGTTCGGCTTCATCACAGAATGAATCCATAAGCTATGATATGGAACGGTTTATATCCTATATTTCGGTGATATAAAACTAAATAACCGATGAAAGTCAACCTTAAAACCTTTATTGTAATTGCTGCCGGAGCTGTACTGGTTGCCGCCTGCGATCCTGTGGACACCCGCGAAATGCAGGCAGAGAATGCCAGCGGACAAAACCTTACCCTTGTACTTACCAAAGAGATACCTGCCGCAGACAGCGCTTCCGTGGATGCCTTTTTTGCCACCCCGGGCTGTGGTGTAAACAACCAGGCACAAACGGCAGGTGGCATGGTTTTTTGCCGCACCGGCTGCCCCTTTCCCAACGGACAAAAATTTACACTGAGCCTGCGCACGGATTACGGCGGCCTGAAACCGGATAAAAAGCCCAATGCATACGACCTGCGCTTCTGGGAAAAATGCGATTCCTTTTATATAGACAACAAGACCCTGCTGCGCGATCCGAAACAGCTCAGCAACTGGATGTATAAAACGCAGAAACGATATACCACCGCTACATTCCGTATCGGGCCGCAGGACCTGCAATAGGTCCGCATAAAAAAACGGGAAGCCCTCTGCCGGCCCCCCGTTCTCTTTTACAGGCATGAATCGTTCAATATCTTCAACGCAGCACGTTCACAAAGCCGCGTAGTTCTTTCTGGTCACCGGCCAGTTCGGTGTATCGTATCACGTACACATAAGAATCTTCTTTTACGGGTTTGCCGGAGGCCATGTGCATTCCGTTCCAGCCCTGGTAAATATCCTGAGAGCGGAACACCAGTCCGCCCCAGCGGTCGTACACCTGCAGATCGTATCCGGTTATGTACGACAGCGAAGGCCGCCATACATCGTTCAGTCCGTCGTAACCCGGTGTAAATGTATTGGGAATGTATACATTGGTAACGGGCAGCACGGTAATAAGTAAACTCAGGGTATCGGTACAACCCAGCGAATTGCTCACGATCTGGTGCACCAGGTATTCTCCCGTTTCGGGGAAGGTATGCACCGGCTGCGGATCTTTATAGGTAGTGCCCTCGCCCATATCGTAAAACCAGGTTTCGGCATACAGGGCTTCATTTATAATGTGTACAGTGGGGTTATCCATGTCGATAACGGCCGAAGTAACGGTAAAGCCGGCTTCCGGGTGCGGTGTAACGTTAATGTAATTGCTGCGTGTAAGCTGATCGGAACAGCCGAAGGCGTTTTCGGCATACAGCGTAACACTGAAGCTGCCCGCGTGCAGGTAGGTATACAGCGGACCGCTCACCGTGGAACTGTCGCCCGTACCGAAACTCCACTCATACCGGATACCCGGTTGCACCGTGGTATTATTGGTAAACTGTACCGGCAGCGGGTTACAACCGATCAGCGGGGCCGCCGTAAAATCGACCACCGGCGAAGGCAGTACCACAAAGGGATGCGTGGTTAGCGGACTTACACAATTATTTTCCGTCACCTGCAGGCTGATGTTGAAGCTGTCCAGGGTACCATCGCCCAGGGTATAGGGGCCCTGTCCGTTTCCCGATACCACCTGCACACCGTCAAAATCCCAGTCATACTGTGCAGCCGGGCTGGCCGTTCCGGTATAGCTGAGTATACTCGTCTGCCCGGCACAGATGCCCGCGGCCACGTTAAAATCAGAGGTCGGAATGGGATGCACTACCACCAGCTGGGTATCCGGTACAGATACGCAGTTATTTTCCGTTACCGTAAGGATCACCTGCGGATTCCCGGCATTGGCATAACTTACCTGTAAAGGGCCCTGCCCGCTTCCGGACTGGATAACACCCGGAGCTGTCACCCAGTTGTACTGAGCCGCGGCCGATGCCGTTCCGGTATAGGTAAAAATGGCCGCCTCGCTCGTGCAGACCTCCGGAGTGACCGTAAAAGTGGCCGTGGGTACCGGGTACACCGTTATGTTGTGTTGCACCGTATCCGAAATACAGCCGAATTCACTTACCTGAAGGCCCAGGCTGTATGTACCTGCCGCTGCCGTCCAGCCGGTTTGCTGCGGTTCTGCCCCGCTCAGTACCTGCGATCCGCCGGAGAAGAACCAGTCGTAATTCGCCGCGGCCGATGCCGTTCCCGTGTATACGAGCGTAGCATTCGCGTTGTCGCAGATCTGTGTATCGGCGTCGAATGTTGCCGTAGGTTTGGGGCGCACGATCAGTGTATCCTGGTACAGTGGCGATACACAGCCGTTTTCCGTTACCGTAAGCGTGAGTATTTTATTCCCGGGCGCGCTCCATTGTATATCGTAAGGTCCTTCGTTGCTACCGGAGACGATCGTTCCCGAGTCGAAATTCCAGGTATAGGCAGCTGTCGGAGAGCCAGTGCCGGTGTACGTGACCGTGGCCTGGTCATAAATACATATTTCCGCCGGAATGCTGAAGTTGCCCGTAGGCACCTCGTACACCCGGATGCTGTCTGCAAAAAGAGCAGAACTGCAGCCGTACTGCGCTACCGTAAGTGTAACGGTATGCATGCCCGTATCCGGCCAGTGTACCTGGTACGGGCCCTGTCCCACCCCGGAAACTACAATGCCGCCATCGAAATTCCAGGCATAGGTAGCCGCCGGCCCCATATTGCCCGTGTAGCTGATGCCCACGTTCTGACCCTGGCAGGTCTGCGGTACCGAGAATGCAAAGCCTGCAACCGGTACGGGATTTACCGTAACGGTAACGGCGTCTGTCTGCGGACAGGCCGTAGGGTTATTGGCCAGGGTGGTGGTTACGGTGTATACCTGTGTAATGGGCGTATTACCATTATTCACCAGGTGTACAAAAGGATCGGATATATTGGTCTGGCTAAGGCCCGTGGCCGGAGACCAGGAATAATTGTAGTTCACACTGTCCGCGGTGCCGATCTGCACACTGTCGCCCGAACAGTACGCTACGTCCGGGCCGGCATCAGCATCGGCCATTTCGGCATAAATAACCACATTGCGCAGGGAATGGCGGTCGTTGAACGCGCCCGAACCCGATGTAAAACCCATGTAGCCCGTAAAATTGATGGGCGAATTGATGTTATTCAGCCATACCACATTGTTGATGCTAACCGTAATAAAACCGTTATCATAAACGATGCGGGCGGAATTATAGTTGTTGGATCTTATAAAATCGAGGTTGCCCGCGGTATTGTTCACTTTTTGGATGCCGGCGATACATTCGTCGTACCCCGTGCCGTTGAACAGCTGTACTTCGGGATTGGCCCCGCAGCCGTTGTCGAACGTATCAAAAACCACCTTAAGACCGGTGGCCGCAGCCGGAATGCCCACGCCCGCACCTACCACAAAACCTACGGGAGGCGTGGTAAGAAAGCAGAAGGCGATACCGTCGGCCCCGTTGCCGTCAAAAATGCGGAATTCAAAATCGACGGTCCATTTGGTACATACGCTGGGGTCTATCGGCTGACTGTAAAAAACCGCCCCGCTGGTCGTGTTAACGGGCGGTATCAGGATGAGTTCGTTACTGAAACCATCGGCATCTCCGGGTGTATCGCCGATCGCCGCTGCACCGGTAAGGTTCCAGCCGCCGGTGTTCATCACGGGACTTCCCTGCAGCTGTGCAAAGATCACGTTCTGTGCCTGCACGGCTGTGCTGAGTATAAACAGAAGAGAGAGAGAAAATAAATACCTTACTGCATACATGAGCCGGAGTTTTTCAGAAAAAGTAAAAAATGCCGGCAGTACCGAGTTGATACATGCCGGCATTATCCCAGGTCTAACTTAACTTGTTTATTTCTGGATGATCAACCGTTGTACGAACAGTTTCTCAGCAGATTCAATTTTGATCAGGTACATTCCGTTGGTCCAGCCGGCTACCGAAGGCAGCACTGCAGGGGCCGAAGGAGAAGACACATATACCTGTTTGCCCGTAGCGTCGAAGATGCTTACACGGTCAATGGTGATACCATCCGGGTTGGCCAGCTGAATGAGATCGCTTGCCGGGTTCGGGAACACGTGCAGGCCGTTCTGTGCATCCACTTCTTCCAGACCGGTGTGGTCGGCAATGGTCACGGTAACGGTCACGGTGTTGGTACCGCAGTTGTTCTGGTTAATAACCACCAGTGTTACGGTATAGGTACCCGGTGCCAGGTAGTTGTACTGGATGGTAGGCGAAATATTGGTTATTACGTTACCATCGCCGAAATGCCATTCGTACAGGAACACATCCTGGGCATTATCTGCCGAGAAGGACACGCTGTTACCCGTAACCACGGCTGTGATACCGGTTGTTACAGGCAGCGGCAGTACGTTCACGAACAGGGAGTCGATGGAATGACAACCGTCGGTATTCGACAGATCTACCCAATACATACCTGTGGTAGTTGCAGAGTAGGTCTGGTTAGCGGAGTTATCCTGCCACTCATAGAAATCACCGTCCATACCGGCATCCAGCAGTACGGTCTCGCCGTCGCAGATGGTGGTATCGGCACCCAGGTCCAGCATGGGCGTATGTCCGCCGGTTACGTTAATGATATCGTAGGCCTGGCATCCGAAGGTATCGGTCACCTGCACCCAGAAGGTACCGGCACCGGTTACGGCCAGGGTCTGGGCGGCAGAACCGTCGCTCCATGAATAGGCGCTTCCGGGATTGGCAGCATTCAGCATCAGCGTATAACCGCTGCAGAGCAGGGTATCGTTACCCAGTTCCAGTACCGGGTTCAGGTCCAGGATGGTATAGGTACCGAGTAAACGGTTACAGTTGATGGTATCGGCAGGGTTTGCCATGTACACATCGTAAGAACCCGCGGCCAGGCTGTCGAAACGGCCGCCATTCTGCCATGAAGAAGGGACTCCGGCGCCACTTGCGCTGATACCGTATTTATAGTTCACCAGTTCGATATTAACATCGTCGATACCCTGGCGCAGTGCGTCGCCACCGGTATGGGCACTGAATACGTGTTTCCAGTTTGACTTATTGGCAGCCTGGAAAGAAGAAGGCAGCTGTACTTCGTTAAAGATAACCGTACCACCTACGGTAAGTGTAAGTTTACCTGCAGAGGTGATCAGGATATCCACCTGTACATCGGTAAGTGTTTTCCATGTACTTACATCGGTGGTGTAGGCCAGTGTTCCGTTACCCACGGGCGCCAGCTGGTTGGTAAGTGTAGTACCGTATACCAGGTAAATACCCGAATTGTTACCATTTTCAGAGCTGTTGCCCGCGGCATCGAAAGAGATACGGAGTTTGGTCCCGTAACCGCTGCAGGCAGGGTAAGACGTATTAAAGTTGGCATCGTCACCGAAAGAATAGGCAATACCATCGGCCCCACCGGTACCAAAAGTGTTGATCGGGTTATCGGCGGTAAGCTTAAATGAGATATGGTATTCGACACCTGTACCGGCAATACCCACCGGGTTCAGGATGGTCATAGCCCCGCGACTCGAAGTGGCTGAGGGTGTAAGGATCATACGGCCACCCGTAACGGCGGCAACACCATGCAATGTAGCATCGGCCGGGTTCGGGGCCGCAGAGAAATCGCTGTTGTACCAGGCGGCAAAATCGCCCTGTCCGAATGCGTTCAGCACGGTCAGTGCACCGGTCGAGTCGTTACAGGTCACGTGGTTCAGGATCTGCACATTGCCGCCGAAACCTACTACCACGCTTATTTTCTTCAGCGGGGTCATATTGGTATCGCATACGTTGCTGCGCAGACGTACGCTGAACTCGTAAATGCTGTCGGCAGCCGGCGTAAAAGTATATTGTGCCGAAGTGCTCCATGGCTGCAGACTGTTGGTACCCGAAGCATCCAGGAACTCATACTGCAGGGTACCCAGACCGGCTATATAACCGGCAGGATGTGTCACACTGATGGTAATGGGCGTACCCGGAGCGCAGTTGGCCGCCGGGCTGTAGCTCAGTGTGTAGGGCATTTGCTGGATAGGGGCTACGGTAGCCGTATCGCGGTTCGAACAGCCGGTGATGGTATCCGTGCCGGTCACCACATAATTGGTCAGGATCGTCGGTGCGGCCTGAACGGTGGTACCCGTGGTGCCGCTGAGGCCGGTGTTCGGCGCCCAGCCGTAGGTATGTGCACCGGAAGCGGTCAGGTTTATTAGTTCGGTAGGTCCGCAGGTGGTGGCAAAAGAAGGAGATACGCTCACCACCGGCAGGGGGTGTACGTTCACCGTAACCGGTGCGGAAGTGCCCGTATTCGTAGTATCGCAGGTAAGTATACACTGGTACTGGGTACTGGCGGTAAGGTTCGTAGCGGTATAGGTAAATGTGGTGGCGCCGCTGATATCGTTCCAGCCGGCTCCCGTATTGGACTGCCACTGGTAGGTCATACCCGAATTGGCCGCGTAGTTGTTCTGTACCGTAAGTACACTGCTGTTAGCGGGCAGGGCACACAGGTTGGGCTGTGAAGCAATGGTATTGCCCGGGGCCGGGGTAATACCGGCGCAGGGGGTCTGTACAAAGTCGAACTGTGCGTTCGGAATGTGTGTCTGGCGACCCGTGGCCGTCGGCGGTGAGGCCGGGTTGGGGTTATTGCTGTCGTCGCGGTAATAGATGGAACGGTTGCCCGTGGTACTGGTAACCCTCCAGTTAATGGTACAGTTCCAGTTGCTCTGATTCTCGTCTACGGCTACCACAATATTGCTCACACCGTCCCAGAGGAAAGGTGTATTCAGAGTGATCTCGAGCCAGTTGCCGGCAGCGGGATAGGTAACCGTGCCTGTATACACCTGGTTGAGGTTTGCCAGGGGTTCCCAGTCGGTAGTGCTTGTAAATTCCGTACGGGCAGAGTTACCCATGTATACCGTCCAGGCTGTACTGTTACCGGTACCGCTGGATGTGGAAGCGAAAAAGAAACGGAGCTTACTGATGTTACCGGGAACACCGCCTGCAGCCGTTATTTCTGCAGCCGTATATATTTGCTGGGTATAGGAGTAGCCCCAGCAGGAAGTGATCGGGTTAGTGGAATTGGTTCCCGTACCGGTACCGACCTGTGCAGTAATGGTCTGCGCATTCAGTCGTACAAGTCCCGGGAAAAGCAGCATCAGGCAACACAGGGCAGTGAGAAAACCCGTACGTTGCAGCGAAACAGAGTACATTGTTCTTTTCATGTAAAACTTAGTTGTTTAATATACGTTGAGAGTTAAAGAGCGTTTCCTGTGATCCTTTATTTACAATGGATTAAGAATACAAGAAATTTCCATTCTCAAAATACCGCATTTAATCTCTAATAATTGTTAAAATCGGTAGGGACAAATGGGGGACAATTTCACAAAGCAATAAAAATCAACAGGTTAAAACCAGGCCGGACAAAACGGGAAAGCCCCGTTCTGCTTAACAATTCTGTTACATGCGGTAGTTCTCAGATGTCTGCGGCCAGGTTAAAAACATCGTTGCCCGAAGGTAAATTGAGTTTCTTGCGCAGGCGGTTGGCCGTTTTACGTACCGAATCGGGGGATATCCCCAGCATATTGGCGATCTCGTTCACCGATAAGTTCAACTTAGTGAGGGCAATAAGCCGCGTTTCGGCCAGGGTAAGGTCGGGGTACTTTTCTTTCAGGCGGATGAAGAAATCCTTATGCACCTTATCGAACATGCGTTTAAAATTGATCCAGTCGTCTTCCGTGAGTATCGTAAACTCGTACAACTTTTCTATAACCTGCTCTTTTTCAGCCGATATGATCTCTTTCGTTTCGGTATGCTCATTTTCTTCGCGCAGGCGTTCGATGAGACGGTTCTTTTCCAGCAGGCTGTGCATATAGGCCTGCAGCTGTGCCTCTGCACTTTTCAGTTCTTCGCCGGCCCGCTGTTTTTCCAGCTGGTACAGGGCCTGGTCTTTTTTACGGCGCAGGCGCTGACTGTTCAGCAGCATCAGGGCAATGATTATGATGGAAATAGCGATCGAGATCACGAAATTCCGGAAGGTCTGGTCCCGTTTCCGGTTGCTTTCCAGCAGCTGTATCTCGTTCAGGTATTTTTCGGTCTTTACTTTAATTTCGGAGTTCCGCACCACTTCCTGGTTCTTTTCGCGGGTAATGCGCCGGTCGTACACGCGCACGGAATCCTGCAGTTCGTAAGCGGTTTTGTAATTGCCCTTGAGATAGGCCAGGCGGCTTTTGTAGTAGAAATAATCGCGGGACACGTACATAGAGCGCGCTTCGCCCCGGATCAGCTTCTCTACCATATTCAGGCGTTCTTCGGCCACCTGCAGGCTGTCGTCGTCCATATTGATGCGTACGATCAGCAGCAGACTGCTGGCCGCGCTGTTCCATTCCCGGTAACGCAGGCTTTGTGCATAATCGAGCAGGATCAGGGGTTTGGCCTCCCGTACACGGTTCTGTTTCATGTATACATTGGCCGTATTGCCGCTTACGATACCGATCCATACGGAATCGCGGCTGGCACGGGCCACGTACATCGCTTTCCTGTAATAATCGAGCGACAGGTCCAGGCGGCCCGTCTGCATATAGACCAGGCCCAGTGTATTATAGGTGTGTATTACAGAACGGTAGCTTTCGAACGGGTAATTGAGCGATAGTTTCAGGTAGAAGAGCGCCTGTTCATAATCCGAAAACTCAAAGTGTACGCGGCCGATCTCATACAGGTAGGTCTGTACATTGGGTACTTTCTCAAAGCCGATGATCTTGAACTGGTCGTAGGCTTCCAGCAGCAGTTCAAAGGTCCGGGGGAAGTCTTTTTTCTCATAATACTTCATGCCCAGCTCAAACTCCAGTACCGACGCTTCCACATCAAAATCGTGTTCTTTCGCGAACTGCAGCGCCCTTCCGTAGGCATTGATCACACTGTCTATATCATTGGAATCGTCCAGGTCCAGGTAGCGTGCCCAGAAAGTAAGGGCGGAGAGCTGCAGGCATTTATCGCCCTTATCGGCTGCAAAACGAAGCAATTCGGCTATTTCAGTACCTTTTACCGTCTTTATAAATCCCGGCTGTTCGTACAATGCATTGGCCGTAGCACAACGCCCGGAGCCCTTTGCCTGGTAGACAGGGTCGAACCCTGCCCCAAAAAGCGGCTGTATGGAACAGAGAAACAATAAGAGAGCGATGCAGAAGATATTTGAGGGCCTCATCAGGAAAACAAGTGTGCGAAAGGTAAGTAGACTGAGTTTTACCTGCCCAATATACAAATATAACTTCTAAGAAACCTTATGTAAATATGTCTTTTTAGCGGAAGAGCGTTACGGTTCCCTTTTCCGTTACGGTTTTCGGGTCCCCGATACCACCCGGCAGGTACGAATAACTGAACACCCAGAAATACGCGCCCTCAGAGCCGTCGCGGTTCATGATCTTACCGTCCCATACGTCCTGTATGTTCTCGGAACGCCATACCACTTCGCCCCAGCGGTTATACAGGATAAAGTTGAAGGTATGTATCACGCAGCCCTGCGGGTTCTGCACCAAGAAATCATCGTTAAAACTGTCGCCGTTCGGCGTGAACACATTGGGTATGATCAGCTTACATTCGCAATTCTCCATCACGGTAACCTCGATGGTCTTTGTTTCCGTGGTACAGCTGGCCGTATAGGCATATACCTCGTACTGCGTGGATGCCTGTGGGGAAACCTGCACCGTGGAGCCGGTCATATTACCCGGCTGCCAGTCGAAACTGGCCGGGATATCCGTAGCAGCTTCGATGGTCAGCTGCTGTCCCACACACATCTGCATGCTGTCGGGCACCTGCAGGTTGATCGGTTTTTCCACCGCCAGGGTAAACTCGGCCGTATCGGAACTGCAACCGTCCCTGGTTACCACCAGCTGGTACACCGTCGTATCCGTTGGACTTACCCATACACTGCTGTCGGTATAGGAACCCGGTATCCAGAAATAGCTGGCCGGATCTTCCGTAGAACTGCCCTGCAGCAGCGCACTGTCGCCCGGACAAATAAAGGACACTCCCGTGATGGAAGCCACCGGCACCGGATTCACCTGTATGGTAAAGGTATCCGGCAGGGAATTACAACCCTGGGGCGATTTGGCCGTTACCGTGTACGTGGTGGTCACCGCAGGGGCAAAACCTACCGGTGTTCCCGGGATATTACCCGGCTGCCAGGTGAACACGGAATTCGGAATATCGGCAATACCGCTGTAATTCGCCATATCGCCCGCGCAGATGGTGGAAGGTCCCGTGATGCTGATATTCGGGGCCGGCAGTACGGTAATGTTCTTGGTAGTGGTGGTGGAATTACACCCGAACTGGGTCACATCCAGCGTAATACTTTTGGGTCCGTCGGTAGGCCAGCTCACCTGGTAAGGGCCCTGTCCGGAGCCCGAAATAACCGTACCTCCGCCGAAATTCCAGTTATAGGTAGCTCCCGCGCCCATATTTCCCGTGTAGGTAATGGTTACCGGCGCATGTGCACAAACCGTTGAAGGTGAAACATTAAAGTTGGAAGTAGGCGTCGGATTAATGGTAACCGTTACCGTATCCGTAGTGGGACAGGAAGTGGTGCCTGTAACCGTGGCCGTTTGTATATAATTCACTATAAGCGGAGTAGAACCCGTATTGGTAAGACTCACCGTAGGGTTGGCCACATTGGTGGCGCTGAGCCCGAAGGGCGGCGACCAGCTGTACGTGGTATTGGGCTGTGCCGGTGCACCGATCTGTACCGTTTGTCCGTTACATATGGCCACATCGGGCCCTGCAACGGCATTGGCCTTATCGGCATAAATGGTTACGTTGCGTATGGAATGATGGTCGAAATTCTGTCCCGTACTGGCCGTAAAACCCATGTAACCTGTATAGTTGACGGCAACGGCCGTAGTGATCCAGGTGGTGCCGTTCACGCTTACGGTAATGGTGCCCCCGTTATAATCGATCACGGCCGCGTTATAACCGTTGGAACGTATAAAATTGAGGTTACCCCCTGCATTGTTCACTTTTACGATACCGGCCGCACATTCGTTGTATCCTACACCGTTGTACACCTGTATCTCGGGATTGGCGCCGCAGCCGTTGTCATAGGGATCGAAAGCCACTTTAAGACCATTGGCCGTAGCCGGTATGCCGATACCGCCACCGCTTACAAAACCGCTGGGAGGCACGTCCAGGAAGCAGAATGCCAGGCCGTCGGCCCCGTTACCGTCGAAAATGCGGAACTCGAATTCCACTCTCCATTTGGTACACTGTGAAAGGTTAATGGGTGTATTGTAAAATATGGCGCCGCTGCTGTTGCCTATAGCGGGCGTGAGTATCAACTCGTTACTATCGAGGTCGCTGTCTCCGGGCGTGTCGCCCAGCACAGCCGTTCCGGCTATGGTCCAGCCGGTGGTGATCATGGTCGGCTGCCCCTGTAACTGTCCGAAAACAGTGGTCTGCGCAGTGCTTTTTGTACCGGCAGCGGCGAGCAGGAGGCTGAAAATGAGTAGGGTGAATTTCTGAAACATCAGTATAGTCGTATTAGCACACCAATGTTAAAGAAATTTTAACCTTTATTCACTTTTCGGCGGGGGACAAAACAGGGACAATAGCCCCGGACAAGCTAAAAACCATTTACAATCAGTTATTTATGCCAAAAACTGTCCGCCTTGTCCGTTTTAAAAAATAATTACCATTATTTCGGTTTGGGCCATCCGGAAATAAAAACGAAACGTACATTTGTTTTCAACACACACACTTTTATCATAGTACACAGATGAAAAAAGCAACTATACTTTCGGGCATGTTCCTGTGCCTGCTGCATACCTATGCACAAACCGCGGCGCATCTTTGTTCGGAAGGGAAACGAAATCATGCCGGGGCCATGCTTTTCCCAAAATCGATGCAGAGCACGGCCAGTGATCAGTACGACCTGCATTACCATAAGCTGGACCTGCATCTGAGCAATACCAGCACCTATGTACGGGGTGCGGTCACTTTCCGGGCCGAAGTGATCTCAGCCAGTATGAATGAATTTGAGTTTCAGCTGCATCCGTCCCTTACCGTGGACAGCATCCGTTTCCAGGGACAACTGGTAACACACACGACCAACGGCGATTATAAAACCGTGGCGCTGGGCACGCCGCTCAGCCAGGGCAGCCCGTTCAAGGCGGTTGTCTATTACCAGGGTCTGCCTACCTCTACCCCGCAGGCCGCCATCGGTTCGGGCATCACCAACGACGTTTCGCCTTCCTGGGGCGCCCGCGTTACCTGGACGCTGAGTCAGCCCTACAGTGCGTATGAATGGTGGCCCTGCAAACAGTCCCTGCGGGATAAGATCGATTCCGTAGACGTATGGATCACCGTGGACGACAGCCTGAAGGCCGGTTCCAACGGCGTGCTGGAGCACATTACCGCACTGCCCGGCAACAAGGCCCGTTACGAATGGAAACACCGTCACCCGGTAGATTATTACCTGATCTCGGCCGCCGTGGGCAACTATGTGGACTATTCCTTTTATGCCAACCCGGTGGGAGCCCCCAACCCGGTGCTTATCCAGAACTACCTGTACAACAAGCCCAATTTCCTCACATTTGTAACGCCCCGCATCGATCTGACCAAAGATTACCTGGAACATTTTTCCGAACTGTTCGGACTATATCCTTTCCACGATGAAAAATACGGACACAGCGCCGCCCCGCTCAGCGGCGGAATGGAACACCAGACCATGACCACCCAGGGCGTATTTACGGCAGAGATCATCGCCCACGAACTGGGGCACCAGTGGTTCGGCGACTACGTAACCTGCGGCAGCTGGGCAGATATAGCCCTGAACGAAGGTTTTGCCAGCTACCTGGAATACCTGATGACCGAAGAATTTTCTCCTTCGCAGACCACCGCCTTTATGGCCGGCGTCCACGCCAACGTAATGTCGCAGCCCGGCGGAAGTGTGTACGTAAGCGATACCCTGAACGTGAGCCGTCTTTTCGACAGCCGCCTTACCTACGACAAAGGCTCGGCCATCTTCCATACCCTGCGCTACGAGGTTAATAACGATTCGCTGTACTTTGCCACCCTGCGCAGCTACCTGCAGCAGTTCGGCCACGGCACGGCCCTGGGCACCGACCTCAGGAATGTGTTCGAGACGGAGACCGGCCTCAACCTGGGCGATTATTTCAACCAGTGGTACTACGGCCAGGGCTACCCCACCTTTTCGGTACGCTGGAATCATTCCAACGGCATTGTATACCTGAAGGTAAGCCAGACCGCCTCCATGCCTTCGGCCACGCCGCTGTTCCGCACTCCGCTGGACCTGCGTATCGTTTGCCCGGCAGCAGATACCGTTGTACGGATGCAGCTTACCGCTACGGATACCTATTTCTCGTTTCCCTGGGCTGAAGTAACCGGTAACCTGGGCATTACGGTAGACCCCGCCAACTGGATCCTGAACACCACCGGCAGCATCGGTAAGGACGTAACCCTTTCGATGGAACAGGTAGAAGCCAATACGGCCTTTGATATTTACCCGAACCCGGCCACAGGCAGCTTTACCCTGGCTTCTTCAGCGGCCGCTGAGGCAACGTACCATATCTATGATGCCGCCGGACGTGTGGTGCAACAGGTACAGGCCAATACGCCCAAGACCCTGGTAGACATCAGCAGCCTGCGCAACGGCGTTTACTACGTAAAAGGGCCCCTGGGCACACGTAAGCTGGTGAAACAATAAAACCGATTTTACGTATACTATAAATAAGGAAGGCTGTTTGTATGGACAGCCTTTTTTTGTATCCGCAGCAAAACAAAAAGGCTATCCCACTGTAGCAGGATAGCCTTTCCGAATATCGGGTTCCGCTTACTGCGGAGAATTTTCCAGTTTGAATTCCACGCGGCGGTTCTTGGCGCGGCCTTCGGGTGTTTCGTTTGTTTGTACCGGGTCCGATTCGCCAAAACCGGTCACCTTCGTGATACGTACGGCAGCGACCCCGTTGCGGATCAGGTACTGCTTCACAGCTTCGGCACGCATCTGTGACAGACGTATATTATACGATTCTGCTCCGTAGCTGTCGGTATGCCCCTCGATCTGGAACTTAAGGTCCGGGTATTTCTTGAATATCTCGATGGCCCGGTTCAGTTCGGCGATCGATTCGCTTTTCAGGTCGGCTTTGTCAAAATCGAAGAATACATTATTCAGTACGAACTTGTTACCGCTTTCGATCTTATACAGGCGGATCACGGCCGTTTCTTCGTTGTATCCTTTTTTGTTACGCAGGTCGATGTTTTCTGAATGGAAGATATAGCCTTCGGCATTTACCGAGATCCCGTAGTTGCTTCCCGAAGGCAGCGACACCAGGAATCCCTCGCGCACGTCGTTGCGGTTGTTGAAGATCTCTTTTCCTGTGGTATTGTCCACGATCACCACCGAAGCGGCAATGGGCTGGCCGGTATTTCCGTCCACCACCGAACCTTTAAAAATGGTCAGGTTCACTTCCGGGGCCTTTTTCGGAGCGGCACGGTAAATGTCCTGTCCGCCGAAACCGCCTTCGCGGGCGCTGGAGATATATCCTTCTTCGCCGTTGCCGGTCAGTACAAAAAAGATATCGTCGCCGGGAGTGTTCACCGGGGGACCCAGGTTTACCGGGGCGCTCCAGGTATTGTTCTCATATTTGCTCATGAACACGTCGTAACCGCCCATGCTGCTATGCCCCTTACTGCTGAAATAAAGCGTTTTACCGTCGGGATGGATAAATACACCGTCTTCGTCATAGATGGTATTGATCTTATCGCCCAGGTTTTCGGCATTTCCCCATTCCTTATCGTTGACACGGGTAAATTTCCAGATATCACGGCCGCCGAGTCCGCCTTTGCGGTTACTTACCACGTAGGCCGTCTGGTTATCGGCCGAAACGGAAATGTGCGTTTCATAATACTTGGAATCGATCCCTTTTACTTCGGTGGGTATGCCCCAGCTGCCGTCGTTGATCTCGGCCTCGCGGATCTCGCCGTGCACCAGGTCGGTATACAGGTAGATCTTTTTACCGTCGGGCGAAAGACTGATACAGGCATCGTGCTTGTGTTTAATGTCCATCGGCAGACCGATCTTGGCCGGGGCCGAAAAGGACGTATCGCTTTCTTTTTTAGCCTTGTAGATATCTTCGAACACGTCGTAATCGAAACGGGTATAGGGCAGTTTCGATTTTTCGGCCTTGGGTTCGGGTTTGCGGCCGGTGAAAATGATAAAATCACCGTCGGCCTTCACCAGGGGCACGTATTCAGAATATTCGGTATTGACCTTCGGGCCCAGGTTCTTCAGATCGAACTGGGTCTGGCTCTTCAGCGCTATACCGTTACGGCATTCCTCGATGCATTTATCGAGCCAGGCCAGTGGGTATTCCGTTTCGGAAAGGCCCAGGCTTTTGGCCGCGCTATAACCGGCAATGGCGTCCTCGAACTGGCCGGCCATATGCTGACTCTGGGCCAGCACCAGCGGGGCGTCCTTAGCCACCGAACTATTCAGTTCCAGCGCCTTACGGGCGTACGGCAGGGCCTGGTAGCTGTCCTGCGATACCAGCAGCGATTTGGCCACCTTATAGTTGAGGCTGGCGCTGTTGGGGTTCACTTTGTAGGCTTCGTAATAGAACGGAAGCGCAAAGCGCAGGGCATAACCGCCCTTATTATAAAATTTGTCTCCCTTTTTGATCTCTCTTACTGCCTTTTCCCAATCCGATTTGCCGTTTACGTTTTCTTTTGTGAATTCGATATTCTGGGCAAAGAGAGAGGGGGCGTGCAGGGAGATGGCCAGCAGGGCGCATAGTAGTGTTCTAAGGCGCATAATTTTTTTTGAAGAGGTTTTATAAGCGCGTAAAGATAAAAAAAGCCGCTGTGGGAGCGGCTCTTTTTTAAAATTTAATATGCAGTAGTGTTTACTTTTCAGTAACATTTACTGATTTATTACGGCTTTCGGTAGCTTTAGAGCCGCTTGCAGAAGCCGTTGAGGTCTTTCCTTTTGTATCTGCGGAGGCGCTGCCTTTGTTATCATGGCAGGAAGCCGCTGTTGCCGTTTTAGACGAAGCGCAGGAAGACTGGGCGCCGGCTTTGGACTGGCAGCAGGCCGGTTTGGCCGCCGATGAAGAAGAAGAGGCCGAGGTTGAAGTGGCCGTCTGGGCAGAAGCCAGGGCGAAACCTCCTATGCAGAATGCGGATACTAAAAATAGCTTTTTCATTTTTGAATATTTTACTCAAATTAACGTAAATTTTCCGGTTTTCGCCGGAATCCCCTGCATAATTTTTTGTTAAGTGCATTTTCCGGCGTTATATAAAGTACCTTTAGCCCTAAAATTAAGTAAACAGATATGAAAAACTGCATTTTTGTCCTCTGTGCATTCGTCCTCAGCCTGACTGCCGGCGCGCAGAACCAGAACGGTTATATGAAATATTCCCTGAGCCTGGAAGGTGAGAACGCCGAAATGATGGCCGCAGCCATGCCCACCAACATGGAGCTGTTCTTCGGGCACAACAAAAGCCTGCTGCGTATGTCGGGCGGTATGGCCAGCATGCTCTTCGGCGATATACTCAGCGATAACGCCAAACCCGATACGGCCTACATGATCATGCACCCGCGGCAGCTCGTATACCTGATGCCCGCCGATAAAAAAACCGAGACCCCGGCCAAAACCGACCTTACCGTAACTACCGAAAAAACGGGTAAGACCGAAAAGATCAGCGGGTACAATGCCGAGGAATATAAGATCACCACTACCTCGAACAACAAAACGGTTACCCATTACCTCTGGGCCAGCAAAGACATTAAAATGCCCAAACCCGAAGCGGCGGCCAACGGCAGCCAGTTCGGCGCCATGTTCGGCTACAAGATCGAGGGCTTTCCCGTACGTTACCAGATACCCGTGAACGAAGGCGGCCTCAACATAACCACTACCGTCACCCTCATCGAATACAACCAGAAAGAACAGCCTAAATCGCTGTTCGAAGTTCCGGCAAAATACAAACGCGAGATATTCAGCCCCGAAAAGCTGATGCGCTAAGCGGTATACATCATTTATATGCAGAAACTCCCGGCCTTCAAGCGGGAGTTTTTTTATTTTTGTACATCGTGTTCGAGAACATTCTGCAGAAATTATCGGCCTATTGTGCATACCGCGAACGCAGTGTGCAGGAAGTGTACCGCAAGGCGCTGGACCTGGGCTGCCTGCCGCCTTCCGCGGCCAAAGCGGTTGAAATACTTACCGAACAGGGCTTCCTGAATGAAGAACGTTTCGTACGCTCCGTGGTAAAAGGCAAATTCAGCAATAACAAATGGGGCCGGCGTAAAATACGCATGTACCTCAAAAAGCAGAAAATTGCCGATGCCCTCATCGAAGAGGCCCTGCGTAGCGAGATCAGCGAACGGGAATACAAAGCCGTGCTGGGCAAACTGCTGGCACAAAAAATGCAGGCCCTTCAGAAAGAGGAAAACATACATATACGAAAACGAAAGGCCATGGCTTTTGCAGCGTCCAAAGGTTTTGAGCCCCAGCTTATCCTTTCGGTACTTGCCTCGGCCGGGAGCGACCTATAATTCTCCTTCTTCCAGGTCCAGGCTCAGCTGCGGACCGAGCAGTGTAAAACTTTTACGGTGATAATGACAGGAGCCGATGCGGGCAATGGCATTGCGGTGGGCAATGGTGGGATAGCCTTTATTATTGCTCCAGAGATAGTCCGGGAATTCAGAATGGATCTGCTGCATATAGGCGTCCCGGGCGGTCTTGGCCAGGATGGACGCCGCGGCGATGCTCTGGAAGATACCGTCTCCCCTGATCACCGTGGTATGCTCAATGTCCGGGTAGGCATAGAAACGATTGCCGTCCACCAGTATGTGTTCGGGCTTCAGAACAAGCTGGTCAAGCGCTTTATGCATGGCCAGGATACTTGCTTTTAGTATATTTATGCGATCGATCTCTGCGGCGTCTACAAAGGCTACGGCCCAGGCCAGGGCATTGGCTCGGATCTCGGGGGCCAGTTCTTCGCGCAGTTTTTCCGTGAGCTGCTTACTGTCATTCAGCCCTTTGATGGGCCTGCGCGGGTCCAGGATCACTGCGGCGGCCGTGACCGGACCGGCCAGGCAACCGCGGCCCGCTTCGTCACAGCCGGCTTCGATACGGTTCTTCAGTAAATAGGGCTTAAGTCTTTTCATATGCATGCAGCAGTGATCGAAGTACGGCGGCCGACCCGTCCCAGCTGAAACGGCGGTATTGCTGTGCTCCTCTGGCAACCAGTTCGGCGCAAAGTTCCGGATTTTTTTCCAGTTGCAGCAACGCCGCAGCCATTTTCTCCGTATCGTGCGGATCGGCCAGTAAAGCGGCGTCTCCGGCCACCTCGGGCAGACTGCTCAGCGTGGACGTAAGCACGGGCACCCCGCAGGCCATGGCTTCCAGTACGGGAATACCAAAACCTTCGTAAAAAGGGACAAAGAACAGGCCTTCGGACGCAGCATAGGCATTGCGCAGGTCGGCGGCCCCTACCCTGCCCGTAAAATACAGGTCGGCAGTATACGGAAAATCTTTCCCGAGATAGGTCTCACGGGCATCGCCCCAGAGCGCGTCCCCCACGATCACAAAAGCGTAGCTTCCGCCCAGTTCGCGATAGCGACGGTAGGCCTGCAGCATGCCCCGTATGTTCTTGCGCTCGTGCAGGGTACCTACGTACACAAAATAAGGCTTTCCTTCCGAAAAACGGGCTTTCAGGGCTTGTTTTTCCGGCGTGCTGACCGGCTTAAAATTTTCGGATGTTGCGTTATACGTAACAACTATCTTTTCCGGCGGAATGCCGTACAGCGTTTCAATTTCCGAGGCCGAAAAGCGGGATACCGTACAGACCTTATCTGCATTGCGGGCGATCTCGGGGAACCAGCCGCGGTACATACGGGCCCAGTAGCCGGGCAGGTATTCCGGGTTACGTTCAAAATTAAGGTCGTGAATGGTAGTGATCAGCGGCACGGAAGGCTTTTTCGGGGCCCAGCCGTCCGGACTGAACAGCACATCGGCCTTTTCGCGGCGGCACACCCTGTCCAGGAAGCGCAGGTAGGCCCACATCAGGGGCGGACGATACGTGGGGCATATCCAGGAGACCTGTTTTACGTTCGCCGGAAAAGCAAAGGCATCGGCCGGAATTTTATCGTAGACAAACACAAACTGCCAGTCGCTGCGTTCCTGTACCAGTCGTGTGAGCAGTTCCAGGGCATACACCCCGATACCGTCGAGCCGGGCAGGTTTTAAAAGGCGGCAGTTTACTACGATTTTCAAAACAAATTCTATTTTTATGGCTTCAAAAAACGTAAAAATTTCCAAGATTCACTTGTCCGCAGTCCCATTTTATAAAAAACACGCCTGGCGGAACGCCTTCGACACCATTTACTTCCTGTCGCTGTGCCTCTGTGCCCTCAGCATACCCGTGAGCCATATCGGCATGAGCATTGCCCAGTTCGGTTTCGGGGTGGCGGTTTTCGGCGGACTCAATTACCTGGAAAAACTGCGCCGCATCGGCCACAACCCCACGGCCCTGGCCTGGATCGGGCTGTTTCTGCTGTTCATGGCGGGAGGCATTCATTCGGCAGACACCTATTATTTCTGGAAAGATATCCGCATTAAAATGCCCATCTGGGTCTTTGCCGCCGCCATCGGTTTTATGCCCCTGCTTTCGGGCATCAAGTTCAGTACGGTACTGCATTTCTTCCTGGCCGGCGTTTACATTAATATGCTGGCGGGCGTATACCTGTTCTTCGGCAGTTCCGATGCCGATGCGGGGCGTTTCCGCGAGCTGTCGCCCTTTGTATCGCACATACGCATGGGACTTTTCCTGGTCACGGGCATTATGATACAGCTGTATTTTACGATGCGCCGCGCCGATACACTGCGCTTTTTCCCGAAATATGTATACGTACTTTCTGCCGGGGTCTTCTTTGCCTGGCTGCTCATCCTGAAATCACTTACGGCCCTCATCATCCTGCTCATCTTGTCCTTTGTGGCCGGCGTATGGCTGGCGGCGAAGATCCGCGACCGTAAAAAACGTATACTCATCACCAGCCTGTGCTGGTCGCCCGTTGTTATCGTATCGGCCGTGCTTGCCTTTAATGTATATACGTTTTTTGACCGTCAGCAGCCCGATTTTGCAGCCCTGCCCGAGAAAACAAAGGAAGGCCATGTATACGAATCGATGCCGGAACATATGTTCTACGAGAACGGCCGCTTTGTATACGACCGTTTCAGCACCATGGAACTGGAGCGGGAATGGAGCAAACGTTCGCAGGTAGATTACAATGCCAACGGGCAACTGGTGCACTACACCCTGCTGCGTTATATGACCAGCCGCGGTTACAGCAAAGATGCCGAAGGTTTTGCCCGTATGAGCGACGAAGACATCCGCAACGTAGAAACGGGCATTCCCAATTACATTTACGCCAACCGCTTCAGCCTGAAGGGACGCATATACGAAACCCTGTGGGAACTGGAAGTGTGGTACAACTCGGGCGATGCGGCCGGTAAGTCCATGGCCACGCGCTTTAAACTGTGGCAGGCCTCCTGGAGGATCATAAAACAGAATCCCCTGGCCGGCGTAGGCACCGGTGATGTACGTTCGGCCCTGCAGGAAGCCGTTTACCGCGATCCGAAGCCGATCCGTTACGACAAATCGTACGGGGCACATAACCAGTGGATCAGCACTACGGTGGCCCTGGGCTTCCCGGCGCTGATCTGGCTTATTACGGCGGTGTTCATTCCCCTCGGCGACCGCCGCCACCTGATCCCGCCCGCCTTTTTCTTCATCCTGCTTACGGCGCTCAGCATGCTCAATGAAGATGTATTCGAAACCCAGGCCTCGGCCACCTTCATCGCCTTCTTTTTCCAGCTTTTCTGCCGCCAGGGCATGGAAAAATAGCACAACGGTATACTTAAGCCCTTATAACTGCGTTTTTAGGCCGAACATTCGTATTAGTTTTTATTTTTGCCACAAAATCCATTTGTATGACGCCTAACTCCAAAGACGGCTTTTCCTTTTCGGCAGTATCCATCATCGATTTCATCGTACGCTGGTGGAAGCCTGTTCTTATTGCCACGGTGGCAGCCGCGGTCATTTCGGCCGTAGCTTCGCTGTTCATTAAGGACAAGTTTAAAAGTACGGTGGTGATGTTCCCGTCTACCACGCACTCCATTTCCAAAGCCCTGATCGACGTTACCGGTTCTTCCAAGGCCGATATCCTCGAGTTCGGTATGGAAGAGGACGCCGACCAGCTGATACAGATCCTGAACTCCGACGAGATCCGCAACCGCATCATACAGAAATACGACCTGATGACGCACTACAAGATCGATCCGGCCTCGAAATTTGCACAGACCAAACTACAGAAGCGTTACCTCGAGAACATCACATACTCGCGCACGGAATACCTTTCGGTAGAGGTGAACGTAATGGACGAAGACCCCCAGATGGCCGCCAATATCGCCAACGATATCTCGAATCTCGTAGACAGCGTAAAGAACCGCATGCAGAAGGAACGCGCCCGCGAAGGTCTGGCCATTGTGCAGGCCGAATACGACGAAATGGCCCAGATGGTGCAGAACATGGAGGATTCGCTGACCAAGATACGTATGCTGGGCATCAACGACTATGAATCCCAGTCCGAAGTACTGAACAAAGAATACGCCACGGCCCTGGCCAGCGGCAACCAGCGCGCCATCAAGGCCCTGGAAGAAAAACTCGATAACCTGTCGAAGTACGGCGGTGCCTATATGTCGCTGAACGAAGGCCTGCTGCTGTACCGCGAACAGCTTTCCCTGCTCAAGATCAAGCTGAAGGAGGCCACGGTAGATGCCACGCAGAACATTTCCACCAAATTCGTGGTGAACAAGGCCTTTGCCGCCGAACGTAAGTCCACGCCCAAACGCAGCCTTATTGTACTGGGCGCTTCCGCCGGCACTTTCCTGTTCTCGCTGCTGGTGCTCATCGGTCTCGATAACTACCGCAGCTACAAACGCCTCAAAGAAGAACAAAGTAACAGCGCATCGTGACGGAAAAACTGCAGAAACCCTGGCTGTTTGCCCTGCTGCTAAGTGCATTCATCGCGCTTAACAGTGTGCTGATATGGTCGGAATTCTACTGGTTCTCTGCACTGCCCGCAGGCCTTATTATCATTGCCCTGGCCTTTCTGCGCATGGATTACTTTGTGATCCTGATCTCTTTCCTGACGCCCCTGAGCGTAACCCTGGAGGATATGAACATGGGCGCCGCGCTCAGCCTGCCTTCCGAGCCGCTCATCATTACCATTATGATGGTATTTGCCGGCAAGGTACTTATCGAGGGCAACTACGACAAGCGCATCCTTCGGCACCCGCTCACCATTATTATCATACTGCACCTGGTATGGATGTTCTTTACCTCCCTGATGAGCAGCCTGCCCATGGTTTCGTTCAAATTCCTGCTCTCGCGCCTGTGGTTCGTGACCACCTTCTTTTTCCTGGGCGCCGAGCTGTTTAAAAAGCCCGAGAACATCACCCGCTTTATGTGGGCGCATATACTGGGCATACTGATCGTAATTGTATACACTACCTACGAACACTCGATCCGCGGTTTCGAAAAAGCACCCGGACACTGGGTCATGACGCCTTTTTACCACGACCATACCGCCTATGGCATGATCCTGGCCCTGTTCATCCCCTTCCTGGTAGGTTATGCCTTTAACAACCGCAACAACCTCTTCATCAAGCTGATGGTCCTGGGTGTGGTGGTGGCCTTTTTCATCGCCTTCCGCCTTTCGAACTCCCGCGCGGCCTGGCTCAGCGTAATAGCGGCCCTGGGCGTATACTTCCTGTTCCGTTTCCGGATACGCTGGTACTTTGTGGTCAGCGGAGCCCTGGGAGCCCTGCTGCTGTTCATGTCGCTGCGGACCCAGCTGTTCATCGACCTGGGGCGTAACAAGCAGGACAGTTCCGAGAACCTCGAAGAGCACATCCAGTCCATTTCCAATATCTCTACGGATGCCTCCAACCTGGAACGCATCAACCGCTGGAACTGCGCGCTTTCTATGTACGAGCAGAAACCCTGGCTGGGCTGGGGCCCCAATACCTATAAGTTTGAATACGCCCGTTTCCAGAAATCGAAAGATATTACGCTCATCAGTACCAATGCGGGCAACAAAGGCAATGCACACAGCGAATACCTGGGCCCCCTGGCCGAACAGGGCATACCCGGACTGGCCCTGGTGGTGGCCATGATCATCGGCATTTTGTATACGGGCAACAATGTATACAAATACGCACAGGACATCCGCATGAAGCGCTATGCCATCTGGATAATCCTCTGTTTTGTTACGTATTGGGTACACGGTATCCTGAACAACTTCCTGGAACTGGACAAGGCCTCCGTCCCCTACTGGGCCATGGCCGCCATGCTGGTAGCTATGGACATCAGCCGCAAACAGCAGGACAAGCCCTTACAGGAAAACTAAAATATCTTTACTTGTACTTTATCCAGCGCAATACGTCGCGGAAGCTGGGTTTGCGCCCGTACATGAGTATGCCTACGCGGTAAATACGTGCGGCCAGCCAGGTAGTACCGATGAAGGTAACGATCAGTATCAGTATGGAAGGCAGCACTTCCAGCAGAATACTGGTACCGTAGGGAATACGCACCATCATGACCACCGGTGAGGTAAAAGGCACAAAGGACAGTATTTTACCGGCCAGGGAACCGGGGTTCATCAGTACGACGAGGGCCGCGGCATAGGCCAGTACCAGGGGCAGCGTTAAGGGGATCATAAACTGCTGGGTATCGCTCTCACTGTCTACCATAGCCCCGATGGCCGCAAACAGCGAAGCATACAATAAATATCCGAAAATAAAGTACAGCAGGAAACTGATGCCCATGGCCATAAAATTGGTTCCCGCCAGCAGATCGGCCACTTTGCCGATGGGGAAAGCATCTTCCGACTGGTTATTGGCACCGTATTGTTCCATTTCTGAAAGACGCTGGGCGATATCCGCCGGATCGGAAAATCCGAGAAAAAGCAGGGAAATGATCTGTATCCCGATACCGCTGATGAGTGCCCATACCAGGAACTGTGTAAGGCCTACGGCCCCGATGCCGATGATCTTGCCCATCATCAGCTGGAAAGGTTTTACCGAGGAGACCATTACTTCCAGTATGCGGCTGGTCTTTTCTTCCAGCACGCCGCGCAGCACCTGCACACCGTACATCAGGATAAAGAAATAGATGAGCAGACTGGCCGCAAAAGCCACGATGCCCTGCACGTCGGTGCCCCGGCTGCCGTCGCCCTTAATGGGTTCCAGGTGCACAAATACCTGCGAGCGGATGCTGTCGTATTCGTCGGGGTCGAGCTTGCTCAGTTTCAGTTTATAGCGTTCGATCACTTTGGTGAGGGTCCATTCCAGCGGGCGGATGAGGCTCTGCGGCGGCTTATTGCCGGCATACATCAGGTTAATACCGTTGCGTACGTTCAGCGGTTCGCGGTTGATGTACAGCACGGCGTCCCAGGTATCATCCTGCCCGGCTTTTTCCTGCGCTTTGAAATAATCGGGTTCAATCTGTACCAGGTGTATGTTCCGGGAGCGGTTCTCACGAATGAGCTGACGGCCCAGATGCAGTTCGCTGTCGTCCACCACATTGATGGTAATTTCGGGCGTACCTTCGCTGACCATCAGCGCCAGTATGCCGCCGTAGGCCAGTGCCACCAGCAGCGGTCCCAGCAGGGTAAGCAGTATGAACGAACGTTTGCGTACCCGTGTACTGTATTCGCGTTGTATGACCAGCCAGAGTGTTTTCATGTTGGGATAAGCCTTTATTCGGTAAGTACCGAACGGTTCAACAAATCATTTCCGCCTACTTCGCGTACGAAGATCTTGTGCATCGAGGGCAGGTTCTCGCGTACGCTCACCAGCTCAATAGAGTTCAGCAGTCCGCCCAGCACCTGGTTGATGCTGTTGCCGGGCAGCAGTTCCACCACGGCGGTAAGTACGCCTTTATCTTCGGATTTTTCGGCGATGCGGGCGCCCGTCCACAGAGCCGTGGAAAAATTGACCCAGTTGCCCCGGAACGAAATTTCCCACATGCCGGAATTGTAGCGGCTTTTCACTTCTTTTACATTGCCGTTCAGGATCAGTTTTCCCTTGTTGAACAGGGCTATATGATCGCAGAGCTCTTCCACGCTGTTCATGTTGTGGCTCGAGAGCATTACGGTAACGCCCGAGGCGGCCAGCTGCAATATCTCGTTCTTGAGCATTTCGGCATTGATGGGATCGAAACCGCTGAACGGCTCGTCCAGGATGAGGAATTCGGGATTGTGCAGTACGGTGGCAATGAACTGTACCTTTTGCTGCATGCCTTTGGAAAGGTCTTCCACCTTGCGGCCTGCCCAGGCGGAGAGTCCGAAACGATCGAGCCAGTGCAGGGTACGTTTGCGGGCCTCTTTTTTATCGAGTCCCTTCAGTCGTCCCAGGTATTCGATCTGCTCCTGCACCTTCATTTTGCGGTACAGTCCGCGTTCTTCGGGCAGGTAACCGATATGGTTCATATAACCCGGCAGTACAGGTTTGTTGTTGTACAGGCACTCGCCCGAATCGGGCACGGTAATGCCGGTGAGTATGCGTATGAACGAGGTTTTGCCGGAGCCGTTGGGGCCCAGCAGGCCAAAGACCGAGCCCCGCGGTATCTCAAAGGATACATGATCGAGCGCCAGGTGGCCGGAATATGATTTGGTAACGGAATGTGCTTTAACCAGTATTTCCATGTTATTCGGCGGCTGTATTTCCTGTGCCTGCGGGTGTGGCGGGTACGATTACGAATACGTCCTCGCCGTCGCGCTTCATCAGGTATTTTTCACGGGCCAGTTTTTCCATGGCTTCCTTATTCCCGCGCAGTTCTTCCAGTTTGCGGGTGGCCTCGTTGATCTCGTGCGAATAGAACAGGGTGTCCTTTTCCAGGGCCTGCAGTTCGCCGTCGAGCTTTTGCTGGTAAAAGAAGCTCTGCTTGTCAAAAAAGATCATCCACACCAGGAATGCCCCGATGGTGATCAGGTATTTGTACCTGAACACGGTTTTCCACACGGTAAGGATATACTTTTTCATCATCTGCAAAATAAACGATTCGCCTCGCAGGCCATTGCAGCCGCCGGGCTTTTTTGTCAACGCAATGCTGTGAATTGGCTCAGTTAACGGCATCGCCCCGCAGCTGGCGGTACCTTTTACGGGCCTCGGCCACAAAAAGGCTGTCTTTATGCTCGAGCAGTATGCGCTCGTAAAGCTGCATGGCCAGTTCGGGGTTCTTCAGCTGAAATTCCTGGATATCGGCCGCCATAAAAAGGGCGTCGTCCATCAGCACTTCGCCGGGGAATTTCTGCATCAGCTGTTCCAGCTGGGTATAGGCTTCGGCATATTTGCCCATTTTCATCAGTATCTGTGCCTTGCGGAAGTACACTTCGTCGCCGATATTGTGCGAGGGATAGAAATACAGCAGGGTATCCAGTATCTGCAGGGCCTCGGTGTTCTGGTTCTGGTAAAACTTCAGGTCGGCCTTGGAAAAGAACTGCAGGGGCGCCCGTATGCTGTCGCGGCCCAGGTTATCGGTGATCAGGTGCGAAAGCCACATGGCATCGTTCGAGAACAGCTTGGACGTGGAGGCCTTCAGCACTTTCATCTGGCCCTGGGCATATTCAAATTCCTCACGGAAATAGGCCAGGCGGGCATTGCGGAACTTGGCCTCCTGGGCGGGGATATCGTTCTTGAATTCTTTTTCTACCTGTCCGTATAGCAGGGCAGGTTCCCACATATCGCCCGTGAACACCAGCACGTCGGCCAGTTTCAGCTTGGCATCGGCCTTCAGGCGCGGGTTGATGCCGTTATTGGCCAGCAGCCTGTTCAGCAGGTCCAGCGCCTTATCGGGGTTATTCTGGTAAAAACAGCACAGGTCGGCATAATCGATCACCATGGAGGCCGTGTTGTTATTGATACCCATTTCGGTAATGGTGGACTGGTACAGGTTATCGAGCTTCTGCACATCGGCCGGATCGGCAGAATAGCCTTTGGCGAACTTGGCATGCATGGTACGCACCAGGTCGGTACGGGCCGCGGGGTACAGCAGGAACTCCGGCCCTTTGTCCACCACGTATTCAAAGCAGCGCACGGCCAGGTCGAACTGTTCATTCTCCACGGCGATACGTCCCAGTTTGTATACTTCCTCACCGAAGCCCTTACTGCGTTTGTCCAGCGCTTTGGCCTGTATAAAGGCGGCTTCGTAGTTACGCTGCTGAATGTACTGCCA
>JACVCJ010000010.1 GCA_016742095.1 Bacteroidia bacterium
CCCAGGGCCACCGTATATACATTGTACGCACCGGTAGCTGCCGGAGTGGCATTGGCTATGGACGGATTCTGCTGTGCAGAGGCAAAACCGTTGGGACCGCTCCAGTTATTCCCGGCCGCGGCATCTGAGGTCAGGTTCAGGGTCTGGCCTTCGCATACCGGACTGTTGCTGCCCAATACGGGCGTGGCCGGGGTCGGGTTCACCACAATATTTACGGTTGCCGTGGCTGAGGTACAGCCTAATGCGGCTGCGTACACACTATAGGTTCCGCTTGCGGCGGTGGTTACGTTTGTGATCGTCGGGTTTTGTGCCGTAGACGTAAAGCCGTTCGGACCGCTCCAGTTATTGCCGCTGCCCACCGTGGAGGTCAGGTTCAGGGTGGCGCCGGAGCACAGCGGACTGTTGCCGCCCGCTACCGGGTTGGCTGGGGTCGGATTTACCACTACGTTTACGGTAGCCGTAGCTGAAGTACAACCCAAAGCTACGGTGTAGGCGCTATACGTTCCGCTCGCGGCGGTGGTCACATTTGCAATGGTCGGGTTCTGAACCGCAGACGTAAAGCTGTTCGGGCCCGTCCAGTTCATACCCGTAGCTACGTTCGATGTCAGATTTAAGGTCTGACCCGAACATACCGGGCTATTGCTGCCTAATACCGGAGTAGCCGGCGTCGGGTTCACCACGATATTTACGGTGGCTGTAGCCGAAGTACAGCCTAAAGCAGCGGCATATACACTATAGGTTCCGCTCGCAGCGGTCGTTACATTCGTAATGGTCGGGTTTTGTGCCGTAGACGTAAAGCCGTTCGGGCCCGTCCAGTTATTGCCGCTGGCAGCGGTAGAAGTCAGGTTCAGCGTGGCGCCGGAGCACAGCGGACTGTTGCCGCCCGCTACCGGGTTGACCGGAGTCGGATTTACCACTACGTTTACGGTAGCTGTGGCTGAAGTACAACCTAAAGCTACCGCGTATGCACTATACGTTCCGCTCGCGGCGGTCGTTACATTCGGGATCGTAGGATTCTGAACTGCGGACGTAAAACTGTTCGGGCCTGTCCAGTTCATACCCGTGGCTACATTGGAAGTCAGGTTCAGCGCCTGACCCGAACATACCGGGCTGTTGCTGCCTAACACCGGAGTAGCCGGGGTCGGGTTCACTACAATATTTACCGTAGCCGTAGCTGAGGTACAACCCAGCGCTGCGGCGTACACGCTATACGTTCCGCTCGCGGCGGTCGTTACATTCGTTATCGTCGGGTTTTGTGCGGTGGACGTAAAACCGTTCGGACCCGTCCAGTTGTTGCCGCTGGCCGCGGTAGAAGTCAGGTTTAGCGTAGCGCCGGAGCACAGCGGACTGTTGCCGCCCGCTACCGGGTTGGCCGGGGTCGGATTTACCACTACGTTTACGGTAGCTGTAGCCGAAGTACAACCCAAAGCTACCGTGTAGGCGCTATACGTTCCGCTCGCAGCCGTGGTCACATTTGCAATGGTCGGATTCTGAACCGCAGATGTAAAGCTGTTCGGGCCGGTCCAGTTCATTCCTGTGGCCACGTTGGAAGTCAGGTTCAGTGCCTGACCCGAACATACCGGGCTATTGCTGCCTAAAACCGGAGTAGCTGGCGTCGGGTTCACTACAATATTTACGGTTGCCGTGGCTGAGGTACAACCCAGTGCTGCCGCGTACACGCTATAGGTTCCACTCGCGGCGGTGGTCACGTTTGTGATCGTCGGGTTTTGTGCGGTGGACGTAAAACCGTTCGGACCCGTCCAGTTGTTGCCGCTGGCAGCGGTAGAAGTCAGGTTTAGCGTAGCGCCGGAGCACAGCGGACTGTTGCCGCCCGCTACCGGGTTGACCGGATTCGGATTCACCACTACGTTTACGGTAGCTGTAGCCGAAGTACAACCCAAAGCTACCGCGTATGCACTATACGTTCCGCTCGCGGCGGTCGTTACATTCGGGATCGTAGAATTCTGAACTGCGGACGTAAAACTGTTCGGGCCTGTCCAGTTCATACCCGTGGCTACATTCGATGTTAGATTTAAGGTCTGACCCGAACATACCGGGCTGTTGCTGCCTAATACAGGCGTGGCCGGCGTCGGGTTCACTACAATATTTACGGTAGCCGTGGCTGAGGTACAACCTAAGGCGGCTGCATACACACTATAGGTTCCGCTTGCGGCGGTGGTTACATTTGTGATCGTTGGGTTTTGTGCCGTGGACGTAAAACCGTTCGGGCCCGTCCAGTTGTTGCCGCTGCCCGCCGTGGAGGTCAGGTTCAGCGTGGCGCCGGAGCACAGCGGACTATTACCCCCCGCTACCGGGTTGGCCGGGGTCGGGTTCACCACTACGTTCACCGTAGCTGTGGCTGAAGTACAACCTGCAGCTACCGTATATCCACTGTACGTTCCGCTCGCAGCGGTGGTCACGTTCGCAATGGTCGGGTTCTGAACCGCAGACGTAAAGCCGTTCGGGCCTGTCCAGTTCATACCTGTGGCCACATTGGAAGTCAGATTCAGTGCCTGACCCGAACATACCGGGCTATTGCTGCCCAATACCGGGGTGGCCGGCGTCGGGTTCACCGTTACGTTCAGGTTGGTAGTGGCCGAAGTACAGCCGCTTACCACCACATAGGCACTGTAATTACCCGAAGCCGCCGGGGTTACATTGGTTATGCTCGGGTTCTGTGTGGTGGACGTAAATCCGTTCGGGCCACTCCAGCTGATGCCGGTACCCGTGCTGGCCATCAGGTTCAGCGTGGCGCCGGAGCACAGCGGACTGTTGCTGTTCAGTATAGGGGCTGCCGGGGTCGGCGTAACCGTTACAATTACCTGGTCGGTACCCTGACAGGTATTGGCATCCGTACCCACCATGCTTATGGTATACACTCCCGGGGCAAGCACCACCGGCGTATTATTTGTAATGGGCGCAGGCCAGGTATAGGACGATGCTCCTGAACCGGCCAGCGTTACGGCCGTTCCCTGGCATACCGTCTGGTCCGGACCGGCATTCACTATCGGATTCGCATTTACGGTAACACTTACCTGGTCGCTTGCCGAACATCCTGTGGCAGTTACCGTGCCGGTATACGTATAGGTATTTACGCCCACCGGAGGTATAAAAGGAACGCCTTCGCTAATGCCGTTGCTCCAGCTTTCACTGATGCCTGCAGGCCCGGTGCCGTTCACGGTTACCTGGGTGCCTTCGCAGATCACCAGGTCGCTGCCCGCATTTACGGTCGGGTTCGGGTTTACCGTAACCGGGTTCGTGGTCACAGCCGAAGAGCAGCTTCCGCTGGCCACCATAAGGCTTACATTGGGGAAACCGGCATTGGTCCAGTTCAGTACATAGGGACCGGCTCCGGAACCGCTCACGATATTGGCGCCTCCGAAGTTCCAGGTATACGTAGAGCCTGCCGGGGCCGTACCGGTATAGGTGACCGTAGCGTTCTGTCCCTGGCATACGGGCGATGTTACGGTAAATGTAGAAGTTGGTGGCGGACTCACCGTAACCGTCACCTGGTCGGTAGCCGTACGGCCGCACTGGTCGGTGGCCGTTACCGTATAGGTGGTGGTGGCCGCAGGCGAAACCGTTACGCTTTGCCCGGTACCTCCGCCGTTGTTCCAGGTATAGGTAATGGCGCCGTTCCCGTTCGTGGACGTTGCCGCCAGCGTTGCCGAAGCGCCCGCACAGATACCCTGATCGGGGCCTGCATCGGCCGTCATAGGCTGCGAATCGGCAATGTACATGGTTACCACCGCGGTGGAGCAAACCGAATACGGATAGGTACAGATGATCGATTCCGTACCCTCCGCGATATTGTCAGAAAGTACGGTGATCGGAATATTTACGGTTGTCTGCCCGGCCGGAATGGTAATAGTGATGGGCAGCGGGTTGTAATCCACGCCGCTGGTGGCCGTACCGCTCCATACCACGTTGAATGAATATGGATTTACCTGGGCGGCAGGAATACTGAAAGTGAGGTACGAGTTGTTACATTCTTCAAAAGTAGAGGTACCGAACGGATAGGTGGCCGTGGTGGTGAGCGGCGGGTTACCGGCTGCGTACAGACCGTTCTCCTGCACAAATACCCAGGAGTCGAAGGCGGAGTCGCCCCCGTCGGCCAGCATCAGGCGGATGTGATAGGTAGAACAGGGAATTACCGTACGGGTAGCCGTTAGCATGGTGGTGAACCCGTCCATGATGTTATTGAAGGTACCGTTACAGTTATCGTTATAATAGGCACAGTTGGTACAGCCTACCCCGCAGCCGAAGGCATTGCCCCGGTTTATGTTGTCGATGGTCACGGGCGTTCCTACCCCCGGTACCACGGCAATATTGGGCGTACCTACGATCCCCGGCCCGCTGATGAGGAAGGCAAAGGCATCGTTGTACCCCGAGTTCACATACTCGTTGTACTCTTCGGAACCGAACTGGAAATTTACATTGATCTGGTTCGTGATCGGCACAAAGTCAAACTCCAGGATGATCCCGTCGTTGGTCGTAGCGCCGGCGATGGTATTCAGCTGGGGGACCCCCGCCGTACCTACCGTGGCCGACGAAAAGTTCGTTGCCGGGCCATTGAGCGCCGTGGCCGCATTCACGGATCCGGTACTCATCACGATACCGGTATTCATGGTAGCCCCCAGACCACCGGAAATACCTCCGCCGAACTGGGCAATAGAATTTACATCTCCCGTAAGAGTTACGTTGGAGAACGTTATGCCGGGGCCGCATATATTGGCTACATAATTGTTGATGGTCGTCTGGGCACAAGTGATCTGGCCATATGCTTTTCCCCCAAAAAGCAGTAATACAGCCATGAATCCTCTGCAGAGTTTATTCATAGGTAAGCTCAGGTTAATTCAGTGAAAGAACTCGGTTAATAGATTTAGTATAGTATTATACTCAAACAGCCTTAAAAAGTTTCGTTTCTCCGGCATAAAAATTTGCATTTTTTTAACAATTGTTGAAAACGCTTCTGCGAACGGCCCTGGGGCGTTATTTCATTTTTTTGAACAATACCCGGCGGCCCTGATAATATCCGTATCTTTGAAAAGTCGATCGTAACAGAAGATTTTATGCCTGATTTTAGTCACCTGCATGTTCATACCCAGTACTCCCTGCTCGACGGAGCGGCCGATATAAGCAAACTTTACAAAAAAGCCATCCAGGATAATATGCCGGCCCTGGCCATTACCGACCACGGGAATATGTTCGGGGTATTTAAATTTGTGGCCGAAGCCCATAAACACAAGAAAAATCCGGCCGATAAAAACTCGGAACTCCTGGTAAAACCCATTGTGGGCTGCGAATTCTACGTGGTGGGAGACCGGCACAAACGCAGTTTCACGCGCGAAGAAAAAGACGTCCGTTACCACCAGCTGCTGCTGGCCAAGAACAACGATGGATACAAGAACCTCGTAAAACTTTGCTCCCTGGGCTTTATTGAAGGCATGTACGGCAAGTACCCGCGTATCGATAAGGAACTGATCCTGCAATATCATGAGAACCTCATTGCCACCACCTGCTGCCTCGGCGCCATTGTACCCCGTACCTATGCCCGCTACGGCGAAGAAGCCTGTGAAAAGGAATTTCTCTGGTGGCTCGACCTCTTCGGCGAAGATTATTTCGTAGAGTTACAGCGGCACCAGATCCCGGAGCAGGAACGCCTCAATGCCTTCCTCATCAAACTGGCCCGTAAACACAATGTAAAGATCATCGCCACCAACGACTCGCACTACGTAGACCGCGAAGACAACGTGGCCCACGATATCCTGCTCTGTATCAATACCGGCGAAAAAGTTTCCACGCCCAAGGCCAAGGACTTTAACGAGGAAGAAGGTTTCCCCAAGGGCAGCCGCTTTGCGTTTTACAACGACGAGTTCTATTTTAAGACGCAGAAGGAAATGAGCACCCTGTTTGCCGATATCCCCGAGGCCATAGACAATACGGGCATCATCGTTGACCGGGTGGAGACCCTGAAACTGAACAAGGATATCCTGCTGCCCAACTTTCCGCTGCCACAGGAATTCAACATACACCAGAAAGCCGAATTCATCAACGGCAAGGAACTGAAACCCGATGTGCTGAACCAGTGGGAATACCTGCGCCACCTTACTTTTACCGGCGCCAGGGTACGCTATGGCGATATTCAGCCGCACATAGAAGAACGCCTCAACTTTGAGCTGGAGACCATTAAGAACATGGGATTCCCGGGGTACTTCCTCATTGTGGCCGATTTTATAGAAGCCGGTCGCCAAAAAGGCGTATACATAGGCCCGGGCCGCGGTTCGGCGGCAGGCAGCGCCGTGGCTTACTGTACGGGCATCACCAACCTGGACCCCATCAAGTACGATCTGCTGTTTGAGCGTTTCCTGAACCCCGAGCGTATCAGTATGCCCGATATCGATACGGACTTCGACGATGAAGGCCGGCAGCTGGTGATCGACTACGTGGTGGAAAAATACGGCAAGAACCAGGTGGCCCAGATCATTACCTATGGTACCATGGCCGCCAAAATGTCTATCAAGGACGTGGCCCGCGTACTCGATCTGCCCCTGCAGGACAGCAACAATATGGCCAAACTGGTGCCCGAAAAACCGGGGATCTCGCTCAACCGCGTAATGACGGCCCCGCTCGACGGCGATAAAAGCCTGAAGGAAAAAGAAGGACTCAACTCCGACGACCTGGAAAAAGTACGTATGCTGCGCGAAATTGCCGGTTCCAAAGACCTGCGCGCCGAAGTACTGAAAGAAGCCATGATCCTGGAAGGTTCCGTGCGCAATACCGGTATACATGCGGCCGGTATCATCATTGCCCCGGAAGACCTTACCAATATCATTCCCATTGCCACGGCCAAAGACTCCGACCTGTACGTGACCCAGTTCGAAGGTAAGGTGATCGAGGACGCCGGGGTAATTAAAATGGACTTCCTGGGGCTGAAAACGCTCACCATCATCAAGGACGCCGTACGTCTCATCAAAAAGAACTACAATAAGGACATCATTCCCGATGAGATCCCGCTCGACGACCTGAAAACCCTGGAACTGTACCAGCGCGGCGAGACCATCGCCACCTTCCAGTTCGAAAGTCCGGGGATGCAGAAGCACCTCAAGGACCTGAAACCCGATAAATTCGAGGACCTGATCGCGATGAACGCCCTGTACCGTCCGGGCCCCATCGAGTACATCCCCAACTACATACGCCGTAAACACGGTAAGGAAGCCATTGCCTATGACCTGCCCGAACTGCAGGAATACCTGGAAGAAACCTACGGAATTACCGTATACCAGGAGCAGGTGATGCTGCTTTCACAGAAACTGGCGGGCTTTACCAAAGGCCAGGCCGATACCCTGCGTAAGGCCATGGGTAAAAAAGACCGGGCCACGCTGGACAAACTGAAGCCCCAGTTCATTGAAAATGCGGCGGCCAAAGGCCTGGACCGCACCAAGCTGGAAAAGATATGGACCGACTGGGAAGCCTTTGCCTCCTACGCCTTCAATAAATCGCACTCCACCTGCTACGCCTTCGTGGCCTTCCAGACGGCCTACCTCAAGGCCCACTACCCTGCCGAATACATGGCGGCGGTACTGAACAACGCCGGCAGCATCGAAAAAATCACCTTCTTTATGGAGGAATGCCGCCGTATGGGCGTAAACGTGCTCGGCCCGGACGTAAACGAGTCCGACAAGCGCTTTTCCGTTAACAGCAAGGGCGACATACGTTTTGGCCTCTCCGGTATCAAAGGTCTGGGCGAAGCCACCATCGACAGCATACTGGAAGAACGCGAAAAAGAAGGCCCCTTCAAAAGTATTTTCGACCTTTCGAAACGGATCTCACAGAAGGCGGCCAACCGTAAATCGTTCGAGTCGCTGGTGTGTTCCGGCGCTTTCGACTGTTTCGAAGGTTCGCACCGCGCCCAGTACTTTATGGAAGACGCCACGGGCAATACACTCGACAAGGTACTGCGCTTTGCATCGGCACACCGACAGTCGCAGGAAAGCAATATGATGAGCCTTTTCGGCGAAGACAGCGGCGTGAGCATTCCCGAGCCCAAACTGCCCGTAACCGATCCCTGGAGCAACCTGGAAGCCCTGAACCGCGAAAAGGACGTGGTGGGCATGTTCCTTTCCGGGCACCCGCTGGACGAGTTCAAGAACGAAGCCAAACTGCTCTCCAATATCTCCCTCGATAAAATGGCCGACGCCATCGAGAACGCCGAAGGCAAAACACTCAATTTCACGGGCATTATTTCCAAGGCCGAACATAAGATCGCCAAATCGGGCAAACCTTTCGGGTCTTTCGTGCTGGAAGATTTCGACGGCAGCCACGAATTTGCCCTCTTCGGGCAGGATTACGAAAAGTTCCGCGCCTTCATCAACAGCGGCGAGTTCCTGTACATACAGGGCGTGGTCTCCAAGCGTTTCGACCAGTCGCGCAATGAACTGCGCATCCAGAAAATGGAACCCCTGCGCCTGGTGGCCGAAAAATACTTCAAAAGCATCGACCTTATTATTCAGGTATCCGAGATCAGCAAGACCATGATCCACGAACTGGATTCCACACTGCAGATGTTCCCCGGGAACAAAAAGGTGAATTTTGTGTTCTTTGATCCGGAAGAGAATATGGAAGTGAAGGTACCCTATAAAAAAGGCGGCATCGAGATCAACAAGGCCCTGATCGAGCAACTGGAACAGATGCCCGGCATACGGCATAAACTCAACTAAAACCAATTCGGCTTATTTTACGTAAATTTGTTTTAAAATCTCTGATAGTATGAATCTGATCTCATTAGGAATCGCACTCAGCCTCGCAACCTGCGGGCAATACCGGACCGATGCGGTACAGGCCGATATACACAGCACAGCCCGCACGGAAATGATCGCCCCGGCGGCGGACGATATTTACGGGTTCAGTTTTACCACGCTCAGCGGCGAAAAAAAGAGCTTTGCCGACTACAAGGGTAAAAAGATCCTGATCGTGAACACCGCCTCCATGTGTGGCTATACGCCCCAGTACGGCGACCTGGAAAAACTCTACGAAATGAAGAAGGACCGCCTGGTGATCGTGGCTTTTCCCTCGAACTCCTTTATGCAGGAACACAGTAAGAACGAGAAGATCGGCGAGGTTTGCGAAAAATTTTCGGTGAGTTTCCCGGTGAGCCAGCCCGTAGAAGTGCGCGGCAACAACATCGACCCGATCTTCAAATGGCTTACGGAACAGCCCAACCTCGATTTTACCGGCAATATCAAATGGAATTTCGAAAAGTTCCTGGTAGACGAGCAGGGTAAGCTGATCCACCGCTACAGAAGTGCCACCACACCGCTCGACGAGAATATTACGGGCGTTATATAAACGATTTTTGCTCTAATCTATGGAAGAACGCATTTCCCCCGTGGAAGTGCGTTCTTCTTTTATAGCCTCCGCCATCTGCCAGAGCAGCACGCTGAGCAGCAAAACCGGAGAGAGCCAGATAAAGATGTACGCCGGGCCGGGCCCAAGGACGTACATACCGTTCAGTACCAGCAGATTCACGATGAACAGCAGTTTGAGCACATCGCCGAATCCTTTGCGGGACTTCCGTACAAAACGGACGATATAGCTGATGCCCAGCAGCAATACGCCGCCCGACAGCAGAAAATTCGCTCCCGGGTAATGCAGTATGCGTACACTGGCGCCCAGCATCAGTACAAAAGCGCCGCCCAGCACCAGCCCGGTGTTCAGCCCGAAAGGAATGCGGCTGTAATACAGCAGGCACAGCGCCGACGATACCTGTACAAGCAGCATGAGTGCCATACGCAGCAGCATTCCATTTGCTGTTATTTCACTGGTGCTGACACAGTAGTTCCACAGCATCATCAGGGCCAGGAAGAGGGCCGGCAACAGGTGCAGTACTATTTTAACGCGGTTCTTGGTCATATCATTTTTGAATTTTGATCATATGTATCCGGCCGGAACAGCTTTCCGACCTTAGTATATACATTCCCGGGGAAAGCCCGCCCAGTCCGTTCAGCTGAATGGTTTCGTTCTGCTGAGGCATAATGCGGCGGAGTGTCTTTCCGTTCATATCTGTCAGCTCCAGGTTTCGTATACAGGTGCCCGGGGCTGTCTGCAGCTGCACCTGGTCTGTAAAAGGATTCGGATATACATGGAGTTTACTTTTCTCGACCACTTCCTCCAGCGCCAGGGGCTGTTCAAAAAAACGGCTGAAATTGAAGCGGAAAAAGCGCGCGGGCAGGTTCAGTTGTCCCACGGCCTCTGCCGAAATAAAACCATCGCAGGCTCCGCGGAAACAAACGCCTTCCTGCTGGCCCATGGCAAGCACGGAACCCAGGGTCAGACGGCGTTTATTACCCGAGAACAGGGAATTGCCCGCATAATCCCAGAGTAAAACGGCAAAAGGCACGTACAACGGAGGCTGGTAACCGATGAGGACAATGAGTGAATCTCCGCTGATATCGGCAGAAGTTACCTGGCCCTGCACGTACAGGCTGTCGCAGAGCCGCGCAATATGCGTGCCCGGTACTGCCGGAAGCACGTAATGTTTGGTATACCCGTTGCTGCCGTTCCTGGAAAAGAGATGCAGGCTGTCGTCCCGGAAGAACATGGCCTCACAATCGAAATTGTGCGTGGTATTTGTCCCCGAAAAATCGGTCTGATCTTCATAGATAAAATGAATACTTTCTGCCGCCACCGTGTCCTGAACTGCATTGCCAATGGAATCGATATCTATACGCAGAATCCGCAGGTCGGTACGGTTCCCCGCATTATTCCCGAAATCCCCGATGTACAGGTAACCGTTCCCGGTGCAGATGTCTTCCCAGTCGGTCTGTATCTCATTACGTACATAAAAGGTCTGTACAACCTGTCCCGTAAGCGTGTCCAGTGCATAAAACAGGGGCCAGCTGCCCGAATCGTTATGGCTCCATAAACGTCCGTTGAAAAAAGCCAGCCCGGAGCTTTCGCTCAGTTGCAGGTCCAGCGGGTTTACGGGCGGAATACTGATATCGGTGGTGGCATAGATGCAGGAACCATCGTTGAGCGTAGCCGCAGCATCGTAATTCTGAGCCTGCGGATCGGTACAGCCCGGCTGCGCCAGCACCTTTATGCCGGTAAAGAACAAGGGGCACAGGAGAAAGATCGTAAAGCGTAGTTTCGGGTGTATTTTCATAGGTTTGTTAAAGGTAGTGCGGCTGTGGACAGAGCTCACTTAGGCAGTATGTCTTCGATCATTAGTTCTTTCACAAATTTTCTGTATTTTTTTTCGATACGTATGCTGTGGCCGAAAAGTACACTGTCTGACATCTGCGGATTCAGCTCGGCCGATCTTATGTAGACCCGGCTCTTTTTCCGCCGCTCTTCCTGGCTGAGCAATACGTTCAGGTAACCTACGGTATCTTTGTTCTCTTTGGATATTTCATAGATAGACAGCCATACGCTACGTTCGGCTCTACGTTCACCCGCTGCATAGGTATGGTCTGAACAGACCTCCACAGGAGCAGGGAAACGCTTTAGTATAGCCAGGGACGAATCGATGGAATAAGGCACCGTATATTGCTTCCCGATAGAGATACTGCGGCCCTGTCCGTAAGGCAGCAGTCCGCCCTTTACGTGCGAGGTTGCACCAAAGGCAAATACGGCAAGGAACAGCACACCCAGGCGAACAGCCGGCAATTTATGCATATACGTAAATGAAAAACGTTCCGGTTTATCCAGTACCGAAGCGCTCAGCAGCAATACCGGCAGCACCAGCAGGTCTGTAAGATCTGCAACGCGATTCAGTCCGAAAGGAATATGTGCATTCCACACGTTCAGGAAAGGCGTGGAAAGTTCCGTTTTCCAGAAAATAAAGAACAGCGCCGTGAAGCCTAATGCCGTTCTTTTGCGGCCCGGCAGCAGGAATGCGATGAACAGCGGCAGTATACATACGCCGGCCACATCCGAAAGTTTGCCGGTGAGTGCATTGCCCCAGGCTTCTTTCAGGAAAAGATCATTACAGAGAAGTACAAACAGACCGGTCATAAAAACCGGGTTCAGGAGGTAGTTCCAGCGTGTGTTCAGGTGCATAGGTGTCAGATTACATTCGTTCAGGCGCTTCGATGCCTAACAAATATAACCCGTTTTTCAATACGCTGCCCACCGATGCGCAGAGGGCCAGGCGGAACATGCGTGCGGCTTCGTCGCTCTCTTTCAGCACGGGGCATTCGTGGTAGAACTGGTTAAAATCCCTGGCCAGTTCAAATACGTAGGATGCCAGCGCCGAAGGGTCCATTTTATCGGCGGCGGTCTGTATCACACTGCCGAAACGGCCCAGGGTAGCGAGCACCTGCACCTCTTTGGGATGTGGCACGTAGCCGTCTTTCAGCTGTATATCGCCGCCCTGGCGCAGGATACTGGCGATACGGGCATGCGTATACTGTACAAAAGGTCCGGTCTGGCCCTGGAAATCGATGCTTTCCTGCGGATTGAAGATCATTTTTTTCTTCGGGTCCACACGCAGTATGAAGTAACGCAGGGCCGCATTGCCCACCATGGTGTACAGGTGTTCTTTTTCCGCCTCGCTCAGTCCTTCCAGTTTGCCCTGTTCGGCCGCGGTCTCGCGGGCTACCTGTATCATTCCGTCAAACAGTACATCGGCGTCCACCACGGTACCTTCGCGGCTTTTCATTTTGCCCGTGGGCAGTTCCACCATACCGTAAGACAGGTGGTACAGCTTATCGGAGGCTTTCATGCCCAGGCGTTTCAGTATCTCGAAAAGTACTTTAAAGTGATAGTCCTGCTCGTTGCCCACCACGTAAATAGAGGCATCGTAGTTGAAATCGCGCTGTTTTTCATAGGCCACGGCAATGTCCTGGGTAATGTAAATGCTGGTGCCGTTGCTGCGCAGCAGTACTTTTTCGTCCAGGCCGGCGTCGGTAAGGTCTATCCAGATGCTGCCGTCGTCCTTGCGGAAGAAAATACCTTTTTCCAGGCCTTCGGCCACGGTTTCCTTACCCAGGTTGTATACGGCGCTTTCGTAGTAATTCTTTTCAAAACGACATCCCAGGCGCCCGAACGATTCGTTGAACCCCTCGTATACCCAGCCGTTCATCTGTTCCCAGAGGGCCCGTACTTCGGCATCGCCTTCTTCCCAGGCCACGGTCATACGCTCCACTTCCTGTATACAGGGAGCCTGTTTTTTGGCGTCTTCCTCGGTTTTGCCTTCTGCCATCAGGGCTTTCACCTCTTCTTTATACAGGTCTGAAAATTTCACATAGTAATCGCCCACAAAATGATCGCCTTTGATGCCGGTACTCTGCGGGGTGGCGCCATGAGCGAACTTCTGCCAGGCCACCATACTTTTACTGATATTGGTACCACGGTCGTTGTACAGGCACACCGGCGTTACCCGCTGTCCCGTTGCTTCCAGGATGCGGCTGAGCGACATACCCAGGAAAATATTACGCAGGTGCCCCAGGTGCAGGGGTTTATTGGTATTGGGCGAAGGATATTCGATGAGTACATTGGGCGCATCGGCTGTGGCCTCACGCAAACCGAAGCGCTGGTGCTGTGCATATACGTCTTTCAGCAGGGAAGTCCAGTATTCCGGGGTAAAGGTAATGTTCAGGAAACCTTTTACCAGGGTCCAGGATCCGATCTCACACAGGTTTTGCTGCAAAAAGGCGCCCAGGGCCTCACCCAGCTCATCGGGGCGTTTGCCCGTAAGCTTGAGGAAAGGGAAGAGCACCACGGATACATCCCCCTCAAAATCAGCAGGTATCGGGTTCAGCAGTACCTGGGCAGGCGAAACTTCTCCTCCCGGTACCAGGCCCGATAAAAACTGTGCAGCAAGCGTACGTAACGAATTTTCCACTGTATTCATGCTGCAAAAAAACAAAAAAAAGACCTGAAAATGCGCAGTAAAATGCAGAACTTTACGCCGTATCACTATAAAATGTACAGTTATGCATTCCTATAGCCCGATCGGGGAAACAGACCTGGCTTTTTTCCGCGAAGTATGCGGTACCGAAAACGTATTTACCGCCCGCGAAGAACTGGGTACCTACGCGCATGACGAGACCGAGGGACTGGTCTTTTACCCGGAAGTGGCGCTGCGTCCGCAGAACACTGAACAGATATCGGCCATACTGAAGCACTGCAACGCCCGCCGCATCCCCGTTACACCGCGCGGAGCCGGCACCGGCCTCAGCGGAGGCGCCCTGCCCGTACTGGGCGGCGTATTGCTTTCCACCGAAAAACTGAACCGTATTCTGCACATCGATACACAAAACCTGCAGGTAACGACCGAACCCGGTGTAATTACCCAGGTACTGCAGGAAACCGTGGCCGCACAGGGACTTTTCTATCCGCCCGACCCCAGCAGCCGCGGCAGTTGCTTTATCGGCGGTAATATTGCCGAGAATGCCGGCGGGCCCCGGGCCGTAAAATACGGCGTGACCAAAGATTACGTGCTGAGCCTGGAAGTGGTGCTTCCCTCCGGCGAGATCATACGCACCGGCGCCTCCACGCTCAAAAACTCCACCGGCTACAACCTTACCCAGCTTTTTGTAGGCAGCGAAGGTACCCTGGGTATTGTAACCAAAATTCAGCTCAGGCTCCTGCCCTATCCCAAACACAACCTCTGCATGCTGGTTTCGTTCATGGACGCAGCCAAAGCCTGTGAGGCCGTTTCGGCCATTTTCCGGGCGGGACTGATCCCTTCGGCGCTCGAATTCATGGAAAAGGATGCCATCGACTGGACCCTGCGTTTTCGTCCGGAGATCAACGTACAGGTAGCTCCGGAGGTACAGGGTCACCTGCTGATCGAAATGGACGGCACCGACCCCGATTACATACAAAAGCAGTGCGAAGAACTGTACGAAGTGCTGCAGGCCTTTGAATACCACGATATCCTGTTTGCACAGAGCGAAGCCGAAAAGGAAGCCCTGTGGAAACTGCGCCGCAGCGTGGCCGAAGCCGTAAAATCGAACTCCATGTACAAAGAAGAAGACACCGTGGTGCCACGCTATGCCCTGCCCCGGCTGTTGCAGGGCGTAAAGGACATCGGCCGCAAATACGGCTTTACTTCCGTCTGCTACGGCCATGCCGGCGACGGGAACCTGCACGTGAACATCATTAAAGGCGACCTGGACGACGCGTTCTGGAACAGCGAACTGAAAAAAGGCATCCGCGAACTGTTTGAACTCACCGTATCGCTGGGCGGCACCCTGAGCGGCGAACACGGCATAGGCTGGGTACAGAAGGAATACATGGACATTGCCTTCAGTCCGCTGGAGATCGACATCCAGAAGAACATCAAAAAACTTTTCGATCCCCATGCCATCCTGAACCCGGGAAAAATGTTCGTATAATTGGTAAATACAAGCTTTTTGAGGTATCTTTGGATATGACCCGGGAAGAATGCTATAGTATACTGGAGATACCATCCGGTTCGGATGCCGCTGCCGTACGCACAGCGTATAAGCGCATGGCTAAAAAATGGCACCCGGACCTGAACCGGCACCCCGATGCCAAGGAGATATTCCAGCGGATACAGAAAGCCTATACCCTGCTCATAAAGAGTTACCTGCCCATGGAATCGCTGATACGCAAAGCCGAGGCCATGCAGCAGAACATAGACCCTAAGGAAGAACTCCGCCGGCGCCGCGAAGACCTGCGCAAACGCGTACTGGAACAACGCGCACGGGAAAAGGAACACCTGATGCAGCTGTACATGCAGCAACTGGGCAAAATGCTTCAGAAAGACCGCATTACCCGCTACCGGCTTATCTATCTGCTGAACCTGCTGTTCGTGAGCATCAGCCTGCTGCTGGCCCTGGGCATCCTGTTCAGCGGTTTTTATTTTATCGGGTTCCAGAGTCTCTACTTTGTGGTACTGCTGTTCATCGGCATTGGTATACCCAATTATTTCGCCTGGCGTTTCCTCCTTGAATTTTCGTTCCTGGTCCGCGGCCGGATCCCTACAAACTACTTTGCATCATGAAAAACGCTGATATACTGCATTCCGTTTTACATACACTGCTTCCGCAACTGGAGGCAGACCTCAATGAATTTGGCTTTTTTGCGGCCTGCGGCGGATGGGTAAAGCCCGACCTGGAACTGGAAGCCTGGCGCCAGCCCGAACAGGACATAGAGGACGAAGAACTGGTACCCCTGATCCGTAAGGAAACCGGGCAGACCGTACACCTGAACGGACGTGTGGCCACCTGGCTCTGCTATTCGGCCATGGTGGAAGAAAATACGGAAGAGAATGCCGTGATCGAAATAAAGATCGTGGGTGAAAAATTCCGTTACTACTACTATTATCCCTTCTCTTTTGAGCAGGATAAAATGAAATGGGGAACTCCCTACGCCGAGAAAGTCCCCCTGAAATAAGTACGGTCCCCGTATTTTTGTCTATTCTTCGCTGCTCAGGTAAGTAAGCAGGTCCACGAAGGATTTGGGCGGCGTAATGGTAAGCCCGTCGTTTTCTATGCTATACGGAATTTTAGTAAAAGTACCGTTCTGGTACAGGATGATGTTGTTGCTTACGGAGCCGGGCCCTTCTTCGTACATACCGTTCACCAGCGGGATCAGGGTATGCAGCGCGGGGATCACTTCGGCGGTCTCGATGGGGTAAAAAATGGCGGCATGGCGGTGCGGCAGACCGATAAGTGCGCCGTGTGTACCCAGCAGTTCAGGGTTATTTTCCAGGTCGAAGATGATGTTCGGCACAAAGAAATGTTCGCCGTCCACCACTTTTATGGGCACTTCGCCGATGGTATGGTCATGGATCATGAATTCATAATTCTCGCGGATATTGTTGCGGCCGGTCTCAAATACTTCCTCCCGGCTGCGGCTCCAGGCCTCCAGCTGCGAGGGCTGTACATTGTGCACGCTCTGCGGGAAATCGTACACCAGCATGCGGAAAATATCTTCGGTCAGAAAATCGCCGACCACTTTATCGGTACCGATCGAGGCTATGGACCCGGCGGCATACAGGCGCACTCCGAGGTATTGCTTTGCAAAATCGAAATCGTTGCCGAATTTTTCGAACTCCCGGCTAAAACGCGACGATTCCACCAGGGAATCAAAATGACCCGTAATGGCTTCGTTCCAGCTCTCCGGTTCTATCTGCCGGCACAGCTGTGCAATATTCTGTAAGCCCATCTGGCCCAGACCCAGCTCCTGGTCGTCGGAAATAACCACGCCGTCGTTTATGTCAACGGGTATACCGCGGTCCCGGAAATAGGCCTGTACCATACCGATGAAGGTCTCATACTCTTCCGCACTGAAAAATTCAGCCCAGTCGGGCAGGTTGGGTTTCGGCTCCTGTTCGTTGCTTTTATCCCCGGAGCCTTTCTTTCTGAATAATGAAAACATGAAGGTTGTATTTTGTATGGTTATATGCCAACAAGATACTGATAAATATACTCCCGGCAGATCACCGTTCTATAAATTTATGACTGAATGCTTTGAAGCACAGGCGAAAGGTATACTTCCGGGAAATCCCGCTGCAGGGCGGCCAGCTGTTCCCGGTTGCGGGCACGGAAACGGGCATGATCTTCGCTGTGCGGATTGAACGGTTTGTGTGCAGCGGCCGTTTGTAAAGGGGCCACCCGTTTCACCATTTCCTGTGCGCGTTCGCTGAGTACGCTCTCCCGGAAACGCATCCATACGTATTCGGTGGCCTGGCGGTTGGGATGCACCATATCTTCCATAAAATAGCGGTAATCGCGCAGGTCGTCGTTCACCAGCTCGAAGGAAGGAAAATAAAAAACGTTCTCTTCCTGTTCGCAGAGACTGTGTACCGCATAAATGAGCGAAGCTTTGCTGCGGTTGTTCTGCACCAGGCCTTCGCGGGCGTGGCGCACCGGACTCACCGTCAGCAGTATCTTTACCGCCGGGTTGAACGTGCGCAGCATATCCACGCTGCGTTCCAGCGAAGCTGCCGCCGCAATGGGATCCAGCATTTTCTTGTAAAAGGTCTGTGCAGGCATTTTGTGGCAGTTGGCCACCGCCGAATCGTCTGCGGTCAGGTGATATACAAAGGAAGAACCCAGGGTAAGCACCACCCAGCGGGCTTCCCGTAGAAAAGCGTGCGCTTCCTGTATACTGTCGTTCACTTTTTGTACGGCATCGGGTAATTCCAGTGCAGAAAAGCGGCTGTGATGCTGCCAGGAATGCCAGATGCCGGCAGACTGAAAAAAATCGTTCTCCGTGTATACGCGGGCTTCCGTACAGTCGCGTATGCAGCGCTCCACCGAAAGCGGGTTAAAGATAATGCCGTGCGGGTTCTGCAGAATGTGAAAACCGTGTTCGCCGAGATAGGTGCCCATGTGTTCGGTAAAGCAGGAACCGGCCAGGAATATAGTATCGCCGGGCTGTATCTTTTCCGGCAGGCTGAAAGCGGGAAGTTCGGTCCTGAATTTCATACCTCAGGGCGTTGATACCGATACCGGCAGTATTTTTCCGTTGAAGAAACGAGCTCCGTTCTGTACGAAATCGGCGATGAAGGTCCCCATTTCCGCCGCGCTCAGGGGTGCATTGTACCCCGGGAAGGCCGCCTGCAGCATTTCGGTCTGTACGGCGCCCAGGGCCAGGCAGTTCACGCGGATCGAATCGTTCTTCCACTCTTCGGCCAGGCATTCGGTAAGTATGGCCAGGGCTCCCTTTCCGGCGCTGTACCAGGCCAGTCCGGGGAATTTGGCGCTGCCCTGTACACCGCCCATACTGCCTATATTGAGTACGTGGGCCGGCGCGTTCAGCCGGGGCTTCAGGGCGCGGAGCAGGCGCATGGGGCCAAATACATTGGCTTCAAATAGGTATTGTACCGCTTCGGCTTCCATGGTATCGAAAGGCGCATTGAGCAGGGCACCGGCGTTGTTCACCACGGCGTCCAGTCCGTCTTCGCGGGTACATTCTTCAGCCAGGGCCGCGTAATCCGTTGCCGGGTCACTGATATCCGCAAACAGGGTCTGTACCCGCGGATTGCCGGGCAATACCGGGCTTCCCGAACGGGTCAGCGCCAGTACCTTGTGCCCTTCTGCCGCCAGCGCACGGACTATTTCCAGACCGATCCCCCGGGATGCTCCGCTTACCAGTATTCTCATACGGTCAGGGGTTTAGCGCCGGCCAGTTTCAGCCCGTCATGGATCAGTTTGCGGTATTCTTCTTCCCTTTCGGCCAGGCCGATGAGGTAGCGGTATATTTCTTCGCGCAGGCTCTCTTCCGAGGCCGTGGACGTAAGGTATTCGTAAATTTCGAGGGCGCAGAGCCAGTCAGACGGGTAGGCAGACGACAGCTGTTCCCATACGTTATGCAGTACCAGGGCAGGCATATTGCCTTCGCGTACGTCGCGCACCTGCTGGTAGAGCCCGAACAGGCGTTTCATATCCGCATCGTAATCGATCTTGTGCGTTTTGTCAGATGGCATGCGCAGTTCCACCGGGTAGGTAAAGGGATCGGCCGCACCGCTGTATACCGATGTGATCTCGCTGCCCACGGCCATATCATATACGCCCCAGGCCGGGTCGAACAGCGTTTTTCCGTTCCATTCCACATGGCAGTCCTTAAAGCTCATCAGCATCAGTTTGCCTTCGGCGGAACGACTGAACGACTGTGGGGTTCCCTGTACTTTTACGCCGCTTTCAAATTCCAGTACGGAAGGATGTCCGATGCGTATACCCAGCGCTTCCAACTCGCCGTCGCTCAGGTGCTCGGGCAGTGTGGACGTTCCCAGGAATTTACCGGCGGCAGAACCGAAGCCTTCGCTGTGGTACGAAGTACCGTGCCCGGGCAGTTCCTTACCGTTGTGTGCAATGGCCGAGGGGCCCTGCATTTGTACATAGGCCACATTACCGGCGGCATCGGTCTCAAAGCCGGAAACGATACCGCTTATGGCCGCTCCTCCCGAAAACACCACGGTAGCCAGCGATTTGCTGTCGCGGGCAAGACCCAGTCCGTACGCACCGCCGCGGCGCAGGGCCATGGTTTCGGCAAATTCGTCGAGCACTTTGGTCAGGTGTTCAAAATCGGGCGTTACAAAAAGCTGCGGCTGCGGTTTGGTGATGTCGAAATCTACCTGCGCGGCCTGCAGGCTATACGGTATTTTCGCCACGGCATCCGTCATACAGGATACGCTTTCACCGATGGACGAAAGCAATCCGGCGCCGTATATCTGCGGATCTTCCACGGTACCGATCAGTCCGTACTCCACGGTCCACCAGTGCAGGCGGCGGATGAGCGACATTTCGGACGGTTCGCCCAGGTTGGCCGAAAGGTCGGCGATACGGGCCTCTCCCCGGGCAATGTCCTCTGCCGGCGTGTAAGGGTCTTCCTTAATGATGGACAGGTGACGGATGGCTTCAAAAAGTTCAAAATCCTTGCCGGATGAAAAGGCACGGCAGCCGATCTCGCCGAAATAGCGCAGGTAATCGGCATAGGCCGGATCGGCAATGATGGGCGCATGCCCTGCCGCTTCGTGTATGATATCCGGGGCGGGTGTATATTCAATGTGGTTCAGCTGACGGATGTCCGCCGCGATCACCAGTACCTTGTACTCCTGGAACTCCATAAAGGCCTGGGGATTAATGAAGCCGTCCACCGTACAGGCGGCCCAGCCTATTTCGCCCAGGATGCGGTTCATGTCCTTAATGGACGGAATGCGGTCGAGCGTAATGCCCGTTTTACGCAGGCCCTCGAGGTACGAACCGTGCGCCACGCGGCTCAGGTAATCGGTGTTCAGACGCATCACATAGCGCCATACGGCATGATTTACAGGGGTATATTCTTCATAGTGCTGAGGCACCATAAACTGCTTGAGGTGCGGAGGCAGCTTTTCCAGCTTCTCGTTCAAATAATCCAATACCATGGGTCTTTTACTTTATAACCACACCCGGACGGAGCAGCATCCGGGTATTGTTAATAATTTAATCTTTTTCAACTCAAAGGTAAAACTAATTTTGCTTTGTGAAAATATGCTTTCTGGGAACCGGCACTTCGCAGGGTGTTCCGATCATCGGCTGCACCTGCCCGGTTTGTACCTCTTCGGATAAGAGAGACAAACGGCTGCGAAGCTCCGTACACATTGAATTTAACGATCGTTCCCTGGTGATCGATACCGGGCCTGATTTCCGCTACCAGATGCTGCGGGCCGGGGTTAGTTCCCTGGATGCCATACTGTTTACACACGAACACAAGGACCATGTGGCCGGGCTGGACGATATACGACCTTTCAACTACCTGAAACAGCAGGTACCCGACGTTTTCTGCACCGAAGCTGTGGAAACGGCCCTGCGCCGCGATTTTTACTATGCCTTCGACGAACCAAAATACCCCGGCGTACCCGAATTCCGTATACATCGCATTGAAAACAAACCCTTTATTTATGCAGGCGAAACCATTGTTCCCATACAGGTATACCACCACAAAATGCCGGTACTGGGCTTCCGCATCGGGGATTTTGCCTACATCACCGACGCTAATTACATACCCGAAGAGGAATTTACCAAGCTGGAAGGACTGAAGTATTTCGTGATCAATGCCCTGCGCCGCACGGAGCACATTTCTCATTTTTCACTCCATCAGGCGATGGAAATAGCCCAGCGCATAGCGGCAGAACAGACCCTGCTTACGCACATATCGCACCAGCTGCCCGCACATGCGGAACTTTCGGCCGAACTGCCGGCCAATATACAGCCCGCCCACGACGGACTGATACTCGAACTATGATTTTTTCTTGAGCCCCACGCTCACTTTCACCACGGAATTGTGCGCGGCATTGAACGTTACGTAAATGTAGATCGTCTTCTTGTATACGTAATTGAATACTTCGGTAGAATAACCGGAACCGCCTTCCCAGGTTTTGAGGGATTCGCGCAGTTTTTCCGGGGTAAGAAAGGTGGTCAGTTTCAGTTTATCTATAAAAAAGTTACCGGAGAAGGAACCGGTAGGTACCACATCGTTCATTTCGGCAGGGCGCGACAGATAGAACTGAATTTCGGAAACACGGCCCCCCGGCACTTCGTTCACATAGGGCTCAAACAGCACGATACCGAGGTTATCGTACGTATGCGTTTTGTTGTAACCGTCACGTTTACGCGCGGCATGACCCAGGATCGTGGTAAAGTCCGAAAGGCTCCAGGCCGTTATCTTTTTCTTTTCCAGCTGAAATGTCCCTTTTTTAATACCGGCGGAGCTGATCGCATGAGCAGGTAAAAAGGAAACGAAAAAGAATACACAGATAGACAGATAACGATACAGGGTGTTGTTTTTCATAATGAAGGAGTTTAACACAAACGTATGAAATATTTCAGCTATCCTGCTCATACACATGTATTATCCGCAGATTATTTTTTTACGGAGGGCCGGTTTCGCCATTTCCAGCGGGTCTGCAGACCCAGTTCCCAGCGTTTGTTCCCGCTTATGGTATTATGCCCGCTGCCGGAGGAAACAGCGCCTGCATACCAGGTGTAGGCGGTTTTCAGGTAGATGTCCCAGGAGCGCAATGTACGTATATGCATCGTGAGATAGACACGCTGTCCCTTTCCCTGCATGGCGGGTACCGAAAAAGCATACAGCAGGTCCCGTTCGTAACTGTAAATACGTGTATCGTAATCCGATGTATGAAAGATACAGTAACGCAATGAAAAGGCCAGGGGACCGGACACGGGCTGCCATACCAGGTCCTGGGCCAGCAGGTAACCCCATCGGGAAGCGGGGGCATCCGCACGCAGGTATTGTACCGCATCGGCGCGCAGCTGTATACGCAGATCGCTGCGTATATGCATCATGGTCTGTATACGAAAATCCCATTTACGGGTATCCTCCGCAGCAGCCACAGCCGACGGCAGTTTACTTTTTTCAGGCCGGCAACGGTAGCGTACCCGGAACCCGCATTCGGCAGAACGGCTTATTTTCCAGCGCAGGTCGGCGCTTCCTTCAGCCATATAGGACGGGAAAGGCTGTGTATAGGTCAGCCAGGACGTATAGGCGGCATCGCCGTACAGCAGTAGCTCCAGGCGCCTCAGGGGAAAACACTGTAACGAAAAAGAAACGCCCGTCTCCCCTGCCCCGTAGGCATATTGCCGCATGCCTGCCGAGTAAAAAGCCGTATAGCGCCGGCTGTAATGTCTCTGCAACAGCGCCAGGCGGAAAAGGGGCGACAAACTGCCCTGCCAGCCGTTCACACAGGCCCAGCCGCCATTGCTGCCGCCGGCCCATTCCCCGAAAAGAAACCCGCCGCCCGCTTTTATCATATAATAAAAGGATGTGTTCAGCAGATGCTGCCCGGTAAAACGGTAGAGTGCATAGGGCTTATCGGCCCGGAACAGGGGAACACTGAGCCCCGTGTACTGCGCGCTGAAACCCACCCGCCAGCGCGACGCCCGGTATTGCAGCAGCAGGCCGGTAATAGCTTCTCCCACACTCCCTTTACGGTCGATCTCCGTCTGCGTGCGATGCATACCCGTACCGCTGAGTGCGCTGATGAACAGCGGCTCCGCCAGGCTGTCCTCCGTCACGTTGGCGTCGATCCGTTTGTAACTGCCGTACAACGTAAGGTTCCAGCGTTTATGTGCCTGTATCTCCAGGGCTACTCCACGCAGGAACAGGTTTTCATTGGCCGAACTGCTCACGCTGAGTCCCCGGGCATTTTTCATAAAACCGGTACCGGCTATGCCGCCACCCGTGCTGAATCCCGTCCAGGCGGCCAGTCCCTGCCCGGCCTGTATACGAAAATCTCCCAGTACCACTTTTTTCACGATCCCTTTGGGCGGCGCCAGGAAAATATGTCCCGAATAAAAGTCGAACCCCTGTTTCTGACTGCCTTTAAAGAACTCCTCCCCGGCATCTTTTTCGGCCAGCAGGACAACACTAAAGCGATCTTTCACGCGGTAACGGTAGCGTGTGTAATAAGCTTGTTTAGCGCCTTTATAAGCTCCTCCGGGCAGAAAGCCCTTGGCCGCCGGGAACTGTTCGCGGTAGCGGGCCAGTAGTTCATGCGTGCCCGAAGCCAGCATCCGTTTCAGGTCCAGGGGCTTTTCCGCAGGCGGACCCGCTTCCGCAAACAGGGCGGTCTGCCTTGCCAGTTCCGGGTCCCAGCCATACAGCCAGGCCAGTTCATACAGGCTTTTCAGACTGCCGTAACGTTGCCGGTGTTCCAGCAGGGTGTGGATCTGCGCGGGCGTCAGGAAAGGCAGTTTCAGCAGTTCTTCTTCCGTGGCGCGGTTCAGGTTCAGCGGTTCCCGGGCATAATCGTACAGGTCTTCGGCCAGTTCGCCATAATCCTGGTCTTCGCCTTCCTGCACGGCCGTTTCCGACAGCAGGCGTTCGATCAGCTGGTCCATATCCGTTTTTTCCGCAGGTGGCTGGGCATGCAGGCTCAGCAGCACAAAACCGCACAGGTAACTGTATATCGTTTTACGCATCACAGGGCTCTGGAAAAGGTGTGACTGAGGGAAAGCTGCGGGGAAAAGCCGGCGTAACGTTTATAGGAAACCCCGATATCCACCTGTATACGTTTATGCAGGTAGCCGAACCCGAAGGACGGACTCAGCGGCAGGGTCTGGAAACCCGCACGGAAAGCCACTTTTTCCTTCCACAGGTATTCCAGGCCGAAACCGAAGTTAAAAGGGCGGTCGAGATCTTTTTCCAGCTGGGCCGTGCAGGTCAGCGAACGGTTCCACACGTACATAAAGCCGGTCTTCAGGATGAGGGGCAGTTTTTCCTGCTGGAATGCAGCTACCTTCTGCCGTATGGGATTGCTTACGTGCAGCGCCCAGCTTATTTCCGGCGTGATCTGTATACGAATACCCGCATCGGCGGAAAATACGTGCGCCGTTCCATAGCCCTGTGCAATATGCAGCAGCTGGTAATTGAACTGCAGTCCGGCACTTACCCGCCTGCCGAAAGTACGTGCATAGGACAATCCGATACGGTTACGGCTGAACAGCTGAAAACCGCTGCGCTGCAGGCTGAGCCCGAACACGCCGTAGGCCCTGAACGGCAGAACACAGGCCAGGCCGAAGGAATTCAGTTCCCGGGAAATAAAACGGTTTTCGTAACTGCTGCAGAGTGCCGGCTTTTCCAGGTAGGCCATGGAGGCCTGGTTATTAAAAACGGCGTATGCATCGGTAACGCAGAGGGAAACATTTCCCATGGAAACGGCACGGGCACCGGAAAGTACGTACTGGGCTGCGGACAGCGCCGGACATAAGAACGGCAATATCCACATCACCCGTAAGGGATGTAAAAGCATGGTCGGTAAACGTTTAAAAATTAGTATTGATCCTTACCTGCGGTAAGTGTAGGGCAAGTTATCCAATTCCGTGGCACTCTCCAATACCTTTTCTGCCAGTTCTGCTTTGAATTTTATCAGTTTCTCTGCCAGTTTTTCGTCAGAGGCCGAAACGATGGACGCGGCGAGTATACCGGCGTTCTTTGCGGCGTTGAGGGCCACGGTGGCCACAGGTATGCCGTTGGGCATCTGCAGGATGCTGAGGATACTGTCCCAGCCGTCGATGGAATTGGACGATCTTACGGGCACCCCGATCACGGGCAGATGTGTATACGAAGCCGTCATGCCCGGCAGGTGTGCTGCGCCCCCGGCCCCGGCTATGATCACGCGTATACCGCGGGTGTGTGCGCCTTTGGCGTATTCGGCCATACGGTCAGGTGTGCGGTGTGCCGAAACGATATGTATCTCGAAAGGTATCTCCATCGCTTCCAGGAAATCGGCCGCTTCTTTCATTACCGGCCAGTCGCTTTTGCTACCCATAATAATACCTACCCGTGGCGTCATACTGCTTGATTTTATGCAAAAATGAACATTTTTTAGGCTTCTGCCTAATCCTTTTTGAACAATATCCGCTGCCCGGGCGGAACCTCGGCGGTAAAAATTACGTATAAGGAATACGAATAATCAGTTTTTGCATGAGATCTTTAGCAGTATTCCTTTTTTTACTGGCCGGTATGGCCTCCGCACAGCAAACGGTTACCTGGACCGAGAACAATGTGCAGTTTACGATGCCCGAGAGCGGCACTACCGGTAATCACAACGAAACCACCTTCGAATGGAACGGTACGCGCTACAGCGTGATCCTGTATTTCTCGAAACGCGGGTTCGACCTGAAAGAGGCTGCCCAGGCTACGATCGCTGCCGGCAGGGAAACCGGCGTAAAAAAGGTGGAACGTGAAAAAGAGATCAAGACCGAAACCATGGAGGGCATGTACTTTAAAGGCGATAAAAGCGGGCAGCCCGTGGTATTTGCCGGTCTGCTCAACGGCAAGCTGAAGCGTGGCATTTTCGTGGAGATCGGCTATACGGGCACCTTCGAAGAGGCCCTGAAGATCCTGGACACATTCAAGATCATCAAGTAAAATTCCTATATATCAAGATGTACGGGATAACCGGATGCCCTGCGGGTATTGCCGTTCATTGCCCGTATGTTACCGCTTATCGGCTCAGAACGACCGCTTATCTGTTGAGGCGGGTTCCTGCCGGAGAAAGATGCATATTTGCGGGGTTACTCCATTTTATTCAGTGCCCCTGTAAACCCGAATACCCTGAAAAAAGATAACCGGTAATCTGCTTTACCGGTATTTTTTTGCCCAGACTCACCCGTTTTCAAGCTGTTTCCCGGATAAAATGCATGATCTTTTCCGCTTCTTCCCGGAAAGGCTGCTGGTATTTAATGCGAACGGCACTTTTACCGATGACATCAAAATATACCCAGCCGCCGATGCGCTGCAACACATATTTGGGTTGTTTGCCGGGATTAAAAATGTGATCGTACGGTATTTTCTCCAGGAACGCTGCGTATGCCTTATCAAAACGGTCTTTCTGCAGCTCGTTATCTTTTACGAAACTGATGTATTCCATTTCGAACAGGTAACTGGTATCGAAATAGGGATCGTCCGTAAAAGCGTACCTGTCTGCATAATACGCCAGCAGCGACTGAAAGTTCCCGTATACCAATAAGTGGTCAGAATGCCTGGGCAGTACTACAAAAGAACGTTCCGGGTCGCGCCAGATGGTAAGAATATCGCCGTCGACCGTGCTGCCGATGCTGAGGGAATCTTTTACGAGCAGCATCTGTTCCGCGTTCAGGTCCCAGAATTCGAGGTGTGCGCCGAAATTGGCCTCCACAAAATCCGTATCGGGGGGATCGATCAGCAACAGTTCATTCACATTGCCGTAGCCGTATTGCCTGAGAAATGCCGCATAATCCGGCGGTAATTCCATACCGGCTTCTCTTTCCAGCTCCCTTATATCATCTGCATCCAGCGGCTGTGGTTCTCCTATTATATACAGCTCCTTCATCGTTCCGCATTGTTCTTTCGGGGACCCAGCAGGTCTTTTACTTTCTGTGCAAAAACGGCCGCCGCCGACTCGGGCTCATTGTAGCCGGGGTCCAGTATCCTGTAGCGATGGCCACGGCACCATACCGTAAGCGTAACCACCTGCCGGTCCGGGTGAGAAGACCCGGGGATATGGTGCTGCAGTTCGTCCCAGTCGATCGCCTTCGCCTGCAGCAGCAAAGCCGCCAGCCTGGCCCGGTCTGTATATATTTTACTGTCCCCTATGCAGCCACTGACCATTACTTTAGCATCGTAAGAGAACGTATTGGGCATACCCGGACTGAGTGCATAGCCCAGTACCGCTCCGGTCTCCGGAAGCAGATTTTTATTTTCAGGCAACTGTAAATAGGGTAATCCCTCGCTCAGTTTATACTGAAAAGGCCAGTACAGGTCCAGGAAATCCGGTATCTCCCCTTCGGTAAGTACCTCTTTTTGTCCTCCCTGTACAAAGGTATCCAGGGCGAAACCGGAGCTGTAATATACATCATCCACGTACCAGCGGAATTCATCGAGCCATAGTACGGTAACGGAATTCGGCGGAGATCTCCGGTATGTAAGCAGGGTTTCGACAAAGAATTCGTCCCCGGGTTTTGCGGTCATAGACTCATACGTATTCATATCCTTCGGGAACAAGGAGCGGAATACCTCCATATATTCCATATACTCAAAATACGTACGGAGCGTAATGTTCTCCTTCTCTTCGCCGAAATACGGCAACCAGCGCAGGGAGGTATTCAGCACTGCTTCTTTCTGTTTTTCATCCAGCACGATACTTTCGCGGACGATACAGGGCCGGTAGTCTGCTTTACCGCCGTATACGGTGCGGCCATCGGGACCAGTCCAGCGGTCGTTGCCCGCGTCGGGGTTTCCGGTATCTCTCTGCGTATATATTTCGATACGAGGATATTCCACTTTCGCTTCTGCGTTCACCGGTTCTCCGGATGTGGATATCTGCGCAGGGATATGCAGGGGAAAGACAAGGAAAATACAAAGGGCCGGTATCCTGTACATAGTATTCATCTTCACGGTCAGGGGTTTTGGTTAAATATAGCAAAATCTTCCCATATGCACAAAACCTGCTTCTGCCGGAACTCCTGCCCTTCATCACAGGAATTTTGTATCTTTAAAACGATGACAGAAGATATCTCCGAAGAAGTGCATCCCGACTGGTACCGGGACCTGCAGCCCATGTATTCCCTGATCCTGGGCAGTTACCCGCCCCACGAGGGCCGGCGCACCTACCCTTTTTATTATCCCAATGCGCAGAACCGCTTCTGGAAAATACTTTCGGACCTGGCAGACATTCCGCTTGTATATACGAAAATTGATCCGGAAAAGGCCGTAGAGGAACGTTACCGCATTATGCAGGCCCTGCATGCCGGCGTGCATAACCTGGGCAGACGCATACGCCGCCGGGGCAGAAGTTCGCTGGACACGAATATCGAGATCACGGAATTCCAGGATATACTGGGCATTGTGCGCGCCCATCCCGAACTGGAAAAGATACTGCTCTCCGGTTTTTCGGCGCCCAGCAGTACGGCGCGGCTCTTCCTGCGTTACCTGCAGGAGCAGGGACTTGAACCCGATCCGCTTCCGCAGAAGATCGGCCGGGATACGGTTTTTGACCTGTCCGTGGACGGCAGGCATATCCGCTGCATGGTGCTCAATTCCACGTCCACGGCGTCGAGCGTACCCTATGCCGAGGTGCTGGAGCAGTTCCGGAAAGCGCTGGAACGCTGATCATTTTTCGTCTTTGTACTTGCCGGTATTCACGTGTTCTTCGCAGAAACGGATGATATGCCCGGCCAGGTCGATGCCCGTAGCACCTTCGATGCCTTTGAGTCCGGGCGAAGAGTTCACTTCCAGGATCAGCGGTCCGCGCGCGGAAGGCAGCATGTCTACCCCTGCCACCGATAAAGACAGTGCTTTGGCGGCATTCACGGCTGCTTCTTCCTCTTCGGGGCTCAGCTGTATCATGGTCCCGCGGCCTCCGCGGTGCAGGTTGCTGCGGAATTCGCCTTCCTTGCCCTGGCGTTTCATGGCGCCCACCACCTTACCGTCGATCACAAAGGCACGTATATCGCTGCCGCCGGCCTCCCGGATGAATTCCTGGATGAGGATGTTCTCCTTGAGCCCGCTGAAGGCTTCGATGACCGATTTGGCGGCCTTGTCCGTTTCGGCCAGCACCACCCCGAGGCCCTGTGTACCTTCGAGCAGTTTTATAATGAGCGGCGAACCGCCCACCTGGCGTATCAGTTCGTCTACGTCGTCGTTTTTGGGGAATTTGGCAAATACCGTTTTAGGCAGCCCCACTCCTTCGCGGGAAAGGATCTGCATGGCGCGCAGCTTATCGCGGGAGCGTACGATACTCTGTGAGCCGTTGGCACAGAAAACGTTCTGTACTTCGAACTGGCGCACCACCGCTGTACCGAAAAACGTAACAGAGGCCCCGATACGCGGAATGATGGCATCGTAATGCTGCAGGGGATGCCCGTTGTAGACTACGGCCGGGTTGCCCTGTTCCACCACAATGCTGCATTTGGTGTGGTCGATCACCTGTACTTCGTGCCCATGCTGATGCGCCGCTTCTACCAGGCGCGCCGTTGAATAAATCAGGCTGCTTCTCGAAAGGATTCCGATCTTCATGATCTTAGGTCTGGGGTTGTTTATTATTTTATACGGATGTTATCTGTTTGTTCTGCTGTTTACGCAGGTATTTCTCCGACTGGTTAAAGGTGGAAACGTCTACCAGGAAACGCTTTGCCAGGAAGGTACGGCCCAGCAGTACCGGGAATTTCATGTTGCTGCGGTCGGTGAGGCTGAACTCCACCGGGAATTCTTCGCCGAAAAGCCGCACTACCGTTTTAATGATGTAGCGTTTTTCGGCCCGGCCCGTACTGCTTTTTACAATTTTACGGCCGCGGAACTCAAAGTAGTACGACTGACGTTCGTCCTCCTTTTTCTGCCGCTGCAGGGGCACCACGCGCAGCATGTGCCGGCCGTCACGGTACAGTTCCTCGATCTCGCTGCAATGCATACTGCAGCCATAGGCGCCCGTATCGATCTTGGCCTTTACGTTCGTCAGTTGCAGGTCGGGCAGCCCGATCTTTTCACTGCGGCCCACGGTCCATTTCACTTTGCGCGGCGTTGTATCCTTATGTTTCTGCGGCGTGTTCATTGCGGACCGAAATGTACATCAAGAAAGGGAATTTCAAAAATTTTCCGCTATGGGTTTTTACACTATCCCTATACTAAAGCGCAGGTTCGTCTTCCATGGCGTCAATAGCCTCATTTACAAACTGTATAAAGGGGCGCTGCAAACGGTAGGTTTCGGCCAGGCGCCCGGCAAAATCGGCCTTTGTCACTTCCGAATCTTTAAACGTGACCGATACGACAAAATGTTTGTGCATCAGGTAGGGCATAATTTTATCGGAAGCGTCCTCGAAGCCTTTGGGCGATTTTTTCAGCTTTTCGAATTCGGAAAGTCCGCCGAAGGTCTTTTTAAAGTCCTTGTTGTTCATGATCCGCAGGAACTCATCGGGGCGGTAGTACACCTCGTTGCGTATGGCTTTGAGTACCGGCGGCATGGGCGCATACAGTCCGCCGCCCGTAAAACAGTCGCCCTGCATCATCTGGAAATAATAGCCGGCGTGTTCTGTCTTTTTGCCGCCCGGCGTTATCGAAAAAGCGATATGTGTTTTATAGGGATCTTTATTCTTGCTGAAACGTACGTCGCGATTGATGCGGAACATGCATTTCGAGGCCTCCAGACCTCTTACGCCCGGGTCAAATTCGGATATACGTCCGATCATTTCCGTGGTAAACTCCAGGAAGTTCTTACGAATGGCCTCATATTCCTTACGATGCGCGTCGAACCATTCTTTATGGTTATTTTGCGACAGCTCATTAAAGAAGCGAAATATATCTTTGTTCAACATAAAGACGAAAGTACATATTTTTGCAACATGAAAGCAGCGGTATTGGAAGAAACGGGTAAAGACCCGGTTATCAGAACGATGGACATTCCCGAGCCCGGTCCGGGCGAAAAACGGGTGCAGTTGCAGTATGCAGCGCTGAACCACCGCGACGTATATATACGGAACGGTCAGTATGCCCGTATACAGCTGCCTGTGATCCCCGGCAGCGACGGTTGCGGCACCGATACCGAAAGCGGGGAACGGGTAGTCATCAATCCCTCTTTCGGCTGGGGAGACGATCCCCGGGCGCAGGGCAGTTCCTATACGATCCTGGGCATGCCGCGCAACGGTACGTTCGCAGAATACATATGCGTTCCGGAAGACCGTATCCATGCCGCACCCGAACACCTGAGCAGTGCCGGGGCCGCCGCATTGCCACTGGCCGGTGTTACGGCCTACAGGGCGTTGTTTACCCGCGCACAGGCCCGCAAAGGCGAAAAAGTATTCATACACGGCATCGGTGGCGGCGTGGCGCTTTTTGCCATGCAGTTTGCCCTGGCTGCCGGCTGTGAAGTATATGTAAGCAGTTCCTCAGAACAGAAGATACAGGATGCCGTGGCCCTGGGCGCCAAAGACGGGTTCCTCTACAATACCGAAGGCTGGGCTAAGAACCTGGTGGCACAGAAACTGGCTTTCGACGTGATCGTAGAAAGTGCGGGCGGACCCGGTTATGCCGATCTGCTGACTATTGCCGCCCCCGGCGCACGCATTGCCAGTTACGGCGGTACACGCGGCAAAATGGACGGACTTTCGCCCCAGGTCATCTTCTGGAAACAGCTGTCCCTGCTGGGTAGCACCATGGGTAACGACAACGATTTTGCAGATATGCTGGCCTTTGTAAGCCGGCACGGTATAGAACCCGTTATTTCAGAAACATTCGCCCTGGAAAACATCGCCGATACCTATACGTATATGCACGAAGCGCAGCAATTCGGAAAAATAATCATCGATATTCAGTCATAAAATGCACTACCTGGAAATTAGCACCGAGAACCGCATCGGGTTCATTACCCTGAACCGCCCTGAAAAACGCAATGCCTTTAACCAGGAACTGGTGGCCGAGCTGCACCAGGCCTTTACCCAAATGGAGAATAACGCCGATGTACGCGTGGTGGTACTGCGCGCCCGTGGCGACGTGTTCTGTGCCGGTGCCGACCTGGGTTACCTGCAACAGCTGCAGACCTTTTCGCACCAGGAGAACCTGGACGACAGCCGTTTCCTGGCCGGGGTGTACCAGCAGATCTACGAGCTGGGCAAACCCGTAATTGCCATGGTACAGGGCCACGCCATTGCCGGCGGCGCCGGACTGGCCACCGTTTGCGATTTCTGCTTTGCCGTTCCGGAAGCTAAATTCGGGTATACCGAAGTGCGCATCGGTTTTGTGCCGGCCATTGTCAGTTATTACCTGAGCAAGAAGATCGGCGAAGGCCGTGCCCGTCCCCTGCTGCTGAGCGGAGACCTGGTCAGTGCGGAAGAAGCGCATCGCCTGGGCGTGGTTACACACCTGAGTCAGCCGGAACAGCTCGAAAAAGACGTGATCGCTTTTGCCGAAGGCCTTATCCGTACTACCAGCGGCGAAAGTCTGTACCTGACCAAAAAGCTGATCTCCGAGATCAATGCCGCCGATACCACTACCGACGCCATGCAGATCGGTGCGGAATACAATGCACGTTCGCGGGCTACCGACGATTGCAAAAAAGGAATTGCCGCCTTCCTGAACAAAGAAAAAATACAGTGGTAAGCCCTGCCCTGCTTTACGTATCTTTACCGCCAGATCAATATCCGTTGTATGAAGTTTGAAGATTATTCCATTGTTCCCGAAATCAAGAAAAGTCTTGCGGAAAGCGGCTTTAAACGACCTACGGATATACAGTTCAAAAGCATTCCTTCTATCCTGAAGGGCGAGGACGTGCTGGCCATTGCACAGACCGGTACCGGTAAGACCGCCGCCTTTGCCATTCCCCTGCTGAGCATGCTGCACAAAGAGAACGAACGCGGCATGGTGGATTTTGTACGCTGCCTGGTGCTGGTGCCCACGCGCGAACTGGCCCTGCAGATCAGTGAGGTGTTCCGGCAGATCGGTAAATATTCGAACGTACGGATCTTTTGCCTGCACGGCGGAGTGGAACAGGAAGAACAGATCGATACCCTGATCGACGGTACCGATGTACTGGTGGCTACCCCGGGGCGCCTTTTCGATTTGATCAGTCAGCGCATCTTCCACCTGAAAAAGCTGGAAGTACTGGTGCTGGACGAGGCCGACCGCATGCTCGACAACCGTTTTATCCATGATATACGCGACCTGCAGAAACACCTGCCCAAACACCGGCAGACCCTTTTCTTTTCGGCCACCATTGACAACCGTATTAAAAAACTGGCCTACAACCTGGTGAACAATAACGCCATTCGTATACAGATATCACCCAAAGATCCTGTATCGAAAAACGTACATCACTCCGTTGCTTTTATCGAGATGGACGACAAGCGTTTTTTCCTGGAAAGCCTGATCCGGGATAACGAAGACCGGAAGATACTGGTGTTCGTGCGTACCAAAGTGCGTGCCGAACGGGTGAACAGCGCCATGGAACGAGCGGGCATACTTTGCGAGACCCTGCATGGCGACAAGGAACAGAAAGAACGCTTCCGGGCCCTGGAGAATTTCCGGAAGGGGATCAATAAAGTACTGATCGCTACCGACGTGAGTGCCCGCGGCATCGACGTGGAAGGGGTGGACATGGTGGTGAACTACGACCTGCCCGACGTACCCGAGAACTACGTACACCGTATCGGGCGTACCGGCCGCGGACGGAGTAAGGGACAGGCCATTTCATTCTGCAGCACGGAAGAAAAGCCCCTGCTGGAGGAAATTGAAAAGCTGGTCACGAAACAGATCGAGATAGTTTCCATCAGCAAGGCCGATTACGAATTTACCCTGAAGAACAGCGAATCCGCAGCGCCTGACCTGGCCGCCTTACTGCGCGAGGCCGAAGAACTGGAAGAACAGCTGCGTAAAAAACGCAAGAAGAAAAAGTAAGACCTTATTACTTACACCTTCATTTTATGACCCTACCGTTTCTTCCTTGAGATAGGTAATGTAATCTGAGATTTGTTTTTTCTGGGATTTCGTAGAATTCACTATTCCGATCCGACCTTTCAGCGAATCGTATCCATATTTCATGAAAATCTCTCCGATGGAAGAATTCAGAAAAGAAGAGGATACAGCGTGACAATCTGTAAAATCGATTGTTACAGACTGCCCTCCGGACAAATACTTATCTAACTCTTTAAAAAGGCTTTCCCCTTCAGAGTTTGTGTAAGTACCATTAACAATGGACAATAATTTGATCCGTATTCGATTGTCTGCAGCCATAAGGATACCTGATTCTTACAAAATTACGAAAAAAGCTCGTCTTCACCTTCAACTTTTTCGATTTTCTCTAAATTGGTTGTATCCATTCTTAGGTGTATATGAGTTCCAAGAAAGGAATTCTGCATGCCTTCATGTGCTGTTTCCTCCCTACTCTCCTCTCTTCTCAAAATTGCTTCATTCGCAACAATTAACAAACTACTATTCGTAGCCTTAACATTAGATAAAACCAGGTCTAACCCCAATCCCCGGTTTTGTGGCGTAGATTTGGTTGAATATCCTTTAATGACAGAGTCCATCAGCGCTTTTTCATGTCCTATGGGAGCTTCTCCTTTTTGTTTTCGATATGCATTTATTTTGTTCGGAATTCCAACTCCAAAATCACAAATGGAAACAGATAACTCGTGTCTGTTTGGCGCATATTGTACCAGGCAATACCCTGATACTTTAGATTCTGAATGATCCTGGATATTATTAAAGATTTCTGCCATTACGATGGATATGGGTGACAGATCCTGTTCAAGAAGAAAATTATTCTGATAATACTGCCTTGTATAATCAATATAAAAATGCGTCCGCGAGCAATCTACCTTCCATATAGGCATCACACGTTCGGCAAGGTCCTGTGCAAAATTATTCCGGTCTGTACCAGGTTCCCAATGTCTAAAAAAAGACATTTTTTCAAGGTACAGCCTGATTGAATCACTCACTCCGGAAAGCTGGAACTTAATCTGAATACCTTCCATAAAGTATTCCTCTATAAGACAGGCAAGCGAAACCACATGCCATGCATTGATAAAAGTTGCTTCGCCAAAATCGACTGTTAATTGCAGAGGTTTCCGCTGAAGAACATGAATTCTGTTCTCATTGATAAACTGAATCCAGGTAGCAACATCTCTTCCCGGTACAACTTGTATCCGATGGGTGGTAAGGGTTTTCACGAACCTCCAAAGTACAAAAAATCAATGATCAACCGACCTGTTTAGTTAATTGATCAGCGCAACAGCGTCAGGTGACCGATCAGCTGTTTATTTTTGCCTTTGTACTCTTTATAATCGATACGATACACGTACATGCCGCTTTCCACGGGTTTTTCGGTGTTATTGAACCAGCCGCCGTTCCAGCCTTTATATACGTCCGATGAACGGAATACCTGTTCGCCCCAGCGGGAGAAGATGGTGAGGGAATAATTTTCCAGGTAGCTCATTACCGGTTTCCATTCGCTGTTCAGGTCGTCTTTGCCCGGCGTAAACGCATTGGGGATGAATATCTGCGGAAGCGGCTCCACCAGTATGAATTTCGAAAGGGAATCCACACAATTTCCGTTATAAACCACCTGCTGCAGTTCGTACTGGCCTTCCAGGAGAAACAGGTAACTGAAATCCGGTGTATTGAACATGGCCCCGTTGCTCAGGGTGTACATTATTCCCGCGGCGTTCGCCGAAGCGTCGCTTACGTTCATCTGTGGAGCGTCGAGCTGTACGCGGTCCGGTGCGTTGAAACCGGCCACAGGCATGGGCGTAACGTTCAGCGTGAGGGTTACCGTACTGTCGCAGCCATTGGCGGCCTGCAGCACCACGGGGTACACCCCGGTCTGGGTATAGGTCTGCCCCTGGTATACAAAGGTTTCTCCCTGGCACATCTGGTGATTCAGTACACTTTGTTTTACCGGAAATACATTCAGTACGTAATTGGATACAGCCGAGGTACATCCCTGGAATACCACGTACAGGCTGTAATTCCCGGCGTCGGCAAGCTGCACGGGAACGATCTGCAGGTCTTCCGTGGCCTGCGGATTACCGCCCGGCAGGGTCCAGTTGTACAGCAGTCCCGGCACCGTAGGCATATCCAGCAGCAGGTTATCGCCTTCACAGACGGCAGACGGACCGTTCAGCGGCGGAGCCGGTGGAATGGGAATAACGGTAACGGTTACCTGGTCCGTATCCTGGCAGATCCCCTGTGTGGTGATAAGTGTATAAACCTGTGTAGCTGCGGGCGTGAACGCTACATTGTCTGTAACCCCGTTGTCCCAGCCGGGATTGGGAGAACCGATCGCCGTAAGCGTAACCTGTGTTCCGGCGCACACCTGTATATCGGCACCGGCATCGGCTACCGGTACAGGCAACACAGTTACCGTTACCTGGTCGGTATCCTGACAGGGGCCCAGCGAAGAGATCAGTGTATATAGCTGTGTAACTGCCGGTGTAAAAGCCACATTATCCGTAACACCATTGTCCCAGATCGGGTTGGGTGAGCCGATCGCGGCCAATGTCACCGGGCTGCCCGCACACAGTTGTACATCGGGTCCGGCATCAGCTACCGGCACGGGGAAGACCGTAACCAGTACCTTGTCAGTATCTGTACAGGTCCCTATAGTAGCAGAAAGTGTATACCACTGGCTGACCAGCGGAGTAAAAGCCACATTATCGGTAACACCGTTATCCCATACCGGGTTGGGCGTAGCAATGGCCGACAGTGTTACCTGCGTTCCCGCACATACCTGAACATCGGGGCCGCCGTTGGCTACCGGAGCCGGCAAAACGGTCACCAGTACCTGGTCGGTATCCTGGCAGGTATTGGGAGCCGTACCTATAAGCGTATAGGTCTGGGTAGCCGTCGCTATAAAAGGTATGCCATTGGTAACACCGTTATCCCAGCTATAGGTATTGGCCCCGGAACCGGTCAGGGTCACCGGCTGCTGGGCACATACCGTAATATCGGGCCCTGCACTTACTACCGGAGAGGCCTGTATGGTAACCGAGGTTGTATCTGAGCCACAGATATTACCGTTCTGCACGGAATACCGGATATTGAAAGTGCCCGTACCGGAAACGGCCGGATCAAAATCTCCCGTCACGGAATCGATACAGGCGCCACAACTCGCAGTCCAGGTGCCGCCACCGATATCGGCCGTAATGGTAAAACCGGAATGATTATCACAGATAACGCCATTTACGCCGGCAATAATGGGGTTAATGGTCGGATTTACCGGTACCGGCGGAGCATTTACATTGGTCTGCGCGCAAAAAGCCGCCAGTCCGCCGCCGGAAGTAACTTCGATCAGTATGGTATTGAGGCCCGGCTGAAAGTTATTGCACATATTGATATTGGCCGCATTGGGCAACTGAAAGCCCACAAAGCCTCCCGGACCGGGCGGGTTCATGTTCGGCACGGCCGGCTGGGGCACCCCGTTCACAAAAATATTGGTTACGGCGTTATCGGCCATGAACGACATGTTCACACAGAAGCTGGCCGGGATATTATTGCCGCAGGCATCGCTGCAGGGCAGGTTGAACTGTATACGATAATAATACACGATGAGGCCGCCCACGAAGAACTGTCCGTCGTCGATGGCATTTACATTGGACGATATCCATTGCGCATCGGGCCAGGGACTGGGCGAATAGGGATTGGTCACCGGAACACCCAGCACCACCGCCGGGTTATAAGGCCCGCCCATGCCGTTGAGGGAAACGCCCCAGTCCATATCCGGCGCGCCCGAAGGCAGAATGCCGCCGTTGCCGTTCTTGCCCGTATGAAAGTAATTACTGGCCGGCACGAGGAAACCCGAGCAGTCCGGATCATTGCAGTCAACAAGTCCGTCCCCGTCGTCGTCGATGCCATTGCTGCAGTTTTCCGCCTGCTGTGCATAGGAAGTATAGGAGAAAGCGCAGAGAAAAAGAAAACAGAATACCCGGACCAGGACCGTCTTTTTCATAGTGTTCAGATGTATAGTTAAGTGCCTGCAATTTATGAAATTTTACCATATTTTAACAATTCGCAGAAAATAATATTCCTCATCCTGAAGCAGATACTTACTGAACCTGTTGAAAACCGCTAAAGGCGGGCCCATCACCGGAACCCGTCTCTGTTTGCGTTTAGTTCATCTTTTATTTAAGCAGATCGATGGCCTTGTCCAGGGCCTGCATACTTCCGGGAAGTACGGTCAGTTGCATCAAAACGAGAGGTTTTCGGGGCCGGTAAAGGTAATATAAAGCCCACAGCGATGTACGGCGAAAATACAGAATGGATATAAGCGATTGAGAACCAGAAAAAAACAAGTTTTAACAGATTATTCGATCTCGGGTGAAGCAGGATATGTTTTTTTCACTATGTTTGCAGGGATTTGGGAATGAGAGTAAGGACGTAGATTTACGTTATCCTGCATCGGTATCGTTGTACGTTAATGCCAATCTGTAATCTCTGCTTGAAACTCAATGTAATTTTTATTTTTTTTATTCAGAATGAACATTTTTGTTTCAAATTTAAGCTACGGCGTAAGTGATGCCGACTTAAGAGAGTTGTTTGAAGAGTACGGAGCCGTATCTTCAGCTAAAGTAATTATGGATCGTGAAACCGGTCGTTCAAGAGGTTTCGGATTTGTTGAAATGGGTGATGCCGAAGGGCAGAAAGCCATCGATGAACTGGACCGCGCCGAATACGACGGAAAAGTTATTTCCGTATCGGTTGCCCGTCCGAAAGAGAACAACAACAACCGCAGTGGTGGCGGCTTCCGTGGCAACCGCGGTGGCGGCGGTCATGGTGGTAACAGCGGTGGTTTCAAACCCCGTCGTAACTACGACAACAACAACAGTTACTAAGAAAATAATTCTTTCATATTGTTTAAGGCATCCTCACAAGGGATGTCTTTTTTTATTGCCCGAAAGTCTGCGCACAAAAAAAGCCCCGGCATAACCGGGGCTTATCTATAAACAAGGATGTTGTTTTAGTTTTTCAGGAACTGACGCAGTACGTACTGAAGGATACCTCCGTTCTTGTAGTACTCGATCTCGATCTGTGAATCCAGGCGGCAGGTCACTTCAAACTCCGTAACGGTACCATCTTCTTTGGCAGCGGTTACTTTCAGTACTTTACCCGGGGTAAGTCCTTCGGTGATGCCGTGGATCGTGAATACTTCCTTACCTGTGAGGCCCAGCGTTTCGGCCGACTGACCGTTGCGATATACCAGCGGCAGTACGCCCATGCCCACCAGGTTGCTGCGGTGGATACGCTCGTAGCTCTCGGCAATTACGGCTTTTACTCCCAGCAGGAACGTTCCTTTGGCAGCCCAGTCGCGGCTCGATCCGGAACCGTATTCTTTACCGGCCAGCACCACCAGCGGCGTTTTCTCGGCCTGGTATTTCATCGAAGCGTCGTATACGCTCATTTCCTCACCGGTAGGCAGGTAGGTGGTAAATCCGCCTTCCTGGGTAGCCAGTTTGTTCTTGATACGTACGTTGGCAAAAGTACCGCGCATCATCACCTCGTGGTTACCACGGCGCGATCCGTACGAATTGAAGTCGGCCTTCTGTACGCCTTTGGCAGAAAGGTATTTACCGGCAGGTGTACTTTCTTTGAAAGAACCGGCGGGCGAAATGTGGTCTGTAGTAATGGAATCTCCCAGTACCAGCAGGGTACGTGCATTGCGGATATCTTCCGGTTCGGCCACGGTCTCTGACAGGTTATTGAAGAAAGGCGCTTCGGCAATATAGGTGGAATCGGCATCCCAGGCAAAGATCTCGCCTTCGGGGGCAGCCAGTTCCTGCCAGGACTCGTCACCGGTGAACACTTTGGCGTATTCTTTGGCAAAGGCCTCTTTGGTAACGCTTTTCATTACGGATTCGTAGATCTCCTGGTTGCTCGGCCATACGTCTTTCATGAATACCGGGTTGCCGTTCTTATCGGTTCCCAGGGGTTCGTTAAAGATATCGGTATTTACCGTACCGGCCAGGGCGTAAACCACTACCAGCATGGGCGAGGCCAGGAAGTTCATTTTTACCTGCGGGTGTACGCGGGCCTCGAAGTTACGGTTACCCGAAAGCACCGAAGTTACCACCAGGTCTCCCCCGTCAACGGCGGCCGCGATATGATCGGGCAGCGGACCGGAGTTACCGATACAGGTGGTACAGCCGTAACCGGCCAGGTTAAATTTCATGGCTTCCAGCTCTTCGAGCAGTCCGGCATTGATGAGGTAATCGGTTACCGCACGGGAGCCCGGAGCCAGGGATGTTTTTACCCAGGGTTTTACCTGCAGACCCAGTGCACGTGCCTTTTTGGCCACCAGACCCGCACCGATCATTACGCTGGGGTTCGAGGTGTTGGTACAGCTGGTAATGGCGGCAATGACCACATCGCCGTCCTTCAGGTTATAATGATTGCCTTCCGGATCGGATACGTTCACGGCTTTGGCCTGCTCCTGGGTGCGACCGAAGTCTTTTTCCAGGCTGGCCTGGTAGCCCTGCTGCAGGGTGCTGAGGATAATCTTGTCCTGCGGACGTTTCGGGCCGGCCACGGTAGGTACCACGGTGGTCAGGTCCAGTTCCAGCACGTGTGTGTACTGTACTTTATCCTCGTTCTCGCGCCACAGCATATTGGCTTTGCAGTAAGCTTCCACCAGTTGTACCTGGTCTTCGGCGCGGTTGGTCTTGCGCATGTAATCCAGCGTCTGGTCATCGATCGGGAAGAACGATACCGTACAGCCGAACTCAGGCGACATATTGGAGATGGTGGCACGGTCGGGAACACTCAGGTTGTCCAGGCCGGGACCGAATACTTCTACGAATTTTTCTACTACTCCATACTGGCGCAGCAGGTTGGTGATGGTAAGTACCATATCGGTAGCGGTAGCCCCTTCGGGCAGTTTACCGGTGAGGCGCAGACCGATCACTTCGGGCATTACAAAGAACAGGGGCTGACCCAGCAGGGCCGCCTCGGCCTCGATACCGCCCACACCCCAGGCAATTACACCGATACCGTTCACCATAGGTGTGTGCGAGTCGGTACCTACGAGGGTATCGGGGAAAGCCAGTCCGTCGCGGGTGATCACGCCCTGTGCCAGGTATTCCAGGTTCACCTGGTGGCAGATACCCATTCCCGGAGGAACCACCGAGAAGTTGTTAAAGGCTTTCTGGGCCCATTTCAGGAACTGGTAACGCTCTTTATTGCGCTCGTATTCCAGTTCCATATTTTTACTGAGGGAGTCTGAACTTCCGAAATAGTCAATCTGTACAGAGTGGTCGATCACCAGGTCTACGGGTACCAGCGGATTGATCCGGCTGCCTACTTTACCTTTGCGAACGGCTTCGGCGCGGATCGACGTAATGTCCACCACGGCCGGAACTCCTGTAAAGTCCTGCATCAGTACGCGGGCAGGTTTAAAAGGAATTTCCTTGTCGGCCGGTTTCGGCTTCCAGTTTAAGATCGTTTCCACGTTTTCACGTGTGATGGCAAAATTGTCATAGTTACGCAGCGCGTTTTCCAGTAGTACACGAATCGAGAACGGAAGCGCATCCACCGCATAGCCCTGGTTCTGAAGCTCTGCCAGTGAATAGTAACCGAAAGTTCCTTTCGCGCTTGTCAATTCCCGCTTAATGCCGAATATATCCTGACTCATTACAAATTGATTTTATAGATGCACAAAGATAATTGTATCACTTAAAAAGGGGAAAATAAATTGCAAAATACCTATAGATATTTTCTATGCCTGTATTGACGGCACTTTGCCGCTGACAATAACATCGTAAAACAGGGCATTTTACTACCTAAATACAGGTAGACCACTGCGCTTCGATTTAACCTGAAAATAATACGGAAGCCCGGTTTACCAGAGCTTTGCGGGATATTCGCCGGATGCGGTAAGTGCGGCCAGGCTCTGCTGTACGCCTTCTTTATCTTCGCGGTAGGTAACGCCGAACCACTGTGCCGAATTGGGAATGATGCGTATACGATGCCCTTCGTCCATCAGTTTTTTAACGGCCAGCGGAATGTAGAACTCTGCCTTGGGGTCCCGGATATTGGCGGCGGCAAATTCGCGGAACCAGGCATCGAGACGTTCGAATACCGAGATCTGGAAGCCCCAGAAATTCATGCTCACCGGGCTGTCTTCGGGCAGGGGCAGCAGGCTGCCGTCCTTTTCCTCGGATACGATCTGTCCGTCTTTGCGGTATATTTTGGTACGTTCGGTAATGTTCTGCAGGTAGCCCTCTCCATCTACTTCGCACACACCGCGCGATACGCTGCCGTTCTCCGAGAGCGTGCGGGCCAGCTCGTAACCGGCCATGGCATGCAGGCTGTCCGGGTTCTGTGCAGAGAGGAATGCGGCCATGGTCACAAAGGCATCGCGGCCGTAAAAATCGTCGGCATTGATCACCGCAAAGGGCGTGTCGATCTGTTTACGCGCGGCCAGCATGGCGTGTCCCGTGCCCCAGGGCTTGGTACGTTCTGCCGGTGTTTCCAGTCCGAAGGGCGAAATGTCCAGGGTTTGGTAGGCAAACTCGTAGGGAATACGGCCCTGCAGTTTCGCGTCGAACACCTCTTTAAAATCCGGCTCCAGTTCGGGGCGGATAATGAATACGATCTTGCCGAAACCGGCGCGTATAGCGTCGAAGAGAGAATAATCCATAATGGTTTCGCCATTGGGCCCGAATGGGTCGATCTGTTTGATCCCGCCGTAGCGGCTGCCGATCCCGGCGGCTAATATGACTAAAGTAGGCTTCATGCTTCTAATTTGGGGACGAAAATGGGAAAAATATCCGTAGCCGCAAAACCTTATTGATGCAGCGTGGCTTTTCGCAGCAGTTCCACTTTGATGGTGAGAAAATCGAGCATAATGGAGTCGTTGTACTGTGCCACTCCACCCGCTGCCGTCTTGCGCGCCAGGGCATCCTGCATGCTTTTTTCCGCCGCATCGTCCCATACGCCCAGCGAGGTGGCCTTGTCGTAAAGTTTCAGGTAGTATTTAAATACGTAACACAGCATTTTATGGAACTGTCCCAGCTCTTCCAGGGCAAAGCGTATCTGTTTGTAGTTGCGCAACTCCATTACGGCCCGCTCGTATTCGTCGTTCAGGATGAAAATGAGCACCAGCAGCGTACGGAAATAGTAATAATCGTACGAACTTTCGGGCACCGACATGGTCACCAGCAGCTGTTTGGCGTCCTTGTTGCGTTTCAGGGCCATGTGTATCAGCACGCGCTGGAACAGGAAACGGCAGCGCAGGCGGTCTTCAGCCTGCCAGTCTTTTTTGTAACGCTCCATTACGGTATCGGCCTTTTCAAAATCAGCCTTTTTCAGCAGGGCCGATATGTAGTTGAACAGGATATTGCCGCGCAGTTCGTACTGCCCGATCATGGGTTCGGTGTATGCTTTTTCGAAATAGCCGGCGGCCTTTACAAAATCGCCGGAGAGGTAATAATGAAAACCCTGGTTCGACAGTACCCAGATGGTTTCAAAATCCTTTACAAGGTAGGCGTGTTCGTAATTGTTCAGCATGGCGGAGCACACCTCCAGCGCCTGTATGGCCTCTTTGCCCGATTTGCTGTAGGTGGCCGATTTCAGCACCAGGTACTGTATGGTTGGCGCATTGCCCGGATCTTCGAGGTCGATGCCGAAAAAAGAAGGCTCTTCCTGGTAACCGCTTACGCCCAGCAGCTCGAGCTGTTTATTGATAAAGGCCTGTTTGGCCGAAAGCTCCGCCAGTTTAACGGCCGAGTTCTTGAGTACGTTGTCGCGGTGCTCGTGCAGTTTCTGTTTGTAATCGAGCAGGAATTTATCCTTCAGGTGCAGGTTCTTAAAACTGAAATCGTAGTATATTTTTTCCAGCCATTCGCGCAGGTAGGGATTGGTGATCTGCTGGTCCTTGGCCTGGTATTCCTTTTCGAAAAAGGCGCTGTCGCCCGTGCGAAGCAGCACCGAAAGATAGGTGAGCATGCGCAGCTGTCCCACCATCGGAAATACATTGTTGGAGCCGATAAACTCTTCGATCTCGCGGGAAAGAATGCGGAAATCGTTGCGGAGCAGGTAATCGAATTTGGCGGCGTACTCGTATTTGTAAATACCGTAAAATACGTCTTCCTTGGTAAAATTACCGTTCTTTTTCTCCAGTAATTTTACCAGAACTTTGCAGGTTTGGTAACTTTTGGTCTTATTTTGCTTACGCAAATAATCCAGTAATTCTTCCTGTTCATTCTGGTAAAGAGTCTTCAGCAGGTTTATGGCCCTATTCGTATACAAATGAAAGAAGTTTAATATGCAAATATACACTACTGATACTAAGCACAAAATATGAGCAGAAAAAAGTCGGCCGCGGCATTGCTCTATTTTGCCGTGCATAAACCCTATATGGTACTTTCCCAGTTTACGCCGGAACACGGCAAGGCGCACCTGGGCAACTTCTTCGATTTTCCGAAGGACGTGTATTCGCTGGGCCGGCTGGACGAGGATTCGGAAGGGCTGCTGATCCTCACGAACGACCGGGAACTGAAGACCTGCGCCATGAACAGCGGGCTGAAGATACCCAAGACCTATGCCGTGCAGGTGGAAGGAAAGATCAGCGATGAAGCCCTGCAGAAGCTGGCTTCGGGCCTGCATATACGCGTGAACGGCAGCGATCATCTTACCGCTCCGGCCGAAGCCCGTCGACTTCCCGATCCCGGTTTCCCGCCACGGGTGCCGCCCGTACTAAAGCCCTCCGGCTGGATCTCGCTCACTATTTACGAAGGTAAATTCCGCCAGGTGCGCAAAATGACGGCCGCTGCAGGCTTCCCTACCCTGCGCCTGGTACGTACGGGGTACGGAGCCGTCACGCTGGGCAATATAAAACCCGGCGAATGTGTACAACTGAGCCGCAAAGCCGCCTGGCTCAAAATTACCGGCAGAGAACCCGATCAATTTCCGTAGGCGTAGTCGCGCAGGTATTCGTAGGGTTCCGTCAGTTCCCCGTTTTTAAGAATGGTGGCACGTTCCAGCGTGCGGGCCTCGTTATCCTGTATAAAAAGCGGCAGTACTTTTTCGGTAAGTTCTTTGCCGAAGAACGCGCTGGCATCGCGGGGCAGTTCGCAGGGAAGGTTGTCCACCGCCATTACGGTTATGCTGTTCTTTTCAAAGGCCGCCGTTTCCCGGAATTCCGTTTTATCTATGCCGTACAGCGGATCGGCAATGGTGCTGGGACGAATGGTGGTCGGCACCGATCCCTCGATGTCGCAGGTCACGTCGGCAATTACGTCCATGGTCCAGCGCGGGTCCCGCATATCTTCGCGGGTAAAGAGCGGGGCCGATTTTCCGTCCCAGTAATGACAGGAGATAAAAATATCCGCCACGCGGGTCATGGGCGTAAAAACGCTTACATATTCGTGGGAATGCGTATAAAAATGGGCTTTCTCGAAAGCGCCGGGGCGTGTGGGATGTGTATAGAACTCGTCGTAGTTCATTACGTGATACATACGTTCGCCGCTGCCGGTCTCAAACGTATGGCGGTCCACCTGTGTAAAGCCCGCCTGTTTCATAATTTCGAAAGCGCCCTTACCCACACGGCCGGTGCCGGTAATGATGATCTTAACGGGCGGAAGGCTGATGCGGTGCAGTTCGGCAAACATTTCGGCCTTGTCGAAACATTCGTGTGCCGGTTTCAGAGAAAAGGTACCGTTGCGCAGTCCGTAGGCGCGTATACCGTTGTAGGCTCCCACCAGTCCGGCATAGTAGCCAAAACCGATAATGCGGTCGTGACGGGCATCGCGCAGGCATTCGTAATCGATGAGCGTGATCTTTTTTTCGATCATCGCTTTCATCAGATCGCGGTTATAGGGTTGTTTTTTAATGGTATGCGAAAAGAAAAGATAGGTTTTGGCGGGGATCAGGTCTTTTATTTTCACTTCTTTCACGCCGAAAAGTATGTCCATATCGCCCAGGTCCTCTTTCAGTACGAGTCCGCGGGCGCTGTATTCTTCATCGCTGAATCCTCTCACGGGCGAAGGCTGAACCTGTACCAGGGCGTTAAAGTTTTCCAAAAGTGCGGCCGCCTGTTCAGGCGAGAAAGGTACACGTTTATCAGGCGGGGTCTTTCCTTCACGAATAATTCCGATTTTCAGCATAATGATCCTAAAATTTGCTGCAAAAGTAAACAAAGAAAAAAACTTGACAGGCACGATGCTTGTTTGTACCTTTGCATCCGGAATATAAACGATATGAACTGGGACATTATAAAAGCGACCTACCAGGAGCAATACGAAGAAGACGTACTGACACTCAGCGGAGAAGGCTGTACCATTGTATTGCACAACGACGATTACAACACATTTGACCATGTGATCGAGTCGCTGGTGGAAGTATGCAAACACGAAGCGGAACAGGCCGAGCAATGCGCCTGGATCACGCACTTTGTAGGTAAATGCGAAGTAAAGAAAGGCAGTGAAGAACTGCTGAAGAGCATGTACAGAAAACTCAAAGTGAGAGGATTAACCGTAACCCTCGAAAAATAAGCAAAATTTATTTGGTGTATATAGAACCGCTTTCTATATTTGCACCCCGATTTGAGAGAAACATCTCTGGCGGAAAGTTGGTTGCGTAGCTCAATTGGATAGAGCATCTGACTACGGATCAGAAGGTTTGGGGTTCGAATCCCTACGCGACCACGAGTAACCATTTTAAGCCTGTAAATAACACATTTGCAGGCTTTTTCATTTCCTGTTTTTTACTTCGCCTTTTATTGCGTAATATAGCTTCCGGCTCTTTGCAACGATCCTTATACGAATATACAGGCATGAATCTTTTACGCAGCATCCTGCCGGGCCTCCTTTTGCTCAGCAGCAATATCTTACTTTCCGCCCAGAAAGCCCCGGGCCGCAACCAGAGCGTACGCGCCCTGAACAGCATTACCACCTACCTCAACCAGGCTTTTTACATCAATGTTTCCGCCTATACGGACATCCGTTTTTTCAGCAGCAGCTATGTACACAACCTGGAAAGACCCGGCACCTTCAGCTGGCAGATCTACGACAATAAGAATTCGCGCGTGCGCTACGATTTCGGGGTCGATTTTAAAGATTATCCCGAAGTAAAGCCCGATGCCGAAGGCTTCCTCACTTCCTGGGAGAACGACTGGCTTAAAATGCTGAAAACCCGCCGGCAGATGGAAGCTCAGCTGGCTCCCCTGCGCCTGCCGGCCGACGGCGAACTGATGTGGCAGCTCAATCTCTTTTCACAGAACCTGGACAGTATGCTGCAGCGACACGACCGCATCGTGCAGTACGTATACCGCCGCGAATTTGAACAGGACGCACCCCAGTACGAAAAAGCCTACCGCCTGATCATGGAACTGCAGGCCTGTTTCCCGGCCTACCGCAATACCCTGCGCGCCCTGTACCGGGCCATGGAGAGCCTGTACAACGAAAAATGGGCGCCCCTGCGTACCCAGCCCGTGATACAGGAAGCCGAAAAAGAAATACGGAAATCCGCCGAACTGGCCCAGGCCTGGGAAGAAGACCTGTACAACGGCATCAATACAGGCAATGCATCTTACGACGCAGAATTACGCAGGCTGAATGCCGAAGGCCTCGCCCGCGACTCCGCTCTTTTTGCACGAACGTACGGGTATGATTCCCCCTCGAACGGGGCCATGCCGCACACGCGCTACGTCATGTTCTTTAAAATGATGCATTCCTCCCTGTATCATTATGCCGGTGGAAGGACCTATTATGAGTCCTACATGGAAAATGCGCCCCAGGATTACAACCGCTTTACCTTCGGCTATAATTCCCTGATGGAATACTACAACCGCTTTGCCGATTGTGCCGACGGACGCCTGCTGTCGGCAGATATGGATTATTCGATGCCCATGGCGGCCCGGCTGGGCGTGGATACGGCCCAGAACCCGCTGCTGCACCGGCCTAAAACCGGTATGCTCTTTATTTTTAAAGGTAAACAACGCGAAGTGCCGCCGCCCCCGGATACCCTGACCGTACCGATACCGCAGGACAGCGTACCGCCCAGCCACGAAACGATGATACAGAACGCCGTTCCGCATCACCTCATTTACCTGGTGGATGTTTCCAGTTCGATGCGGGCCAACGGACAGCTCGATTCCATGAAAGCCGCCATTTCCTACCTGGTGCGCCTGCAACGTCCGCAGGACCGTATTTCCCTGCTTACGTTCTCTTCGGAAGCCCGGCGTTTCCTGAGTTTCATTCCCTGTGATAATAAGACCCATATCCTTTCCGTGATCCGCGACCTGAACAGCGGCGGAGGCACCGAGGCCGGCAAGGGAGTGGCCGCCGCCTATGCCCTGGCCGACAGCTGCCTGGCCTATGAAGGCCGGACCCGCATCCTGCTGGCTACCGACGGCGTGTTCCACCTGGACAAAAAGAGCGAAAAACGCATTACACAGTATGCGCTGAAGGGCGTGCGGCTCAGCATCCTGCTTTCCGGGCACCGGCATGAGAAAAGTACCCTCGGCTATTATGAAAAGCTGAGTACGGGCAGCGGCGGACTCTTTTACCGCGTGGGCGCCGCCGGCTTAAAGGACGTACTGGTAAAAGAGGCCACCGAATAAGATCCGGCACTCTTTTTGCATACAGCAAAGTTTAACCCCGCTTACACGTTAAAATCCTGAAAAGACGCGTTCGTTCGTTTATAAGAGTTAACTTATAAACAACACATCCCTTTCAAAGTTTACAAACACCCTTCTTTTAACAAACTGAAAATTAAAAACATACAATTTTTAACCGGGTAAATTCACGTATTCTCCTCCCGGCTTTTTTACGGGGGTCGCTTTTGCGCTCTGTTCATAAGTGAATTTGTGCGACGTTCCTGAATGCTCTTTCTTCGGTTCCGGAATTCTTTTTATTGCACTACTTAACATGAGAGCCTCTGGCTACATACGCCCGTTTTTGCTGTTTTTGCTGTTCTGCACACACCTGGCCGCACTGGCCCAGTTGCCGGCAGCGCCTAAAACTGCGACGACTCCCGTAACGGCGGCGAAACAACAGGTGCAGCAGAAGGAAAGCCTTTTTAAAAAACTTACCCAGAAGATCGGTCAGGCCAAAAAAGTGGCCGCTAAGGTAAAGCTGCCCGCCGCAGAAGCCCATAACCAGAAACGTGTACTCCAGGTCTATGGCTGGCATCCCTACTGGATCAGCGACGCGCATTTCAATTACGACTACAACCTGCTTACCACGCTTTCGTACTATGCCTGCGATATGAAACTGAATCCCGCCGGCGAAACCGAATACATTCTCAACGGCTGGGACAGTCCGGCCACTACCGAAATGATCGACCTGGCCCGTGCCGACGGCTGCCGCATCGAGCTTACCCTGCGCTGCCAGGACCAGGAGACCCTGCGCAATGTGCTCAACGACCCGGAAGAACAGAAAAGCTGTATTTCCATGCTCCTCAATATGATCACGATGGAGCAGAAAGGCGACGGCATTACGGTGGCCTTCGAAAGTATTCCTTCCGGCAACGAGGTGCAGCTCACGAAGTTCCTGCTGGCTTTTTCGGACAGCCTGGCGGCCAAAGGCAAGACCCTTTCGCTGAGTCTGCCCGCACGGGATGCATCCAACAGTTACCAGTTGTCGCAGCTGGCCCCACACCTGGACCAGTTCATCATTGCGGGCTATAACTTTAACGGCAAGAACAGCGGTCAGCCCGGCCCGGTGGCCCCGCTCGAAAGCAGTTACCACTGGGACCAGAATACGATAAAACGTTCGGTTGCCGCCTATGTGGACGCCGGCGTGCCCAGGACAAAAATGATCCTGGCCCTGCCCTATCACGGGGCCGTGTGGCAGGTAGATTCCTCGGGCAAAGGCAGGCCGAAATATAAATACCGCGATAACCCACGCTACAACCGCGTAATGGACCATGCGGAAAAGCATCCGCAGAACATACAGTACGACACGGTATCGCATAGCAATTACTACTATTTCCAGGAAAAAGGAAAGACCTATGTCTGTTTCTACGATAACGGCCGTTCCCTGAAAGAAAAATACGAATGGGTGGGCAAAGAAGGGCTGGCCGGAGCCGGCATCTGGGCCCTGGGTTACGACAATGGCCGGCCCGAGCTCTGGAATTCGCTGGGGAACAAGGTAAACGTGCTTAAGATGGATTCGGCCCTGAGTAAACCGACCGCCCTTTCGGACAGTACGGAGATCAACAAAGCGCCGGGAAGTGCGGGGGCTGCGGCAGCCACGGCCGGAGCCGCCGGTACTTCCTCCACAGCAGCGGGAGCCGCCGGAGAAGCCGCGGCCAAAGACAGTACGGCAGCTGCCCCTACCGTGCTCGATGAAATGAAAGGCGTGGCCGAAAACCCCAGGGTACTCACCACCCTTGTACTTACCCTGGCCGTATTTTGTGTGATCGGGCTGCTGTGTTCACTGGGCTATGAAAGTGTACGCGAAAAACTGCTCATTACCGGATTCCCGGTCTATTTCCTGGCACAGGGCGTACTGGCACTGCTTTTTCTTTCCCTTTATTCCATTATCAGCTTCCTGCGCGACGATCCTTCGCTGGCCGATATCGTTGACCCGGCCCGTTTCCTGGTGTGGCTTACCTGGATAACGGTGTTCCTGAGCATGCTGATAAATATATTGAGTTACAAACTGTTCCTTGACCAGGTACGCAGAGGGAGATTACCATAGATGAAAGGACTGGAAAAATTACTGGGTCTGATACAGGGATTCCTGGCCAAATCGCTGGTGTGGGGGCTGATCGCCTTCCTGTCCTGCATTCCGCTGGCCCTGCTCCTGCTGAACATTTTCGACGGGCAGATCGACGATAACGAAGCCTTTATGGAAGAGATCGAAGGCCGGATAGACCTGCTCTTCGTGATCTTCGCCCTCACCTGTTTCTGTGGAGTGATCCTCATCCGGATGCTGGCGGTATCTGTAAAAATAATGATCGAAAAGAAAAACAAAAAATAAGATCGCATGATCGACGAGGCCATAAAATTTATCGAAAAGGAACTGAACGGTTTTTTCCGTATCAGGCTCAACAGCATCGAAGATAAAGCTGTGGCCTCGGCATTGGTGAACCAGGACGGCAGCCCGGCCCTGCGCGAAGAGAACAAGGTGATCATTATGCTGGTAGACCTGCAGGAAGAAGGCGTACTGAAGAACACCGGCGTACAGCATTCCCTGCGCAACGGCGGCTTCGTAAAATCGCCCCTGCCCGTACACCTGAACCTGTACGTGTTGTTCGGCGCCTATTTCAGTGCGGGCAACTACCAGGAAGCCCTGAAATACGTTTCGGAGGTGATCCGCTTTTTCCAGGTGCGCACCGTGTTCGATCGCAGTGGTTTCCCCGCCCTGCAGAACACTTCCATCGAAAAGCTGGTGTTCGAAATGTATCACCCCGATTACCAGGCACGCAACAACCTGTGGTCTACCATAGGCGCCAAATATATACCCTCGGTCATTTACAAGGTAAAAATGCTCACGATCCGTGAAGAAAGTATGGCCCAGGAAATACCGGGTATCAGCGGACTGGACAAAAATTCGGAACCACAATGATGCAGAGCTTCGACATAGTATCCGATCTTCGCCTGAGCCACGGCTATTACAGGCAGGCTGCCTTCCGCGACCTGCGTTTTGTGCCCAGCAGCGTCAGCGCTGCGGTCATGAAGCAGAACGGCTTTACGCTGCGCCAGGACTATGGCCGCACACAGCTTACGGGTCCGGTAGAAAAAGAGGGTACTGAAATACGTTTCCTGCATACCGTACGCACACCGTTCTCGCTGCTTTTCTTTGCCGAAAGCGCCAATACCTACCTGGACAATATTTCGGACTTCCCGGAATGCGGTCCGGCCCAGGTGCCCCTGTTCTCGAACCTGTTCTGCAACGGCGACGATACGGCCCTCAACGGCAACGCGGCCGTGGAACTCTGCGGCAACAGCTGGACACTGCCCGCCATCGGGTGGAAAAGCACTTCCTTCAGCGACGGCTTCGGCAATGCCACCGAAATACCTTATCGTACCGAGAACGACATGCTGTTCTTCGATCTTTCAGTACTGGAAGAAGGCATTTATTATACCGAAACCGACAAAGGCACCCGCTACATCAGCAATGTACACATGGGCTTCCGTGCCCGGCCCGCCGCCCTGCTGCACATCTGCAGCAACGATTCCCTGTGGCGCAACGGACTGCTGCGGCAGCCCTCCTACGGTCTGCACATCGGCGCACCGGCCCCCTACTGGCGTTACCTGTTCCCAAAATCGGCACTGGAGCACTACAACGGCGCACAGTTCAGCGTGGAGGCCAGCGATCGTTCGGTGCTTTTTGCCCGGGATACCGAAAACGGGGATACTACGTATGTAAGTTTCACTTCGGCCAACCCGATACCGCTGGAAGACAGCAAAAGCAGCCGCTTCCGCCTGAAACAGAACAACGGCAACGGCGGCCAGGACTCTATACTGGTGGCCGACCTGCCCCTGCCCGATCCATCGACCCTTATTTCGCGGAGAGACGAACGTATGATCTCTCCCATTTTCGTAAAGCTATAATTAACAAGTAATAAATGTATAATCTCTTAAAAACTAAACTACGCTTATGGCAATGAAAACTCCCGGCGTTTACATCCTCGAAAAGGACGCCTTCCCGAACTCCGTTGTGGAGGTCGCAACCGCGGTACCCGCATTTATCGGGTACACGGCCAAGGCCGATAACGGTGGAAAGAGTTTGCTGAACAAACCTTTCCGGATCTCTTCTTTCTCTGAGTACCTGCAGTACTTCGGAGGTGCACCCGATTACACGTTTAGCCTGGTTGCAGCCGGTGGCGGTGGCGATAAACCCACCGACGATAAACCTGCCGACGATAAACCCACAGAAGACAAACCTGCAGAAAACAAACCCGCAGCTGCCGGGCCCAATCCCGACGCTATTACCATTGCGGGCACCGATTACACGTTGAAACGTGATAGCATAGAATACCGCCTGTACGATGCCATGAAGTTCTTCTTCCAGAACGGCGGCGGTCCCTGCTACATTGTATCCGTGGGGAACTATGGCAACGGCGCTAACCCGGCCATCAACAAAGATCTGCTGCTTGGGGCCCTGCCTGTCCTGGAAAAGGAAATGGAACCTACCATGGTACTGGTACCCGATGCCCTGTCGCTGCCCGACAGAAACAACTGTTACAGCGTGTACACAGCGGTGCTGGCCCATTGCAGCAAAATGCAGAGCCGTATCGGTGTGTTCGACGTGTACAACGGTTATAAAGACCGCCGCGACCCCACAGAAGTTGATGACACAAATGCTCCGGTGGACCTGATCACAGAATTCCGCTCAGGCATCGGCACCAATTTCCTGAACTACGGGGCGGCCTATTATCCCTGGATCAATACCAGCATTGTGCAGGATACCGATGTCAGCTTCCAGAACCTGACCGACGCCAGTCTGACCGTGCTTCAGAACCTGATCCTGGCCGAGCAGAACGTGAGCCTTACAGCTCCGACCGATCCCGCCAAACCGGAGACCACACGTGAGAAAAACATCCGTGACTATGTGACCAAGCTGCCTACCTACACTGCGGCTAAGGTGAAAGCGATAAAGAGCGATCCCAAAAACGCCCAGAACTCTCCGCTCGATGACCTGAACAAGACCCTGGTAGTACTGAGCCCGGCCTACAATGCCCTGCTGAAGGAAATACAGGCCAAACTGAACCTGATGCCGCCCGCATCGGCCATGGCCGGTATCTACACCATGGTAGACAATACCCGCGGTGTATGGAAAGCTCCGGCCAATGTTTCTGTTTCTTCCACGGTCAGTCCGGCGGTGAACATCACTTTCGAAGACCAGGAAGACCTGAACATGCCGCTGAACGGTAAGGCCGTAAATGCCATCCGTTCTTTTGTGGGACTGGGTAACATGGTTTGGGGCGCACGCACCCTCGACGGTAACAGCGGCGACTGGCGTTACATCAACGTACGCCGTACCATGATCATGCTGGAGCAGTCGGTAAAAGCGGCCGCACAGGCTTACGTATTCGAGCCGAACGACGCCAATACCTGGACCACCGTAAAAAGTATGATCGAGAACTTCCTGTACCAGCAGTGGAAAAAAGGCGCCCTGGTAGGTTCTAAATCTACCGATGCCTATGCGGTACTGGTGGGTCTGGGCAATACCATGACCGGCGACGATATCCTGAACGGTATCATGCGCATTACGGTACTGGTGGCTGTTTCTCGTCCGGCAGAGTTCATCGAGATCACGTTCCAGCAACAAATGCAAAAGTCCTAATTAATCAATAATCTTTAATAATCAACACAAATACTTTAAGTTATGGCAGATGACGGATCAGCACAATCGACCACCGTATGGCCCATGCCGAAGTTTCACTTTTCGGTAAAATGGGCCGACGCTACCATGTCCTTCCAGGAAGTTTCCGGACTGGACACAGAAACCCAGGTAATTGAGTACAGACACGGCGACAGCGCGGTATTTTCAACCATCAAAATGCCCGGTATAGCCAAGTTCGGTAACATTACCATGAAAAAAGGCGTATTTAAATCGGATAACAAGTTCTGGGACTGGTATTCCCAGATCAAGATGAACACCATCAAGCGTATTCCGATCACCATCAGCCTGCTCGATGAGTCGGGGAACCCTACCATGGTATGGACCCTGAAGAACGCATGGCCCACCAAGATCACCGGCACGGACCTGAAGTCCGACGGCAACGAGGTGGCCATTGAGACCATCGAAATAGCGCACGAAGGACTTGAAATAGCGAATAGCTAATGAGTTCTGGCAGCAGTGCAATAAATGAACTCACGGGGCCGGGTGAATGGTATCCGGTCCCGGGGTTCTATTTTTCGGTGATGGTACTGGGCGTGGTCCCTTCGGAAGACGACTGCAGCTTTAAGGAAGTGTCGGGTATTGAAGTACGTATGGATACCGAGACCATTCCCGAAGGCGGCGTGAACAACCACGAATGGACCGTTCCGAAGGGCGTGAAATATTCGAACCTGGTGCTGAAACGCGGCGTTATGCCTTCGGCGTCGTACCTGAGCATGTGGGTGCAGATGTTCATGATCGAAGATATTACCGAGCCCATCGATCCGAAAAATATTATTGTGATCCTGAACAATGAGAACGGTCTGCCCCTCTACGGCTGGTGGTTTGCCAATGCCTACCCGGTAAAATGGACCATCGACCCGCTCGACTCCATGCGCAACGAATACCTGGTGGAGTCCATCGAGTTCAGCTACCAGTTCTTTGTGCAGGGTTCCGTTACCTATGTTACCGCTGCGGCCGCTGCCGCTGCTGCATCTGCCGCCGCTGACGATATGGCCAAATATGCTTAAAATATACGCTTATGCCCATCGAGATACGTGAACTGGTGATAAAGACCATCGTGGAAAAACAACCCCTGCGCCATGCAGACAAGGGCAGTCCGCTGGACAAGGCCGAACTGAAAAAAGAAATACTGCAGTCCTGCAGCAAACTGGTAAAAAAGCTATTAAAAGAAAATAAACAACGCTAATGAGTCTTGTACCGAGCCTGGGAACACTGGCAAAGCTAACGATCACGGCCTTCAGCGACGAGACGTACCAGACGCCTCTTTCGCCGGCATTCACGGCCGTTATTAATCCGAGCAGCTACCGCAACGGGTTCAATATCGATTATGTGACCCGCAAGGAGATCGGCGGCAAGTCCGAAAGTCCCTCCTTTAAGCGCATCGGTAAAGAAGACCTCAGCTTTGAACTGATACTCGACGGCACAGGAGTAATTCCCATGCCTACCCAATACGAGGGCTGGAACGTAGATCAGCTGCTGGCCCAGCTCAAGGCCACGGTATACAATTACGAAGGTGAGATCCACCAGCCTTATTTTGTACAGATCACCTGGGGCACCAACCTGAGTTTTAACGGCCGCCTGTCGAACATGTCGGTGGACTATAAAATGTTCAGTCCGGCCGGTGTTACGTTGCGGGCTTCGGTAAGCCTGGCATTCACCCAGTACAAAAGTATAGACCTGGCCCAGGCCGAAGGCAATGACCAGTCGCCCGACATGACGCACATCATCACCATCATGCCCGGCGATACGCTGCCCCGCCTGTGCGAAAAAATTTACGGAAAAAGCGAGTACTACCTGCAGGTGGCGAGGCTCAATAATCTCAGTAATTTCAGGAACCTGAAGGCCGGCAGTCAGCTGTTCTTTCCTCCTTTAAAATAGAAACATCATGGCAAACTCACCCCTTCAATCTGTCGACGACCTGGTCACTTACGTGATCACCACCAACGGTACCGAAATTTCGGATACCTATATGGTTTTTGACATTACCGTGACCAAAGCCATCAATAAGATACCTACCGCCGTTATCCGCATGCAGGACGGCGATGTGGCCACCCAGGAATACCCGGCCACCGATTCCACCGACTTTGTACCCGGTACCCCCATTGTGATACAGGCCGGTTACGACTCGATCAATGTGCAGATATTCTCCGGCATTGTGGTCAGCCAGCGCGTGGTACTCGACGGAGAGGACGGCACCGTACTGGAAGTGATCTGCAAAGACAGTGCCGTTAAAATGACCGTGGGCCGCAAAAACGCCTATTACAGCCAGATGACCGATTCGGACATCATCAGTCAGCTGATCGGCAACAGCGGCCTCACTGCCGACGTAGACAGCACCACCGCCCAGAACAAGGAACTGGTGCAGTATTACACCACCGACTGGGATTTTATGATGACCCGCGCCGACCTCAACGGCATGTTCGCCTTTATCGATGCGGGCACCGTAGCCATAAAAAAGCCGGTGTTCGGCAGTGCGGTACTTTCCCTTACCTACGGGCTCGATATTGTGGAATTCCAGGCCAGCCTCAACGCTACCGATCAGCTGAGTTCGGCCACGGGCACCAGCTGGGACTTCAGCACACAGGCCATTGTACAGGCGACAGGCACAGCACCTACCGTAAATACACAGGGCAACCTGCAATCGTCTGACCTGAGCAGTGTGGTAGGCCTTGCGGCATTTCAGCTGCAATCCTACGCCGCCGTTCCCGAAGACGGACTCCAGACCTGGGCCAGCACCCAGTTGCTGAAAGCGGCCCTGGCGCGCATCACCGGTTCGGCCACCTTTGCCGGTTCGGCCCTGGCCGTGCCCGGCTGCCTCATTACCCTGGGCGGGGTAAGCGACCGCTTTAACGGAGACGCTTATGTAAGCGAAGTGGTACACACCATTACCGAAGGCGAATGGCTTACCAGTGTGGAATTCGGGCTGGACGAAGAATGGTTCTCGCAGAAACCCTATATTGAAAGTCCGCCCGCCGCAGGCCTGGTACCCGGTGTATCCGGACTGATGAACGGCGTGGTGAAACAGCTCGATTCCGACCCCGACGGACAGTTCCGCATTATGGTGACCCTGCCCCTGATGCAGAACGACGCCGAAGGCATATGGGCCCGCATGGCCACCTATTACGCCACCAACGGCAAGGGGAACTTTTTCCTGCCCGAGATCGGCGACGAAGTAGTGATCGGCTTCCTGAACAACGACCCCTGTTACCCGGTGATCCTGGGCTCACTGTACAGCAGTCAGCGCACGGCGCCTTACACGCCTACCGCCGAAAACTATACCAAGGCCATTGTGACCAACAGCGAATGCAAGATCGAATTCGATGATGAGAACAAGGTGATCACCATTACCACACCCGGCAACAACCAGGTGATATACAGCGACAAAGACCAGAGCATCACCATACAGGACCAGAACAACAACAAAATACTGATGAATTCAGACGGCATCACCCTGCAGGACCTGAGCAGTAACAAAATAACCATGGCCTCCGGCGGTATCGAACTCAATTCGCCCGCCGACATCAAACTGACGGCCACCGGCAATATACAGCTTACACCCACGGGCAATGCCAGCATTAGCGCCACGGGCGACGTAAGTGTCTCCGGCATGAACGTTTCCGAATCGGCCAATGCCTCCTACAAAGCTTCGGGCATGGCCAGCACCGAAGTGTCGTCTACCGGCACCACTACCGTAAAAGGATCTATTGTTATGATAAACTAAACACACACCATATTATGCCTCCTGCTGCACGACTTACAGATATGCACACCTGCCCCATGGTCACGCCCGGTTTACCGCCCATACCCCATGTAGGCGGTCCCGTTACCGGTCCCGGACAACCCAACGTACTCATCGGCGGACTGCCTGCTGCCAAAGTAGGTGATATGCTGGTATGCGTAGGCCCGCCCGATACCATTGTAAAGGGTTCCGCCACGGTACTTATCGGCGGTATGCCCGCCGCACGCATGGGCGACAGCACCGCACACGGCGGATCGATCGTTCTCGGATGTTTCACGGTAATGATAGGCGGATGAAAACAGACAAAACATCCTTCCTGGGCCGGGGCTGGAGTTTTCCGCCCGAGTTCGAAGCCTCCGGCGACACACACATGGTCGAAAAGGAAAAGGACATCCGCGAGAGCCTGTTTATCCTGCTTTCCACCACGCCCGGCGAACGCATCATGCATCCCGATTACGGTTGCGGACTGAACAAACTGGTGTTCGAACCCGGCAGCAGCTCCCTGGTCCGCAGCATACAGGACATGGTACAGTATGCCATACTCATGTTCGAGCCCCGCATTAAACTACAGACGGTAGATGTGGAATACAGCAGCCAGGAAGCCCTGGTATACATTACCATCGACTATTACGTACGACAAACCAATACCCGACAGAACATGGTATATCCCATGTACCTGATCGAAGGCACAAACCTGCAGGGAATAAAATAACGTGAACACAGATCAGGATTCCATACACGGCCAGAATTTCTGGAGAGGCACTTCCCAGGCGGCAAGGCTCCTGAACGAGCTGAAGCCCGGCTATGTGCAGGTGGACGAACGTTCGCTGAGCGACCTGATCTTCTTTACCGATGAATACGCCAAAGAAATTATCCTGCAGGATCCAGCGAAAGAAAACGGTAACTGGCAGGATTTTCTGCGGAAGGACTACCTGTACCTGCTTTTCTACATGGCCAATACCCCCGTGGAAACGATCCGGGGCAATTTTCTGCACACCCTCGACGATGCCTACCGCCTGGGCGGGTTCGAATACCGCCGCAACAAATGCATCGAACTTATTACCCTGATCCTGGACCTGGGAAACCGCATTAATTCCTGGTACGAGGACATGGACTTTAACGACTATACCGAGGACCTGGTATATGCCCTGCGCGAAATGGTGGAAGGACATCTGAAACCCCAGTTTGAACGGCTGCATAGGCTGAAACCGGTGATCCTGTGGCACGAAGTACAGACGGGGAACGATACCATTGAAATGCGTTTTGACAAGTTCCGCGAAAAATGGAAGACCGAAATACCCGCCCTGCAGAAAACGTTGTTCCTGCATATTTCGGACAACGACCTGGACACACTGGCCCATATTTTTAACCGGCTCTTTTTCATTACCGACCAGCTGGCCTCCGAAGCCAAAAAAGTGCTGGACAAGGTGCTGAACCACAGCCACAACAACAAAGCCCATATTTCGCTGTTCATCGCGTTCCTGAAGCTGTACCAGAAAGTACAGGGCGAAATTAACCAGGTTACCCGCCGCCACCTTGAATATTATTACAACCGCATACTGCGGCAGAGCCCGGACGATACCAGACCCGACTCTGCCTACCTCTGCCTGGGCCTGGCCAAAGGCACCGATCACCTGGTACTGGAAAAAGGCACCGGTTTTGTAGCCGACAAAGACGAGAACGGTGTAAATATGGTCTATACCGCTACCGAGGACAGTCCGCTTACCAGCGCACAGATACGCCGGATACATACGTTGTACGTAAGCCGTAACCCGCTCAACTATTCCGGCCTGGATACGCCGCCCGTAAGCGATGTGTTCTGTGCCAGCAGAGAGGCCGGTATACCGGAACCTGAAGGCTGGGCCCTTTTCGGGGAAGACCAGTTCTTTAAAGGTTCGGCAAGCCGCACCATGTCCGACGCCCGTATCGGTTTTGTGGTCGCTTCAGATGCCCTGCTGATGGCCGAGGGGGAACGCGACATTTCACTGTCCCTCGAATGCACCGAACGGTCCTACAGGGACTTTAAGGCTATGATCGCCGTTATTGCCCGCGATGCCGGCGAAACGGAAGCCAATACCTTTATACGCATCTTTCTGACGGCCTTCGACTTTTCGTATACACTTAACGGCGAAGAAGTGACCGTACCACATTTTGCCGTAAAGGATCACCCCGAACAGTACACCCTGGGCATCCACTTTGAAGTACCTTTTACCGCAGGTCCGGTGCATGGTATTCTGCCGTCCAAAGTGCCGCCGCCCCTGCCCGAATACAAACCATACCTAAAACTGCTGCTGCGCCCGGAAAGCCATATTTATGCCTATCCGCTTTTGCAGGCCCTGCAGTTGATAAATATACGCATTAAAACCCGCGTGCGGGGTGTAAAGGATCTGCTGCTCTACAACCAGTACGGACAGATAAACCCGGCCGTGCCTTTTCCGCCCTATGGCGTTTCTCCGCAGCCCGGCGCCTATTTCCTGATCGGCAGCAACGAGGTGTTCAGTAAAAAACTACAGGACCTGCATGTGAACATCCGCTGGTTCCAGCTGCCCCAGGACCCGAAAGGCTGGGAGGACTATTTTGCCGGTTACAGCAACGGGATACGCACATCCGACTATACCATTGCCCTCAGCTACCTGAAAGAAGGCCAGTGGCACCCCGTCTATAACCGTGTGGAAACACAGCTGTTCCGGGAACGCGGCGAACGGGGCGCCGAACAGGTGCTTTCGGATACGACCCGCCTTTCGAACATTAACCTGTCTGACCTCTCTTTTGTACCCTATGCCGTTAAAGGGCCCAATCCCTTTCACAATAAGACCCGCGACGGCTACCTGAAACTGGAATTTACCTCACCCCGCTTTGCCTTTGGCCATGCCGACTATGCCCGCAGGCTTTCGGAGGTGATCATGCATAATTCGAAACTACAGCCCGGCGACCCGGATATACTGCCGGAACCAATGCCGCCGCTTTCGCCGCTGGTAAGCGATGTACAGCTCGACTACACCGCCGAGACATCGGCCTTTGAAGAAGAAAAGGCCAGTTTTGCCATCGACCTGTACCATATTACGCCCTTTGGCTATAAAACTATCCCGCTGCGCTCCCCACACGAAAACCTGACGCTGTTCGATGCCTACGACGAACAGGGCAGCCTGCTGCTCGGCCTGGACAATTACCCCGAAGCCGGTTACCTGAACCTGTTCTTTCACCTGCTGGAAGGCCGTGTGGAAGACTACATACGCGATATTCCCGAACCCCGCTGGCAATTCCTGGCCGGCAACAACTGGTACGATTTCGGCAAGGAGAACATTATTTCCGATACCACCGGCGGCTTTATCCAGTCGGGGATCGTACGCCTGCGCATCCCGCGCGGGATCAGCAGGGACAACACCATTCTCAGCGGCGAGCTCTTCTGGATAAAGGTTTCGGTACAGAAAGGCGCCAAAGTGGCCGCCGCCGTACAGAACATATACGTAAATGCCGCTATGGTACAGTGGGACCAGAACGGCAGCAAACACCACCTGGACACTCCCGTTCCGCCCTTTACCATAAAAAAACTGCGCGATAAGGTCAACGGCCTTAAAGACATTATCCAGCCCCTGCCCTCCTTCAACGGTAAAAAGATGGAAGACACCCATTATTTTTACCAGCGGGTGAGCGAGCGTCTGCGGCACAAACACCGCGCCGTGAACGTATGGGATTACGAGCGCCTGGTGCTGAACCGCTTTCCGCTTATACAAAAAGTAAAATGCTTTACGGCCAACAGCAGTTACCACAGCGTTCCGCCGGAAGAACGGAAATTCCTGGTGGAACCCGGCCATGTAAAAATTGTGCTCATTCCCGACATACACAACCCCGAGGTACGTAACCTGCTGCGGCCCAAAGTAGGCATCAGCGTGCTGCTGAAGATACAGGAATACCTGCGGTCCATAGCCTCTCCCTTTGTACAGATCGAGGTAATGAACCCTTTTTACGAACGGGTAAAGGTATTTGCCAGCGTAAAACTGAAAAACGGTCTGCTGGACGAAGGCTATTACCTGAAACTTCTGAACGAAGACCTGCGCAGCTTTCTTACGCCCTGGCTCTGGAGTAAGAATACGGGCAATGAATTCGGCAACAGTGTGTTTGAATCACGGGTAACCTCGTACATACAAAGCCTGCCCTATATCGACTTTGTAAGCGGCCTGTCGGTGATCAAGACCTGGAACGACGGAGGTATAATGGGCCTGGCCGACTCTCGCTATGAAGAGGAAGACGTTCAAAAGATCCGGGACGAGTTAAAACCGCTGTACCCCTGGTCTATCCTGGTATCGGCCGATGAGCACGACCTGAAGGTGATACGCAAAGAAAACTATATAAAACCCGAAGTGAGAGGGATCGGGAACATGCTGCTCGGCTCCGACTTTATCATTTTGGAATAAAACGATACTACTATGGCAATGAAAGACAGAAAAACGCTCAAAAACTACTTCCTGAAGGGCAAACAGCCTTTGGAAGCGAATTTTGAGAACCTGATCGACTCGTCTGTCAACAAGATCGACGACGGATTCTCCAAGACCGAAGACGAGGGCCTGATGCTTTCGAACATCGGGGAATCGGAAAAGATCATCAGTTTTTATGAAGATATCAAGGACGATTTTGCACAGTGGGCCATCAACCTGAATAAGTCCGACAATAAGCCGGAAGACCCCAGGGGCGCCCTGAACTTTATGGTACCCGAAACGGGCAATACCGTACTCTCGCTCACGCACAAGAACCGCGTGGGCATCAACCAGACGGACCCGGCCTACGACCTGCATGTGAACCGGCTCATCGCTTCCGGCGGACGTGTGGGCACTTTCTGCGAAGACAGCGAAATTCCCGCCGACGGCAAATGGTACCGCATCATACAGAACCTGAACTACTGCCAGGCCTTCGAGATCGTAGCCCGCACCGGCATCAGGGAAACCGGGAAACACAGTCTGCTGCACGCCATAGCCGTAAGCGCCTACGGCCGCTCCAACTCCCGCATACGGAACACCGGCGCACGCTACAGTTTCTGGCGTCCCTGCCGCATTCAGCTGCGCTGGACCGGCGATACCTTCAACTACCACCTGGAAATGCGCTGCCGGCAGGACCTGGGCCCCGGCACCAAAATAAAATATTACGTTACCCAGCTCTGGAGCGACGAAGATATGGGTATTCCCGCCCAGTTCCGCGACAGCGATAACAGTTAGAACGTATGGCAGACCTGGTATACATAAATAAAGACGACAAGGAGAAACCGGCGCTCGATTTCCGCACCCTGCTGGGCGAGGGAATCGCTTCTGTGCAGCAGCTGGCCGGCGATAACTGGACCGACTACAACATCCACGATCCCGGGGTCACCATACTGGAACAGGTCTGCTATGCCCTTACCGAACTGGGCTATCGCGCCAATTTCCGCTTTGAGGACCTGCTGGCCAGCCAGTTTCACCCGCAGAACACCAGCGACACCTTTTTTTCCGCGGCACGCATACTGCCTTCGAACCCCATTACGGTGAACGATTACCGCAAGCTGCTGATCGACCGCATCGACGGGCTGCGCAACGTATGGATAGAACCGCTGGAGGTCTGGGACGATCCTTCTCAGATACACGGCACCTACCTCGTATTCGGTGAGGCCTCACCCGATACCATTGCCGATCAGGCCGGCATCGAACGCCTGAAAACAGAGATCTGGGATACCCTGCGCAAATACAGCAACCTGAGCGAAGCCTTTGAACAGGTGATCATACTGGACCGCGTCAGAATGTATGTATGGGCCAATATAGATATCAGTTACGAGGCCAATGTAGACGAGGTACATGCCCGGGTCATGTACAACCTGTCCCGCTCCATGACGCGCCCCATGACGTTCCGGAGCCTCGAAAGCCTTATGCAGAGCCAGACAGACATTAACACCATTTTCGAAGGCCCGCGTCTCTACAACGGGTTTGTCCTGGACAGCGACCTGGTAAAAAAGATCACCATACTTACGCCCACTACGTTCGTAACCCCTATAAAAGACGTACCCGGCGTACTGTACATCCGCTCCATTAACATAGACAGCGACGATGCGAAAAATAATGCACAGCAGGCGGCCATTATGGCCAGGGAAGCTCCGGGTGTGGACTTTGTAGATGTGGACAAGATACCCGTTCTCGGAAATGAGCCCGACGTGCCGGGCATGATCCGCTATTTTAAGAACAATGCCGAAGTTACACCCGACCTGGCCAATGTAAAAAAGATCTACGAAAAGCTGCAGGGAAAGGCCGATGCCAAAGACCTCTATGCAAAATCAACCAGCAGGATCAACCAGCTGAAAGAAGAGAACAGCAGCGATAATCCCGTTGCCACCCAGTATAATTACCGCAGTTCTTCCAGCTACGACCTGCCCGCACCGCAGGGCGTACAGATGGACATAGGATCTTACTACTCGTTCCAGAACCACTTCCCGGCCATTTACGGACTGGGCCCTATGGGTATACCGGCCGGGCTTCGTTCCGGTAAAAAAGAGGCCATAATGGCCCTGAAGGGCTACCTGATGCTGTTTGACCAGATCATGGCCAACTACTTTGCCCAGCTGCAGCAGTTCTCCGACCTTTTTTCGCTGGACCGCGACCTGCAGGCCACCTATTTTGCAGGCACCATCAGCTCGCTGGAAAAAATAAAAGAAATGACCTGCACGATCCCATACGATAAGCACGAATCGATGGTCAGTTTCCAGATAAAGTTCAAAGGTATTGTAGAAAGGGCCCTGGCCACCATCGACGATTTCAACGACCGGCGCAACCGCTTCCTGGACCACCTGCTGGCCCGCTTCGGCGAACGCACGGCCTCTTACGGGCTCGACCATTTCAACTATTATTTTTCCGAACAGGAACACGCACGGGAACAGATACGCATTAAGACCGACCTGCTGGCCGCGGTGGTAAAACTCTCCAAGAACCGTGCCCGTTCCTTTAATCAGGGCAAACCGTACTGGGGCGAGACCAACACCTCCATGATGGAATGGAAGGTAAAGATATTGCTGGGGCTCAACACCAAAAGCAGTTACCTGGCGGCACAGAACAGCGAGCTTTTACGTTATTTTCACAGCAGCGATCCCTTCCGGTTCGGCGAGGTATTTGCCATGATGCATGCCGGCCGCATTGAACCGCTGGACAGCGATATTACCGAGCTTGCCCCCTCTTACGAACCCGTTGAGATCAATACCGAACTTATACATAAACTGCGCATGGATGCCGATATGGTGCGGGGCATGTTCCGCAGCGGCGACCTGGCCGTGGTGGAAAAACGCGGGTTCCGGCAGACAAATTACCTGTTGCTTTTCCGCAAGGAGGTAGACCCCACACTTTTTGAAGGCGTACACAAAGATCTGCTGCAACGTATGGAACAGCTTTTCCGCGACATTAAAAATACAGAAGCCCGTTACTGGGTACCCGGCCGCGAAGATAATTACGTACTCGAATTCAACGACAACACCGGGACCGGCGTTTACGACACCCTTTCACAGCGCGCCTGGAAAGAGATCGGTTCTTTTTCTACCCGGGAAGAGGCCGTAATGGCAGGCCAGATGTTGTATGCGCACCTGCGTAACCTGAACCTGGGCAGCGAAGGGTTTTACCTGGTAGACCATATCCATCTGCGTCCACGCATGAATCCCGAAAAATACGGTATCCATTTCGAGGACAGTATCCTGAAAATATCCGTAAATTCGGTACAGCAGTTCGAATTCAATGAGGTACAGAAAGGAGCGATAGAACTGCTGTTCACGCTTAAATTCCTGCAGAGAACGCCGGAAAACATACGTTACATGCCCGACAAACGCCTGGGAATGTACCAGGGCAACCTGCTGATCGCCCGGAGTACGGATACCTTCGAGAACGAAGACAAAGCGGACGTACAACGCGGCAATCTCATCCGTTTCTTTGAAAAACTGACCATCAGCGACTTTCTCGATTCAGGCCGGGTGAAGGCCTACAAATTGTATCCCGAAGGCACTTTAGGAGGCGATTACTCGTTCCGCGTAACCATTGTACTGCCCGGCTGGACGCCCCGTTTCAGCAACCCGGAGTTCCGGCAGATATTACAGAACATCTTCCGCCTCGAATGCCCGGCACATATCGGTATCGACTTTAAATGGCTCGGATTCGGCGAAATGCTCTATTTCGAGAACCTGTACGCCCCCTGGCTGGACACCCTGCGCAACGAACAGGCCGATACCCGGCGCCTGAACGAACAATCGGCCAACATACTGCAATTCCTCAAAAATCCTGATAACACAAGCAACGATGCCGTAGCGGCCTACATACGCCAGGCGCTAGAACGCGGCGATCACTGCTGCAAATGCTGTAACTGTCATAACAACTGTAGCGACTGCAAACCATGTACCGGCTGCAAAAACAAATAATAGACCTGCAGTATCACAGCGAGGAGAACGCGCGCGATTTCCAGGACCGGGCCCGGAGCCTGTACTACAGCCGTATTACAGACGCTATGGAATCGATCCTGAAAAAATACGATGCCGAAGACAGCCTGTTTCGTATAAACCGTATGGAACTGGACCTGGGAAGCATATACGAAGATGATTTCAGTTCGGAATGGGTACGAAAATTCAGCATAGCCTTTGAAGAAGAACTGCAGCACCGCCTGCACCTGATACAGACCGAACAGGCCCAGGGCGAAGACAGTCACATTCCCGTACACAAAAAAAAGACCGAAATATTTGAATACTACCTGCTGCACGGTGCCCTGCCCTGGAATACCGACGGCGACAGGAATACGCCCGAAAGTATGGCCGATGAGCTGATGCGCCTGTACACACAGGATTTTATCTATATACTAAAAAAACACGGCGCCAATGAAAAAGTGGTGCGGCGCCTGGTGTACCAGCTGAGCGAAAAACAGATCACCCGCATCATAGAGCTGGTGCAGCCCACCGAAGCCAAATTTATCGTGGAAACGGTAGAAAAGGTAGACGTGACACGGCGCCGGGAATCTTTTGTAAAGACCGATTCCGTATACTTCCGGCAGCAGCTCTGGGAACTGGTACTGAGTTACGTACTGGAAGACAGGGGTTCGTATTTCAATACACGTGAATTCGTAAAATCGACCCTTTTCGGCATTGCCGACCATTTTAACATGGAACGCAGCCTGCTGGTGGTCCAGTTTTACCATGCCGTGCTGCAGCTCGAAAAAGGAGCTTATTTTTCCATCGGTCTGCGCCAGATCATCTACGATATTTACCAGGAGATCACCGAGACCGGCAACGAAGAAGAGGCCTCACGCCTGCCTGCACCGGGTGCGAACGTCCCCGAGACCGGAATACCCATGGACCTGCGCCTGGCGGTCAGCGGTTACAATATACGCCTGCTGCTGGAACAATGGATCTTTCAGGCGGCACTGAACGATACCGTGCGGCAGTGGCTCTACAAACACGGCAGCGATGCGGCTTTCCGCCGGCGCCTGAGCGACAGTATACAGAGCCGTGAGCAGTTCCTCCGCCTGGTACAGGTGCTGGACCCGCCACATGCCGAATACATAAACGGCTTTTCGGACCAGCTGCAGAAAACGCAGGAAGAAAGGCAGGTTTTCCCCGTTTCGGGCAACGTTTTCCGCAAAGACCGCTACTACGTGATCCTGACGGTACTCCTCAGTAACCGGGGTTCCTACTTCAACAAAAAGAGCTTTGTAAAACAGGTGCTGCAACAGCTGGCCGCACAGTACAATATGCCTTACGAACTGCTGCTGGACCTGCTGGTAACCGCCATTCCGCTGCATATGCAGGGCATCAGCAGCCTGCCCGAGATCGTACAGATACTTACCGGCCTGCAAAAGGAAGAAGTACGGGAACAGCAGCACACAACGGCAACCCGGCAGCCGGCAGAAGATATGTCCCTGCCACTCCTGCTGAACGCCCTCGCCCAGTGGGCCCGCAACGGATCCCCTCCCCTCTGGCTGCAGCATCGCCTGCCGGGCGGACAGATCAGCTTTGCCGTACTGTGGACCGCCGTACTCCAGAAAACGGATCCCGAAAGCCGGCAGCAGATCAGGGAATTCCTTTCCGCACAGCTCCATCTGAACCTGGTGGTGCAGCATCTTTCTGAAACGCTTTACCGGCAGACGCTGAAACGTTTTCTCAGCCATTCCGTATATATGTATATAGCCCTGCTGGAAGAACTGGGCAGCAGTCTGCACACGCAATACGGCAAAGGTATGCCCGATGCCCTGAGCTTCCGCCGCAAACAGCAGATCTTTGTGCTGGAAAACCTGGGTATACTGGGTACGGGCCGTATTTCGCCCCTGGCCTTTGCCGAAAAGGCCCTGCATTATTTTGCCGCTGTAACACAGACCGAAATACCCGTATATATTTCCCGCAGCCTGGAACTGGAATTCAGCAATCCCTCACAGGCCCTGCCGGTACAAAAGATCCTGCACAGCCTGCAGAAAAAGTACGCACAGCGGACCGCCGCCACACGGCAACCCGGGCCGGTCCCAGGCAGCGCCGAGGGCATTATACGGGAGTTCAGTGCCACATGGGGCCATGTACCGTACAGCAGTCCGGTGTTTAAGCAGGAACTACAGGCCGTACTGCAAAAACTGCTGCAGAGCGGTCATACCAAAGCCGTACGCAGCCTGCTGCAAAAGCTGTTCAGCCGCCGCACCCTGCACGAATTTTTACAGCATGCCGGGAAAGAGTTGCGCGAAGTACTGGTCTTTTTCCCGCAGGAAGAACACCGGCATTTTCTCGCCACCATGCTGGCCGACCTGCGCCTGTTATTACAAAAAAGCGGGCTTACACTGCCACAGTACGAAAAACGTATACAAATGGCACTGGTGCTTGCCTGGTTCAGCGGAAAACATACCGAAAAAGCGTATATACAACAGGTACTACAGCTCATGAGCAACGGACGACCCGCCGAGGCCGAACGCCAGCGGGAACTGCTGCAGGAAGCCGCCCGGGAACTGCGTAGCGCTCTCCGTGGGAAAACAGGCCTTTACCTGTCTGAAAATACGCCTGCGGACAATGCCCCGGAAGACGATACCCGGCTCATTATCCCCTTCCTGAGCGAGAAAGAAGGCCGGGTGCTGGAATCTTTCCAGGTACAGAATGCCGGTATGGTATTGCTGTGGCCTTTTATGAACATGTACTTCGGCCGGCTGGAAATGCTGGACGGAAGCCGTTTCCGGGACGAAGAGGCACAACAGCGCGCCGTGCACCTGCTGCAATACCTGGCCACCGGCAACAAGGCCGAAAGTGAATTTGAACTGAGTCTGCCCAAGATACTCTGCGGCATGATGCCTGCGGACCCCGTAGCGGCCGGAATTGAACTGAAGGAAAACGAGATAGCCCTGTCCGAAAGTCTGCTGGGCGCCGTAATACAACAATGGACCGTACTAAAAAACACGACGGTACCTACCCTGCGTGAAACTTTTTTACGCAGAAGCGGTATATTGCACCTGAAAGAAGAGAACTGGGAACTGCACGTACAGGCCCAGAGTTATGACGTACTGCTGGACCAGCTGCCCTGGGGCCTGCAAATTGTGAAACTGCCATGGATGAAAAGCACACTGTTCAACAAATGGAGATAAGCCCTGCACAGGCCAATGCCTTTACGCTGCAGCGTGAAATGGAATGGTTTGCACAGGTGATCGAGACCCGCATGAAACTTTATTTCGGGGAAGATTGCGTATATACATCCATTTTTGAGGTGCCCCTGCCCGCCCTCGATGACGATACCTCCATGTACGCCGGCTTTATCCGTTATTACAACCTGCATATTTACGAACGCATCATACTGCTGCTGGCCCTTTGTCCGCACGTAAAGCCCGAACTGCTCGACGTATTCCTGAGCGAGAACACGCACACCCGCCGCGGCTACACCGAATTCGGAGGCATACGCGGCAACCAGCACAGCGGTTTTATTCCCACGGTGGAAACGGCCGCCTTCCTCATCGCCGGGAAGAACCTGGCAGAACGTTTTAATGTATATACGTACTTCAGCGAAGGGCATTTTTTCAGCAAACACGGCATTCTTTCGGTACAGGCCTCGGAGCACAACCGCAACGAACCTTTGTTCAGCTCGCCCCTGCTGCTTTCCCGGGAATATATTTCCTATTTTACGAACGGCGAGGCCTACCAACCGGTCTATTCGTCAGAGTTCCCGGCCAAACGCATAGAAACCCGCCTGCGCTTCAGCGACCTGGTGCTGCCTGCGGAGGTGATGGACGAGATACAGGACATACTGCACTGGATACAGCATGAATATACGCTGATGCAGGACTGGCAGCTGCACAAACGCCTGAAACCCGGTTACAGAGCCCTGTTCTATGGTCCGCCCGGCACGGGAAAAACACTTACCGCCTCCCTGCTGGGGCAGGCCTGCGATATGCCCGTGTACCGCGTAGACCTGTCGAAACTGGTATCCAAATACATCGGTGAAACGGAAAAGAACCTGGCTTCCATCTTTGACCAGGCCGAACAGAAAAAGTGGATCCTGTTCTTCGACGAGGCGGATTCTCTCTTCGGCAAGCGTACCAGCGGCAACACCTCCAACGACCGGCATGCCAACCAGGAGATCGCCTACCTGTTGCAGCGCATCGAGGATTACCCGGGCATCGCCATCCTGGCCAGTAACCTCAAGGGCAATATGGACGAGGCTTTTATACGCCGTTTCCAGTCGGTGATCTACTTCCCCGCCCCGGACGAGCACGACCGCCTGCGCCTCTGGGAATCGGCCTTTGCCTCGGGCAGGGTACCCCTGGCCGAAGATGCCGACCTTTCTGCCATTGCCCGTAAATACCCCATCACGGGCGGGGCCATCATCAATGTACTGCGCTACGCGGCCATCAAAGCGGTGGAGCGTGAAATACCCCTGGTGTACCAGCACGATATTGAAACGGGTATACGCAAAGAAATGCGGAAAGAAGGGAAGGGTTAATATCCGTCGTCGTCATTATTGCCATCGGACTTCTGATCTGTCTTTCGTTTTTTTTCCAGATTCTGATCTTCATTCATACTGTTTGTCCGCTTTCGCTTAAGCTCTGAGCCATCCTGCACATTAACCTGTGGATTGACAAGAGCGGGTACATTCTGAGGAATACTGAGCGTCAGGGACAGTGGTGTTGTTCCCTGGTCATCTTCGTTGTCCGTTTCATCCTCTATACTAATTTCTTCATCCTCCCGTTTCTTTTCTTCTATGAGTTCCAGTAACTCTTCCTTAATTCCATTCACTCCACTTATCACTTCCTTCAATATATTGAGCGCATCTTCCAGTTTATTTTCCTTGATCAATGAAGAAACACTCAGCAATTTAATACCCAGCCCCATGGATTCCAAAAGAAGATCCATCGGCACCGAAGAAAGTCCGGAAGTCGAAAGAAGTAAAGATACCTCCTTATACATTTGGTCCGTAGCCTCCAGGCTTTTGCCTACAATTTCGGAAGATTCCTTTGCAGCTTCCATATATTCTTCCGCTTTGGTCTTGAACTCTGCAAGTTTTTCTTCTGCTTCCGTAAGCAACTTATTGAGCGACTCCTTATCACCCTTACTATAGGCAATTTGTGCCTCATCAAGCTTCTTTCCGATTTCATCCTTAAAGGAGTCGAATGCATTATCAGGGATTTTTACGCCAAAGGTTTCGCCCATTACCTGTAAAAATTCCCGCCCGATATGTTCCAACAAACTGAAGCCTTTTTGATCTACCGTACCGAAGTACGTATTCAGGCTGCTATCGTCAACAACATCCGGAAAATAAAGGCGCAAAGGCCCTTTCAGTTCTTCCTTGTCGATCTCTGTATTAAGCGGAGGTCTCCACTGCCGGGCTTCCAGAATACGTTCGGATACTTCTTTAAAACCCCATTTATCTCCTTTGTCTTCAACACCATGAGAGACACTCATCTTGTCTATTCCACTTATATAGAAATTGTAAGGGCGGTTCAGGGCCAGATCGTCCTTGAGTTTAGCCGAATCGTCAACCATATTCACAAAAGCCTTATCCGACTTATCCTTGTCAAACTTCTCCAGCGTTTTTGGAGTCTTGGATATCTCTTTGGCATTCAGCTGCCATTTCTTAGGGATCCGTCTGGGAAAAGACAACTGCATACCTTTATCCAGTTTCTTTTTCCCGTCTTTTATATCTACGGTATTATTACCATGATCGGTAGCCACAGAAACAATGCCACGCTTAATAATATGCTCCAGGGACACCGTATAATTCTGGGGATACGTTAGCGTAACGTTCATTTCAATGGTCTTACCCTTTCCCGTCTGTGCTTTTATAGGGTTTTCCATCAGTTCGGAATACGAAGGTGCATTAAAGCCCGCTGTTTGCGGCGCCAGGTTTTTCATAACAAAGGAATAGGTCTTACCCAGTTTTTTCAGCAGCTGATCCCCGATCAGGTGCCCGGCATCGTAAAATTTCTTAGGGTCAGCACCCATCAGTATAAAAGCCTCATCCCGGGCCATCCCGGTGGTTTTGGAAAGATTACCGTTACTTTTCAGGCGGGCTTCGTCTCCTATAGTGTCCTTTGAAATGTGTGCAGTTAGAGTGGAAGCCCGGTCTGTAGCCGAACTGATGCCATCGGTATCCGGCAGTTTTTGTTTTCCGGCCGCCACGCCGGTTTTCGATTTGATAATACTTACTGCCGTTTCTTCACTCGTCGGTCCACCTCCGGTAAAGCCCTTCTTCTGTACCGTACGTTCCGCAGACCCATTTTTCAGGCTCAGGGCGGCCATACTATCCGAAGTTGCTGATAACGCCTTCGCTCCCATCACGTCGGCTTCTTTTTCCAGGCCGGCGTCGTCGTTAAGCGGTATCTGGCCTTTTAGCTGTGCGGTAGCTTTTACGCGTCCCTGCTTTTGCTGTACTACGTGCCAGGCCTCGTGCGGCAGGTGTTTTTCCTGGCCGGGCGCCACGTGTATATCGCTGCCCTGTGCATACGCATGGGCCTGCATCTGGGCGGGCTGTGCGGAGTTGTAATGTACTTTTACATCGTCCAGCGAATAGCCGGAAAGATTCTCGATGCCCGTTTTCAGGTTATCGGGCAAACCGGTGTGATCGGCCTGTGCCTGGACAACGGGCTCCTGTGGGGTGAGACTGAGGGCAGCGGGGCCGTGGGCGGTTCTCTGCGGCTCATTGGGAACGGATTGCTTCATACTGTGGTTAACGAACTACAATATACAGCCTCCGCGCAACATACATTCCGGGTAAAAATACCTGTTTTTAAAGCAAAAAGTCCCGCCTTTTACAGCGGGACCTTTCTCTATACTTATGATTACTCAAAGAACCCTATTGCAGCAGCAGACGGCCCGCAGCACGGGTTTCGCCGCCGGAACGCAGCTGGTATACATAAATGCCCGCAGGCAGCTGTCCACGTTGTATCATATAATTGCCCGAACTGATGCCCGGCCAGCTCTGTACCAGCTGTCCCTGTATATTGTAGAGCAGCAGTGTGTGTGGCTGTGCGTCCGGGTTTTGGAACTGCAGCTGTGCTTCGTTCAGCATGGGATTGGGATACAGGCTGAAGTTGGCGTCTGTATGATTATCCAGGCCGAACGTAGAATTTACCGGGTCGTTGAGGCGGGTCAGGAAAATATAATTGCCGGTGGGCGTAACCGAAATATTGCCGAACTGCAGCGGTATAGAGGGATGCGCCGTAGCGAAACCGGCTAAGACCAGGTCGTTGTTATAGTCGAGCGCCAGGGCCTGCGGATTGTTGCCCGCACCGCCGCCGTGGGCCAGGTACTGCGGAATGCCCGCCGAATTGTACTTGGCAATGAAACAGCGTTCCGGCAGCCCGGTAATGCTGGAATCGGCCAGTTCGGTCTCCCCGTCGAAAGTACCGGCTATGTAAAAGTTATCGGCATAATCCGTTACCAGGCGGCGGGCGTATTCCGAACGGGTGGAACCTTCCTGTTTGGCCCATACCAGGTTGCCCTCTGTGTCGTATTTGAGAATGAAAATATCGTACTGACTGCCGCTCTGGCTTACCGAAGTATAGGTCTGGCCGCCTACGATAAAGGTCTCTTTGAAATGGCCGGTAACGTATACGTTCCTGGCATTGTCGCAGGCCAGTGAAGTACCCATTTCCCAGCTGAGACCGCCGGCCGACTGTGCCCATTTGAAATTGCCGTCTGTATCGTATTTCGCTACATAGATGTCTACGTTGTGGTTGGCATTGATCACCTGTCCGCCGATGTGCAGGTTAAAGGCATAGTGCCCGGTGATGTACACCGCACCGTCTTTGTCTACGGCAATGCCGGCCCCGTTGTCGTTGTTGGGCAGTCCGCAGTCGCCGCCGTAGGTACCGCCGGCCTGCTGCCACCATTGCAGGTCGCCGTTGCTGTTGAGCTTACCGGTAACAATATCGCCACGCCCGAGGGAGGTCAGTTTTTCGGACTGAAAGGACAGTGAATCGGTAAAAAACCCGGTGAAATAGATGTTCCCGCTCTGGTCCCGGGCCAGGTCGTTGATGGAGCAGGCATAATAATTACCGTCATCGGCCGAGCCGCCCATCTGGCGGAACCACACGGTATTGCCCTGCGCGTTCAGCTTGGCCACGAAAATATCGTTGACCCCGATGGCCGTATAGGTAACCCCGTTGAGAATAAGCGTTTCCCGGAAAAAACCGGCGATGTACACATTGCCGGAATTATCGCGTTCCATGGCGTACACACGACTTTGCCCCGCAATGTGTTTCGTCCACTGAAGTTCGCCGGCATGGTTCACTTTCAGTACGAAGGCATGCTCGTCAAAGTCGGGCGAACCGGGAAGCAGGTCCTGTCCCAGGGTAAGATCTCCGTAGAAGTAGCCGGCGGCAAAGGTATTGCCGCTCATGTCGGTCACCACGTCGAGGATGTAGGAAGAATTGGAGCCTTTGTAATACAGGGCCTGGTCAAAAACCGGGGCCTGTGCCGCAGCGGCGATGCTAAGGCTCATCGCCAGAAGGGTAAGTGTCTTTTTCATCTGTCATTTAGATTTGTTTGTTTTTTACGTTCACGGGTGTGTAAATACGGTATTTCAGTGAAGCCTCCGATGAATATACCAAGCATTCATTTTCAACACCTTATAAATACAACAGGGCAAAGTTTAACTTTTTTTATGAAAAAGTCAATATTTTGGTCTAATTTAGTTAAAATTTCTTAATTAAAAATCACAAGACACTGAATAACAGCAACAAAAAAAAGCAGCGATCGGATGACCGCTGCTTTCAACCCCGAAAAATTTCGGAATGTGTATCCCCGTACTGCGCTACGGAAAAAGATCACTCTTCAGGGTTGTTGTTTTTCTTTTTATTGTCTTTGTGCATGTCCATGGTCTCGCTGAGCAGGCTCTGGATATCGTTGTCGGACAGGCGGAGTTTAAAGTCCACGATGCTTACCTCGGTGCCGGACATGGCCACCAGGATCACTTCTTTGCGGTCTTTACGGCCTTTGCGGAGCATGATCTTCACCAGTTCCTCGTCCGAACTTACGGTCATCAGTTCCTCGAAACTGCGCTCCTGCATAATACCGCTCATTTCGGTACGGGCTTTGGGCAGGCTGTTCTCTTTCAGGTTGAGGGTCATCACCTTCATGCTTTTCATTTTGCTGAGTACCGATCTCACTTCACCGCGGTCTTCCTTGGGGATCAGCCCGGTAAGCGGACGTATCCAGGCCATGGACAGGGCAATGCGTTCACTTTCGCCTTCGTAGCGGTATTTCTGGTAAAAACCGTCGAGCGTACGCGGGGCGCAGGAACTGCCACCGAGGATAAGGCACAGCAGCAGCGCCGGCAGGATGTATTGTTTTACGAACATACTTTTCATACACTGAGTTTTAACAGGGTTAACTACTTGGAACCTTTGGAGCCTTTATCGCCCTTTTCGCCTTTGGTATCGAGTTCTTTCACACGGTCCATACCTTCGATGTTCATATCGTCGGAAATGTTCAGCAGTTCGTCCAGGTTAAAATCGCCCTTGAGGATCATCACCAGGTTCTCCTCACCTACGATGCTCATGATGAATTCCTGTATACGGCCGTTCTTTTCGATCACCTGGAAGCGGATCGATTCCTCGTCGCTTTTAATGGTCATCAGGTCCTGGTAACCGGCTTTTTCCAGCGAGGTCTGCAAGAGGCGCACTTCGCCGTCGAGCTTGGAATCGCCCGTGTTTTCATCGATCAGGATCATAAAGGAGTGTATCTGCGAGGCAAAGCTCTTCACGTTCTTGTATTCCGGGTCCGAAGACTCGATCCTGGAAAGCAGGCGGAACATGTAGGGCGAAATGCTGATGAGCGTAATGCCTTTTTTATTCTCGTACTTCTTTACGAAGTCGAGCGAAATGCTCTGTGCCATGCCGAGCACAGGTGTACAAAGCAGCACAAGGGCTACGAGTACGGCTGAGAGTCTATTTTTCATTGCTGTTGTTTTTAGGTTTTGCGGAAGCTTCGATCTTATCGACGCCTTCCTGGAATTTTTTCATTTTGTTCATGCCCTTGAGACCTTTGTTCATTTTACGGGACACGAAGGCCAGGGCTTTTTCGGTTTGCTGCAGGGCCAGCTGTTCATCGGTGATCTCGCCGCGTACGTCTTCGGACACGAGCACTTCGGACACGTATTTACGTTCATCGGCGCTTTCGGTGGACGACGGACGGTCCAGCAGCACAAAGGCAAAGAGTATGGCTGCGGCAACTGCGGTAGCGGGCCAGAGTACCAGGCTGAGGGTACGGCGTTCCTTCGGCGGCTGCGTTTCCTGTACAGCGCTGCTGCGGTACTGTTCCAGGTCGCTGAAGTACATGCTTTCTTCCAATTCGGGATGGGCTGCGTAGAAACGTTTCAGCGTTTCTTCCTCTTTGCGGGTGGTTTCCCCGGCCAGGTATCTGTTCAGCAGCTCTTTCATAACGTATGCATTTTGTAGATAGAGAATATGTGTGTTCTTGCCCGGGAAAGGTTGGCGCGCACGGCGTCTTCGCTCAGGCCCATGATCCCGGATATTTCCCGGAACTCGTATCCTTCGATCTCGCGGAGGTAAAATACCTGCCGTTGCTTTTCGCCCAGGAATTCAAGGCAACGGTGCAGGCGTTCCACCCCTTCGCGGGCTTCCATAATGCGCTGTGCGTCCTGGAAGGTAACGGAGATCTCCTCGTCGCCGTTCCAGCTTTCGGGTTTCTTTTTCTTCAGCAGATCGAGACCCCGGTTCTTGACCATGCGCATGGCAAACGATTCGATATTTTCCACCTTGTCCAGCTCTCCGTTCATCTGGTGCAGCTTCAGAAAACAGTCCTGGACCACATCTTTGGCGTCTTCCTCATCGCGGACCACACTCCGGGCGAAGCGAACCAGTTTTCCGCGGATCGAGACAAGTTGTTCCAGTGGTTTCAAATGCGTTGCTGTTTACAGGGATGACGAGTGGTCCTTGTTTTTGTGACGTGCCGGGTGCAACTTTTTTAACAAAATATCACAACAATATGAAATTCAGATATATAAATTTACTGTTTTTCCATTTTGAAAAGGTAGGTCTTACCCGGGTTTGCCCCCTGGAGCGGAAAATGCAGGCTGGGGAAACTTACTTCCATATGTGTGTTGTCGCTGAACAGTACGTCGTAATATTCGTGGCCGCTGTATATAAAGAATTCAGCATCTGCCTGCAGCGGTTTCCAGGTATTGTCCGCGGGACACTGGTAACAGTTGGCCGTATAGGTATAGCCCTGCTGCTGGAACCAGCTGTTCTGCAGGATCATCAGCGAACTGTTCGGGTCCGGGAAGGCATAGGTGTTCAGTACCTGTCCGTTGAGGTCGTACTCCGTAAGCTGGTACATATGCCAGTTCCCCAGGAAGGGCGTAAATTCCGACGGAAAAAAGAATTTTACGGCCTGTCTGCCAAAGCGGAAATGCAGGTTATGATCGGGGCTGTGCGGTTCGGTTATATGCAGCGTATCGGCATGCAGCTGCAGGGTATAGGTCATTTCTGTGCCGCCGGCAAGCGTTCCCTTCAACTGGTTGTTGTTCAGTTCCCAGTGGCTGAAGTATTCCACGCCGGCTGCCGCACTAACCGTGCCTGCCGCCATTTCCCTGTTCTCCCGGAATTCGATCCAGCCTTCGCCGGCATCGTTCCAGTTGTAGTAATCGCCCAGTACATCGGGGCCCAGCGAAGGTACGTACATCGTTTTTTCACTGCGCTGCAGGTACCATTTTCCCAACAGCTGTTTTTCGGCATCGCTCAGGGGCGGGTCGGCCTTGTCTTTGGCACAGCCGGCCAGGCACAGCAGCAACAGCCACAGGCCATGAACGTATATGTGCGTATGCAGGCGCATATACAAGTATAGCAAAAAAAAGCGGGATCGGCGTTTACAACGTGCAAAGCCACATGGTAAAGCCTGCCAGCAGCACGTAGGGCACCAGTCCGCCCGCACCGGCATAATCTTTCGCGATACGTTGCCCGGTAAAAAGGCAAAGCAGTGCGGCCAGGGCCAGGAAAGCGCCCAGGGCGCCCAGCTGTACGGCGGCTTCGGTACGTCCGGGCAGCAGTATGCTCAGCGCTCCGCCGGCCGAAGCCAGTCCGGAAACGATCTCGAGCAGCATTACCACGCCCAGCAGCAGGGGCACCGAGCCTTTGAAAATGGTTTTGGAAAAATGGCCTTTGAGCCAGCCCAGGTTGCCTTTCCAGTCGAATACCTTATCGAAGCCCGACTGTATGAACAGCACGGCCAGTATGGCAAAAGCAAAAAAGCGCAGGGTGGCGGTAATGCATTCCGGGGTAAAAAGTTCTTTCATGATCTGTCAGTATTGAAGTAGTTTTTCGATGTGCAAATGTAGGGCATTCAGTGTAGACGGGTCGGTGATCTCGTTTTCATCGCTCAGCGTATGTACACGGCTGATGGGCAGGTTCAGGGGCAGTACCCAGGCGCCCAGGTGGTGCATCACCATCTGCAGGTGGTCCATACCGCGCAGGTTGCCCGCCCGGCCGGTGGCCACGCCTACCATGGCCACTTTCTTGCCACGGAACAGGTCGGGATTTACCCCGTCTATAAAACTCTTGAGCAGTCCGGGAAAGCTGCCGTTGTACTCCGGGAAAATGAACACGAGTGTAGAGGCCGGCACAATATATTCGTCCACCCATTCGTCCAATTGCCTGTTACCGAGGCCCATTACCTGGTTATGAAACAGCGTTTCCGGCGGAAGTGACAGCAGATCAAACACTTTCACCTGCAGGTTACGTTCCCGGGCCAGGCGGCCGTAGGTATTGGTCACCTTGCGGGTATTGCTGTCGGTACGGGGGCTGCCCGAAATAATTGTTATATATTGATTATCAATCAAAATGCAAAATATTTAAAACGGTCAAAAGAAAAGCGTATCAAAATCGTTACTTTTGCGTACTTAATTATCGAGCACAAAAATAAAAGATCAAACCTGAATGGGAAAAGTTATCTCAATAGCCAATCAAAAAGGCGGCGTCGGAAAGACCACGACAGCCATTAACCTTTCTGCCGCGCTCGCCGTACTGGAGTACAAGACCCTGATCATTGACGCTGATCCTCAGGCCAATGCCACTTCGGGCATCGGTTTCGACCAGCACAATATCAAGTCCAGTATTTACGATTGCATGCTGAATGAGGCCAAACCGGCGGATATCATCCTGAAATCGGGTACCCCGAACCTGGACATTATCCCCGCGCATATCGACCTGGTGGGCGCCGAACTCGAAATGGTGGAAATGCCCGAGCGGGAATTTATGATGAAAAAAGTGATCGACCAGATACGCGGCGACTACGATTTTATCATCATCGACTGCTCCCCTTCCCTGGGCCTGGTCACGGTGAACGCCCTTACCGCTTCCGACAGCCTGGTGGTTCCCGTGCAGTGCGAGTATTTTGCCCTCGAAGGTCTGGGTAAACTGCTCAATACCATCAAGATCGTACAGCACCGTCTGAACGAGAACCTGATCATTGAAGGCATACTGCTTACCATGTTCGATAAACGTCTGCGCCTGAGCAACCAGGTGGCCGAGGACGTACAGACCAATTTCGAGAACCTGGTGTTCGAGACCATGATCCACCGCAATACCACCCTGGGTGAAGCGCCCAGCCACGGCGAATCGGTGATCATGTACGATATCGAGAGCAAAGGTTCACAGAATTACCTGGACCTGGCCCGTGAGATCCTGCAGAACAACGAAATGACCCGCATCAAAAACGCTGATAAAAAGATCGCTACCGAATAAAAGATGAACGCAAAGAAAAAAGGACTTGGAAGAGGATTAAGTGCATTGCTGGCCACACAGGAGCCGGCGGAATTTTTGAGCCCCGAAGCCGCGGAGAAAAAACCGACGGCGGTGGCGGCCATTCCCCTGTCGCAGATCGAGCCAAACCCGTTTCAGCCCCGCAGTGAATTCAGCGAGGAAGCCCTGAACGAACTGGCCGACAGTATCAAGGTGCACGGTCTTATTCAGCCCATCACCGTACGTAAACTATCGCCCGGAAAATACCAGCTTATCAGCGGGGAACGCCGCTGGAGAGCTTCGAAAGAGGCCGGGCTGGAAGAGATACCCGCTTACGTGCGCACCGCCGACGACCAGGGAATGCTGGAAATGGCGCTCATCGAAAATACACACCGCGAGAACCTGAACCCCATCGAGGTGGCCATCAATTACCAGCGCCTGATGGAAGAATGCAACCTGACACAGGAAAAACTGAGCGAACGCGTGGGAAAAGAGCGTGCAACGGTAGCCAACTACCTGCGCCTGCTGAAACTCCCCGACGAAATAAAACTGGCCCTGCGCCAGCAGCTGCTTTCCATGGGCCATGCCCGTGCCCTGGTGAACATTGCCGATCCTAAAAAACAGGTACAGATCCTGGATAAAGTGATCGAAGAAGGCCTTTCGGTACGCGCCGTGGAAGAACTGGTGCGCAAAACCGCCAAAGAAGGCAAGGAAGAAGCCGGCGTAAGCGCCGTACAGGCTCCCGGCCTCGATTATACCAGCGAAGTAGAAAAGCTGAACGATTTTTTCCATACCAATGTCGAGATCAAAGACAGCCGCAACGGCAAGGGAAAAATTGTGATCAGTTACAATTCCAAAGAAGACCTCGACCGTATTTTATCGCTGCTCGATTAAAAACACCGGTTTGAGCCTGTTTAAAACGATACTACATAAAATGTTGCCGGGTATATTCCTATGCCTGGCAACTGCATTTATGGCACAGGCCCAGCGCACCGGCAATATGCCCGCCGACAGCAGCAATACCCGTAAAGACACCGTAAAGACCGGTAATATGGTCATTACCGCCGATACAGTGGCCGCCAAAGGCCCTAAAATAAAAAAGATACGCCCCCCGCGCGACCCCGTAAAAGCCACCTGGATGGCCGTGGGACTGCCCGGACTGGGCCAGATCTACAACCGCCGCTACTGGAAACTGCCTATCGTGTACGGCGCTTTTGCAGGAGCCTCGTACTTCCTGGCCACCAACCAGATCAATTTTGCACGCGCACGTAACTCCTACCGCGGTAAAATTCTGATACCCGGCTATACCGTACACCCCGATTATGCCAATTACAGCAAGGAACAGATCGCTACCGAACGGGATTATTACCGGCGCAACCGCGATATCGCCATCGGCGTAATGGCCGGCGTATACCTGCTGCAGATCGTGGATGCCGTGGTAGATGCGCACCTGAGCACCTTTGACGTGAGCAATGACCTCAGTTTCCAGGTGCGTCCGTATACATCTTACGGAAATGTAGGTGTACAACTTCGCTTTTAGTACTTCCGGTTTCTCTTTACAGTTCAGGCTTCTCCGGGGATGAAACTGTCTATCCGAAAAAAATACAGATACATGTATTTTTCATCGAAATTACTCATATACAAGATGTTTCGCAGGTTTTATACATTTAAAATGCTATTTTTGAATAAACTGAAAAACCTATGAAAAAAACTTTACTCTTTTTCTCACTCGGTACACTCTGCACATTCCAGGCCTTTTCCCAGGCCGCCAATTACCCCAACGGGTCCACGGTAGCCGATTTTACGGTGACCGATGTGCATGGCAACACCCACTCGCTGCATACCTACACGGCACAGGGCAAATACGTGCTGCTCGATTTCTTTTTCGACACCTGCCCTCCCTGCCAGCAAACCACGCCCATCTTCAATGCATTTTACGAAAAATACGGCTGTAATTCCGGCGACGTTGTTTCGCTGTCCATCAACAACGGCAGCGATTCCAATGCCGAAGTGATCGCCTTTGAATCTTCTTTCGGCGGTCCTACGGCACATTGCCCGGCCGTAAGCAGCCAGGGTGGTTCCGGCCCGGTGGACGTGGCTTTCGGGGTAAGCGCCTATCCTACGTACTGCCTCATCGGCCCGGACAATAAAATGATCTCGAACGATATCTGGCCGCTCAGTTCCATTGCTTCGCTGGAAAACGCTTTCCCGCAGGGCGCTATTACGCCCAAAGCCTGTGCCGCCAGCACTTCGGTGGAAGAAAACGGTCTGAACGCTAAGATCAGCATCTATCCCAATCCTTCGGCCGATCTCCTGAATATCCGTGTGGAGACACCTTCCGCGGAGAATGTGGTGATACGCATTACCGATATCCAGGGCCGTACCCTGCTGGTAAACGAAGCCGGTGTACAGAGCGGCGAAAAGACGCACACGCTCAACGTACAGTCCCTGGCTGCAGGCAGCTACTTCGTAACGGTAGAGGCCGGTAAAAAATTCATGCAGAAATCTACCTTCATTAAAGTGAATTAACGATCTACACTAAATCTGAACCTATAAAAGAGCTCCGGGAACGGGGCTCTTTTATTTTGCGGGTTTATGCTTTGCCATCATCTCCCGGAAAAAGGCCTCAGAGCCGTTGCGGGGAATAGAAAGCGTTTTCCAGCCCGTATTGCGGATCATTTTGGCCAGGTATACGATCTGCCCGGTATGATAGGCATAGTGCGCCACCTGGCGTTGCAGGGCATCAAAGACCGTATGTGCCTCCCCGCGTATGTACACGGTACGTTCCAGGTCACTGTCCTGCATCTGTTGCAGCAGTTCCTCCAGTATCGCCCAGTTCCTGTCCCAGCTTTCCTTCAGGCTTTGTACGGTATCCTGTTCCGTAACAAACTCCGAATCGCGGTTGCGGTCGGGCTTTTCGCCGTCGCTCGTGTAGAAGTCCGTAAAACGGGAGCGCAGGTTACCGCTCATGTGTTTTACGATCACGGCCACGGAATTACTTTCCTCCCCGGGTGCAAAGAAGCATTCCTCTTCCGACAGCTGCGCCATCGCTTTTTCGGCCATGGTCCTGTACGTGCTGAATATCCGTACAAAGTTCGATGTAAAATTCATTCCCGCTGCAGTTTGGAGAGCCAGTTCAACCGGTCGAAAAACACCTCGTTGCGACTGATACGTCCGTCGCGGATCTCGAGAATGTCGAGCCCGTACTCGGTAAGTAGCTCACCGTTCACGGGAATGGTGGCTTTCCATTTGAGCGTGCAACCGCCGGGCGTGGGAATAAGTTCCTCAGCTTCCCATACCCAGTGCGGGTTTCGTTGCAGCAGACGTCCAAAGTAATCCGCCAGTTCTTCCTTACTGCTGATGCCGTCACGTATGGCCGGATCGGCATAAAAAAATTCATCGTGGTAAAAATGCAGCAGTTTTTCCACTGCCTGCGCATCGCCCGCGCCCGTCCAGGCGCTGAGCCATTCCTTTATAAACGCACTGTGGTCCATGTTTTAAATATACGTGATCTGTACCGAATGTAACCTGTTTTTACGACGAATACATCATTTTGAGCGGCCGAATGCCCGTTATTTTTCCAGGATCACCGTAATACCCTGTCCGCCTGCGGCACAAACGGAAATAAAGGCACGGCCCGATCCTTTTTCGTGCAGCAGTTTGGCAGCTGTGGCCAGTACCCGGCCCCCGGTGGCCGCAAAGGGATGGCCGGCGGCAATGCTGCTCCCGTTCACGTTCAGTTTACTGCGATCGATCGTGCCCAGGGCTTCCAGGCCGAACTGCGCTGAAAGTTCCGGGCTTTCCCATATTTTAAGTGTAGCCAGTACCTGTGCGGCAAAGGCTTCGTGTATTTCATAATAGTCAAAATCCTGCAGGCGAAGCCCGGCCTTTTTCAGCATGCGCGACGCGGCAAATACAGGCGCCATCAGCAGGTTATGCCGGTTATGCACATATTCCACGGCAGCCAGTTCGGCAAAGCTCAGGTAGGCCAGCACGGGCAGGTTGTGTTCACGGGCCCATTCTTCGGTAGCCAGCAGTATACAGGAGGCTCCGTCAGTAAGCGGCGACGAGTTGCCGGCCGTAAGTGTACCCGAGACCTTATCAAAAGCCGGTTTCAGCCTGACCATTTTTTCCGGACTGCTGTCGCGGCGCAGGTTGTTATCCTGCTCCAGCCCCATAAAGGGCAAGATCATATCGTTAAAGAAACCGCGGTCGTAGGCTTCGGCCATTTTGCGGTGACTTTCCAGCGCAAAGGCGTCCTGTTCCTCGCGCCCGATACCGTAATATTTTGCACTGATCTCGGTATGGCCGCCCATGGAAAGTCCTGTACGCGGTTCCAGGTTCATGGGAGCCACAGGAGCCAGGTCTCCCGGGCGGATCTTCAGGAATTCCTTCAGACGGGCCCCGGTAGTTTTGGCGCGGCGGGCCGCCAGCAGGATACTGCGCAGGCGGTCGTTCAGCAGTAAGGGTACATTACTGGTAGAATCCACCCCGCCGGCAATGCCAACCTCGATCTGTCCCAGTGCGATCTTATTGGCTATGTACACGGCCGATTCAATACCGGTATCGCAGGCCTGCTGTATATCACAGGCGGGCGTACGCTGATCGAGCGCCGTGCTCATCACACATTCGCGCACCAGGTTCAGGTCGCGGCTATCCTTGATCACGGCTCCGCTGGCCACTTCACCCAGCAACTGTCCTTCCAGTCCGTATTTACTTACCAGTCCGTTCAGTACGGCCGTCATCATATCGGCGTTTCCGGCTTTTGTATATGCAGTGTTCTGCCGCGCAAAAGGAATACGGTTGTATCCTACAATGGCCACACGGCGGGCCTCTTTACCCTGAGCTGTCATAATGTGTCTCTTCTTATTTTGATACAGGAAAGTTAGGGAATATTCCGAGGCAGGAACATTGTAAATAGTTATAGGGATATACCTGTTTGTTATGCGTACATACCGTACAGACAAGGCCTGCAGCGCGCAGTTAAAATGTTAAAATTCCTAAATTCTATAGAAAAGCCGTAGATTTACGCCAATTAACCAAGACAATTAAGTCATGAACAAAACTTTTTACAGCGTATGTATGTTACTGCTTCCGCTGTTCAGCGCCACGGCTTTCTCACAGGCCAACTCGGTGGAGCTGAAAGACGGAGGCGGAACCCTGATCAGCTCACATGCCTCGGTAACGGCGGCATACGGAGCCATTCCCGCCACACTTACGCAACCCTACATCATTGAGGTCGGTTCTACCTACACCGGCTCTTCAGAGACCTACCCTATAAACTTTGTGGCCAAAACCGGTGCCAGCGCGGCCAATACCATTACCCTGCGTCCTGCGGCGGGTGTGGCCAGTGTGAACATCCAGAGCAGCCTCAGCGGCAACCCTATCCTGCAGCTCGACAATGCCGATCATGTGATCATCGACGGACGGGCCGGCGGCACAGGCAGCAGCCGCAACCTCACCATCAGCAACCAGTCTACGGCCAGCAATGCCAATACCGTTTCGCTGATCAACGGCGCCTGTTTCAACCAGGTAAAATACTGCAATATTCTGAACGCAACCACAACCAATGCCGCCCGTGGTATATCGCTGGGTACTTCTGCCTCGAATCCCAGCGGTAACTCCGACAACCGTTTTGAGCATTGCTTTTTCCCTTCGGGACGTTACCGTTTCAGCACCAATGGAACGGCGGCCAACCTGAACGCACGCAATACGATCTACGGCTGTATTTTCGAGAACATCAAGTTCGTGGGCATCTGGGGACAGGCCGGAACGGGTAATATTACCATCGATTCCTGTTCTTTTTACTGTAATTCGGCCTCCGGCGACGGGGCTTTCGGCATCCTGTTCGACAGCCAGCGCGACACCGCCGTTATCCGTAAGTGCAACATCTATGATCTGCAGAACGGTTCAGGTACGGCCCTGCGTGGCATACACGTACGTTCCGTGATAAGCGGCAGCAATTTTACCGATATCTACAACAACTTTATTTCTGTAAGTACGGGCACCACCAACCAGACGAATATTGCCGGTATCGAGTACAGCGGCAGCGTTCCCATCATGGCCCGCATCCGTTACAATACCATCCGTATCGGGGGCACCCTGGCCAGCGGCGGTTCGGCGGGCAGCGTAGGTTCTTCGGCTTTCCTGAAGTCGGCAAGCACCAGTACTTCGGTGTTCGATATCCGCAACAATATCTTCATCAACGACCGTAGCGGCGGGGCACCGCAGCACCTGGCCATGGCCATTACCAGCAACAATGATCCGCTTACGATCGATTACAACGTGTATAACTCTGTTTCCGGTAACCTGGTACGCCTCGGCTCTACCGTGTATACCACGCTGACCGCCTACCAGGCTGCCGCAGCCGCGGGTACCGAAGTAAACAGCAACGATTTCGGCGTACAGACCGTATCGGCCAGCGATCTGCACCTGTCGGGCACTTCCCTGGGTAACGGAAACCTGGCGGCAACGCTTATTGCCGGTATCAGCACCGATATCGACAACCAGGTACGCGGCTCTATTCCGTACCGTGGTGCCGACGAAGCCTCTCCGGCCCTCACGGCAGGCTGTAACGGCATTCCGGACCCGGGTGTGGCTGTGGCCACGCCGTCCGGTGTCTGCAGCGGCGGCAGTGTTTCGCTCACACTCAGCGGACTCAATACCCTGGCCATTCCTGTACTGGCCTTCCAGTGGCAGTCCTCTACCGACGGCATTACCTATGCCAATATCCCGGCGGCTACGGCGCTTACGTACAACACCACGCTTACGCAGAACACCTGGTTCCGCTGCGAGGTAACCTGTACTACTTCCGGCGGGGTAGATACTTCTGTGGCCGTACAGGTGAACATTACGCCCGTACCGACTGTGACCTCCATTTCAGAGACACACGTGATCGGCCAGTATACCTTTACGGCCAACGGTGTAACGGGTGCCAGCACTTACCTGTGGAATTTCGGCAACGGAAATACGTCCACCGCCGTTTCGCCTACCTATACATACCCGGCCGTGGGCAACTACACCGTTACACTGACCGTGAGCAACAGCTGCGGAAGCGATACCACCAGCCTGAACATTACCGTGGGTTGCGAAGGTACGCCTGACGGCGGCACGGCCAGCAGCAGTTCCCCATCCGTTTGTGCCGGACAGAGCATCAACCTGAGCCTGCTGGGCATCAATGCCCTTATTGCTCCCACGCTTACTTTTCAGTGGCAGTCTTCACCGGACGGTATTACCTTCACCAATATCGGCGGCGCCACCAATACCACGCATACCGCCACGCCTACGGCACAGACCTATTACCGCTGCGTGGTGACCTGCACGGCCAGTGGCTTAAGCAATACTTCCACGGTGGTGAACATCGCCTACAATGCGGTACCGGTGGTTACGTCCATTTCAGAAACACATACCGGCGGCACCTACACCTTTACGGCGGTGGGACTTGCCAATGCGAGCTCTGTTTCCTGGACCTTCGGCAACGGCGCCACGTCCAACGTAGCCTCGCCTACCTACACTTATCCCATCGGGGGTACCTATACCGTAACCGTTATTGCCGTGAACAGCTGCGGAAGCGACACGGCCACTACCATACTCAGCGTAGGCTGTAACGGCACACCGGCCGTAGCCGTTCCGCAACCGGTTGCCTCCAGCGTATGTATGGGCGACAATATCCAGATCGACCTGACAGGCCTGGATACCTCGGACGCCTTCTTCTATACGTACCAGTGGCAGCGTTCGGCAGATGGCGTAACCTTTGCCAATCTCCCCGGCGCCACACAGGCCACGCTGAATACCATTGCCGGTACCGAGACCCATTACCGCTGCATCGTTACCTGTACCACCTCCGGGCTCAGCAGTACCTCACAAACCACCACCATTACCATCGGCGGAACACCCGGCGGCGCCATCAGTGAAACACATAACGGACTGGACTATACGTTCTCCGTGACCGGACTTTCGGGCACCTTTACCTATGCCTGGAATTTCGGGGACGGAAATACGGGGACCGGTGCCAATCCACAACATACGTACGCCGCCAACGGCACGTACAATGTATCGGTTGTGGTTACAGGCAACTGCGGTACCGTAACATTAACGTACACGGTTAATCCCAATGTGGGACTGGACAATGCGCCCGAAGCCATGGGACTGCGTTTGTTCCCGAACCCGTCTGACGACCTGGTACAGATCACTTCGGACAAACTGACCCAGGCCGATCATATCCGTATTTCGGACATCAGCGGAAAAGCCTGCTGGGTACAGAATACCCCGGCCCAGTTCCCGCTTACGCTTTCGGTAAAAGGTATGGGACTGAGTCCCGGTATGTACCTGGTAGAGATCGTATCCGGAACACAGACGGCCAGCCTGCGCCTGATCGTTCGTTAAACGCAACACAACTTCGTATTCATAAAAAAGAGTCCCATCTGTACAGGTGGGACTCTTTCGTTGTATAAGCAGGTATATTTTATTTGCGGCGGAGCGATCTCGGACGGTTGTATACCGTAAAGAAAGGAATGTCGACCGTGAGGAAGATGTTCCAGCGCCAGGAAGGATTGCCCAGCACCGTTTGCCCGCTACCGGCGTCGATCTTGCCCAGACCCGGACCGTATTGTCCGCCCGCACCCAGGGCCAGCGGAATATTGCAGGGGAAACCGTACACAAGATACGCACCGGGAGAGAAGATCTGTCCCAGTTTTACCTTGTAATCTTTTTCGATCACCACATTGCTCTGCCCCTGATCGTCGATCTGGGTATCGGCCTTTAAACGATAATCTACAATGGCCCCGATATCGAACAGCGGGGCGAACAGACCGATGGAACCGGCGCGGCGCATGCCGTAGTTAAAAGAAATACCGATGGGCGCCGTTACACCGAATTTATCGTTCCAGGCATAGCCCAGGTCATTGCGCGGGACCGGCTGGTAAAAAGCACCCAGGTACGATTGTATGGAAATATTGAACCAGGAATTTTTCTTGATGGAAGAACTGCCTACGGGCAGAATGGCGTTCTCGATCACGGCTTTCATGTCCTGGGCCGATCTGGCCTCTACCACATTGGCCATAAAAAGCCCGTACTTAGCCACACGGGCTGTGATCCGGCCCATTTCCCGGAATTTATCGAGCGATATCTTACGTTGCAGGGTATTGAGCGCGGCCTCGATCACGATCCTGTCGGAATCCGGGGTTGCTCTTTTCAACAGGGCCAGCGAAGATTCCGGCAACATGACGGCCTTTTTCTCCTTCTGCAATTCAGTTTCCAAGCTTTTTACCACCGCCCGGTAATCATCCGGAATAGTGCTTCGGGCGCTGATCTTCTGCAGTCCGGGCAGATCGAGGGATACATTGGTCTTACCGGTCATTTCCAGGATGCGTTCCAGGATATCCACGGCATTGTACACGGCCAGGCTGTATTCTTTCTGAAACACGTTCTTGTACAGTTCATTCGATTTACGTGCCAGTTCCAGGTAATCCGTCACCACCAGTGAGGTATCGAACATACGGGCAATATCAAAACCGTATTCCACCACATCGATGGAAAGGCCGATGTAGTTGTAGTGATCTTCATTGCTGAGGGCAACGCCCGCCTTCTGTTTACGGCGGGTCTCACGTACCTGGCTTTCCAGGCGTTCGGCCAGGTTGATAAAGGTTTTCAGGCGGGTTTCGAAGAGAAATATGTTATCGGCATTGTCTTTCATCAGGCCGGTGAATGGAAGAGCTGCCCCGTTCTTATGATAAAAAACGATCTCTTTCATTTTCACTTCCTGGTACAGCAGGCCCAGGTATATACGAAAAGCGGTTTCGTCCCTGGCCAGGTCTTTAAATTGTTTCAGGCTGATCCATGCGGCATTGGTATCGGCGCCGGAGCTGTCGGCCCGCAGGCTGTGCGAGAAAAGGGCGGCCAGTTTTACCGAGTTTCCGAAATTGCGGAATTCCACCTGTCCCGAAGGTTTGTCCCACTCTTTAAAAGCCGCCAGGTCTTCCAGTATCTGTGCGGGATGTACGTTGTTCTCCAGTTCCTGTATCAGCGACAGGGAACGGATAAGTATTTCGATCTCCGGGTAGGTTTCCCAAAGACGGTTGTAACGGGGCAGTTCGAACATCTGGGGCAGGTTCACGTGCAGCACCTGCAGGTCCTCGTGGAAACAGCGGCGCAGGGCCGGCAGCATTTCCGTATATTTTTCACTGAGCAGGTTACTGATCTTATCCGACGTTTTCGGGAACAGGACCTGTATCTCCGGGTATTTCTCCAGGGTCTTGCGGAACTGGTTAAAGAACGAAACGGTGAGTTCCTGTTTGGCGCGGCTGATCATTACATCGGCCAGGGCATTGCTGATATGGGTAACGTCCATGCCGGGAATATTGGCGAGGCTGCCCAGCAGACCTCCCCGGAAAGCGTCTTCCGACATATTTTCGTCATCGGGCAGGGCAATGAACGGGTTTCCTTCCAGGCCTTTCTGCACGCCCAGGTAATCGGTCTCGTCACCGGTCCGGGGTGTATAATTTACCAGTATGGTAGCCGCTTTCTTTCGTTCAGACGACTTAAAAAGCACCACGGAATCCGTATGGATCGTACCCAGCTTACTTAATTTCAAGGCGTCGTAATACGCGTTTTGCGCCCGCAGGCTGCCGTACAACATCAGCAGGCACAGCAGGAAGATCAACTTTGTTTTCATATTCAGGGAGATTAGTTTTCAGATGTCTTTTAGTATATTATAAGGATCTATAAGCGGCACACCTGCAATATTTTCCGTGGCGCGCTGCAGTATGCGGCTACGGATACCGGCCGGTGTATACTTAATGTCTTTTTTCTTAAAGGCCTCCAGCAGCAGGGCACAAACGGCAGCTACACAGGGCGTGGCCTGGCTGGAACCGGAACGTTGTTTATAGCTCATGTCCAGGTCGCTGGAATAGATATTGCGCCCCGGAGCAAAAAGATCACGACGGGATTCCTGCTGAGGCAACAGGGGTACTTTCTGCCGATCTATTGCTGCTACCGAAAGTACGCCCTCGTACGATGCAGGATACCAGGTACCCGTAGCCTTATTGGATGCCGCGGCAATGACCACGATGCCCTGAACCAGCGCTTCGGCAATGGCTTTGCGTACATCTGCATTATCTTTCTGGCTGGCCTGGCTCAGTGAAATTATGTCCACGCCCAGTTCCATGGCCTTCCGCAGACCGGCCGTCATAAATGCCGGCGAGGGGCCTGTATCATCATCTACAATTTTTATGGAATACACGGATGCATTGTATGCGATGCCCGTAACGCCCAATCCGTTATAACTGGCCTGGATGATACCCGTACAGTGCGTACCGTGTCCATCGCTTGTATCCAGTCCGTTGGAAGTGGCTTTGGTCACATCCAGCACATGCTGCGGGTCCATGTTCAGATCGGGGTGCGGCAGGCTGATGCCGCTGTCGGGCACGGCGATCTTAATACCCGCACCGCTGAGACCCATGTTCCAGAGCTCCGGTATGCGGTAGTCTGAGAACCACCAGTAATCGTCAGGGTTGAACAGTGTTTCTGTATAGGGCATTGGGTTAACGGGTGTTTTAACGTAGTTCAGGTTTCGGGAACCAAAGTAAAAATTCAGCGTTAACCGGCAATGAAGAAACTAAAAAACAGGGGTTTTCCTCCGTACCGGAAAATTCCTGAAAGTCCGCGCGAAATGAGTCCGAAAGTCCGGAGTAAAGAGTCCGGAGTCCGCGAAGCGGTTGATAAGGAATGAGTGAAGAGCTAAGAGTCAAGAGAACGTATGCGTCAGCTAATAAATGCGCCAGCTACGGACTTTCAGACTCCGGACTTCAGAATATCCAGATTATGCGCTGCCGTACTTTATACTTTTGTTAAATGTTCGCATATACGTAATTTGTTCTACCTTTGTACCGCATTTCTTTCTCAGCGCACGTGAAAAACAACAGTAAAACGAAGCTCGGTTGCGGCCATACGGCCCTGAACCGCTGCATATCAGCCGTACTTGTTTTTCTTTTTCTGTGCAATGCGCTCTTCGCAGAAAAACGTTCGGGGCATAAAGCCCGTAAAATACAGCATGCCGAGGCCAGTTCCCTGGTGCCGGAAGGCGAGTCCCTTTCGTTCCTGGAGACGCCCATCGAGCATACTAAATTCAGCGTTGCACCCGAAAGTGCCAACAGCAATAAAATGGAAGAGGAGTCCGAGATCGACGTATTCCATTTTGCGGCGGTGCTCGAGTATTTTTCCGCACAATTCTTCAGCAACCGCTCCGACGAATCTTTTTCCGCACTGCCGGAACCGCCCTTTTTAAGCAGCCCGGGGGTTCCCCTTTTCGTCCTCTACCACGCCTGGAAGAGTTTCTGCTAAACTTTTAGTTATACATCCGTGTTTATTTTCCGGAGTACAGGGGTTTAAAATACCACCTGAGCTTCAGGGTATCAATGGTTATTATTACTAATACATTTACTATATTGGGGTAAACTAAAGTCCAGGACGTTACCCTTAAAATCAAATTCATATTTATGAAGAATGTTTCATTTCTTGTTTGTTTAGCTGCATTACTCATCAGTTCAGGCTGCGGACATCATGAGAAAACGGAAGAGGAACAGAAGTACCTCGTTACCACCCCTATCCGTCAGGATACGTTAATTCACAAAAGCTATGTATGCCAGATCCGTTCCATACAGCACATTGAGCTGCGGGCACTGGAAAAAGGCTACCTCGAACATATAAATGTTGACGAAGGACAGCATGTAAAAAAGGGACAGCTGCTGTTCCGCATACTGCCGGTGGTTTACCAGGCGGAAGCACAGAAGGCACAGGCCGAACTAAACTTTGTGGAGATCGAATACCAGACCACCAAGCGCCTTGCCGACAGTAACATTGTATCGAAAAGCGAACTGGCCCTGGCCAAAGCCAAACTCGATAAGGCCGCGGCCGAACTGCAGATGGCCAAGGCTCACCTGGGTTTTACGGAGATCACTGCCTCTTTCGACGGTTTCGTAGGCCTGTTCCGGGCACGGTCCGGAAGTCTGCTCGACGAGGGCGATCTGCTCTCCACCCTGTCCGACAACAGCAAAATGTGGGTATACTTTAACGTACCCGAGGCCGAATATCTCTTCTACATGCAATCGAAAGCGAACAATCCGCGGGCACAGGAAGTAGATCTGCAGATGGCCAACGGACAGATATTCGATCAGAAAGGGATCATCGAGACCATCGAGGCCGACTTTAACAACGAAACGGGTACCATCGCCTTCAGGGCCACCTTCAACAATCCGCAGGGCATCCTGCGCCACGGGGAGACCGGTAATATACTGATGCCCGTTCCGCTCAAGAATGCCATGCTTATTCCACAGAAAGCCACGTTTGAAGTACTGGACAAAAAATACGTATACGTAGTAGACAAGGACAATGTGGTTAAATCGCGCCGTATCACCATCGATACCGAACTGCCCGACCTTTACGTGGTGAAGGACGGACTGAAGGACAACGAACGTATACTGCTCGAAGGTCTGCGTACGGTGAAAGAGAACGACAAGATCAAATACGAATTCGAGAAGCCGGAAGATGTGATCCATAACCTGGGTCTGCACGCGGAGTAAGTATTGAGTAACGAATTAAATAACAAGTTCCATGTTTAACAGATTTATACGCAGGCCGGTACTCGCCATTGTGATCTCACTGGTGATCGTATTTGTGGGTCTGCTCTCCATAAACACACTTCCCAAATCGCAGTTCCCTGAAATTGCGCCTCCCATGGTGGTGGTATACGCATCGTATCCCGGCGCCAGCTCCACCGTACTCACCAACTCGGTGCTTATCCCGCTGGAACAGGCCATAAACGGGGTTCCGGGCATGAAATACATGTTCTCTACCGCTGCCAGTTCCGGTGAGGCCAATATACAGATCGTATTCAACCTGGGCGAGGACCCCAACCAGGCCCTGGTAAACGTACAGAACCGTATCGAACAGGTAAAGATGCGCCTGCCGCCCCTGGTACAGCTCGAAGGTATCGTGGTACAGCGCCTGCTGCCCAGTATGCTGATGTACGTGAACCTCTACAGCACCGATACGGCCAATGCCGACATGAAGTTCATCTTTAACTATGCCTATATCAATATGCTGTCGGAGCTGCAGCGTATCGAAGGTATCGGTATGGCCAAGATCCTCGGAAGCCGCCAGTACGCCATGCGTGTATGGCTGGACCCGGACCGCATGCGCGCCTATAACGTGGGCGCCGAAGAAGTGATGAAGGCCATGGACGAACAGAGTATCATCGGTTCGCCGGGACGTCTGGGGCGTGCAGACAGCAAGCGTTCCCAGTCCATCGAGTACGTACTCACCTACCAGGGCCGTTACAGCGACGCCTCGCAGTACGAGAACATCATTATCCGTGCCACGCCCGACGGGGAAGTGCTGCGGCTCAGAGACATTGCCAAGGTAGAACTGGGCAGTGAATATTACGATATCTATTCCAACAAGGACGAATTTCCCTCGGCGGCCATCATGCTGAACCAGACCTACGGAAGTAACGCGGTGGACGTGATCGCACGCGTAAAATCCAAACTGGAAGAAATGAAGGAAGATTTTCCGCCGGGCATGGAATACGAGATCAGTTACGACGTATCCAGCTTCCTGGACGCTTCCATTGAAGAAGTGGTGCACACCCTGCGCGACGCCTTTATACTGGTGGCCCTCGTGGTGTTCCTGTTCCTGGGCGACTGGCGTTCGACCCTCATCCCTATCCTGGCCGTACCCGTTTCGCTGATCGGAGCCTTTTTCGTGATGCAGATGTTCGGACTCACCGTTAACCTCATTACCCTGTTCGCCCTGGTACTGGCCATCGGTATCGTAGTGGACGACGCCATTGTGGTGGTAGAGGCGGTGCACGCCAAGATGGAGGAAGAACCGCACCTGTCGCCGTTCAACGCCGTTAAAAAAGTACTGAGCGAGATCAGCGGCGCCGTAATTGCCATTACCCTGCTGATGACCGCGGTGTTCGTACCCGTGGCCTTTATGTCGGGCCCGGTGGGTATCTTCTACCGTCAGTTCTCCATAACCATGGCGGCGTCCATCGTACTTTCGGGTGTGGTGGCCCTTACGCTTACCCCGGTACTCTGCGCCATCATTCTTAAAAATCCGCACGCACACGGACATGAACATAAAAAGAAAAACATCCTGGCCCGGTTCATGGACGGCTTTAACCACCTGTTCGAAAGACTCACCGGTAAATATGTAAAACTGTTACGCCTGGTGGTGAACCGCCGCGTGGTTACCTTCGGGGTGCTGCTCATATTCGGACTGGGCATCTTTGGTGTGGCCCGCAAACTGCCTACGGGTTTCGTGCCCGAAGAAGACCAGGGTATGATCTACGCCATTATCCAGACGCCTCCGGGCTCTACGCTGGAGCGCACCAATGCCGTGAGCCGCCAGCTGCAGCGCATGGCCAAAACGGTAGAAGGCGTGGAATCGGTGTCTTCACTGGCCGGTTTCGAGATCCTTACCCAGGGCCGCGGTTCCAACTCGGGTACCTGTCTCATCAACATGAAACCCTGGCACGAACGTAAACATACCGTAAAAGAGATCATCCACGAACTGGAAGAAAAATCCAAGGATATCCCCGGTGCGGCCATCGAGTTCTTCGATCCGCCGGCAGTGCCCGGGTACGGTGCCGCGGGGGGTATTGCCCTGCAGCTGCTCGATAAGAACAACACCATCGACTATGAGCGCCTGGGAGCCGTGACCACCAAATTCATGGAAGACCTGGAAAAACGTCCGGAACTGAGTTCACTGTTCACCTTTTACCGTACCGACTATCCGCAGTACGAACTGGAGATCGACAACCAGCAGGCCATGCAGAAGGGCGTTTCCATCGGCAAGGCCATGGACAATCTTTCCATACTCATCGGTAGCACCTACGACATCGGTTTCATCAAATTCGGCCGTTTCTTCAAGGTTTTCGTACAGGCATCACCGGAATTCCGCCAGCTGCCTACCGACCTGATGAAACTTTACGTAAAGAACGAACGCGACGAAATGGTACCCTACTCTTCCTTTATGAAAGTGAAGAAGACCCAGGGTATATACGAAATTAACCGTTACAACATGTATACCACCTCTTCGATACGCTGTTCGCCCTCTCCGGGGTACAGCAGCGGTGAGGCCATTGCGGCCATCCAGGAAGTGGCCAGGGAAACCCTGCCGAAGGGTTACGACATCGACTGGGCCGGTCTGCAGAAAGACGAGGTTGCCCGCGGTAACGAAGCCATTTACATTTTCCTGATCGTACTTGCTTTCGTATACATGGTACTGGCCGCACAGTACGAGAGCTTTATCCTGCCGCTGGCGGTGGTTTTCTCGCTGCCGGCCGGGGTGTTCGGGTCCTTCCTGCTGCTGAAGCTGATGGGCCTTGCCAACGATATTTACGCCCAGGTAGGTCTCATCATGCTGGTGGGTCTGCTCGGGAAGAACGCGGTACTGATCGTGGAATTCGCGATACAGCGGCATCACCAGGGCATCAGTGTACTGGAAGCGGCCATCGAGGGCGCCAAGGTACGTTTCCGCCCGATCCTGATGACCTCCTTTGCCTTTATTGCCGGTCTGATCCCCCTTATGGTGGCCAGCGGTCCCGGAGCCATCGGTAACCATACTATCGGCGCTTCGGCCATGGGCGGTATGCTGTTCGGTACCTTCTTCGGAGTGATCCTGGTGCCCGGACTGTACTACATTTTCGGCAAACTCGCCGAAGGCCGCAAGCTCATCAAGGACGAAGACCACAATCCGTTGAGCGAAGAGCTGGTTGAAAGCGGTGATACCACTGCTTCCCTGTTAAAGACCGTAAAAAAATTAATGAAAAAAATCCGTCGAGAAAACCGTGAAAATAATGAAGAATAATCCCGTTCTCAGGTACCTGCCACTGTGTTTTGTGCTGCTGTTGCTGATCACAACGGGCTGCAAGAGCTCCAAGATAACCGTGCGCAACGAAAACCGTTCGGTACCTTCATCGTACAATAATTCCGGCTCAACGGACACTACCAATTCAGCCGATATCAACTGGCGGAAGATCTTTGCGGATTCCAACCTGGTATCCTTGATCGATACAGCCCTGAAGAACAACCAGGAGCTGAACATCACCACGCTGGAGATCAATATAGCCCAGAACGAAGTGAAGGCCCGCAAAGGGGAATACCTGCCCTTCGGCAGCGTGGGACTGAGCGCCGGGCTCGATAAACCCGGACGTTACACCCGCGACGGGGCCGTGGAACACAACCTGGAGATACAGCCGGGCAAACCCTTTCCTGAACCCCTGGGCGATTTTATGCTCGGGGCAGCGTTCTCCTGGGAACTCGACATCTGGGGCAAGCTGCGCAATGCCAAAAAGGCAGCGGCAGCCCGTTATCTGGGCAGTATCGAAGGCCGACGTTTTATGGTCACGAACCTGGTAGGCGAAATTTCCAGTGCATACTATGAGCTGCTGGCCCTGGACAACACACTGGACATTATCCGCCGCAACGTGAACATACAAAGCAATGCGCTCGAGATCGTGAAGCAGCAGAAAGATGCCGCCCGTGTATCGCAACTGGCCGTGAACCGTTTCGAAGCACAACTGCTCAACACACGGAATTTACAGTTCGAGGTACAGCAGCGCATCGTGGAAACAGAGAACCACATCAATTTCCTGGTGGGGCGCTTTCCGCAACCCGTACTGCGGGATTCAGACAAGTTCAACAACATCGAGCTGGATTCCATTTACGTAGGTGTTCCCGGTCAACTGCTGGCCAACCGGCCCGATATCCGCAAGGCCGAGCAGGAACTGATCGCCAGCAAGTTTGACGTAAAATCGGCCCGGGCGGCGTTCTATCCGTCGATACGACTAAATGCCAATATCGCCTTCCAGGCCTTTAACCCGGCGGTATGGTTCAATCCGGCCTCGCTGCTGTACAGTATCTTCGGCGATCTGATGGCCCCGCTCATCAACCGGAATTCCATCAAGGCGAATTACTGGACAGCCAATGCAAAGCAGATGCAGGCCGTATACAACTACGAAAAAAGCGTGCTCAGCGGCTATACCGACGTGGTGAACCAGCTGGCGGCCATCGACAACTACAGCAACAGTTACAAGACCAAGGAACGGGAGTCGCAGATACTGACACAATCGGTGGATATTTCCACCAACCTGTTCAATTCTGCCCGTGCCGACTACATGGAGGTACTGCTCACCCAGCGCGAAGCCTTACAGGTGCGCATGGAACTGATCGAGGTCAAGACCAAACTGCTCAAATCCAAAGTGGCCATGTATAAGGCCCTCGGAGGCGGCTGGAAATAAACTTTTCTTCATAAATTAGAGAGGACGGACGGCCACGGGAGTTTTTCCGTGGCTGTTCTTTTTGGTCCGTAGGGCTGACGCATACATTCACTCGTAGCTCTTCGTTCATTGACTCTGTGCAGCGGACTCATTTCGCACGGACTCCGGACTCTATACTCCGGACGACCTGTCTACCAGCTCACCACCTTATAATCCTTCAGCAGCACGCCGAACAGTTGTTTATTTCCTTCGCGCACTTCGCCGATGGGATGCAGGATACGCATGGCACCATCGAGCGGGTCCAGGGGCGGGATGCGGAGCTTTTCGAACTGTTGTTCGCGTTTGCTTTCCACAGCCCCGGTAGATACCCAGCCTACGTCCACGGCCGTCATGTAGATGTTGTCTTTTACCAACTCCTGCGCCGAAGTACGGGTAAGCATATTCAGGGCGGCCTTGGTCATATTGGTATGCGGATGATGCAGGGTTTTATTGGCATAGCTGAACTGCCCTTCGGAGGAGGTTACGTTTATGATGAAACGTTCCGGGTTGGTACTGCGCAACATCAGGGGTTTCAGTTCCGAAATAAGCCGGTAGGGCGAGATGTGATTGATGAGGTTCACTTCCAGCAGTTCTTCCAGGCCGATCTCGTCCAGTACGGAATTCCAGCTGTTCTTATCGCGGTAATCTACGGGCTGACCAAAATGGTTCAGCGCTACTTCCGGGATGGAAGTGCCGGGCAACAGATACGCCTGTTCCACACCCAGCGCGGTATGATTCGGGAACAGGTTCTGCGGTTTGTTCAGCAGCAGCTGTTGCTCTTTACGTAACAAGGGTTCATAGTACGAAAAAGGATACTTTATGGTCTGCGCCGCATTGTTCACGAGTATGTCCAGCTGGTTCAGATGCTGTTTACAATAGTCTGTAAATTCCTGCACGGCCTTCAGGTTACGCAGATCGAGACCATAGAGCTGCAGCCGCTCTTTCCAGGCTTCGTGATCTTTTTCCTGCTGCAGCTGTTCCAGGGCCAGCGCCGGGAAACGCGTGGTAAGCAATACGTCCGCACCGGCGCGCAGAAAGGCCAGTACGGCGGCATAGCCGATCTTTACGCGTCCGCCCGTGATGAGTACGGTATAGCCACGCAGATCATGCACGCGACTGCGTTCCGCATAATTGCGTGCGGCACATTCCGGGCAGAGTTTATGATAGAAAAAGTGCAACTGCGTATAGTCTTTATCACACACGTAACAGTTACGTGCTTTATGCAGCGTTTGTGCTCCTGTATGTTCCGCTTCCAGAAGAGTGTGCTGTATCGTTTTTGTTTTTGCCCGGCTTACGATGGAGGTTTGCGCCAGCAATTCCGCATCTTCCGCACGGCGCTGCGTAACGTTTTCTTTCCGGCTCTGTTTTTTGGCCTGTTTGCTGAAGCAAAGATAGAAATAGTTTCGAGTCCGGAAGTCCGGAGTCCGCGCGAAGCGGGGTATTGTTCCGGAAGGGCATTACGGAGTAAATACTGCGTAATTTTGTGAGCCGGGGGAATGAGAATGAACGCCTGCATAGTCTACGGGAACATTGCGCTCCATGCTTTCAGAAATTTCCAGCTCCAGTCTTCTCCGAAGCCGTAGTTACGTATAAACTCCACAAAGGCCATGATCAGCGTCATGGGGAACACTGTCAGCAGAGTGTTTATAGCGGAGTTACCTTTTCCTTGTCGGGATATCCGTTATAGTATAAGGTTGATTTAGACTCAATCCTATGTTTGATTTTTCTTAATTACATCCAGTGCCTCCTTAATATAGTGCAGCAGTTCTTCTCGTTTTTTCTTCCTCGCCAGATCAAATAATCCGTAATGTTCTTTCTTGATCTGTGGTTGTTGATATATTCTTTCTATCGATTTTTTGATTAATTCGCGTCTGTCGGAATCTTCGCTATACTCTATGGCGTCTGCATACGCAGATAAAGTCATGGCTATTGATGCTTTAAAAGCATACTCTTCCTGCAAATTACGCTCTTTCATATACTGATTAGAACAAAAAGCGACGACAATAAAAGCAGGCACTGTCTTAAGTGTCGCCAATAAAGGATTAAGCCATTCCGGCTCATACCGTTCTCCATATAGAAATGCAAAAACTATAAATATCCACACTAATAATCCTACAGAGGCTAAAAGGGTACCCCACATCCATTGATTTACTTTTTTCCCCAGATTGATCTTTCTATTTTCAAACATTATACCCATTGCTCCATTACTTGCCTGCTCTGCTATCCGAATTATTTCTGCCTCCTTTATCTGAATAAATTCTTTCATCCCATCCACTTCACTATACGCATCATTTATCAACTTGAGTTTTTTTTCTGATCTGCTAATCAACTCTGACAATTTCGCAGACAACGTTTTAGACTCATTTTGAAAATCAATAAGTGTTTTGCCAATATTCTCTCCTTTAGCCTGGAAATCATGAATTGCAATATCTATTATCTTTTCGGATGTTTCAATCTTACTTTTATGTTCATTTGCAACATTAAGAATTTGCTGTATTTCAATATTTTTTTGCTCAGACTCCGTCTTCTGTTTCAGAATCTCATTAATACTTTCGTTCAAGGTATTAATCAGTGTATTTACTTCTTCTGTTTTTTGATCTACTCTTTCTCTTAGATTATCAATCATTTTCTGCTGGGATTCCAGATCTTTTTTCCCCCGTTGAATCTCCTTTACAGCCTTTTCTACTTCCAGAGCATTAACATCATGCACTTTTCTATTTGATCTGTCCCAGAAACCCCACATCATCTGATACCGGACCTGATTCATCAGTTCAACCTGAAACCCACCCATATTAGGGGTAACCGTAACGTAATTCTTTAGTCTTGTTAAATTATTGGCAAGAGTAAAATCATTACTAGGAGTTAGAAAATTTAAGGCATTAGGCATGTACATCCAAGTCTCTGCACTTAACTCTGTTTTTAACTGCTTAAGAGCTCGCTCATACTTATGAACTAATGTTTTAAATAAAAAACCATTGATTTCTAATGTTTCAATGTCTCGATCGGGGAATTGCTGATGTGCGGCAGACCAAATATTTAGGCCCTCCATTTCTTCAATAAGAGTTAAGATTTGCTCTTTTTCCTCATTTGTCATGATTCAGGGTGTTTAAACGGTGATTAAAACGTAAAACTTAAAGGTATTAAGTTTAGCAAAATAAAATGCACAAGCCTGTTAAAATTCATGCGTTTTTTCATTCTACAGGTTCCGTTTGGCTTCCATACGCCCTTTACCCTTTGACACTACACTTTTCACCTTATAGCATGTATAGGTCAGATCCCTTGTAGGGTGTTTTATACACTATACAAAACATCTGCCGTCAAGGGCCATCAGCTATCGTCTATGAGCTTTTACAAGGAACGCGGGAAATAAGTTTACATGCGCATGGAGGCCCCACAGAACAAAGGATTGCCGTGGATATTGGAGCTTTTTCAAGTTTTAGTGCCTTGTGAGACCGGAGACACTGCCGTACATTTGTGGTGTAGAGAAAAAGCGCCTGGAATACATGCTGAGTCAGATATAACAGGAAGCCACCCCATTTACAAACCCTTCATATTAAATCCCGTGCAAAAAATAAGCCTTGAAGAAATAAAAGAGTACATAGAGAACAACCAGCTGGAACTGATCCCGACGCAGTATGCCCTCTCCGTACCGATCATAGACCGTATGTACCGCAAAATGCAGTACGGTCTGCAATTTGACGATATACGGATCTCCGATCAGCTGATCATGAACGGGCATCATCGTTACCTGAGTTCCCTGCTGGCAGGTCGGGAAATAGGACGGGTATGCAGTCAGCGTACATCGGCAACCCGCTCCTATACCTGGCGAAATGTACATTTTGACACGCAGGACTGGGACACAAAAGAAGAGATACAAAAATTCAACGAAGAAGATGCCCGCTTTAACGGCATTCCGATTCAGCAACTTACAGAAATAACCGGATAAATAATAATTTTGTACCATGAAGATCTTTTTAGACATCGACGGCGTAATGGTCCCCGCTATGCCCTGGCGAAGGCCCGAGCTGCTGACAGACGGCTTCCCGGCTTTCAGTCAGAAGGCTTCGGATACCTTATCAAATATTCTCCAAGCGACAGGCGCCGAGGTGGTGTTTACCACTTCGCATAAGTCGCTGTATTCCCTGCCGGAATGGCAATCGATCTTCAGTCTGCGGGGTATCGAGCTGCAGAAGGTCAGCACACTTCCCGAAAACAACACGCATCAGAGCCGTAAAGAAGAGTTACTGCAGTGGTTCACGCATCATCCGCCGGCCGAAAACTTCGTGATCCTCGATGATGACAGATCGCTGAATGCATTGCCGCCCGAGCTGAAAAAACATGTAGTGCTTACGGGTAGTACCGTAGGACTTACTGCAGAAACGGGTGCGGAGGCACTCGCATTATTGAAAGAGTGATGTAGACCGTTTTGCAAGAGAAACTGTCTCATCACCTGATTTGTGCTCATTTATCGTTCCGTTTTTCGGCAAATGCAATAATGTGGCCATCTATATCCGCAAAGTAACAGACTTTGTCGCCCCAGTCCCTGTCTTCAACCGGACTGATCAGTTTGGCACCGGCCTTTGTTGCATTGTCAAACTCGGATTCGATATTGTCCACATACAAATACAGCTCACACCTCGGGATTCCGTTTCCCTGGTCGGGATGGGGTGTTTTGTCCGAAAGAATTTTTGCTATTCCCTTATTGGGCATGAGGCCCAGTTTGCAGTTCTCAGCCAGTTTAAATTCTGTCATTCCCGGAACATCCAGGTCGGGCTTTTGCCGGAACAGTTTTGTATAGAAGTCAGCGCTTGCCTGCTGGTCGCGTACGTAAAGAATTGTCTCTATAAATTGAATATGTTTCATAGCTGTTTTTGTATGTATCAACTGACTTAAACCCAGAGTTTATCATTTTCCTTTCTGTTGCTGTAAGGCCTGCAGACTGTATTTTTACGATGTTCAAAAGTGACCGGTGCCGTTTTTACATTCCCTGCACTTATTTTACATCCGAGCTTCTGCACCAGTGACATGAGAACCGGGTTCCTGTATTGCTGACCATTCAGTATTCTCAGTATCGAAATTGCTTTCAGATCAACAGCGCCGTTATCAAAATTGTCGGTCATAGCTAAGATCTGCCTGGGTTCCGGCACACGCAAAAAAACAGACCGTGAACCATGGCTCCGTCCCTTATGCCAGAGTATCTGAGCCTGCGTAGAATCCATGGATATGAACCATCCAAGCCCTGACGGTATAAACGTACGGTGCATTCCAGCAGGCTTAAAAATATATTTCTCCATATAAGCGGGGACACTCATTCCCGAAACCCGCTCCACAATAAACGCCAGCACATCATAGCCTATATTTGAATAGATCCATTCGGTACCCGGCCGGGCAAAAAGCGGGGGCTTATATCTGGACAGAACGGGTAATATACTATCGTTGTTCATCTTTGTGCCGGCGTCCAGCTCTTCGATCTGTTCATAGTTTTGCAGGAATCCCGAAGTATGAGATAATAAATGCTTTACACAGATATTTTCATAGGGAAATTCAGGCAGATACCGTAGCACATTTGCATTCTGATAGAACTTTGTGTTGTCGACAAGCACCAGTAATTCTCCGTTAAAACAATTATTTTCGGAGAACAGGTGCATGACAGAATCCATGGCACGGGCCGTATTAAAGGCCTGAGAGAATAGATGACCCGGGGCTGAGAGCCATAAAACAAATAACAGAATTTTATGGGCCTTCATTTTTTAAGCGTTTCGTGTTTTGAATCTATCGTTTTACCCGGATCCGAATATACAAACCTTCGCATCATTGCCCAAACCTGATGTAAACATCTTCGATCTTATAGAGATTTACGGCCAGTTTACAATGCTGTAACCCTTGCTGCAAGTAGAAAAAATGCTATTCAGACTGGATATTGTACTATAGACAATGCCACAAAACTTTTGCAATTTGGGATTTCTTAAAAGAAAAATAAGTTCACATTTTGAGAACAAAAAAAATTTAATATCTTTGTTATGAAAGTACACTTGATACGAAAAGAAAGCCTGGAGGCATTCGGCCTCTATCATGCTCAAAGCAGGGGCGCATTCGGCGAATGGCTCAGCAAAGTAAAATTTGCAGACTGGGAAAAACCCGAAGATATACTGCACACATTCGGGAGTGCCGATCTGCTCGGGAGGGACTGCCACCGCATCGTATCCGATATCGGCGGAAACAAACACCGCCTGATCGCCAAATACGCTTTCGAAGAAACGCAGGTACATCTTTTTATCTGCTGGATAGGAACACACGCCGAATATGACAGGCTTTGCCGTGCCGGCGAACAATATACGATACACAGCTATTAATATATACTATCATGGAAACACTCAAATACAAAGTGATCAGCAGCAAAAAGCAATACCGCAGCTATTGCAATGCCCTGGAGCAGCTTGTTTTTTCCGGTGCAAAAGACCGTAATACCAAAGATGAAATCCAGCTGCTTACCCTCCTTATCGAAACCTGGGACAATGCACACAATAGCTTTGCTGATGCCGATCCTATCGAACTGCTGCACTACCTGATGCAGGAGAACGAACTGAAAGCCAAAGACCTGACAGATATCCTGGACATCAGCAAAGGCTACGTTTCCGACATTCTGCATTACAAAAAAGGGCTTTCCAAAGATGTGATCCGCAAGCTGGCCACACATTTTAAAGTATCCCAGGAGGCCTTCAACCGCCCTTATGAGCTCGTAAAACCCGAAAAAATGCCTGTGCAGAGAACAGGCCCACGCAAAAAAACTGCGTCCGTATAGTTTCGTATATCCTTCCGGAAATAAAAAAAGCACTCCGGATCATAAATCCGGAATGCTTCATTCTCTAACAGAACGGTTTTCTGCCTTTACAAAGTGGCAATATCGATCACGAAACGGTAACGCACATCTCCTTTTTCCATGCGTTCGTAAGCCGTGTGAATGTCTTTTATGTCGATAAGTTCGATATCCGATACAATGTTGTGTTCAGCGCAAAAATCGAGCATTTCCTGCGTTTCGGCAATGCCTCCGATCGACGATCCGGCTACGCTTTTACGGTCGGCAATGATCGAGAACGGCGGTATCTGTGCCGGCTCGGAAGGTACGCCTACGCATATATGTGTTCCGTTGGTCTTCAGCAGCGACAGGTAAAACGCGAAATCGTGCGGCGCACTTACCGTATCCAGGATGAAATCGAAGCTGCCTTTTACCGCTTCCACCTGTTTTTCATCGGTCGTTACCACAAAATTATGCGCCCCGAGTTTTTTAGCATCGGCTTCTTTCTTCGGAGAAGTGCTTAATACGGTTACTTCCGCCCCGAAGGCCACCCCGAATTTCACCGCCATGTGACCGAGTCCGCCCAGACCAAGCACAGCCAGTTTATGCCCTTTGCCCACTTTCCAGTGACGCAGGGGCGAATACGTGGTAATACCAGCACACAACAGGGGCGCTGCGGCTGCCAGGTCGAGTTTTTCGGAAATATGCACCACAAAATCCTCCTTCACCACAATGGTGTTGGAATAACCGCCATAAGTAGGCGCATTGTCTGTGTATTTTGCCAGGCTGTTGTAGGTAAATACGGGCCCGGACGCGCAGTACTGTTCCAGTCCGGCCTGACAGTTGGCACAGGTGTGGCAGGAATCTACCATGCAACCGGTTCCGGCCAGGTCGCCTACGCTGAACTTTGTTACGTTTTTCCCTACTTTCACTACACGTCCCACGATCTCGTGACCGGGCACCATCGGGAAAATGCCGGGAAACCAGTCGTTGTGGATCTGGTGCAGGTCGGAATGGCATACGCCGCAGTATAAAATATCGAACTGAACATCGTCCGGGCCTACCTCCCGGCGTTCAAAATTCCAGGGAGCCAGGTCAGAGACCGGACTTTGGGCCGCATACGCTTTTGCTGGTATCATAAACTTTTTTTTTATATTTTCTGGGTGCTAAATTAGGCTGGCTTCCTGAAAGAAAAATGCAGGATTCAAAGGATCTCCTGCGAAATTCAAACAATGGTTCAATAAGGAACGCTCAGCACTTCGCCCTGCTTTTGCAGTAGTTTGATGTTTTCGGGGACCGTTCCGCTTATCTTCTGGTCGGGATACAGGTGGTAAATGATGAATTTTTCTGCGTTTATTTTCAGCCCCTTCTCCTTCGCGTCGGCCAGTATCCAGTACGGCACAAAGGCCAGGTCCATGTGAGGTACGGCCGCAATGGTCTCCGCCATTTCCGTATCGCCGGAAAGAAATATCTTTTTGCCATGCCAGCTGAGCAGGTAGGAACTGTGCCTGGACGAAAAGCGGTGTTTCGTTTTAAATACCTGTACCGAAAAATCCGGGATAGAATCTCTTAGTTTCTGCAGATCGGCGCGTTTTTTCTTCGCCACCTTCCAGGGGCCCAGGATCTTGCCGTTCAGTTTACGCAAATGCCTGGCCGCATAATGATCGGGGTGCCGGTGTGTGAATATGAAAAGCGCCTTGTCTTTGATACTGTCCAGCTCTGCTTTGTCGTACTTCATGTAATTGAACGCGCCTGACTGGTACGGAAAATCGACATACACATCGAGCTTTCCATCGCTCATATACAGGCCACAGTTCCCGATAAATTTAATGCGGATGGTATTGATCTGCGCAAAAGCAGCACCGGAGGCAGCACACAGGATCAATGAGAGGAAGATCAGGAGGCGTTTTTTTTTCATACAGGTTTTATTTTACGGCAGAGTGACCTCAATATACTAAAAAGTGCCTGCCTGCGTAAAAAACAATTCGCTTTGTTATGTCTTAGGATACGTTATTCCCTGCAGTTACCCTGATCCCTGTACCTGTTTCACAATAGCCTGTATCCTTTTTGCTCTTGTTTCCGCCCTTTTGGCAAACACCAGCTGTTGCAGCATCATTTTCCGTACGGAACGGCTCAGGGCCAGGAATGCCTTCCGGGTACCGGGATGCTCACGGAACGCCTGTGCCAGATCGGCAGGTATTTTCGCTTCTTCCACCTCATCCAGCAATGTCCAGGAACCGTTTTTCTTTGCCGCTTCTATACTCCGGAGCCCGGCTTCGGTCATACGGCCTTCCGCGATCAGCCGTTCCACCTTTTCCTTGTTTACTTTCGACCAGCCGCTGCGGGATTTACGCGGACAGTAAAACTGTTTATAGCGGCCATCCCCGAGCGACAGACGCTTACTGTCGATCCAGCCGAAACACAGGGCTTCGTCTACCGCCTCGCTGTAGAGCACAGAGGGTATTCCGGAGCTTTTCCGGTAATAAACAAGCCAAACCGCTTCCATACGCCGGTGGTTTTCGAGGAGCCATTGTCTCCACGCTTCCCGGTTGGCGGGACAAAAAATTTCCGTTTCTTTTTTCTGCATGTGCGACAACACGAATATAGAGGCAAACTTCGTATACCCGGCTGACAACCTTATGTCAGTGTATACAAAAACGAACAATTATTGACCAAAAACGACAGCCGTATTTCTCAGAAAAGGCCGGAAGGAAGCTTTCAGAAAATGTTCCCGGACACAGGATTTAAAGGTATATTTGTAGGTATGCCGTTTACACAGCAACCCGTCCTTTTGATAAACCGCAATATTACAGATATATGGGAAAGACAATAAGCTCATGGAATCCCTACACCGGCGAGGAAGAATTTAGGTTTGAGATACTCGGCAGGGAGCAGTTGCTGCAGAAGGCCGATGAGGCTGCGACTGCGTACCGGAGCTGGTCTGCATGGCCGCTGGAAAGACGTACGGCGCTGCTTCACGATCTTTCGGTACAACTGAAACTGCATGCCACAGAAGGTGCCGAATGCATGGCCCGCGAAATGGGCAAGGTACTTCCGGAAGGCAAGGCCGAAATGCTGAAATGCGCACAGGCCGCCGCGTATGTAGCCGATCATGCGGCCCAGTGGCTTCGTCCGGAGCTCATTGAAACGCCCGATAAAAGCGGCGAAGTACACTTTTTACCCCAGGGGATCGTATTTGCTATTATGCCCTGGAATTTCCCCTTCTGGCAGGTGATCCGCCAGGCTATTGCCGCCCTGGCCGGGGGCAATGTATTGTTATTGAAACATGCCTCCAATGTATACGGTTGTGCGGCCCTGCTGCAGAAGATATTCGATAAGGCGGGTTTTCCGCCGGGCGTCTTCAGCAGCCTGTTCATGGACAGTGCCGATGCCGAAGTGATCATAGCTCATCCGCAGGTGTGCGGCATCGCTTTTACCGGCAGCGAACCCGCGGGGCGTAAAGTGGCTGCCCTGGCCGGACAACACCTGAAAAAAGTGGTGCTGGAACTGGGCGGCAGCGATCCCTTCCTCATTTTCGAAAGTGCCGATATCAAAGCGGCCTGTGATATGGCCCTGCAGGCACGTTTCCAGAATGCCGGACAGAGTTGTATCGCCGCCAAACGCTTCCTGGTGCAGGAATCGGTATACGAAGAAGCGCTTTCGTATATGCGTGCGGGACTGGATGCCTACCGGGCCGGGGACCCAATGCAGGATGGCGTTAAGATGGGGCCGGTAGCTAAGGCCTCTTTTGCAGAAGACCTGGAAAAACAGGTAAAACGCTCCCTGGAAATGGGCGCCCGGATATCGGGCGAACTGCAGGTGAACGGCGCCCTGTTTCAGCCGGTACTGCTCTGGGACGCCCCGGAAGACGCACCCGTATGGACGGAGGAAACCTTCGGCCCGGTGGCGGTGATCGGTTCTTTTACAGACGAAGCCGATGCCCTGCGCAAGGCCAATAATACGCGTTTCGGACTGGGAGCCGTAGTGTATTCCGGGGATGTGGAACAGGCCCGGCGTGTGGCACTGGCACTGGAATCCGGACAGGTATTCGTGAATACGATAGTACGCTCGGACGCTGCCTTTCCGTTCGGCGGGACCAAGAACAGCGGAGTGGGTCGCGAGCTGGCGGAATGGGGTCTGAAAGAGTTCCTGAATGTAAAGCCGGTGGTGCGAAACAAAAAATAACGATCTGAAAACCTTGCAGTAACAGCCGTTTCAGGAAAAAAATTTCATGAATGGCTTGCATAAAGAGAATTTTACTACTTTTGCCCCCGGAGAAATGGCAGAGTGGTCGATTGCGGCAGTCTTGAAAACTGTTGAACTGAGAGGTTCCGGGGGTTCGAATCCCTCTTTCTCCGCGAAGCTCTCTGAAAGCCCCGAATGACGGGGCTTTCGTCATTTTAGGGCCTTATACTTGTCTCACTTTTTTTGTCTCACTTTTTGCAAATGGTCCGCACAAAGTTACCGGAGCACAAAAAACGATGCTGCAAAAGGCACAACCAACGTTTGAATAAACTTTACAAGCGTATCTATGCCTTATAGACCGGGGCATTGCCGGACACCGGATATTTTTTTCAAGTTTTACTGTCTTGTACTGCAGGATTCGTTGACCTAAGTTTGCATACACCGGAACGAACCGGTACATATCAATCACTTAAAACGTTTACCAAATGACAGGAAGAAAGATCCATGAAGGACGGAACATCCGGCGATTCCGTGAGCTGCTGCACATAAAGCAGGAGACCCTTGCCCGGGAAATGGGTAATGACTGGGACCAGCAGAAGATAAACCAGCTGGAACTGTCTGAAACCATCGAAGACGCCATACTGACACAGGTGGCCGAAGCGCTAAAACTGCCTGCGAGCGCCTTAAAGGAGTTAGAAGAGGAACAGACCGTGAATATTATCGCGAATACGTTCGAGGATGTGTCTATTGCCTTCGCTTATAACTGCCACTTTAACCCCCTGGACAAAATCCTGGATATGTATGAAGAACATATCCTTATCTACAAAAATATGTTGCAGGAGAAAGAGGAGGAAGTAACGCGGCTGGAGGCATTACTGGCAAAACAGTCCTGAGGCAGAGCAATGAGCCGTTCCGGTCAGCAGATCGTGTTTGCGACAGACAATACCGGATTTGCGTAAGGCTACAGAGACCTGAAGTAAGGACATGTACAGACTTCAGAGGTTCTGTGCGCCGGCTTTACAATGTCTGTCCTGAGAGTCAGCGGGCTGCCTGTAATGAGCTGGTATAGTAGCCGCAAGCACCTGTAAAACTGTCTGTATCCGGTCGGGTAAGTGCATACAGTACGTTATCTGACCGGGTATAGCCGGTCCGGAATCGGGTATAACAGGTTTTATACCGGGTATAGATGGTCTACCCGGCGGGTGCAGCCGGTCCCCCCTACCGGGTATGGCCGCTTAAAAACCAGATACAGTCGTTTCGGGACCAGGCAGACCTACTTCTATGATCAGGTAAAAGGACTTCAGATGCCGGGTGCCGCTATTTTTCCGCCTGTAACAGGCTGATCGACAATGCAGGTATGTGGGGGTAAGAGTATCTCTATGCAACGTATATGCTGAGCCGCAATTATAACAAAACGTGTTCCTTCGGCTGTATCGGTGCAGGGATATCTTTTTCGCCAAGCATCTGTAGCAGATCGATCTCGATAGTGCGGCAGAGGGCCAGCATGGGAATATCGTTATGCAGTCCTTCGAAAGGGTTTTCAGAGTAGTCGCCGATCATTTCCATCACCACATATACCCAGCCTACGATCATTCCTACGGGTACGCTCAACCAGATAAACATGTCGCCCAGTTTACTAAATTCTGCCACGATACCAAAAGGCAGCAGGAAAACGAAAATGCAGACGAACACAAAACTGAAACTGGCAAATTTACGCGGGAAAGGGAAGTTTTTAATACGTTCGGCTTTCCCCTGCTCATCGTAAAAACCATTCAGTACGTCCTGCAGGGATACCTGCTGCATTTGGTTTATAGCTCTCTTTTCAAACAAAGCCTGCACCTGTTGCGTCTGAATGTCCAACAGTTGCGTGGCCTTGTTACTGAAGCCTTCCAGGCTTTTCCGCTCCTCCGGGTCCAGGTAGGGACGGCCGGCAATTTCGTTCAGTTCCTGCCGGTATCGCTCGAACAAACGTTCCCGTCTTTTACGGTTGAAGCTGCCGAACATCCAGCGCAGACTGATGTGCTCCCAGGGACTGGGTTTCAGTAATTGCTCTCTTAACTGGTACAGGTATGCAATATGCCGTAACAATATCTGTTTCCGGAGTTCCGCTTCCGAAGGCGCTTCTGCTTCCACAGAGTGATAGTTCCGGACCATAGCCCCGAGCTTACGGCTGTTGTTTACGATAGCTCCCCATATCTTGCGCGCTTCCCATACGCGATCGTAGGACTGGTTATTTTTAAATCCCACGTAAAAAGCAACGGCCGTACCTATTAAAGACAAGGGCAGCCAGGGAATGGTCATAAACGGCCAGCGGGTAAAATAATACACGGTGCTCACCAGCAACATCCAGCCACCCAGCCAGAGCAGATGGTGTCCGGCAAATTCATAGATCGATTTCAGCGAGAGGTTCTTCTTAATGATCATCACTCAGATATTTGGATACCCAATTATACTAAATGTAAACGGGATACCGGTATCAGTTCCCGGTTTTCGAACAGGGGTACGATCCGCCCGAGAACCAGCTCCCTAAAGTAGTTTGAATTACGGTGTTTCTCCAAAAAGCCTCATACAGGCAGTCTTCGTACATTGGTATGTGCATCTGCATTCGCCTGACGGATCTTATTAAAACAGATTGCCTTCATCTTTACGGCTTTCCTCGACCACACGTGTCAGCAGTTGCAGCACCGATTCAAGATGGCCTTCTTTCAGCTACCAGCAGGCAACCCTATATGTCGGTAATAGTCACTGATGGTTTTTAGTCTGACGGGAAGATTTGCTGTTATGTTTTCTGTTTTTTACAACCGGACTTTCTTTCCGGAAGATAGCCCTTTTATACAACAAATACCATGCCGGACACATAAAGACATCCGCGGTACCGCATTTCACTCAGGATCCTTAAAATAGTTCTTTTCCATATCTTCCAGCAGTCCGATGTGCGGTAGGTTCCAGTTCAACTACTCCATTGTAGCAGCCGCACTTGCTCTGCTGTCCGCACCGATAAAGTGGCCCATTCATTCAAAATGTGCGATGGCTTCCTCTCCGGATACAGATTTCATGGACAGATCCAGCTTTTTACCGATCCGATCCGCAAAGGTCTTTACGCTGATGCCAGTATCTCCGATCATATTGTAACAGGCCGATCCAGCCGCTTCTTCCAGTGATAGGCAGAACAGGCGCTTCGTATCCAGGCGATGCACGGCAGACCACTGGTTCATTCCGTTCGTCTTCGACAGGCCAAGTATCCCGGCAGTGACTACCAGGGCTTTTCCCGTATCTTTCAGTACTTCACCCATGACATTGATCGCCGCCATATCGGTTTCAGCAGCTTTAGCATATTGTATAAAATCATGGATAAATGCCAGGTAGATCACCCTGTCGGCTCGGCAAGCGCTCTGTTTCAGCACGTCCAGATATCCGAGACCGCTTTTCAATACTTCAGACCCGGCGCGGCGGATAGCCTCTGCAGATGCTTCAGAACGTGCCAGTCCGGTTACCTGGTGTCCGGCCTGTATGAATTCGTTTACTACGGCGGAGCCGATAAAACCAGAGGCTCCTGTTATTTTTTGATGGGACACAGTTCCAGTATTCGTCACGAGCGGACGTAGCCAGAAGCGCTTTTGTTGTAGCCGGAATTTGAAAGAGTACTTCTTGTCAGCATCGAAAACAGGTAAAAACACCTGCATTAATTCATGAATTAGTTTTTTACATTTGAATATCAATCTTGACCATAATTTTCAATAAAAAACTAATCAACATTCTTTCCAACGTTATGCTTCAGAATATTAATTATAACCATAACTCTTAGTACTAAAGCGCTAAGTTTCATTTACACAAATTAAGAGACCAGAAAGTTGAGCTAGTTCACTTAATTGAATGTACAATTAAAGTCCATTAAATAAATAGCAGAGAC
>JACVCJ010000065.1 GCA_016742095.1 Bacteroidia bacterium
CTTGTTGATGGCGATCACGTCGGCAAAATCGAGCATATCGATCTTTTCGAGCTGTGTAGCGGCTCCGTACTCGGGCGTCATCACGTACATACACATATTGCCGAACTCGGTGATCTCTGTGTCGCTCTGCCCGATACCGCTGCTTTCGAGAATAATGAGGTCGAAGCCGGCGCATTTCAGCACATTCAGGGCATCGCCCACGTAGCGGCTCAGCGCCAGGTTGGCCTGACGTGTGGCCAGGGAACGCATGTACACGCGGCCCCCGTTGATCTCGGGATTGATGGCGTTCATGCGGATACGGTCGCCCAGCAGTGCCCCGCCCGTCTTACGTTTGGAGGGGTCCACCGAAATGATGCCGATCTTTTTATCGGGGAAGTCGAGCAGGAAACGGCGGATGATCTCATCCACCATGCTGCTTTTCCCCGCTCCGCCCGTACCCGTGATCCCCAGTACAGGCGTGCTGCTTTGTTTTGCTTTTTCACGAACGATGTCCAGCAGGGCCTGGTTCTCTTCCGGGAAGTTCTCGGCCGCGGAAATGAGTTTGGCCACGGCACGGTAATCTCCGCTCAGCAGTTTATCGAGGGTGCCGTTCTGTTGAAAGGAACCTTTGGGGAAATCGCTTTTTTCGATCAGGTCGTTGATCATGCCCTGCAGGCCCATGGCCCGTCCGTCGTCGGGAGAATAGATGCGGGTAATGCCATATGCATGCAGTTCATCGATCTCGGAAGGCAGTATGGTACCGCCGCCGCCGCCGAACACGCGGATATCGGCCCCGGCTTCCTTCAGCAGGTCGTGTATATATTTAAAAAATTCGGTGTGACCGCCCTGGTAGCTGGTAATGGCAATGGCCTGGGCATCTTCCTGTATGGCGGCGTTCACGATCTCGGCCGCACTGCGGTTGTGTCCCAGGTGTACCACTTCGGAACCGGAGCTCTGCAGGATGCGGCGCATGATATTAATGGCGGCATCGTGCCCGTCGAAAAGGGACGCGGCCGTAACGATCTTTATCTTATTCCTGGAAACGTATGGACTTGCGTTCGTCATAATAAAGCAGCATGTTAGACCGCAAATTTAACCAATTTTCGCAAGCGGGAATCCCTAAATAAAGCAGGGCTTATCTACCTATACCCCAAACAAATGCGGCCATACAGCTTCGGCCAGCTCACGGAAAGCGCCGTCGCCGCCCGCTTTTGTACAGATGTGATGTGCCTTTAATTTTACCGTAGAGGAAGCATTGGCCGGACAGGCCACCATACCCGACATTTCCATGGCGTCCAGGTCGTTGTTGTCGTCCCCGAAAAAGAGTACGTTCTCGGGTTCTATGCCCATATCCTCGATCCATTGCTGCAGGATCACAGCCTTTTTCTCTTCGCCGGCATAGCAATACGAGGTTTTAAGCATGGCTGCACGGCGCTCCACGATAATGGGCGTTTTGGCATGACTGAGCAGTCCCGTGCGTATACCGTTCTTTTCGAGCGTGGTAATGGCCAGACCGTCGCGGGCGTTAAACTTTTTGAATTCATCGCCGGCGGCCGTAATGTAGATACCGGCATCCGTCAGGGAACCGTCCACGTCCATCACCACCAGCTTTATTTCGTGAATATACATTCGTACTTAATCTTTTTTGAGCGAAACTACGGATATTTTCTGTGCATTCTGCCAGGTACCTACCCAGCCCTGTGCCGTCTCCGTGATAATAAAGACACTGCTTACCGTGGTACCGTTCAGTTCTTTCAGCGTATAGGTGCTGCCTTCGGCCGTGCCCAGGAGCTCCATTTTTTTGGAAGAACCCTGTGCCTCGTAGTAATACCAGCCGGAAACCAGGTTGCCCAGGCGTTTGAACTGCATTTTTATTTTCTGTGTTTTGGCAAGGGTACCGCTCAGTTTATGCAGTACGGCACTTTCCGGGGTAAATGCGTTGCCGGGTGTGCCGGTAGCAGGACCGTCTTTCAGCCAGTCGCCCAGGAATTCACCGCGCAGGTAAGGTCTTGCCTGTTGCCAGCTTACGTGAAATTCCGGCGCCGGCAGGGCCCAGGGCGTTACTTCGTATTTGTTGTAGTAAAAGTGGATTCCTGAATCGTTGAACGCATAGTTCGTGGCCAGGGGCAGCAGGCCTTCTTCCCAGCCGATGCTGTGGTCGAAAAGCCGTTCCCCTGCGGGAATATCAAAATCCCGGCGCAGCTGCGGCTCCGCGATCTTTACAAAAGCCTCGGCATAGTTCCCTTTAAAGAAGGCGGTATCCGGCAATATCAGGCCGCTTTTTTTATCCATATAGGCCGTAATGGCGCCGTAGTTGCCGTGTGCACCACAGCAATATTCGTCCCAGCTTACATCCAGGCGATACATGCGATTGTACTCCTTCAGTGTCACTCTGGTATTGTTCTCGCACTCCGGGCACTCCCCGATCACATCGGCCACCGCGGGATTTACGGAATAGGTCTTGTTTTTAATATCGTCGAGCGTAAAAGAGGGCTTGTCGCTCATGTAGCCCTGCACCACGCTGTTGCTGATGAAGCGCTTCAGGGAATCGAGTACCCGGGCATTGGCAGCCTGGGTTACGTAAGGGAATTCCATAGACCCGCCCCGTGCATATTCGCGTTCCACCTTCTGGAACGTGAGGGTCTGGGCAGACAGGAAGGTACAGAGGAAAAGCTGGGCACAGAGGATAACAAGGATCTTTTTCATGGCAGAAATTTTAGGCAAGATTACGAAAAAAGCCGCTATACCCTGCCGTACTGCTGCCCTAAAAGCGGAGCGAAGCGTAAAAACCGCCCGGGGAGGCGCTTACAAAGGGCTGAATTTTATCCAGTTTACGCGCCGCATGCAGTTTGTGCGCCGTAAGCAGGCTTACATCGTAAAGCAGCAGAAAGGCTCCCTGCAACAGCAACGCATTGCCGAAACCCTCCCAGCGCATGGCATTGATCGGTTTTACAGGCGTATTCGACAAAGCGCGCAGGCCAAAACCGCCCGAGATATATACCAGGTCAAGCGCGGCATTGGCCCAGTATACCGTTTCGGTCTGTTTCTGCTTTTTCCAGGCGGCAAAATAGCCGGATACCGGTTTGCTGCGATAGGTCATGATGATCCCCGGTACGGCTATGGCGAAATTAACCGTGTTCCAGAGCACATTGCCCATATGGAAATACTTGTTGCTACCCGTTCCGCGGGCCCAGCCAACACCGCTTACGGCAAAATTCCCGAGCGACCAGGCGCCGAGCGTATACATACCGGCCCGGGTAATTTTTTCCTTTTCCAGGCTGAACTGCCGCACGGAAGCCGTATCGCGCTGGGCAAAAAGTGGTGTAAGCGAACAGGACAAAAGAAGTATCAGTATGCTTTTCATCCGTATCGTTTTGTATATAAACGTAAAAACAGCCTTCGGGGTTTTAAAAAACGCCGCCGTACTCTTCTATATAACCGAATACGGAACCCTTCCTCAATGCATGATGGTGATGGTGCCGTTGCGTTGTTTTCCACGGATCTCCAGTACGTAAAAGTATACACCCTGGCTCAGCAGTTCACCATTGGAACCGTGTCCGTCGAACAGCACGGCGGTATCCGAAATACGTTGCACCACCTGGCCCCAGCGGTTGTACACCAGCAGCTGAAAGGCCCCGCAATGCTGTATGGAGGAAGGAAGTTCAAAATGATCGTTCAGTCCGTCGCCATTGGGCGTAATGATATTGGCCAGGGCCAGCTGCTCGATACCTTCGCCGCCCGTAACCTGTATCGTTTGTGTATACGATGTATCGCAACCGTTCATATCGGTTATGAGCGCCGTAACGGTATAGGCCCCCGGCGCCGCGTAGGTGTGACTTACCACAGGCCCCGTCCCCGAACTGCCGTCCCCGAAATCCCAGCTTACCGAATCCCCGGCCTGTTCAGGTACCGAAAAGCCGTATTCGCCCAGGCAGCCCTCTTCGGGCAGCAAGGGTCCGGGCGAGCCGCTGAAATAGCCCGCACTCAGGCTGAAATACATCGTATCCGTACAGCCTTTGCTGTCGGTCGATATCAGCATATATTGTACCGTGGTGTCCTGATCCATAAAAGCCGTTACCTGGCTGCCGGAAGTGCCCGACAGGTTAAAAGCCGGGGCCCAGCCAAAAGTATAGGGATCTGCCGAAGAGGCCGTAAGCTGGGTCTGCTGCCCCACGCAGAGCACGGAATCATCGATACTGAGACTGGTCTGCAGCGGCGGCGGATTCAGCAGCAGTGTGTCCAGCACCAGGGTATCGCAGTGGTTGCTGTCGGTAAGGGTGACCTGGTAATGGCCGGGACTGAGGTTCGGATTCAGCGGCGAAGTAACGCCATTGCTCCATTGCAGGGTATAGGGCGGCACGCCCCCGTCCGGCATGGCGGTCAGCAGTCCGTCGGAGCCGTTGTGACAGGTGACCGGGTTGCTAACGCTCCAGTAAAAGTCCAGCTGCGGCGGCTCCTGCAGGGTTACCTGCTGCGAATCGGCACAACCGATGGCATCCGTTACCACCACCTGGTAATTGCCTGCGGGCAGTCCGCTTACCGTTTGTGTGGTGTCCCCGGTGGACCAGAGGATATTGTAGGGCGGAATACCGCCGAAAATGTTCAGGGAAAGTTCGCCGTCGGATACCCCGTTGCAGGTGATGCTCTGGGCGATCTGGGTGCCGTAGAACTGCTGCCCGAAATCGGAAAAATACCCGTAACGGCAGCCGGAACTGGCGCCTCCGTTGATAATGCCCATGTGGAAAAAGCCCAGGGAATTGCGCACGACGGTAGACGCTCCCACGATCACATCGGCCGTGGAGAACGTGATCAGCGCCTGGGAATAGAGCCCGCCCGTGCCCGGCACCACGCTGAAGGCCGCCGCCGGGATCAGCGCCGCATTGCCGTTGAGCGTAAATCCGCCGACATTGACCGTTTTGGTGAACAGGGTAATGCTGAAGTTCTCGATGGTGGAACGCACCACGCATACCGAATTAGAACCCGTGCAGGTAATGGGCGGCACCAGGGCCGAACCGATCTCGCAGCCGTAGCCCGTGTAGTGTAAAACGTACACCGGCGCCGAAGACTGTATGTATATCGATGGCGTGGTAAGGTTGTATTCAAAGACCTGGCCCTGGGCAAAAGTGCCCTGCGAAACGCCGCCGACGGATATGGTGGTATTGTTCTGAACGGGCATAATGTACACCTTGTCCGTAACGTTCAGGGTGCCCTTTACCACAATGTATTCCTTGCCCACGATGTTCACCGGTACGATCTGGTCGCCCGCCAGGTCGGCACAACCCTGGAAACTGAGGCTGTCGTCCTTGATGGTGACGGCAATTTTCTTATCCGATGTAATGAGCGTACCGCCCAGGGTACCCGTGACCAGGTTGCCGGTCTGCTGTACGGAATAGGTCTCGCCCTGCTGCAGTACAATGGTGTAGGGCACGCCCGCCGGGTGACCCACCACGGCATTGGTAGGGGTAATGGTAATACTGGTATTGTTTTCCGTAGCCACAATATCGATGGTGGAATAGGCGCCGGGTGTATAGCCCGCACCGCTGTTCCAGGCCGTCTGGAAAGGTACGATGAACTGGGTGCCGAGCGCGTTCCGGCCTTTGAGGGCAAAGATCTCCGGGTTGCAGTTACAGGTGGTGTTTACTTCGTAATAGGCAGATATCTTCGCATTGGAACGAATGCGCAGACCCTTGTTCAGCACGGTATTGGCCGGGGCGTTCTCCAGCGACGCAAGAGAGGCTGTGAGGTCCACACTCTGGCTGCCGTTCGGCCCCAGCAGTACGTTCACAGGCATAAAGGCCGGATTGGCCGGCTGATCGATGACCACCCCCGCGCCCGCCGTTTCCGTAGCCAGGCGCAGCAGCACGGGCGAATCGCCATGAGCCGAAGTTACTTCCGGGGCCACGAACCAGAAAAGCGTATCGTTCTGGGCAGAGGCCGTATAAAAGCTAAAAAAACAGGCAGAAAGAACACACAGCAGGCAGGTTAGTCGTTGGGGCATAGCTCAGATGTTAACTTTCGTTAAAAATAGAACAAAAATGAACACCTGCAACAAAAAAAGGAAAAAAAATAAACGGCTAACATTTTATTATCAGCCGTTTAGAATATACTAAAATGGTGCATCCCTGAGTAAAAAGATCAGAAGTAGCGCTCGCAGAACAGCATTACGTTCTTATAAAAAAGACGGTCGAGCAGTTCTTCCTCACGCATACCGTACCAGAGTGCTTTCTGGTATTTGGTACGGCGCAGCCAGGAGTACATATCGTCGTACAGGGTCGGGAACTTATTGGCGGCATCGTAGTATTCCATGGTAAAGATGCCCCCGTCCAGGTCGGAACCGATGCACAGGCTTTCCCAGGCGCCCTGGTGTCCCACGGCCTTCACCGCCTGGAAGATATTGTCCCAGAACATCTGCATATAGGCATCCTTCATTTTCTCCTGGTCGGTAATGCGGCGTATCTCTTTCATGAACTTACCGCCGCCCAGTTTGGTCTTGTCCAGCATAAAGCCCATGAGACCTTTGGTATGGTTCACGAGCGCAATCTCCTCGTCGCTGTTGTTGATGCTCCAGTTAAAGAACTGGCTGTTGGCATTTTTCTTATCGTTGTCCGGCTTAATGAGCGAACCCGTCATGGACTTGAACCCGTTCACCGCCGTGTGTGAGATGATGAGCGGGATATTATCGTTCTTGTTCAGGTAATTGTAGCTGCGTACCCAGTTGTAGTATTCCTTGCGCGCCTGCAGACTCATGTGCTTGCAGTCGATATATACGCGGCGGCCGTTGGAATTGCTGAGCAGCTCTTTCATAGCCTTGATGCCCAGACCGGTGAGCCCGGTTTCCAGGCCGCGTTTCTGGTTCAGGAAGCCGGTGCCTACCAGGAAGTTGAAACTTTTGGAATGCCCGCAGAGCTCATTGTAAAAGTGGTGCGAAACATTCACCATCAGGGGCGGATTCTCCCATTCCTTTACGGCAATGATGTTCTGTTTAAGCCGGGTCTTCATCTCCCGTTTGTTCAGCTGACCGCTCAGCATATCCTCGTCAAAGAACACGTGCGCCCCTTCGATCTGCAGGATGGCCGCGATGGTATCGGGACGGTTCTCGGCAATGTCTTTCAGTTCGGAATAGGAATTCACGATCCTGAACCTGTATTTGCCGCAGGGAGAATCGCCCTCCTGCCCTTTTACGTAGTCGTATTCCTGTTTCAGTTCCTTAAAATAATCGCTGCGCTGTCGCAGGTAATGGATGCGGTCCACATCGTAGCCCATGGTGATCGACGTAAGATCATCGAGCCCTTTTTTACTGGTGAGGGCCTTGGGCACCCCACGGATATCAAAAAAGCCGCGTTCCATGGGATACAGCGATACAAAGACCACGCGTACATTCCCCTCCATCAGGTTATACAGGTTGGTCTGACTGAATTTGGCCACCCCCTTGGAGTTGTTCACCGCAAACTTACCGGCTGCCGTAGTGGGGGCAATGTGTTCAAAGTATTCCCACATATTCAGTTTCGGTTTGGGATGACCGCTGTTGAACGATTTTAAATTCGGATGGATATGAAAGTCGGCAAACGTGGGAATATTTTTCATGAACTTCAAAAAATGGAAATTTTATAAAAAACTGATTATCAATTCAAAATTTTAAAACTTGTACTATGGTAGTACACATCAAATATAAAATATCCCAACGAAAATTTCAAGCCCGTTTTCATGTCAATAATAGTTAAAATGTGTTAAAATTTGAAACATTAAAGAATCGGGGGGTATAAATATCCCGTAATTTGCAAACAAATATTTTAATTAACTATGAAAAAAGGTCTTCTAATCCTTGGCGCCGTAGCAATGGTAATCGGCAGTTCATCATGTC
>JACVCJ010000066.1 GCA_016742095.1 Bacteroidia bacterium
TAGTATAGGTCTGCCCATTTAACGTATAGGTATCACAACGTGTAATGTTCAGCACGGATGAAGTACTCTGCTTAATGGTCAGGTTCAGCGTGATCGTGCTGTCGCAGCCCGCTGCATTTGTGCGTAGTTGGGTATACGTACCGCTGCTGGTGTAGGTCTGACCGTTTAACGTATACGAATCACAACCTGAAATATTCAGTGTAGAGGTCGTACTGTTCTTAATGGTCAGGTTCAGCGTAATGGTACTGTCACAGCCCGCTGCATTCGTGCGCAGTTGGGTATACGTACCGCTGGCCGTATAGGTCTGGCCGTTCAGCGTATAGCCATCGCAGCTGCTGATATTCAGGACAGACGCGGTGCTGTTCGTAATGGTCAGGTTTAGCGTGATCGTGCTGTCGCAGCCCGCTGCATTGGTCAGCATTTGTGTATAGGTACCGCTTGTGGTATAGGTCTGACCGTTTAACGTATACGAATCACAACTTGAAATATTCAATACGGACGTAGTGCTGTGCTTAATGGTCAGGTTCAGCGTAAGGGTACTGTCGCAGCCTGCTGCATTGGTCAGCATTTGTATATAGGTACCGCTTGTGGTATAGGTCTGGCCGTTTAACGTATACGCATCACAACCTGAAACATTCAATACGGACGTGGTACTGTTCGTAATGGTCAGGTTCAGGGTAAGCGTACTGTCGCAACCCGCTGCATTGGTGAACAACTGTGTATATGTACCACTGGCCGTGTAGGTCTGGCCATTTAACGTATAGGCATCACAGGCCATTGCCGAAAGTACGGAAGATGTACTGTTCCTGATCGTCAGGTTCAGCGTAATCGTACTGTCACAACCCGCTGCATTGGTCAGCAGCTGGGTATAGGTACCGCTGGACGTGTAGGTCTGGCCATTCAGCGTATAGGCATCACAGGCCGTTGCCGAAAGTACGGAAGACGTACTGTTCCTGATCGTCAGGTTCAGCGTAAGCGTGCTGTCACAGCCCGCCGCATTGGTCAGCAGCTGGGTATAGGTGCCGCTGGCCGTATAGGTCTGGCCATTCAGCGTATAGGCATCACAAGACGAAATATTCAGGCTGGATGTTGTACCATGCTTAATGGTCAGGTCCAGGGTAATGATGGAATCGCAACCGGCGGCATTTACCAGGGTATCTTTCGCTGTATTGTTGGAAGCCGTATAGGTTACGCCGTTGATCCAGGTAAAAGATTCGCAGGCCATACGTACATCTGTTGTATAGCTGGGTTGCAGCACGGTCAGGTTCAGGGTGATCACCGAGTCGCAGCCGGCCGCGTTCACCAGGGTGTCTTTAGCCGTATTGGTAGAGCTGGTGTAGGTTACGCCGTTGATCCAGGTGTACGGTCCACAGCTGGTGTGTGTAAAGGTGGAGGCCGTACTTTGCTTTTTTATAATGGTCACTTCGTCATACGAACCGCTGCAGCTACCGTTCGTTACCGTCCAGCGCAGTACATTGGTGCCGTTGGCCAGGCCGTTCACCTGTGCCGTGGGCGAATTGGCATTGCTGAAGGAACCGCTGCCCGATATCACCGTCCAGGTACCTGTGCCCGCGGAGGCTGCATCCGCAGCGAGCAGGGCCGTGGTACCGCATACCGACTGGTCGGGGCCGGCTACGGCCGCCTGGGGCTGATCATAAATAGTGAGCGTGGTAATGATGATGCTGTCGCAGCCCGCATATTGTGAAGGGAAAGTATCTGTGAACACGCCCGAAGCGTATTGCATGGCGCCGGCCACCAAAAAGCTGTCGCAGGCGCTTATATTGATGTTGTATATCTGGTCGCTGCAGGCAAAGCAGGCATTGTTATTGGTAAGGCCCGAGCTTCTCACGGCGGCCATGGTGGTGCCGTATGTGCCCTGACGTGCGGGCACGTTCACGTGTGCAAGTCCGCTGGTATTGTATGTGTGTGCAAGCGCCTGTGACGTAACAGCAATATCCGATACACCTGTACAGGTGGTCATAGCCTGCATATCGGTCTGTACCAGGTACCCGCCGAGTACCGAACTGGTGCCGCCGAGTACAAAATTACTGCCGTTGCGGCATACATCTTCAAAGATCTCCGTCTGATTCGCATTACCGAACGACTTACTTATGAGCGCCGCCCCACTGGTATCAAGCTGTGCAAACCAGGCATTACGCTGTGTTCCGTTGATATGCTGGCCTGCCAGCAGAAGGGTATTGCTCTGTACATCGAAACGGATCCTTTTTACCAGTTCGTTGTTGGGAGTAGTGAGCTTCTTCGACCATATATTTACACCATTTTCCTGGAACTTATACAGACCGATATCGTTACCGTTGCCAAAATTGGTGACCATGTACAGTTCTTTCGTGGGTGCTTTTACCACGCCCACCGGAACTTCGGACAAATCCATATTCCGTTGCCGTATAGTACCTACCGTGGCGCCGGCCGGACTTACCTGTGCAATATTCAGCCTGCGTGTCGAGTTGGTCTCCATACCCATCACGATCAGGTTCCCGTTGGTATGCAGCTTTATGCCCACTACATTACCTATATTCAGGTTGGCCTGTGAATGGTTTACATTATACCCGTATATACGACTCCAGACCGGCTCCAGTGTGGATGTAAGCTTACCATAGGCAGCGATCGTCCATTCGTAGTAACTTACCCCGCCGCTGAACAGGTCGCGGTAGTTACCGGCATAATAGATAGAACCGTCCGGGGCCACTTCTATATCCACAATATGCAGGGGTCTGTAGGTATACTGGTTACTGGGATTGGCCTGTATCTCCAGGTTTTTCTGGTAAAGGACGTTACCGTTGGGGTCGGTGATCCAGGCAAAACCGGATATTACGTACTGTTCGCCAACGATACCGCTCACAAAAAAGTTTCCGTCGGGGAGTTCGCGGATAAAATTGATACGTAGTTCTGTCATGGTCTGGAAGGTCCGCTGGTAATATTTTACCCATACGGTATCGCCCCAGGGCGTCAGTTCGGCCAGACCGCATATCCCGCGCGCAATATCACCCAGCTCAAAATCATCCAGCCGTTTATTGATGCCGATGAGCAGATTTCCGTTGGAAAGCGGGGCACAGGCCTCTACGCGGGAAGGCTTCTGGCTCTGGCCGCTTACCACGGGCATAAGGATCTCGAGATTCTTTTCGTAACGCGGCCCGGGATTCTGAGCGAGGACCGTGAGAGGGAGTACTATGAGCAGGCAGAGAAGAAGGAAGGGGTAAATCTTTTGTTTCATTCGGATTTTGTTGCTTGTGTGTGATATATAGAGTAGTATTGAATACGAGGGCTTTTTAAGCCGGCAAAAATAGCCTTAAGTTTTTGTCCGGCAGCGTTTTGTTTTAAGTTTACGGGCAGAGGATGCATTTATAAATTATATACTATTTATTATCAATTACTTGAAAATAACAGGAAATTTAATATTCGGGACATAGATCCTGAGAGAACGGGTTCATATCGTTAAAATGTATCGTCCCGGGGATCCAGGAAAAAGTTATGCATGGCCACCGATAAAAAACCCACAGGAAAGCCCTTATACTTCTTTCCTGCGGGTGCTTTTCATAGTTTCTCGTTATCGATCAACAGACACAACTTTATTCTCTGCATACATGCAGGACATATATAGGGGCAAAAATACGCAGAAAGGAAGGGGGTGTCAACATGTAATGGATAAACGCTGCGTTCGGATGTATATACGCTGAAATATGATCAGAAACTGTTCAGGAACTGCAGCAACTGTTCTTTTTTGCGGGTAGAGACCGGCACCTTGTCTTCATTTACGGTAACGATAATGCCTTCGCCCTTTTCGTAGCGGACGATATGGTCCATATTTACCAGGTACGACTGGTGGGTACGGATAAAACGGTCGCTGCCGATCATTTCCTCGTAATCGCCGAGGGGGCGCGACACGGTAACCCGGCGTTTGTCGAGCAGGTAAAAGGTGGTATAATTACCGTCGGCCTCACAGAAAACGATGTCCGACGTGTTAATGATGTATATACTTTCGGCCGTTTTGAGGGTAATGCGCTTTACCTGGCGTTCGCTGCCTGAAAAATTCTGCATAAAGGTATCGAGCCTTTCCACCAGTTTTTCGCGTTCGATCCGTTTGCCGGCATTGGCAATGGCGTCCTTCAGTTCGAAGGGGTCCACGGGCTTCAGCAGGTAATTGAGCGCCGATACCTTGCAGGCCTTGATGGCGTACTCCTCGTAGGCCGTAATAAAGATCACGGGAATGGCCAGGTGTTTGATGCGGTTCAGCAGGTCGAAACCGTTGCCGTCTTTCAGGCGTATGTCCAGCAGCAGCAGATCGGGCGTTTTATGCTGTATGGCAGCCACGGCAGACTGCACCCCGTCGGCCTCCCGCAGGGCAATGTCGCTGTCTGTGCAATACAGGCGTATCATTTCGCCGAGCACCTCGCGCGCCTTTGTTTCATCGTCAACAATAAGTATATCTATCATCTGGAAGAGCCGGCTCTTTACTGGTTAAAGTTAAAATTTTTTCTTTAATGGTATGCGGAAAGAGACGAGAGTACCCGAACCGGCGGCCGAACGGATGGTAAAATGGATCTTGCGGCGCTTGCCACGGTTCAGCAGTTCCAGGCGTTCGCGGGTGATCTGCAGGGCCAGTGATTTTTTGCCGGACGTCTGTTCTTTACCCCCTTCCTGGTCGAAGCCTACCCCGTTATCCTGTACATCTACCTGTAAAAAACCGTCCTTTTCCCGGAAACTTACCGAAAGTTCGCCCCGGCCTTCCATTCCGCGGAACCCATGTTCCAGGGCATTTTCAATAAAAGGCTGGGTAAGCATGGGCGGGATCCAGGTATTTTCCAGGTCCAGTTCCTCATCTACATGCAGGGTATAGTCGAAACCGTTGTCGAAACGCAGCTCCTGCAGACTGATGTAGTTCTGCAGCCACTGCACCTCGCGCGACAGTGAAATGTATTCTTCCCGGGAATTTTCGAGGATGGAACGTACGATCCGGGCAAACGAAGACAGGAAACGTCCCGCTTCGGCCGGGTTGTTCTTCATCATAAAGCTCTGGATGGCCGTCAGTGCATTAAAAATAAAGTGCGGGTTCATCTGGCTGCGCAGCAGACGCTGTTCGAGGCGCATGGTATGTTGTTCCGACCGGATGCGGTTGTTGCGGATCAGCAGGGCCGATATAACGATGATGAGCAGGGCCAGGCCCCCGATACCGTACAGGAAGTAAAGGCGCTGCCTCAGCTGAAGTTCCTGGATCTCGCCGTTCTTCTTGAGGGTTTCGTTCTCCTGTTCTTTTTTGCCGGTCTCGTATTTTTCTTTCAGCTCGGATATCTTCCCGGCCATATCGCTCGAAAAGATACCGCTCTGGTACTCATTGGCAAGCTCGTATGAGGCCAGTGCCTGCCGGTAGTTGCCCATCGCCTTGTAGGTATTGTAATATTCCATATGGAAATTGGCCAGGTCGGCAGCGGCAATATTACGGCCCTTGATAAGTTCGAAACCTTCGTTCAATGCCTCCAGGCCTGCACTGTACTTACCCGTCATACGGTGCACGGAGCACTGGTACATGAGCGAATACGCCATCTTTAAGCTATCGCCCAGCTGCAGGTAATTGGCGTAACTGTCCTTAAAGGTCTTCATCGCCTTGTCGTATTCGCCCCGGGCCACGTATATGTTGCCCATATTGATCTGGCAGCCCGCAATGATCATCAGGTCTTTGAGGTCTTTTTGTATCTGCAGGCAAAGATTAAAATAGGTAAGTGCCTTGTCGTAGCGTTTCAGGTCGTTGTTGAGTACGCCCAGGTTCAGCAGGGCATGTGACATTCCCCGGCGGTCGCCGATCTCCTCGCGTATTTCCAGGGAGCGCAGGTAGTAGTTCTCGCCCTCTTCGTACCGTTCCAGGTTCAGGAAAAGCAGGGCCATGGTACCAAGGGTAAGGGCCTGTCCCCTTTTTTCGCCGATCTTTTCGTACAGATCATAGGTCTTCTGGTAACGTACCAGGGCCTTTTCGTACTCGCCCCGGCTGCGGTGATAAGAGCCGTAATGTGAGTTCACCCCGGCCAGACCGAACGCGTAATTCATTTTCGTATATATACTATCGGCCTTCTTTATATAGAAGATACTTTCTTCTGCATGGCCCGTTACAAAGAGGTAATCGGCATAGCTGAGACTGGCCGAAGCTTCGCCGCGCGGGTAACGTATACCTGCCGCGATCTCCTGCATCATCTCTATATAGGGCAGGGTGCTTTTGCGGGAAGGGTCCTTGTAACTGTATACATAGATAATGTTTTCCAGCAGGTTTATCTTGTTGGTATCGTTCGGGTGACCGGGCAGCACCCGCAGCATACTGTCGAGGTCCTGGGCAAGGGCGCGGCCCGTACCCGCCAGCAGACAGAGACACAGGAAAAACGGGAAAAACCGCGGTGAAGATCGTCTGAGAATGGGGTTCATTTGCCAAAGGTACGCTTCTTTGGCATAATGCAGTTCCGCTTTTGTTTTAGTATAGTTAAGAAATACTATATACTTCTACAGAAAGTCCCGCTTTAACAGGGACCCGCATTCATTATCCCGTATTTCAAAAAAATGATCGGACCATTATGTCCCGCGGGGCCGGGCTAAGCCCCGGCATACCGTTCTTATTTCCCTGTACTGCCGAAACCGCCGGCACCTCTCTCGCTTTCCTGCAGCTGTTCGCTCAGGGTCCACTGTACCTGTTCGTGTTTTGCGATCACCAGCTGGGCGATGCGTTCGCCGGGTCGTATCTCAAAAGCCGTATCAGAGAGGTTTACCAGGATAACGCCTATTTCGCCGCGGTAGTCCGAGTCGATGGTGCCCGGGCTGTTCAGTACCGTTATACCGTGTTTCAGGGCCAGGCCACTGCGCGGACGTACCTGCGCCTCATACCCTGCCGGTAACTCTATGAACAGACCGGTGGGCACCAGTTTTCGTTGTAAAGGCGCCAGTGTAAAAGCCTCTTCCAGAGAAGCTTTCAGGTCCATACCCGCCGCACCGGGCGTAGCGTAAAAAGGCAGTTCGTTGCCCGACTTATTCTGTATTTTTACTTCCATATCTGTCTGCAATTTTGCGGATAAGTGTCTGTAATGTTTTTTCGTTCTTTATAAGCCAGACCATATATACGATAATTCCGGCGGTAGCTATAAAATAATAGAGCACAGGCCTGTCAGCCGGTACAAAACGGGTAATACCGTAAAAAATAATGCAACCCAGAATATACTGATGCAGGCGGCCGAAGCGGTACGGCACGGCGTAATAACGCTGTCCCACCAGGTACGATATGCCCGACATAACGGCATAACAGATC
>JACVCJ010000011.1 GCA_016742095.1 Bacteroidia bacterium
AGCTGGGCCTGTACGGTGTGGGCTGGGACATCAGTGTTTCTTCACTCTTCGAGGCGGCCTACAGCATTCCCTACGAATATACCGATGAGCTGAGCGACAGCTGCCAGGGCCATCCCTGAACGGAGTTTCAGTTCTGCTCTTTTTTAAGCACCTTTGCGCTATGGAATTTCATGTGCATACGCCCGCAGAACTCCGCGCTCCGGCCGAACAGCTGCTGAAGCTGGTTCCGGAATGCCCGCTGGTACTGCTCGAGGGCGGGATGGGAGCCGGTAAGACCACCTTTGTAAAAGAGGTATGTCGCCTGCTGGGCAGCGGAGATAATGTAAGCAGCCCCACCTATGCCCTTGTGAACGAATACCTGGACGCGGCGGGAAATCCCATTTACCATTTTGACCTGTACCGGCTTAAAGATCCTTCCGAAGCCGAAGACCTGGGTATATACGATTATATCGACTCGGGCTGTATCTGCCTGGTAGAGTGGCCCGGCATGGCGGGAGACCTGCTGTACGGCGAACCGCACATAAAAATCAGCTTCCGTTTAGAGGACGCCGAAAGAATCCTTACCTTTACGCGACATTAAGCAGCGATTCTCAATGAAACAACAAGACCGGCACGGCCGCCATGTTCTGCTACGATCCTGTTCCTTCCTCCCGGGGTGCTGCGCCGGGGTTTACACGCTATCTATCTCTAATTCTTAACGTATTTCAATAAGTATGCTTCAAGCGGGCAGTTCCAAATCGTTCAAGACCAGTTCCGTACTTCTTCCCCGTGAAGAAATGCTCGAAACCGGCCGGAGTTTTAAAAGCGCTACCATCGGTATTCCCAAGGAATCTTCCTTTAAGGAGAATCGTATTTCCCTAGTACCCGACGCCATTGCCTACCTGACGGCCAACGGGCACACCATACTGGTAGAGACCAATGCCGGGGCCGCCGCGGGCTTCAAGGACCAGGACCTGAGCGAGGCCGGGGCGCGTATCGCCTACAGCAAGGAAGACGTATACAAGGCCGATACCATTTTAAAGATATCGCCGCCCACCGAAGAAGAAATTGTGCTGATACAGCCGGGCCAGACCATTATTTCGGCCATACAGCTCACCAACCGCTGCGAGGGAGTGATCCGCGGACTGATGCAGAAAAAGGTGAACGCCATCGCCTTTAACTACATGAAAGACAGCGAAGGTGTATTTCCCGTTGTGCGCAGCATGAGCGAGATCGCCGGCAGCGCTTCCATACTCATTGCCGCGGAATACCTGAGCAATGCTACCAAGGGTAAAGGCCTTATCCTCGGAGGTATTTCCGGGGTGCCGCCTACCAATGTGGTGATCATCGGGGCGGGTACCGTGGGCGAATTTGCCGCCCGTGCCGCCCTGGGACTGGGTGCCTATGTAAAGGTGTTCGATACCTCGGTGCACCGCCTGCGCCGCATACAGGACCAGCTGGGTATGCGGATCTACACCTGTCTCATTACCCCCAAGGACCTGGCCGAGGCCGTAAAAGGCGCCGATGTGGTGATCGGGGCCCTGCGCGCGCCGGAAGGACGTACGCCCTGCGTGGTGAGCGAACAGATGGTCAGTGAAATGAAGTTCGGCTCCGTGATCATCGACGTTTCCATTGACCAGGGCGGGGTTTTCGAAACCTCGGCACCGACCGATCATGCCAATCCCACCTTCAGCAAATTCGGGGTTACCCATTACTGCGTGCCCAATATACCCTCACGCGTGGCGCATACCGCGTCCATGGCGCTGAGCAATATCATGGGCCCTCTCCTCCTGCGCATGGGCGAAGAAGGTGGCCTCGAGAACACACTCAAGAACGACCCGGGGGCGCGCCACGGAGTTTATATCTTCCGCGGAACGCTCACCAACAAACATTTCGGGGACATGTACAAGATCCCCTTCACCGATCTTAACCTGCTGTCTGCTGCTTTCTCATGAACACAAGCAAATTCACACGCCGTTTATTATTCTATGCCATCGGGGTAGGCATCGGTTTCCTGGCCGTATACCTCTTTTTCGGCAAAAGGGCCCTGCCCGCCGTATGGCCCGAAGGCCGCGTTCTGGAACAGATACAGCACGCCAAACCGGCCGATAGTACCACCTGGTGCTACCTGCGCCATTTCGGTATGGACACCGCCTCTTTCCGCAACTGGATGGGCACGGCCGACGTCAATTTCACCGACAGTTCCCCGCGCGAAAAGCCCTGCCCGGTATACGCCATCGAAGGTAAAATACTCATGAAGAACAGCCGGGTCCTGATCCAGAGTTGCGACAGCCTGTACAGTATCCGCGGACTGCAGGTACTCGAGAACGGGGCCGGCACACAAAGCGTGGCCTGTCCCTGACGAAATTAAACCGAAGGCAGCAAAACAGTTAGATACGGGAAACACCCGCCGCCGGGCTCAAAACCGGGTCACAGGGTAGCCTGTACTCTGTTTTTCATATGTTGCGAAAAACGTACATTTGAAAAAACATTTTCTCTTACATGCAGGTAAAAGCCACCAGTATTGACGAATATATCGATGCCCTACCCGAAGACCGCCAGGGTCCCGTGCAGCATCTGCGCGAAACGGTCCTCAAAAACCTGCCGCCGGGATTCGAAGAATGCATCAGTTATGGTATGATCGGCTACGTAGTACCTCATTCGGCCTATCCCGCGGGATATCATTGCGATCCCAGGCTGCCCCTGCCCTTTCTCAACATCGCTTCCCAGAAGAACTTCATCGCCCTGTACCACATGGGGCTGTATGCCGATCCGGAACTGCTGGAATGGTTCACGACCGAATACCCGAAACATTCCAAAACCAAACTGGATATGGGAAAAAGCTGCATCCGCTTTAAAAAACCGGAACAGGTCCCTTTTGAACTGATCGCTGAACTGCTGCGCAAAATGAGCATGCAGGACTGGATCGCCCTTTATGAAAAGAACATAAAACGCTGAACCATATGAAAAAACTGCTTTTCTTCCTGGCAATCGCTATTTTTAGTATACAGATGGATGCCCAGACCGCGAACCCGGATTACGACCCGGAGCTGGCCAAAAAACTGGGCGCCAATGACTATGGCATGAAATCGTATATACTTGTGATCCTGAAGTCGGGCACGGCAAGTACAGGGGACGGTATCGACAAGAAGGCCGTACAGGAAGCCTTTGCGGGTCATATGGACAACATACAGAAGCTGGCGGCCGAAGGCAAACTGGTGGTAGCCGGCCCCATCGGCAAGAACGACAGCTCGTACCGCGGCATCTTTATCCTGAATGTATCTACGGTAGAAGAAGCCAAAGAACTGATGAAGGGCGACACGGCCATCATGCAGAACTACCTGGCGGCGGAATACCTGCCCTGGTTCGGTTCCGCCGCACTGCCGGTGTACCTGGAAACGCACAAAAAGATCGAAAAGACGAAGCCCTGACGCTTCCGGATATTATTTAGTATATCCATTAAGATCCGCCAGACCAAGGGGTTTTATACTTAGTATATTAATCAGAAAGACCCTTGACAAAAGCGGCTGATCGTTCAAAAGCAAGCTTCGCAGCCTCTTTATGCGGCGTGTGTCCTGCCCCCGGAATGACACAGCGCTCCGCTTTTTCGCCTACGCCTTTCAGGATACCTTCTACCTGCGCCAGGGTACCGAATTCGTCGGCATCGCCCTGCATCACCAGCACGGGACATTGAATGCGGGGCAACAGGTGTTCGATGTTCCAGCTACGGAAATCGGCCCGGGTCCAGGTATCGGCCCAGGAACGGAACACGTCCTCCGTTTTATCGCCGTGGTATCTTTCCAGGCGTTGTTTCAGGTCGGTGCGCTCATACAGGTCTACATTGTGCAGGATCCCGCGCAGGGTAATATCTTCCACGAAAATATGGGCCGCTTCCGACACTACGGCCCGGACACGTTCGGGGTACAAAGCAGCTGCAATGAGCGAGATCGAAGCTCCGTCGCTATGCCCGAACAGGATGGCATCCGCAATATGCAGCTGTTGCAGCAGATCGTTCAGCACCGCCGCTTCCCGTTCCAGGTAATCGATCGCTCTGTGCCTGGAAGGAAGCGGGTCTGACTTTCCGTAGCCCAGGCGGTCGTACACCAGCACATTGCATTGGGTTTCCTCGACCAGTCTCTCCGGAAGATCACGCCAGAGCTGCGTGCAACCGAGGGAATCGTGCAGGAACACCAGCACGGGCCGGCCGGGCAGCGGGAAACTGTATTTCGTATATAAATGTACACCGCCTGTGTTCAGCAGTGTTTCAGTAGTGTGTATCATAACAAGCGCTGTAAAAATACATCATCCGGATGGAAATGTATACGTTTTTTCAGATCAGGTCGAAGGTCTGTGCAAATTTGATCACATCGTAATCGGTACGGGCGCCGATCTTGCGTTTGATATTCTTGCGGTGCGTGGCCACCGTTTTTTCGGATATGAATAATTGTTCGCCGATGGCCTGCGAGGTCATGTTGCGCGCCATGCAGGCCAGGATCTGTTTTTCACGCTTTGTCAGCTGTCCGAAATGATGCTGATGGGCACGCATATAGCGGTTCTCCTCCATTACACGTGCTACCTTTTTCGTAACATGCGTGTGGATATTGATCGGCATGGAAATGGTGAGGGAAAAGCGTGGATTCCCTTCTGTATCGCGTAACATAACACGACTCGAACTCAGGTACCATTCGTACGAATGATCCGGGCCGGTACGCACTTCTTCAAAAAAGGTCATAAAGGCCTCGTCTGGCTCCGTGCGGGCATGCTCCAGCAGTTTTTCGGTAAAGAACATGGAATCTTCGATCTTAAAATAGGTAGAGAAATAGTCCTTTCCGGCGGTACGTTCCTCGTTCCACTGTCCGCCCAGCCGCTGTTTTCCCTGGCTGCTCATATATACGAGTGAAAAATCGCGCATATCGTGCACAATGCACACACAGGGCAGGGTATCTTCGAGCGAAACAAGACCGTTGATTTTTTCGTTCAGTAAAGCGACAAGGGCCGGCTCCGTATTTCGGGGAATTACCTGGTGCATGAAACGGAAGCTGTTAGTTTGGCTGACAAATATACTCATCAGTGGGTATTTTTTGCACAGGAAGTTTGTGCAATTTTTGCAGTCGAACGCTTAACCCCTTAAACCTGCTGCCATGTACCGTACTTTTTTATACCTGTTATGCTGCCTTTCACCGCTGTTGTTCTCCACCGGCTGCGACGGTGACGAATCGGTAGACTGCCGTTTTTTTAATGACTGCGACGGGAATGACCCTTCCGTGCAGGGCGAACTTACCATTTACCTGGCCCCGCCCAATGCAGGCAGCGCCGTTATTTACGTAGACGGCGTACCCAAAGGCTCCCTCAATACGTATTCCTATACATCTGTAACCTGTAACCATCCGTCAGCCCTTACACTCAGCCTGCCCGCGGGCCCACACCAGGTATACGGCACAACCGGTACTTACACGAGTGCCGCGTATACCGTGCAGGTCCTGGCAGACAACTGCGTTGTACACGCCGTTCAATTCTAAACGCCTATGAAAAACATCCTGCTCCCGCTGCTGTTCAGCCTTCTCAGCACATCCGTACTCTCCGCACAGAATATGATCTGTACTAAATCCGGCCGGCATATTGCCGCGGAAAACGTACAGCTCACCGATAATAATGTGGTGTATTACGTAACAGAGAAAAACAAAAAGGTACAGCGTGTGATCAACAAGACCGAAGTATATCGTATTATAAAACCGGGGACCACAGACGGCGTACACGTGCTGGAAAGTTCACTTCAGAACAGCGGTTGCCTGGCATTCAATTTTGCCGTAACATATGGCAGTACCAATATGTATACCATCGGCGATGTGGTGGATGCCTCCCTGCTGCCCGCCTCCGGCCTGCAGATCAATGACCGCATCACCCACTTTTTCGGCTTTCCCCTGAACAATTTCAGTCATTCGGAAATTGAAGAGTTCTTATACGGTATGGCCGGCGATTACCTGGAACTGACCGTAAACCGCGACGGCCGCGAAATTCAGTCCCGCATCCAGTATTACCGCTACGAAGAGGACGACGAAGGCACCAATCTAGTAGATATCAGCACCCCGCCCATTACGTATATCCCCCCGGTTTCCGGCAATACTACCCGCAGCGGTAATTCATCAGGCAGTGCTGAGCCCCTGGGCGTTTACCTGAGCTTCCAGGCAGGACCCGGTGCCGCCAGCTTCCGTAACCTGAAGCCTTTTAACATGATGTATGAATTCGAGATCGGGCACTGTAACGACAACAATTTCTCTAACGCTTTTAAATTCAGCATCCTGCACCATATCCCCGAGAACAACCTGAAACTGTACAGTTTCCAGTACAGCTTTACCCAGCATTTTGGCATGGCCCGCCGTTCCGGCTTTTTCCTGGGCATGGACCTGGGCCTGACCTATGTACCCGGCGGCGATAAATTCTTCTGGAATCCCGGCCTGCACACCGGCGTAGATATTAAAGCGGTACACAACCTGCGCATCGGTCTGTTCGGTAATTTCTACGTACTGCCTACCTACGATTTCAGCAATGTGGCCGTGGGCGGTGGCGGCGGACTGCGTATTACCGGCATTCTCTGATTTTTAAAGCATCTTTAACGGCCGTATAGCCGGGGCCTGTTCCTTTTCCGGCGGATTCCCCGTACTTTTGTTCCGTTGTGGAACAGGTACCATCTTCTTCGCACGTTTTCCGGCAGGACTATACGCCCCGCAAAAGACGTATACGCATCGCCGTTTCGGTCTTCTTCTTCGGCATGGGCCTCTGTTTTGCCTCCTGGGCCAGCCGCATCCCCGATATAAAGAACGCCCTGCAACTCAGTGACGCCGCCCTGGGCACCCTGCTTTTCGCCCTGCCCCTGGGCCAGCTGCTCATCATGCCTTTCTCGGGCAAACTGGTCACCCGTTTCGGCAGTCAGAAAGTACTGATAACGGCCCTTTGCCTGTATGCCCTCTCGCTCACGAATATGGGCCTCGCGCGCGAACCCTGGCAGCTCGCGCTTTCCCTGATGCTGTTCGGACTTTTCAGCAACCTGAGCAATATTGCCGTAAATACACAGGGCGTATATGCCGAAGAACTCTATGGCCGCGCCATTATGACGGGTTTCCACGGCGTATGGAGCCTGGCGGGCTTTACCGGTGCACTTACCGGACTGATGATGAGCAACCTGAATGTATCGCCTTACGTACATTTCTGGACCGTGACCGCGTTCACAGGACTGCTGATCTTCCTGAATTTCCGTTCCCTGATCGCGGTAGAGAACGTTCCCATACCCAAAGCAGAGAAAAAGAGCCGTTTCAGCAAACCCGACGGCGCACTGATCAGCCTGGGCATTGTCGGTTTCTGCAGCATGGCCGCCGAGGGAGCGATGTTCGACTGGAGCGGCGTATATTTCCAGGATGTGGTAAAAGCGCCCGGATCGCTGGTAATTTTAGGATATACATCGTTCATGATCATGATGGCCTCCGGCCGTTTCATAGGCGATCTCCTCATCAACCGCATCGGCCGCAAACGCCTGATGCAGACCGGTGGTATACTCATCTCCACCGGACTTTTCCTTTCCGTATGCCTGCCCCTGCTGGTACCTTCGGTCATCGCCTTTATGCTGGTGGGACTGGGCGTTTCTACCATTGTACCCATCGTATACAGCCTGGCCGGTAAAAACAGGACCGTAGCTCCGGGCGAAGCGCTGACCATCGTATCCAGCGTAAGTTTCCTCGGCTTCCTGCTGGGCCCGCCCTTTATCGGTTATATTGCCGAACTGTGGAGCCTGCGTATTTCCTTTGCCTGCATCGGTATTTTTGGTATATGCATCACCCTTCTGGTGGCACGTATGCGGAATATTTCCTGAGATCAAGCTGCTTTTGTATCTTTATACACTACTGTAAAACTATGAAGATCATCCGCACAAAACCGGTCCTGATGGCTGCACTCGGCAGCTGTGAAAAAGCCTGGTCCGCAGAGGGTATGCAGGGTCTGCTCCGCGAAGTGCAGGTACGCCTGCTCGAAGTCCGCGTAAAATTCCCGCTGCTCGAATTCGCCGCCCGCCACCTGGCCAGGCTGTTACCTGCGGAGGAACATCTGCCCTTTTGCAAAGGCATTGCCGCACAGGGCACCGAAGGCGGTAACGTACTCATTGGCATTCTGCTGCAGGAAGGCCTCGAAAAACGCTATACAGGATCGCTGCAACAGGCCGCTGTATTCATTGCACAGGGCAATGCCTGGTACGTATGCGATATCATCGGCGAACGCGTCTGGGGCGTGGCCCTGCTGCGCTACCCCGAAAAAACGCTGCCGGCCCTGCAGGAACTCAGCCGGCATCCTTCCGAACTGGTGGCACGTTCACTGGGCGCCGGGATCCATTATGCCGTAAAAAAAGGCCTGCCTGCCACGGAAGTAAGAACGGTTTTTAAGCTGCTTCTTTCACTACGCGGCAGCAAAAACCAGCAGGTAAAACAGGGCATCGGCTGGGCCGCCAAGACCTGTGCCCGCTTTCACCCGGAGATCATTACGCATTTCCGGAAAGAGCTCGAAGCCGCGGAAACACCCGCCTGGTTTCGTAAAAAGATACAGATCGGACTGGAACGCAACTCTTATGCCACACGAGAAAAAAGTACGATCGATACTGAATAGGACCAAACGCCGCGATGCATGGTCCCTGGACGATTATACCCTGGACCTGTACCAGGCCTGCTCCTTCAACTGCCTTTACTGTTACATACGGGGCAGTAAGTACGGCGTCAACCTGGAAAGCAGCCTTACGGTAAAGAGCAATGCCATCGAAGTACTGGAACGGCAGCTGGCCCTGCGGGCAAAAAAGGGCGAATACGGCTTTATCGTACTTTCGTCCATAACCGATCCCTGCCTGCATATCGAAAAAAGATACGAGCTCACCCGCAAAGCACTGGAACTCATATCCACGTATCGTTTCCCGGTACATATCATTACCAGATCAGACCTGGTACTGCGGGACACAGATATTTTAGACACTATTGACAAAAACGCGGTACGCCCCGCCGGGCTTACCCTCGACCGAGGCTGCATCGTTTCTTTTTCTTTTTCTACGATGGACGAAGAGGTTGCATCCTTTTTCGAACCTGGCTTACGTCTTACATGGACCGGGACCGGAATGATGTTCAGACACATACACAGGCCGCATACTAAATATTCCATAAAAACGTTGTATATTTACAATCAGCCCGATAACTGTGTCGGTCTGTAAAATCTACATGTATGTTCCGTATCCGGCACCGAATCCACGAACTCATACTCCTTACGGCATCTGTAGCCTATATACTGATCGACCGCAATACGCACTTCCTGGTACTGGGTCTGGCTGCCCTGCTGGCCTTCCAGTTCCTGTTCCAGCACCGCATCACCGGGCTTACCATCGGGGGCAGTCTCATGATCGGGGCCGTGTGGCTGCTGATCGCGGCCGTTTCGGAGTTCTCGGAGATGCCCTCTCCCGGTAACCGCGCCATGGAACGCCTGGCCGGCGGAGTGCTTATTTTCCTGGTCAGCTCCACCATATCGGTACAGATGTTGTCCAAATACATGCATCACCCTGCAGACACACAGGCGGAACAGGACGATGATCTTCAGCCCCGTTCCTGAGTATAGGAAAATTAAGCGTATTATTGCAGCCCGGGCGCTATGTGGCCCTGCGTTATTGTGAAAAAACCGTGTCTATGAAAAAGCTCTTTTTGCCCCTCGTTCTGCTCTGCTTTATTACTTCCTGCGTTAAGGAAGAAGACCTGAACCCCGCGCAGAAACAGACCCTGTATTCCGTTTCGTACGGCAACCACGAGCGCAACAAACTCGATATTACCTTACCCGCCAACCGCAATACACAAACACCCGTAGTGATCTTTATCCATGGCGGGGCCTGGGTTTCGGGCGACCGCAGCGTATTCCTCGGCGAACTGGAGCAGTATGCCCAGCAGGGCATCGCCTGTGCCACCATCAATTACCGTTACGCTTCCCCGCAGGATAATGTATCCCACACCGAAGTAGCCGGCGATGTAAAAAAAGCCGTAGATTATATCGCCTCCAAATCGCAGACCTGGCAGGTCTCGCCCAACCGATTCGGACTGGTGGGACACAGTGCCGGCGGACACCTTTCGCTCATCACTTCCTATGCCCTGAACGACGGCAAGATCAAAGCCTGCGCTTCCTGGGCCGGACCGGTGGATTTTACGGATAGTGATCAGCTGGCCATCAGTGTGGCACCGGCACTTTTCCAGGTGTACATGGGTCGTCCGCTGCAATCTGCCGCCGATTCAGCCGCTTACCGCGCCGCATCGCCTTACTGGACGGCCACGGCGCAATCCGTACCTTCCCTGCTTATCTATGCCACCAACGATGAACTGGTCCCCTATTCCACCGGGCTTAAAATGCAGGCCTTGCTGCAGAACCTGGGCGTAACGCACCAGTTCCATACCCAGCAGGGCGCACAGCACAGTTGGGGCGGCACGCACCTGAACGATGCCCGTACGCTTACGCTGCAATGGTTCCAGCAGCATCTATAAGCCGATAAGCTTAACATATAAGACCGAAAGCCCCGCAGACCTGCCTTTACCCCAAAAGAACATGCATCTTAACCAGGTGAGCGTTCCGGTATCCGATATGGAAACATCCATTGCTTTTTACGAGAAACCGGGTTTTAAAAGCTCTGCCCCATTACGCCCGTTTTGTATGCCCCGACGACGAAGCTACGTTTTTGCTGCACCAGAGCGATGTACTGCCCACGGGAGAAGGTATCCGGGTCTATTTCGAAATAGATAATCTGGTCATTATTGTCCAAAAATAAAAAGAATCTTCGTATACATTTCGATGAACTGCCCGAAGATAAGTCCTGGCCCTGGAAAATTTAAACGGGAAACACCTGATTTAATGTATCTTTGAAAAAAAACCGTTACTGAAAACGGTATTCATAACAAAAAGTAAAATGATAAACGATACCATCCGGGACTTACGCCTGGCCGTACTGATCGATGCGGATAACGTGCCCTATGCCAACGTAAAGGAAATGCTGGAAGAAATAGCCAAATACGGCACACCTACTTTTAAACGGATCTATGCAGACTGGACCAAGCCCACGGTTTCGGGCTGGAAGACCGTACTGCTCGAAAACGCGATCACACCTGTTCAGCAATACAGCTATTCCAGCGGTAAAAATGCTACCGACAGCGCCATGATCATCGATGCCATGGATATACTCTATACCGGCAAGGTAGATGGATTCTGCATCGTATCCAGCGACAGCGATTTTACCCGCCTGGCCACACGGCTGCGCGAAGCCGGCATGACAGTGATCGGCATTGGCGAGAAAAAAACCCTGCAGCCTTTTATTTCAGCCTGCGACAAGTTCATTTACCTCGAGATCCTGAAGCCCGAACCGGCAGCCATAAAGAAAATACAGTCAGCAGGTATCAAAAAAGATAAAAAGACCGCGGTAAAAAGTCTTAATAAAACCGACAAAGAATTATTCAAATTACTCAGTGACAGCATTTCGGCCATTGCCGATGAAAACGGCTGGGCCTACCTGGGCGAGCTTGGCAACCTGCTGCTGAAACGTAAGCCGGACTTCGACCCACGTAACTATGGATATACGAAATTACTCAGCCTGATCCGGAGCATCGACGCATTCGTTATTGACGAGCGCGATTCCGGCAAAAACAAACTGGTATACGTAAAAATCAAATAGCTCTCAGGCTTTTCTCTTCCCGGGAAAGCTGAACACCTTTACGTGTTCCACATCGATGGCCTTCTGCACATAATCGGCCAGCAGTTCGAATTTAGGATCTTCCGGCGAAGTAAAGGTAATGGCACGGATCACTTTCCGCTTGTCCGCTTCCAGTATACCCGCCGGATCATCCATGGCTATACCCCGCATAAAACCGATGTATACGGTACCGTTCCTGCGCGTGCTCAGGTAGCACAGGCCCCTGGTGTAATTGAAGAAAGGCACTCCGTACGACAAACGCACGCTTATTTTATCCGACACGGAAAGTACGATATCGTAGGCCATCAGCAGCATGGTACGCTGGTCCTCATCGGGCTGCTGCAATATGTATTCCTCGGGTTTACGCATTACTGGCCGGGGATCTTTGCATCTACGAAAAACACGGAACGTATACCGATCACATGGTCCTGGGTGATCACCTCATCGGTAGTGGTACTTATCTTGATCGTTACCTTGTCCTGCATCAGCAGGTCCTTGATGTCGCCGGGTTCCGTGTCCATTTCCAGCACCTGGCTGCCATCGGCCGGTACGGGGTCTTTATGGGCGATCTCGCGTTCGTTGCCCGAAGCGTCCTTCAGGTATACGTAAATGTTATTCAGGAAGTCGAAATCAGCGCCCGAAGGATTTTTCAGCGTCAGGGTCACTTTTTCCAGCCGGATCTCCTCTACCAGGTCCTTGCGGGTATTCTCCGATTCGAACACCGACTCATAATTGGTCTGCATTTCGGGCGTAAAAAGCGTGAAGGGCGTCTGCACCCCGAAGCTACCGGGTATTGTACACTCGCTTTCCAGCACATAATCGAACTGAGTGAGCTTATCGATCTGTTTACAGCCGGTATTGCTGAGCAACAGCGCCAGGCAGAGGAGCGATATCGTTTGTTTACACCATTTCATGACCTACGGCAGCTGCTACGGGTTTCAGTGAATTATACAGGGTCGTATATTCGGCGTGGTCCAGCTGCTGTGAAGCGTCTGAAAGAGCTGTGGCCGGGGTGGGATGCGTTTCGATCAGCAGTCCGTCGATGCCCATGGCCATACAGGCGCGGGTAAGATCGGGTACTCCGTAGGCATAGCCCATCGCGTGCGAAGGATCGAGGACAACGGGCAGGTTCGTGTATTGTTTTAAATACGCCACACCACAAAGATCGAGTGTAAAACGTGTCTTTGTTTCGAAAGTGCGTATACCCCGTTCGCAAAGCACTACATTGGGGTTACCGCCACTGAGCACAAATTCGGCGGCCTGAACAAATTCCTGCAGGGTACTTCCGAAGCCGCGTTTCAGCAGCACGGGCTTTTGAGTCTGACCGCAGCGGCGCAGGATACCCTGGTCATACATGGCTTTGGCGCCGATCTGTATAATGTCGGTGTATTCAATTACGTCGTCCACGTGTGAGGCATCACGCACTTCGGTGATCACCTGCAGTCCGTATTTCTCGCGCATTTTTGCCAGCAGTTTCAGGCCTTCGAGCCCGAGTCCCTGGAAAGAATAGGGCGATGTACGGGGTTTATAGCAACCGGCGCGCAGTACTTTTACGCCCAGCGATACACAGAGTTCGGCGCTCCGGGTGATCTGCTCCAGGCTTTCCACCGAACAGGGGCCCGTGATCATGAGCGTATTCCTGGTCTCGCCGCCGATGCGGGCAAAACCCAGGTCGATCTCGCGTCTGGCAGCACGGTATTCTTTACCGGCCAGCTGTATATCGCTGCTGGTGGGGAACCAGGCCTCCGTGTAGGCAGCCAGGCCTTCGGGCAGCGTTTTCAGGGAAGAAGCGGATACCAGTACCTGGCGACCGTTGTCTTCAAAAACGATACACTTGTTGTTTACTCCCAGTTCGGCAGCCTGAGCGGCGCTTACTTCCTTTTTTAATTCGATAACCATGTTGCTTATTCTCCTTTAATGAGTTGTTGAAATGCGAGGGCCCCGGTAAGGGTGCGGTCTTCTGCGATCACCGGCAAATATAATACCGGGAAACGGGCCGATTTGATCTTAGACAGCATGGTGGTCACATTATCGCTGTCGTAACAAAAGAACGGATCGGGATTGATATAGTCCTCCGCCGGGATATCTTCCATGCGGAAACGGTTTTTGAGCAGGGCCCGGCGCAGGTCGGCATTGGTGGTGATGCCCGCCAGTCTGCCCCGGCTGTCGGTATAGATCACGAAGCCGAACTTCCAGGCATCGATCACTTCCACGGCCCTGAAAAAGCTGGCGTCCTGCATGGGGATCAGGGGCAGTTCACCCGGGCCGATCATAAAATCGCCCACCTTGTAGTCGGAATGGATCTCGCGGTGCAGCAGGTCCAGCATGGCCATGGCCGGGTTCTCGTTCTTTACCAGGAAAGACCCGGATATGATACAGTCTACGCCCAGGCTGCGCAGGATAAAGGACACTTCGCCGTTCACGCCGCCGTCCACATGGATGCGGGTACCGGGGAATTCCTTCTTAAAAGCGCGGATGCGCCGGAAATTCTCCGTGTTGAAACGTCCGCCGCTCTGTCCCGGCGTAGTGGCCATGAACAGGATGTGCCGGCAGCGGTCTGCATAGTTGCGGAATACGTTCCAGTCTGTGTCCGAAACGATACAAAGCCCCGTCTTACTGTGTTCGAAAAAGGGGTGTTCAAAACCGGCCGGCAGCAACTCATACTGGAATTGTACATATTCCGGCTTATATTTTTCAACCAGGGGTACATATAATTCCGGTCTGCCTGTAATAATATGCAGATCTACCGGTGTATCGCTATAGGTACGTATTTCGGCGATGGTATCGAACACACCCGGATCATCGTTGCAATCTACGTGCAGCAGGTCCGTTTTACAGGCATCCAGGGCTTTTACCACCTGTTGCAGGGGAAGGTCGGGGTTACTGAATACCGATGCCGATACTTTCATACGTTCTTAGGAGAAAATTACAGATCCGGCGGTACTTTCGCTGGTACGCGGTATCACGCTCAGTACGGGGATCTCTGATTTATTGATCAATTCCTGTGCCTGCGACCCGATAAAGAGCTCGGTAATGTCCTGCTCCTGCTGGGTCATGATCATAATAAGGTCGATATCGTTGCGGGAACCGTATTCGATAATGGTTTCGGCCACAGAGCCTTTCTTTTCCACGAATTCCGTCTTCACCGGCACGCCGTGATCTTCGATAAAGCGCTGTACCTGGTTCATCTGGCGGGTAAGGGCGCTCATATCGAACTTATCGCTTTCGCGCACGCTCATTACGTGGATCTCGGAACCGTAGGCGCGGGCAAAATCAAGGGCACGGGCCACTTTTTCACGGGTTTCCTTGGTGAGATCGAGCGGCAGCAGAATGTGTTCGCAGCCCTTGCGGTGGGTCTTTCCCTTGATGGTAATTACCGGCGTTTTGCTTTCGCGCACCACGCGCAGGGCGTTGGAACCGATAAAGCGTTTCAGTCCGCGCGAGCTGTTGCAGCCCATAATGATCAGCGAAGCTTCCTTCTCTTCGGCAAAATCGCACACTTCGCGGTATACTTTACCGTAACGTATCTCGTAACGTACATTCAAACCTGATTCGGTGCCCACATTCCGGGCAATTACGTCCAGTTTTTCGCGTATCTCGGCCTCTTTTTCCTCGTGGTATGCCTGGGCCGATGCCGATTTACCGGGTTCATCGGTCACGTGCAGCAGGATAATATCGCTCTGCAGTACTTCGGCTACGTTGGCGGCCTGTTCCAGGGCAATCATGGACTGTTCGTCAAAATCAAGAGGTACAACAATCAGGTTCTTCATGTAGTGTGTAGGTTTATTGGTTAATTTATGGTTATTACTGTTAAAAAAACAGATGTAGTGTATTCCGCAACAGCAGGGAGCAGGTTAATATTACTGGTATTTTTTAATTTTGGCAAAAATAATCATAAAAATGCTTCAGGCGTCCGAACTTATTCTCAATTCCCGCGGAGCGGTGTACCACCTGGACCTTTTACCGGAGGAACTGGCCCCGGTGGTCTTCTTTGTAGGCGACCCCGACCGGGTGGCAAAGGTATCGAAATACTTCGACCGGATCGACACCATCCGTCAGCACCGCGAATTCGTGACCCATACAGGAGAGATCGGCGGCAAACGCTACACCGTGCTTTCCACCGGCATCGGCACCGACAATATCGATATCGTGGTGAATGAGCTGGACGCCCTGGCAAACATCGACCTGGCCAGCCGCATGCCAAAAACAGAACTCAGCTCCCTGCAGATCGTGCGCATCGGCACCTCGGGCTCCATGCACGAGGCCATACCCGTAGATGCCTTCGTGGTTTCCGATTATGCCATCGGCACGGACGGACTGCTGAATTACTATACCTATACGCCTTCTGAACAGGAGAACAGCCTGCTGCAGGCCTTTTCCGGACAAATGCGCTACCCGGCAGAACTGGCCGTGCCCTATGCCATCGGTGCGAATACAGAACTGGTGAAGGCCCTCGGAGCCGATGCCACGCATGGCATCACCGTTACCGCATCGGGCTTTTACGCCCCGCAGGGACGTGCATTGCGTTATAAACCGGCGCATCCCGACCTGGTGGACCAGTACCGCAATGTACAATGGAACGGGCTGCAGATCACCAATTTCGAAATGGAAACGGCCGGTATTTACGGACTGTGTCAGCTGATGGGCCACCGTCCCTGCAGTATGTCGGCTATTGTGGCCAACCGCGCGGCGGGCACTTTTTCGGTGAAAAGCGACGAAACCATCGACCGCCTTATCCGATACACGCTTGAAAATGTTCATGCGATCCAATAAAGGAATTACGAACTTCGTTGTATATTTATAGAACAGAATGACAGAGACCGGGCAAACAGTAGTGACACAACTCCCCGTTATGGAGCACTTTTACACCATCCAGGGCGAAGGGTTCAATACCGGTAAGCCCTGTTATTTTGTGCGCCTCGGCGGATGCGATGTAGGCTGTTTCTGGTGCGATGTGAAAGAAAGCTGGGATGCCGATGCACATCCGCAATATACGGTGGACCAGATCACCGCCTGGGCCGTGCAGGCAAAAGCCCCTTACGTAGTGATCACCGGCGGCGAACCCCTGATGTACAACCTGGACATACTCACCGCCTCCCTGCAGGAAGCCGGCATACAGACCTTTATCGAAACTTCGGGAGCACATCCGCTCAGCGGACACTGGGACTGGATCTGCTTTTCGCCCAAAAAGTTCAAGGCTCCGCACGAAAGTATATACGCTGCGGCCGATGAACTGAAGATCATCGTGTACAACAAAAGCGACCTGGCCTGGGCCGAAGAACACGCAGCCCTTGTAAACAGCGGCTGCCGCCTGTACCTGCAGCCCGAATGGAGCAGATCGGCCGAAATGCTGCCCCTGATCATCGACTACGTAAAACGGCATCCCCGCTGGACCCTGTCGCTGCAAACACATAAATTCATTAATATCCCATAGATGAAACGACTCCTTCCTATACTCCTCCTGCTGGGTATCTATACCGGCCTGCAAAGCCGCTGTGCCGCCCAGAAAAACGGCGATTTCAGCAGCAAGAACAAAAAAGCCATCCAGTTATACGAGGCCGGCGACGCCTATTACCGCAGCGGACAGATGCTGAAGGCCGAAAACAGCTTCCGGAACGCCATACAGGTGGATACGGCCTTTGCCGAGGCCTATTTTGTACTGAGCCAGATACTGATCGAGACCGGACGTGAAAAGGAAGGCAGCTCCTACCTGAAAATGGGTCTGCATTATAACGACCGTAATTTTAAATACGGCTACAAGACCGTGGCCGACCTCGATAAAAAGAACGGGTATTACGAAGATTCGGAGCGTTATTACCGCCTCTTCCTGGAAAAATATACGGCCGACACCAACGATTATGCCGCCGCCCGCCGCGGTATTGCCGAAAGCAAGCTGCTGGCCCTGCTGGTAAAGAACCCGGTGCCTTACAATCCCGAAAATGCCGGCCCGAACATCAATACCAGGTACAACGATTATCACCCGGCGCTGAGCGTAGACGGCAAACGCCTCATTTTCTGCCGCACCGAACCGCCTGTGCAGGCACCTACCTGTCCGGGCCGCAACGGTATGCTCGAAGATTTTTACTTCAGCCACCGCGATGAAAAGAACAACTGGGAAAAAGCGCTGAATGCAGGTCCGCCGCTGAACTCCGGCTGTAACGAAGGCACTCCTTTCATTACACCCGACGGCCGTTACATGTATTTTGCCGCCTGTGAACGCCAGGACGGACTGGGCCGCTGCGATATTTACGTAAGCGAACGCGCCGGCGACAGCTGGGGCACACCTAAAAACGTAGGCGCCCCCGTGAACAGCCCGCACTGGGAATCACAACCCTCCTTCTCTTCCGATGGCAAAACCCTCTATTTTGTGAGCAGCCGCCCCGGCGGATACGGCAAAATGGACATCTATAAAAGCGAACTGCAGGCCGACGGCAAATTCGGGCCCGCACAGAACCTGGGTCCGAAGATCAATACGGCAGAGAACGATCAGTTTCCCTTTATTCACCCCGACGATCAGACCTTTTATTTTGTTTCGGCCGGTCACCTGAGCATCGGCGGCGACGATATCCAGTACTGCCGCCGTCAGCCCGACGGCAACTGGGGCTATGCACAGAACATCGGTTACCCGATCAATTCCTCCGACAATGAACAGGCCCTGATCGTATCGGCCGACGGCGAATGGGCCTACGTGACCTCTGCCCGTGAAGGCGGTTACGGCGGTTTCGACATCTACCGTTTCAACCTGTACCCACAGGCACGCCCCTACGCAGTTACCTACCTGAAGGGAAATGTGGTGGACAAGACCGACGGCAGGCCCCTGGAGGCCCGCTTCGAACTTATCGACCTGGCCAGCGGCAAAACCGTGGTGGCTTCCCGCTCCGACAAAGTGAACGGCGAATTCCTGGTATCGCTGCCCACCAATAAGAACTACGCCCTGAACGTAAGCCGCGACGGCTACCTGTTCCATTCTGAGAACTTTGCCCTGCAGGGCATGCACGAGGCCGGCAAACCCTTTGAAAAGAAAGTAGAACTGAGCCCGATACGCAAAGACGATCCCGTGGTGCTGAAGAACGTATTCTTTGCCACGGCCGAATACGCATTACTGCCTGAAAGTAAGGCCGAACTGGACAAACTGGTGGAATTCCTGAACAAGAACGCCACCCTGAAGATCGAGATCGGCGGACACACGGATAATGCAGGTTCCGACGAACTGAATAAAAAACTGAGCGAGAACCGGGCCCGTTCTGTATACGATTTCCTGGTACAGGCCGGCATAAACAAGGCCCGTCTTTCGTATAAAGGTTACGGCAGCACCAAACCGGTCGCCGACAATGGTACCGAGGCCGGACGTGCCCAGAACCGCCGTACCGAATTTAAAATTGTTGAATAACGCATGAAACACAGACACACTTTTTCGTATATCCTTCCCTTGCTGATCGGCGGACTGTTTGCCTGCTCCGGTAAAAAGAACGAGACCCCGGAACCGGAAAAACCGGCCAATGTTTTTTCCGTGAACAGCAATTACAAGATCCCGGCCGGTTTCGATCTGCAGGGACACCGCATTGCACGCGGACTGGCCCCGGAGAACAGCCTGTTTGCCATTCCCTTTGCCCTGGCCATTCCCGAGCTCACCACCCTCGAAATGGACGTGTGCATCACGAAGGATAAAAAAGTGATCGTTTCGCACGAACCCTGGATGAGCAGCGAAAACTGCGACCATCCGAACGACGACCGGGTAATGGCTTACGAAGAGGAAAAAATACGCCTGTACGACATGACCTATGAAACCATACGTACCTATCGCTGCGGAGGACACCTGCAGCCTGCGTTCATGAAACAGCGTATCAAATACGAACCGAAGCCCCTGCTCGATTCCATGATCATTGCTGTAAAAAAATACTGCGAAAGCAATGACCGTCCGATGCCCCGTTTTAGTATAGAAATCAAATCGGATGAGGAATGGGATAATTTTTATACACCGGTGCCCAATGAATTTGCACGCCTGGTGCTGGACGTGATCACGCGTCACGACATCCTGGACAAGGTACTGATCCAGAGTTTCGATCCCCGCAGCCTGGAAGCCGTGCACCGCATCAACCCGGATATTCCGCTGGCCCTGCTCAGCAATTCCAGAGCCGACTGGGAAGCCGACCGCAAAAAACTGAGCTTTACCCCGGCCGTTTATTCACCCGAGTTCAAAGGTGTGAATGCAAAGCTGGCCGAGGCCGTACACGCATCCGGCGCCAAACTGATCCCCTATACCGTGAACGACAGCCTGGCCATCGTAAAGGTGATCGAATCCGGCAGCGACGGCATCATCAGCGACTACCCGAACACCGTGGTGGATATCATGAAGCTGTACAAGAAATAAAGCAAATCTGCATAAAATTTTACATAGCCCGGCCCGCGGGGAGCCGGGTTCTTTTTTACTAATTTGCAGGCATGTTACCAACTGTATTTACCACCTTTATGGCGGCGGCATTGTATGCGCTCGCCGGCTGCGCCCTGCATGCACAGGTGCAGGAGTCCTTCAGTGACGGAGACCTGCATCATAACCCGGTTTGGTCGGGAGATACGGCCCGTTTCCGGGTGAACAGCGCCTACACACTGCAATTACAGGCTACCGGAGCAGATACTTCGTATATCAGTACGCCGCACATGCTTTCCGCGAACGGTACACGGCAATGGGACATCTGGCTGCGGTTACAGTTCGCTCCTTCCGACAATAATTTCCTGCGCTGGTACCTGCTGAGCAGTTCGCCCAACCTGAAAGGGGCGCTCAACGGGTACTACATACGCATCGGCGAGAACGGGAACAATGATGGTATCCGCTTTTACAGGCAGAACGGCAATCAGCATACCCTGCTGGCTTCGGGCAGCAACGGTACGCTGGCGGCGAACGACAACACCGTACGGATACGCGTGCTTCGCGACCCCGGCGGATCGTTCAGTATATATGCCGACCTCAGCGGAAATTACGTATACCTGTCCGAGACATCCGTAAGCGACACGGTTTTTATAAACGAGCCTTATACGGGCATCTGGTGTAAGTATACGGCCGGCAACAGCAACCGCTTTTATGCAGATGACATTCGTGTAAAATTTTTCGAACCGGATATGGATAAGCCGCGACTTGTACATGCAGAAGCGGGCAGTTCGGGTCAGCTGAAACTGCGTTTTAACGAAGCGATGGAGACCGTTTCGTATATGAATCCGCAGAACTATATACTAAATGGCATTACGGTTCCCGATTCCATAAGAGCAGACGTTTCACAGCAGGAGGTCCGCCTGTTCTTTGCCCCTGTATGGGCACAGGAAAGTATACAACAGCTCGGAATTTACGGACTCCAGGACCTGGCCGGGAACCCTATGCAGGACACTACTGTTTCGGTTCTGTATGCCCACCCGGAGCCTTACGGACTGGTGATCAACGAGATCATGGCCGATCCCGCTCCTACGATAGGTCTGCCCGGCTGTGAATTCGTAGAGCTCTACAACCGGAAGAATTACCCGCAGGACCTGGCCGCGTTTCGTTTACAGATCGGGAACAGCACGGTTTCTCTTCCCGCCGTGCAGGTGCCGGCAAAGGGCTACGCGCTCATCTTCGCCCAGGCCTTCCTGCCCTATTTCCCGGGACTGGTAACGGCTCCCGTTCATACATTTCCGGCCATCAATAATTCGGGAACACTTATCCTGCTGAAAGACACGTCCGAACAGCATATCCATGAGATACGCTTCCAGAGCAGCTGGTACCTGGACCCCGTGAAGGATGACGGCGGTTTTACCCTGGAACAGAAAAACCCGGATGATCTGTGCAGTGGCTCTGCCAACTGGGCGGCATCGGCATTTACCACCGGCGGAACACCCGGTTTCCAGAATTCATTGTTTACCCAGGACGCACTCCCGGCCGAAGTCCGCTGGATATTTACGGATAGTCTGCACGCACTGCTCTGTTTCAACAAAAAGACCGATGTACAAAGTATACACATCAATGATTTTAGTATAGACAACGGGACTATTTACATCACTTCCCTGCAGGCACTGACGGAAGACACTTTCCTGCTTACGTTCAGCGAAGCGGTACAGGCCGGCAAAGAATATACGGTCGTCTTCAGCGGACAGATCAGCGATTGTGCAGGCATGCCTTACAACATCCCCGGGATGATGTATATACGCCGTTATGTGCCGGCCTTCGGAGATGTGCTGATCACTGAGATCATGGCGGACCCCGACCCACAGGTACAGTTGCCGGCCCAGGAATACATCGAACTTTTTAATACCCGCGATCACCCGGTAAACCTGGAGAACTGGCGCTTACAAACCGGCACTTCCCAGCTCAGTTTCGGGAACTATACACTCATGCCCAAAAGTTATGCACTGGCCGGCCCTAAGCAATACGATACTCTGAGTGTGGTCCCGTATAGCGGCAATTTCAACGGCATCAGCAATGAAACTGCGCTTATACAGCTGTACGGTCCGCAGCAGCAGCTTATACACAAGGCCCTGTACGACGTACAGATGTTCAGCGAGGCGCCGAAGAAAGACGGGGGCTGGTCGCAGGAAATGCTCGACTACAGCCGGGTATGCACGGATCAAGGCAACCGCGACGGAAGCCGCGACCCCCGGGGAGGTACACCCGCTCTGCCCAACAGCCGGGACACGGTATTGGCGGCCGCAGCACTACCCCGTGCCGTGTACCGTGGTTTTACAGAACCCGACACCCTGCTGCTTTACTTTTCAGAAGCCCTGCATCCGCAGAACATACAGGACATGAGTCTGCGGCGACAAGGAATCGACATGAATGTAAAAATTATTCCGGACGCCATGGACTATACCCTTTTGCGTGTGGAAATTCCCGGCTTACAACCGACGGAACAGCTGGAATCACTGGAACTGAAGAACATCGCAGCCTGCGAAAACGATACATATACGAAGGATACGATCCATATACGTAAGTCAGGTTCTGACAACCTCTCCGACCTGAAATGGAACGAAATATTGTTCGATCCGCGCAGTGACGGCAAGCCTTACATAGAGTGGATCAACGCAGGAGACGAACCGATCGAGCTGAAAAACGTTTACAGTTGCCTCAGCGACACCCAGCTCCGGCTCTGCACAAACGGCGTACAGATGCTGAACACGTCCCTCTGGCTGCTTCCCGGCGAGATCATTGCCTTCAGTACCGATCCGCTTTCCACGATCAGGGAATACAGCTGCAGCGATGCCCGTTATATCCGCAGGGTGCCCAAATTGCCTATGCCTACGTTGAGCGGTGGCGCCCTCGGCATTTTTTCGTCCGGACTGGAGGCCGCCGAACTGGTGTATGTGGACGCTTCCCTGCAGCTGCCTTTTCTTTCCTCTACGGACGGCGTGGCCCTGGAAAGAATACAGCCGGGGTCTTCTGCCCTGGAGCCCGGGAACTGGACCTCTGCGGCAGAAAGCTGCAACTTCGGCAGCCCCGGAGCAGTGAACAGTCAGTATATGGCCGGCTTTATCCCGGAAGGCACCCTGTCGGTAAGCAACGATATTTTCTCACCCGACAGCGACGGTTACGAAGACCTGCTGGGCATCCGCTGCACGCTGCCACAACCGGGCATGCTGCTCAGCCTGCATATCTGCGACGAACTCGGGCGCCGTGTAAGAACGCTCTGCAGTAACTGTCCGTCCGGACCCAGCTGGGAAGGTACCTGGGACGGCAGCAATACCCAGGGCGAAAAGTGCGCCATCGGGCCGTATGTGCTTATTATGGAGGCATTCGATGCCCAGGGCCACAAAAGCCGGGCACGCAGAACGGTGGTGCTGGCGTCCAGGCTCTGAAAGCGGCTCAAAAAAAGGGAAAAAGATCATGATCTTCTTTTGTTTACCTTTGCCGCAATGAACCTGTGGCAAAAAACGATAGAAGGAGAGATCTTCCTGGTGGACAAACCCTACGAATGGTCTTCATTCGATGTGGTAAAGAACATCAAAAGCCTGTTCTGGCGTACCGACAAGACCAAACTGAAGATCGGGCATGCCGGCACGCTCGATCCGCTGGCCACCGGTCTGCTGGTGATCTGTACAGGCAAAAAGACCAAGATCATCGACAGGTTCCTGAACGACGACAAGGCCTACTCCGGCACGATCTGCCTGGGAGCCACCCGGCCCAGTTTTGACCGCGAAACGGAAATAGACGCTCATTTCGATACCAGTGCCATCAGTGAACAAATGATCCGCAACATGGCCGCTTCTTTCCTGGGAGAACAGGAGCAATACCCGCCCGTGTTCTCCGCGGTGAAGATCGACGGTAAAAGGGCTTACGAAAAGGCCCGCAAGGGACAGGACGTACAGGTACGCCCGCGTACGGTGCATATTTCCCGTTTCGATATTACCGGCATCGAAGGGAACCTTGTCCATTTCTATGTTAAATGCTCGAAAGGCACTTATATACGCAGTTTAGCCTCTGACTTCGGCAAACGCCTCAACAGCGGGGCTTACCTGCACGATCTGCGCCGCGAACGGTCCGGGGACTTCGACGTAAAGAACGCCTATACGATGAACGACCTGATGCAGCTGCTGCGCGATTCATATACTAAAACCCAGACGATCCCTGAATCATGAACCTCTCCGGCCCCCGTGGAAACCTGTTGCTGATCCTTTCCGGCTTCTTTATTACGAATGCCGTAGTGGCCGAACTGATCAGTTCAAAGCTTATTCAGCTCGGCCCTTTTACTACCATCGTGGGGATATTGCCCTGGCCGCTGGTCTTCCTGGCCACGGATGTAGTGAATGAATTTTACGGCCCCAAAGTGGTGCGCCGGCTCTCTTTCCTCACCAGCGCCCTCATCGGCTATGCTTTCTTTGTGGTGTACGGCGCCCTGGAACTGCCGGCCGCCCCGGGTAGTCCGGCCAGCGACGAGGTCTTTCGCGGCGCTTTCGGGCAGAGCCTTACGGTGATCATTGGTAGTATCACGGCTTTTTTACTTTCACAGCTGCTGGACGTAACCGTGTTCTGGTATATACGAAAACTGACGAAGGCCCGCTTCATCTGGCTGCGCGCCACGGGCTCCACACTGGTTTCACAGCTGATAGACAGTTATGTGGTACTGGGGATCGGCTTTTACCTGCCGGGCACATTCACTCTCGATCAGTACCTGGCCATCGGCTGGGATAACTATACGCTGAAGATCCTGGTGGCCCTGGGATTAACGCCTTTCATCTACATCAGTCACATCTGGATGAAGAGATACATCGGGCATATAGCGGAAGAAGAACAAGAGGCTACCAGTCTATAAAGGCCCGGTTGAAAACGTCCTGGGCCAGCTGGTCCTGGATCTCGGGAAGCAGGGTGCCTTCTACCGCAGATAAGGTCTGGTTCGCCGGGAAATCGGCAAAACGGGAGAAACTCTGGTTAAAATTCTTCTCTTCCTGCAAGGTATTCGTATACGAAACCATGATACTTACCGTAAGACGGTTGGTACTGGCCGTCTGGTCGCCCTGTATGGCCATGGGCATGACCGAATAGCCCGAAATACTGCCTTCGAATTCCAGGTCGGCATTGGAGCCCACCAGTTCCAGCTTGGTCTCCCGCTGGAACTTGTTCTTGAGATTTTCGGAGAACTGCTGTGCCAGTATGGGATTGGCCAGCGGCGCCTGGTTAATGAACGGACGTACCGACACCGTGCGGGCATTGGCGGGAATACTCTGCCCTGAAAGTGTGATCTGCATCTTGCAGGCGTACATTCCGAGCCCCGTTGCCACAAGCGCCGTTCCGGCCATTATTTTTACGATGATACTCTTTTTCATACCGCTTGTATAACGTATCAGCCTTTAATATCGTATTCTTTGATCTTACGGTACAGGGTCCTTTCGGAAATACCCAGCTCGGCGGCGGCGTTCTTGCGTTTGCCGCGGTGTTTCTGCAGGGCCTTTTCGATCAGTTCCTTTTCACGGTCGGTCAGGGAAAGCGTTTCTTCCGTTTCCTCCACATGCTCCTGTTCTTCGATGGAGTTGGCGCCGGAGTAGTTCACCGGCATATTGGAATTCTGCGTATAGTAATCGCGCTGCACGGGCAGGAAGGCGGAATTGTCTTCGTTCTCATCAAAACTGATGTGTTTCGATTCCACCATATTACGCACCACCAGTTTCAGTTCGTTCAGTTCCTTGCGCATGTCCAGCATGGCCTTCATCATAAATTCACGGTCTGCCGGATTTTCGTCCTGCAACGGCGTACCGGCCAGTACGGGCAGATGCCGTTCGCTGTAATCGGGCAGGTATTTCAGCAATACCTCGTGCGAAATAAGACGGTCCTTTTCGAGGATCGAGATCTGTTCGGCCACGTTCTTCAGCTGGCGTACGTTACCGGGCCAGCGGTAGTTTTCCAGGATACGGGCCGCTTCCGGCGTTAGTTTAATAACGGGTATGCGGTATTTCTCGGCAAAATCGCCGGAGAATTTACGGAACAGCAGGTTGATGTCCTCGCGGCGTTCGCGCAGGGAGGGAATGCGGATCGGCACGGTGTTGAGGCGATAGAACAGGTCCTCACGGAACTTGCCTTTTTCAATGGCCAGGGGCATATTCACATTGGTGGCCGCCACTACACGTACATTGGTCTTCTGCACCTTGCTGGCCCCCACGCGGATAAACTCCCCGGTCTCGAGCACACGCAGCAGGCGCACCTGGGTCCCGTGCGGCAGTTCTGCCACTTCGTCCAGGAAAATGGTACCGCCGTCCACGACTTCAAAATAGCCTTTGCGGGCTTCGGAAGCGCCGGTAAAAGAACCTTTTTCGTGCCCGAACAGCTCACTGTCGATAGTACCTTCGGGAATCGCACCGCAGTTCACCGCGATAAAATTGTGGTGTTTACGCGGACTGTTGTTGTGTATGATCTTGGAGAAAACCTCTTTACCCACCCCGCTCTCACCGGTAATGAGCACCGACAGATCGGTGGGCGACACCTGTATGGCAATTTCAAGCGCCCGGTCCAGGGCCTGCGACACACCGATGATGCCGAAACGGTTCTTTATCTCCTGCAGGTTAATTGTACTCATATTAATCGATATACCCCGTAATTTCGGTAAGCAGCGTAGCCGATGTGCAGGCCAGCACTTTTACACGGATGTATTTTCCTTTTTCGGCATTTCCCCTGGGGAAAACGCACATTTTATTCTGACTGGTGCGGCCGCAGTATTCCTCCGGGTTCTTTTTGGAAGGGCCTTCCACCAGTACCTCAAATTCTTTCCCGATGTCGTTCTGGTTGCTCTGCAGTGAGAGACGGCCCTGAAGGTCGATCACTTCCTGCAGACGACGGCCTTTCACATCTTCCGGAACATCGTCCTGCATCTTTTTGGCGGCCGGTGTACCGGGACGCTCGCTGTATTTGAACATATAGGCATAATCGAATGCGCTCTGTTCCATCAGGCTGAGCGTTTCGGCGTGTTCCTCCTCCGTTTCGGTGCAGAAACCGGTAATGATATCCGTTGAGATACCACAGTCCGGGATAATGCGGCGCACGGCCTCCATACGTTCCAGGTACCATTCGCGCGAATAACCGCGGTTCATTACCGAAAGAACGCGGGTATTACCGCTTTGCACAGGCAGGTGTATGTATTTACAGATATTGTTGTGGCGGGCCATTACTTCCAGCACCTTATCGGTAAGATCACGGGGGTGGCTGGTGGTAAAGCGTACGCGCAGCTGCGGACTGATGGAAGCCACCATTTCGAGCAGGTCGGCAAAATCCACGGCATTGCTGCGTTCTTCGTCCGTCAGTTTACGGAATTCTTTTTTGGGGCCGCCGCCGAACCAGAGGTAGCTGTCTACGTTCTGTCCCAGCAGGGTCACTTCGCGGTAGCCGTTCGCAAACAGGTCGCGGGCTTCCTGCATAATGCTCTCAAAATCGCGACTGCGCTCACGTCCGCGGGTAAAAGGAACCACACAGAAGGTGCACATATTGTCGCAACCGCGCATAATGCTGATGAAGGCCGAAAGTCCATTGCCCGTAAGGCGCACCGGCGAAATATCGGCATAGGTCTCTTCCAGGCTCAGGAATACGTTCATGCCCTTGTCGCCGTCGGTAGCCTGGTTCACCAGGTTGGGCAGATCGCGGTATGCATCGGGGCCCACCACCATATCCACCAGTTTTTCTTCCTCGAGGAATTTCTCTTTCAGGCGTTCGGCCATACAACCGAGCACGCCCACCAGCATTTCGGGCTTGTGTTTCTTGATGCCTTTCAGTTCGGAAAGTCGGTGACGGATGCGCTGTTCCGCATTATCGCGGATGGCACAGGTATTGAGAAAGATCACGTCGGCCTCTTCCATATTGCGGGTACCGGCATAGCCGTTCTCCGCCATTACCGAGGCTACGATCTCACTGTCCGAGAAATTCATCTGGCAGCCGTAACTCTCGATATATACTTTTCCTTTTTCGTTGCTTAACGACGTGCTTACCACGGTAGCTTCCCCCTGGCGCGCCTCGTCGATCACTTTATTTTCTGCAGCGTGCATGTACTTTCGTTAAAAACAGCGGCAAAGATAGGGAAAAAAGAAAGACCTTCTGACAAAATGACAGAATTTTAAGACTTAGTCCGTCATTTCAAAGACCAGTACCTGTAAATTACGTATGGACAGTTTTTCCTGCTGCGGGTTGTAGATGAACAGGTTCACGAAACGGTCGCGTTCATGCGGGTTGGGCAGGTACATACGCTGCCGGAAATGATAGCCCTCCGTGCCCGGCAGGCGATCGGCATACCAGTTCAGGTGTATGGTACTGAAGTACTCATTGGCCGGCCCCTTTTCAATTTCCTTCAGCAGAAATTCACTCGTGGGACGATGGTCTGCCTGTATATCCGCCCGGATCTCAAAACACAGATCGATCAGGGCCAGTTCCGTATTTTCATATTTCACCAGGTCGAAGTACATATCCGAAAACTGCGCGTTATCGGCAAAGTTCAGGGTATCCCGGGGGATGAGGCGGGTCTTCTGTTTCTTTTCGAGCAGGTATTTACCGTTGTAGGGATCCTGTTCTACAACCGTGTATATATTTTTAAGGCTGTCGTTCCAGGAATCCGGCTCCAGCACCATAAAATCGGCATGCACCAGCGGGTAATCGAGCACCTGAATAGTATTGACACCAGCGTCTGAATTATAGTTATAGTACGACCAGCTATACCCCATCATTTTATACCCGCTGATGTAGGCATCATAGCCGTTTGAATGCGTTTTTACATAGTCAAAGAATGTATGCGGCAGGCGTTCGTTCTTCCAAAAAGTACTGTAATGCAGGTTAAAGCCCGTAAAAAACGTAGCGGTACAGGCCATGGAAAGACCCAGTATACTAAAGGTACGTACCCGTTCAGAAATAGCAGACCTTTTCAGGGCCAGGAACAGCATGGGCAGCAGCAGCAATAGCAGGTGCAGGGCCGTGCGGTCTTCCGGGTAGTTCACATGCAGCAGCTTATGCATGAGGATGATCGCCGTTACATTGCCCCAGAAAAGGGCATACAGGGCCGTTTCGGCAGAAAAAAGCCAGGAAAGCCATTTACGGTCACGCAGCAGGAAAGGCAACAGCAGCAGGCTCAGCAGGGCCAGTCCCAGCAACAGTCCGGCGCCCCAGATGGTTTCCCGGCCCAGGAGCAGGTCGGCCAGGCTTTGCACCGTATCCTGTATAAAACCGTTCTCGCCGCCGTAGTAGAGGGCTCCGCGCTTCTTCAGCTCAAAGCTGTAACGCAGTATTTTCTGCAGCCACCAGCCGTTGGCGATAAGCAGTAACGCATGTGTCCATTTTTTCTGGTACAGGGCCAGGCAGCCCGCAAAACCAAAGGCAATAAGTACAAGGATCAGCAGATTCAGGCTCGCGAGCAGACCGGTCAGGGCAAAAACACTGAGTCCGATAAGGTATTTTATCTTTTGCTGATCTGTATACGCAGAAAGGTAATACATAACCGCCATGGCACAGGCCAGGCCTATTCCATAGCCTCTTGCATAGCCGAAATACTCGATAAGTGCGGTCACCGTGAGCAGGGCAACCCCCACAATGGCGCGCTCGGTCTTTTCGAAGAACAGGCCCGTCCATCTATATACGTAAAAAGCATACAGGGGGAAGAACAGCAGCGATGCCAGGCGCAGTACAAACACCGAACTGCCGAAAAAACGGTAGAAAAAGTGGCTGAGGGCCGAATTCAGGATGTGGTTGTTGGCATCCCAGAAAGCATCGCCGGGAATATACTTACCGGATTGCACATAAATGAAAAAGGTAGCCACTTCGTCGTGCAGGGGTGGCACAAACCAGGCCCGGGCCAGCAGGTAGAACCACACGGTGGCCGCTACGCTCCAGAACAGGTAAAGAGGTTCCTTGGGCTGTACAGGGATCGCTTTCATCCTGTAAAAATAGGAATCTTTTACAGCGGTGCCAGTTCCCGGCGGCTTTTTACAAAAACAAAGAAGACCAGCGAAGCCAGGGAAAGTACGGCCAGTACGATACTGAAGACCAGGTTCAGCTGCGGGTACAGCAGGGCCAGGAAAACCCCGTAGGACAATACACGCAGCACTTCGAACACATCGGCGGCGCGGCGCCCTTCGAACAGGTAGGCGATACCGCTCATGTGCAATACGCTCAGCAGCGAAAACAGGCAGATCTCCCATACGCTGAAAGCGGCCTGGAACCAGATGACACTGAGACAGAACGCACCCAGCAGGGCAAACTGGGATACGATGTACGCATTACGCCCGCTGTGTATCTGCACGTCGTACTTATGCACTTCCGCGGGCATGTACGGCGTTTCGCGACCGCCCGCATACGCAGGACGCCAGCCCGGCGGACGGAACCAGTTGCCTATTTTATTCCCCCAGCCTTTGAACGACTTACTTTTCGTATATAATTCAGAAATATAATGGGTATTGAGCCAGAGCGGATCGAAACTTTTTACACCCGTGGTAATACCGTACACCGGCGTTTCTTCCTCTTCCTGGAAAGTGCCGAACAGGCGGTCCCAGATAATGAGTATGCCGCCGTGGTTCTTATCAAGGTATTTGGGATTGATGCCGTGATGCACGCGGTGATGCGAAGGGGTATTGAAAATAAATTCGATCACTTTGCCCAGTTTGGGAACGTATTCCGTGTGGATCCAGAACTGGTACAGGATATCGATGGCCGATACGAGGATGAACATTTCCACCGGGAAACCGAGAAAGGCAAAAGGCAGGAACAGCCAGGAAGTGGTAATGGCCTGGAACCAGGGCTGACGCAGCGCCACGGTAAGGTTGTATTCTTCGGAGGAATGATGCACTACGTGACTGGCCCACATAAAGTTCACCTCATGCCCCAGACGGTGTGCCCAATAGTATACGAGATCGAAGGCAAAGAACAATACAACACTGTACAAAAAAGTAAAAGGTATGCTGAAGATGGCCCATTTCGACTGTATGTAGGCATAAAGGGCAAAAAGTCCACCTTTGATGAGTATACTAAGCAACTGTTCCCCCAGCCCGATGTGCAGGTTGGTGATGCTGTCGTTCATACGGAATGCCTGCCTGCGGCGGCGGTACGCCAGCAGCATTTCCCAGCCGATAAGCAGGAAAAAGAAGGGAATTACGTATACGATGTATTTCATGGATTCATGCATAGGCCCAAGGTATTGAACAATAGCTGTATAAAGATACGCAAATACCCGGAAAAGGTATGCACAGCCCCTATTCTTCTACAGGGCCGACACCCATTGCATCAGCAGGCCGGCGATATAACCGCCGTAGGTACCCAGTGCATAACCCAGCACGGATAACAGTACGCCCACCGAAGCCAGTGCAGGATCAAAAGCGGCTGCCACCACCGGTGCGGAAGCGGCTCCGCCGATATTGGCCTGACTGCCCACCGCCGCAAAGAAGAAGGGCGCCTTCAGCAGACGGGCCGCCAGTATAGTGAACAGACCGTGGATCGTGATCCAGATAAGGCCGGTAAGGAAGAACACCGGCGAACCGAACACCGCCATCACGTCCATCTGCATACCGATGGTAGCCACCAGGATGTATAGCAGCACACTGCCGATATTGCTGGCTCCGGCGCCTTCGAGGTTGCGCAGGGGTGTAAAACTGTACAGCACGCCAAAGGTGGTGGCCAGCAGTACGATCCAGAAAAAGGCCGAGGTCAGGCTGTATTGTTCCAGCTGCGGGTAATGGGCTGCCAGGAAGGGGGCAATGATATCTGCCAGGAAATGTGAAAGCGCCACGGCCCCGAAAGCGGCCCCGGCAATGAGCATAAGATCGGTGGTACCGGGTATGCGCAGGGTTTGTGCACGGAAAAGAGCCGCCCGTGAACGTACCTCTTCCACCTGGCTTCCGTCGGCACGCAGCCAGCGGTCTATGCGGGCACTGCGGCCGGCACCGTACAACAGCAGGGCCATCCAGATGTAGGCGGAGAATACGTCCACCGCGATCATGATCGAAAACAGCGCGGAAGAAGGCTGAAATACTTCCTTCATGGCCGTCTGATTGGCTCCGCCGCCGATCCAGGAACCGGCAATGGTGCTAAACCCGCGCCAGGCCTCATCGGCACCCGTACCCGTAAAGGCATCCGGGGCCAGTTGCATGGTAAGGAACAGCGCCACCGGGCCGCCCACGATCACGCCCAGGGAACCCGCCAGGAAAACCAGCAGGGCTTTGGGCCCCAGGCGCAGCAGGGCCTTAAAATCTATGCTAAGCGTAAAAAGTACCAGGGAAGCCGGCAGCAGGTAATTCTTGGCCATGTCGTACAGCTTTGAATCGGCACCGGAGATAATATGAAAACTGTTCAGCAGACCGGGGATAAAGTAGCAGAGCAGCAGGCCCGGAACAATATTGAAGAATTTTTTGAGCAGGGGCGTCTGCCGCGAAGAAAGGTAAAAGACCAGGGCCAGCACGCTGCAGAGTATACCGAAGATCACCGCGTCATTCGTGATCAGTGCGGTAGTTGCGGCGGTATCGGTTGTTTTCTGCAGTACGGACAGGCTGTCCGCGGCAATGGTCGAATCGGCAGGCATAGGCAGTGTTTAAATCGCTCTAAAGTACAATGCCGGCGCCTAAACACAAAAAAAAGCCTGTATTCCGTTCGAAATACAGGCCCTTCTTTATAGTATGTTTGCGTATTAGCGGTTTTTCCAGCGGCTCAGCAGGCTGGTATTACCTTCGGTATAGGCCGAAGAAACGCTGGTCGTGTAGGTAAGCGTTTTGGCTTTGGTATCCCAGATAACGAAGGGGCTGCTGCCATCGTAGCTGCCGTTTGTAATGGACAGGGTCTCGCTGTAGCTGGAGCAGAAATCTTTCAGGATCAGTTTGCGTTTGGCGTCCACGAACAGTTTGGCATCGCTGGCGCTGGCAAATTTCATTTTGATCTCACCGCAGAGGGTACCGTTCTCTTCGAACAGGCGTTTGGTCTCTACCACGGCATTGGTGTATTCGCTTTCGGGGCTGCTGCCGTTCACGTAGTTGCTCATCAGGTCTTCGAAATCGGATTCCAACGTAGATTCTGCCGTTTCAGCACCTTCTTCGCTTTCTTCACCCTCATCGGAGCCACCTGAGAAAGAACTCATCAGGTTATAATATTTAATGGTCAGGTTTACGCTTCCGTCTTTGTTGAGCTGGTAGGTAAATTCTTTCTTTTCGCAGGTGAGACAACCTGTAAACAGTATTGCCACGGCGGCAATCAGGGTTACAAATGAGAGTGATTTTTTCATTTTTCGTTTCGAGTTTGTGGGCGTAAAGGAACGCAAGATTTTTGTCCCGAGCAAGTAATCGCGCTAAAATGATGCATATGCGTTATGCGGAGCGCGTTACACAAGAGGCATTGACTCCGTTGTTTCAGCGTACGGCAAAGCGGAACACCTCTGTACTGCCCAGTTTACCGGCGAGCGTATCACCGATCTGCACGGCCGAAACCCCTGCCGGTGTACCGGTATACACCAGGTCGCCCACTTTCAGGGTAACAAAACGGCTCACAAAACTGATAATTTCGTTGAAAGAAAAGATCATATCCGAAGAAAGACCGCTTTGTACGGTCTGCCCGTTCTTTTCGAGAGAAAAGGCAATATTTTCCGGCATAGCTGCAAAAGGCAGAAAAGTACCGGTCACGGCTGAGCCATCGAAGGCCTTGGCTTTTTCCCAGGGCAGGCCTTTCTGTTTAAGCTGCTGCTGAACGTCGCGTGCGGTGAAATCGATACCGGCGGTAATTTCGTTGTAGTAAGCGGAGGCAAATTCCGGCTCGATGTGCTTGCCCGCCTTGCATATACGCAGTACCAGTTCAATTTCGTGGTGTACGTCCTGCGAAAAGTCGGGCAGGAAGAACGGATCGTTATTGCGCAGCAGGGCCGTATCGGGTTTCATGAAAAATACGGGTTCCTCAGGCAGGTCATTGTTCAGTTCTTTGGCGTGGTCGGCATAATTGCGGCCTATGCAGATAATTTTCATGCTTCAAAAGTATCCATTCTCCCTTAATTCCCGCTGGCTTTTTTTCCAGTAAAAGCGTTTGGATCCCACTTGTGCGTTAAAGCCGTGTAAAAAATACTTATTCGTGACGCAGCGCTTCTACGGGATCGAGATTAGCGGCGCGTACCGCGGGGTACAGACCGGCCACCACGCCCACTACGAAACAAAGTACGGCGGCGAGGGTCATCCAGAGCCAGGGTACAATAAAACTGCCCCCGATAATAAGCGTGACCACGTTACCGATGAGTATACCCAGCATAATACCGAAGAAGCCGCCCAGCTGGCAGATGACCACACTTTCAGTGAGGAACTGTATGGCAATATTGCGTTTGGTGGCGCCCAGGGCCATGCGTATGCCGATCTCGCGGGTACGTTCGGTCACCGACACCAGCAATATGTTGATGAGCCCGGTGAGCGCGCCCAGGATGGTCACCAGGCCGATAACGATGGCGCCTGCGGCCATATAGCCCGTCATACTCTTTATGTCGGCGATAAGTCCGTCGCTGCGCTGTATGTCAAAGTTTTCGCCCCCACCCGCCTTGATCTTACGGATGGAACGGAACACGCCCGTTGCTTCGGCCACGGCCATGTCCATCATATTTACCGCCGGAACGGTCACGTTAATCAGGTATGAAGTGCCAGCCGCCGAGTAAAAGGCCCGGAAGTTATCGATGGGGATCACCACGCTGCGATCGCGCCCGCCGCCGAAACCGGAACCGCCCTTCGCCAGCACGCCTACTACCAGGTATTGCCGGGTGCCCAGCAGTACAAACTTGCCCAGGGCCTCCTGTGCGGAGCCATACAGGTTCTCGGCGGATTCGCCGCCGAGCAGGATCACATTGGCAGCCGTTTTCAGTTCCGTCTGGGAGAAATTACGGCCTTTATCGAGTTTGAGTCCGGCCGCGGTGAGGTAATTTTCGTCGCCGGCGTTCACGGCAATGTTCGGCTGGGTCTTGGTGCTCTGGTACTGCAGCACGGCCACCGAACTCACAAAAGCCGATATGGACACCGAACCGGGAAAACTGTAACGTTCCTTGAACAGCCGGGCCTCATCCCAGGTAATATCTTTCTTGTATTCGCGGGTGCGGCGTTTGCCGGTCTTTACCTTTCCGCCCTCATTGGCAATGGCAAAGGTATTGGCCCCGAGCGAAGAAAAGTTTTCGCTGATGTTCTGCTCCAGCGCGTCGATGGAGGTGAGCATGCCCACCAGGCTCATGATACCGAAAGCAATAATAAGCACCGTAAGTACGGTACGCAGCAGCTGCCCGCGGATGGAGCGCAATGCCACAATAATGTTTTCGAGGAGCACCTTATTCATTCTGTAACGAAAGTACGGTTCTTATGTGAGCGGCCGGTTTCCTTTAGACGAAAACGGACTTTTTGAAGATGTTCAGGGCAGCTCTACCCGCAGTATGAAGTCGTCGAACACCTGGCACAGGTACAGGGTATTGCCGATGCGTATGGCCGTGGAAGCCGCACTGATACGGCTGCCGTCGTCGGCATAGAGCACCCGGCGCTCCCCGCTCTGTGGATGGATGGCATACACGGTGGAAGGCGATCTTACCGCGGGATCTTTACGGTGTTTCAGGAAGAGCAGCGGACGCAGGTGTGCCGTTACCAGCAATTCGTTCCGGCTTACGGTAATGTTGTCTCCACCCACGGCTACGGCCACTTTTTCGGGTTTTAGGTCCATATTTCCGCCTGGATAGCGAAGCACTTTATTCTGCCGGGTAGTAGAAATGAACAGATCGCTGTTATGAAAGGCCAGTCCGTTGGGATAGGCCACCTTATAACGGGTTTTCCGGTAATCTTCACAGTTCTTATACCGGCCGGTCCAGCCGCTTTTGATGCCAAACAGCGCTTCGCCCATGCGTCCGTAGCGGCTCAGGTCATTGGTCCAGAGCAGGGCACCGTCCGGGGAGGCGCAAACATCGTTGGCTGAGGTAAATATATTCGCCCCGGCCGTGGTACAGGTATCGGTGCGTTCTCCCTCATCCTGTGCAGCATAGCGGCGGTAGATATGCATTTTATCGGCATAGACCTCCGATAACCAGTACAGTCCATCACTGCGCACTGCGTAACTGAGCAGACTGTGCCGGTTTTCGGCCCGGTTATGATTTACGAGGACCAGGAAGCTGTTTCCCTTATGCGAATAGATGTCGGCTCCGTGCGGGTGAAAGCTGAAATGATCACCGGGCTCGCCACGCCGGGGCAGTATGGCCGCTTTACCGTCTTCCAGCGAAACGCTCCAAATTTCGGCATGCGGGGCACGGCCGTCGCGGCGTTCGTCGCAGGATACCAGCAGGCGTCTGCGCCCGGCAAAGGTATCGGCCACCATGTCTTCGGGGCCGGGGCCTACCGTAATGCGCTGTGTGGGATATTGCGCGGTAAATTCGGGCAGCGTGGCACAACCGGCCAGGCCCAATATAAGGAACATAAAAGCAGGCACCGTCTTTTTCATGGCTTAAAGATATATCCAAAAATAAAGCGAAAGAGGCGCCTGCCCAAAAATTACCGGCAACAAAAGGTGTCTTACAGTTTGACTACAAAAAAGCGCCCCGGTTTAATTTTGCAGCTCAATAAATTTTAGTATCATTGCCCTGTGAAAAATGCAGCCGCATTCATAAAAAACGCTAAACGTAAGGCCTGAGGGCCTATATGATCTATTTCCCCCCGTTTTTTATTTCATTTTCATTTTTTTCAATATCATTAATCAGTAATGGATCACGCTTTATTTAATCATATAGCCGCTGAGTACGGCACTCCCCTTTACGTATACGACAGCCGCATCATTGCGCGGCAGTACCGGCGCCTTACCCAGGCCTTTTCCGGCACGGACGCCCGTTTTTTCTATGCCTGCAAGGCCCTGAGCAATATCAGTATCCTGCGCATCCTGAAGGAGCTGGGCGCCGGACTGGACACCGTTTCCATCGGGGAAGTACAGCTGGGGCTGCATGCCGGTTTTGAACCGCAGAACATCATTTTTACGCCCAACTGCGTAAGCCTGGAAGAAATCCTGGAAGCCCGGGAACTGGGTGTGAACCTCAATATCGATAACCTTTCGATACTGGAACAGCTGGGGCACCGCCTCGGCAGCAGCGCTTCGGTATGCGTACGCATCAATCCGCACATTATGGCGGGCGGCAACTACAAGATCTCCACCGGGCATATCGACAGTAAATTCGGTATTTCCATCCACCAGATGCGGCACCTGGAACGTATCGTAAAAAGCACGGGCATCCACATAAAAGGGATACATATGCATACGGGTTCCGAAATTTTAGACACATCTGTATTCCTGCAAAGCGTGGACATACTGTACGATGTGGCCGCACATTTCCCCGGTCTGGAATTCATTGACCTGGGCAGCGGTTTTAAAGTGCCCTACAAACCCGGTGACGAAGGTACGCCCATCGAAGAGCTGGGGCAACAGCTGAGCGCAAGTTTCAATACGTTCCGTACGGAATACGGCAATCCGCACATGCAGATCTGGTTTGAGCCGGGCAAGTTCCTGGTGAGCGAATCGGGTTACCTGCTGGTGAGCACCAATGTGATCAAACACACTACAGCCACCGTATTTGCCGGGGTGAACAGCGGCTTCAATCACCTGATACGCCCCATGCTGTACGACGCCTATCACCGCATCGAGAATATTTCCAACCCGTTGGGGGCCGAACGCCTGTACACCGTAGTGGGCAACATCTGCGAGACCGATACCTTTGCCTGGGACCGCAAAATAAGCGAGATACGTGAGAAGGACATCCTGTGTTTCCACAATGCCGGGGCCTATGGTTTTGAGATGAGCAGCAATTACAACAGCCGCGAGAAACCGGCCGAGGTACTGATCGGAGACGACGCGCCCAGGCTCATACGCAAACGGCAGCACTGGAAGGATTTATTAAGAGACCAGGTGCAGGAATAAAGGAAAATTATATGCACTTTTGTTTCGAAACAGGCAATACACATGAACGAAGTACTGGAAATTCTGAAATATACCCTGCCCGCCATCATTACCGGGGGCACGGCCTACCTGCTGATGGACCGTATGCTTTCGCGCAAGGAAAAGAACACCCTGCTGCGCCTGAAGCTCGATGGTAAAAAGGTGACCGACCCGCTGCGCCTGCAGGCCATCGAGCGCCTTACCCTGCTGATGGAACGTATATCGCCGGCCAGCCTGGTGATGCGCGTACCACACCAGCATCTTACCAGCGGACAGTTCCACGCCGAGTTGCTGCGCAGTATCCGCAACGAATACGATCACAACATCACCCAGCAGGTATACGTGAGCCACCAGGCCTGGGAAGCGGTGAAAAACGCCAGGGAAGAGACCACCAAGCTCATCAATTATGCCTATTCACAGCTGGGCAACCTGGAAAAAGGTTCCGACCTGGCCCATGTGATCCTGGAAATGACCATGAACGTGGAAAAACTGCCTACGGACGTGGCCACCTTCATCCTGCGCGAAGAGGCCCGGCAGATCTACTGATCGCCGGAAAGCCGCAGGTTCTTCATGACCTCTTCGGCGGCTTTGTAGGCGTAGGACTGTTTGTTAAGTACCTGTTGCTGTAAGCGGCGGTAACGCTCCTTAAAAAGCGGGTCCTGCTGCAGCTGTTTCCAGACCGCCTCGCGGGTATAGCTTTCGAAACGGGCTTCTTCACTGGCCGCCCGGGCTTTCTGAAGCCAGCCGCTGTTCTTTATATCCGTATAGAATTTACCGATGAACGTATATACATCCTCCATGCCTTTGTGGTTTATGGAGGATATTTTTTTTACTTCTTTGGGAATGCCGTGCGGGGCCGGCGGAAAAAGATGTACCGCATTGCTGAGCTGGCTGTAGGTAAGGCGTGCCGATTGCGCCAGGCTGCCGTCGTTCTTGTTCACCAGCACCAGGTCGGCCATTTCCATGATACCGCGTTTTATGCCCTGCAGTTCGTCACCGGCACCAGGCTGGGCCACCAGTACAAAAATATCGCTGAGGTCTTTGACCAGGGTTTCGCTCTGGCCCACACCTACGGTCTCCACCAGGATGTAATCGTAACCGGCGGCCTCGCACAGAATAATGGCCTCGGCCGTACGCGCAGAAACCCCGCCCAGTTTATTACCGGAGGGCGAAGGCCGTATAAAGGCATCGGGATGCACGGAAAGACGCTCCATGCGGGTCTTGTCGCCCAGGATGGAACCTTTGCTGATACTGCTGGAAGGGTCTACGGCCAGCACGGCCACTTTATGTCCGCGGGAAACGAGATACAGTCCGTAGGCTTCGATAAAGGTACTTTTACCGGCGCCCGGCGTACCCGTGATGCCTACGCGTATGCTCTCCCCGGAAAGGGCATAGGCTGCATCGAGCAGTTGAAATCCCTGTTCCTGTTTGTGGGGAAGCGTATTCTCACAGAGGGTAATGGCCTGGGCCAGCGCCGCCCTGTCGCCGTTACGGATTTTATGCAGCCAGGAGGCTATTTCTTCTTGCATGTATTGACCCGGGACTATTTTATTTTCTTCAGGATGGCCGTCATATCGGCCTCGAGCGTTTTTTTAGGCGTTTCGATGATCTCGCCCACGTCCTCGCCCTTGCTGTTCCGGAAGATGATCAAAGGTACATATTGCGCGGTAATATGCACAAAGCCGGGTTCAATTACTTTTTTGGTCTTATCGGTGGTAATAAGGGTGATCTGGGGCGATATGCCCAGGGCAGAAAATATCTTGAAGAGGCGGGGCACCTGCGTACGGCTGTCGCTGCACCAGGTCCCGAGAATAATGACCACCTGGAAATCACGGGATGATATCACTTTTTTCTGCCGGGGCGTAAAGCTGGGTTCATAAGAGGTAAATTCCATATCGAACCAGCCCGTTTTGTAGGCGTCGTTCTGAAGGTCTTCTTTGGTGACCTTACCCATATGCCCTGCCAGGCTGACCGGATTTTGTGCCATTACTGATAAAAAAGGGGTGCCGGCTAACAACAAGAATATACCTGTCCCGAAAAATTTCCGGGATAATTTCGTCCAAATTGTATATTTTTGATTAACCATATTGAGGGTAAACAAAATTATGAAAAAAATATTTACTCCGGTAATTCTTTTGACTTTAGCATTTTTTACGGAATGTAAAAAGCCGGAAACGAAAGACACCGCCAGCTGCGATATTGAATTTACACTGGGATACAGTAAGAACACGCTCCAGTTCAATCATACCTACCCCTATGGAAGCGGGATGAACATCCAGTTCAGCCTGCTGAAATTCTATGCGGGCAATTTCTATTTTGAACGCGCCGACGGCACCCGTGAGCATTTTACGGACAAATACCTGATCCTGGAAGAAGGTAAATACTCCGGGCATATCGGAGAACTGAAAGCCGGCAGCTACGTAAAAGCCGGCATCGGTTACGGAATAAACCAGAACCGCAATACCCAGAACGGAGCCGATGCACAGGTGGGCACCGACTATCCGCAGGACGATCCGCTGAACCCGGCTGCCGATATGTACTGGGGCTGGGCACAGGGTTATATCTTTATGAAACTGGAAGGCCGCATCGATGCCGACGGCAACGGCTCCTTCGGCGATCCGAACGATATCCTGTTCTCCTACCACCCGGGTAACGACGAACTGTACCGCGCCTTTGAATACACGCTGAACTTTTCGCCCGAAGCCGGTAAAAGCTATACCATTGCGGCCAACCTCGACGTAAATACGCTCATTCATAACTGCGATTTTATTGCCGTTCAGTTTGCACACCCGGCCAATACCAGCGGTAACCAGTTCATTGCGGCTAAAAACCTGGTAGACGAATGGGGCAATGCCGTTACGCTCGCTGTAAAATAGCTTTTTACGCACTTTTCCTGCTTCTGCTGCAGGCCTGCGGCCCTTCTGCAACGGAAAGCCCACCGCAGCCGCTCTCTTCCTGGCCTCCCCTTCCGGAGCCCTATTACAATCGCTATACAAAAGCCCGTTACGAACTGGGCGAACGTCTTTTTTTCGAAAAACGTCTTTCGGCCGGCAATGCCGTAAGCTGTGCTTCCTGTCACAAGCCGGAACGGGCCTTTGCCGATAATGTACCCGTTTCGCCGGGGGCGGGCAACAGCGCTTTCGGGTTCCGGAACAGTCCCGGGCTGCTCAATATCGGTTACGCACCTTACCTGATGGCCGAAGGAGGCGTTCCCTCGCTGGAACATTTTAGCGTGGCTCCCCTGCAGGAAGCCGCCGAAATGAACCAGAACCTGGCCCTTTCCATAAAAAAATTACAGGCGGATACGGTCTACCTGCGCCTCTTCCGTGCCGCCTACGATACCCTGCCCTCCATAAAATACATGGCCCGTGCACTGGCCGTTTACCAACGTTACCTGCTGAGCAGCGGCAGTCCCTACGATGCTTACCTGGCGGGCGATACCGAAGCCCTGAGTCCGCAGGCCCAAAAAGGGATGACGCTTTTTTTCAGTTCCCGTACCGGCTGTTCGGGCTGCCACAGCGGTTTCCTGTTCAGCGATTTCGGCTTTCACGATATCGGGCTGTCTGTAAAGGAAAACGACCCCGGACGCTGGCGGCTTACCGGCTCCGAAAGCGACCGGAACCGCTTTAAAACGCCTTCGCTGCGTAACGTTGCCCTTACCGGCCCCTACATGCACGACGGGCGCTTTGGCACGCTGGAAGAAGTGCTGGAACATTACCGTCAGGGCGGCGAAAAAACACCCAACCGGAGTACGCTGGTACGTCCGCTGGACCTGCGACCGGATGAGGTACAGGCCATTATTTCCTTCCTGCACAGTCTTACGGATACGGTACCGTACAAAAAATCGTACCTTTGAATAACAAAATGAAAAAGGCACCCTTCATACTTTTTTTTCTTTCCCTCTGTTTATTATGGAGTTGCAGCGGCAAACACCAGGCCACGCCCTACGATTTCAATATACCCCAGGGCTATCCGAAACCCATAGAACCTTCGGATAACCTTACCACCGTAGAAGGCGTAAAACTGGGACGTAAACTCTTTTACGACAAACGTTTATCCCGGGACAATACACAGTCCTGCGGCAGCTGTCACCAGCAGGAACACGGTTTTTCAGACCCGGCCCGTTTCAGTAAAGGCATCAAGGGACAGGAAGGGCACCGGCAAAGCATGACGCTCATTAACCTGGCATACAACCCCTATCAGCGTTTTTTCTGGGACGGCAGAGCTGAATCGCTGGAACAGCAGGCCTTTGAGCCGGTACGCAATCCCATCGAAATGGACAATACCTGGCCCGAAGTGGTAAAACGCATCCGGGCCGATAAAGAATACCTGAACCTTTTTGACGAAGCCTTCGGCACCCGCAAGATCGACAGTACCCTGGTAACCAAAGCGCTTGCCCAGTTCATGCGTACGCTTATTTCGTTCGATTCCCGTTTTGACAAATACGTGCGTGGCGAACTGAACCTGACGCCCTCTGAATTCAACGGCTACAACCTGATACAGAGTCAGGTGAAGGGCGACTGCTTTCACTGCCACAATGCGGAGGACAAGCTGTTTACGGGCATGCGCCTGCTGAACAACGGCCTCGATCCTGAAAGTCAGTGGACCGATATGGGCTATTACAACGTGACCAAAAACCCGGCGGACAAAGCCAAGTTCAAGACCCCCACTTTGCGCAACATCATGGTTTCGGGGCCCTATATGCACGACGGACGCTTTAATACCGTGAAGGACGTCATTGAACAGCATTATTTCTTCGGCGGTAATATGAGCAGTACCATCGACCCGAACATGGAATACGTGAACCAGGGCCTGGACCTGAGCGCCACCGATATACAGGACATCATTACCTTTCTGCATACCCTTACGGACGATTCCTTCCTTACCGATCCCGAATTTTCCGACCCCAATTAAACACAGGTATGTTCAGCGATTACTACGGCAAACCGGAACTGGAACCGGACGATTACTACAAAACGCCCGAAGGCTACATTGTTTTTACGGAGAAATACCACCTGAAAAGAGGGTACTGCTGCAAAAGCGGCTGCCGTCACTGCCCCTACGGCTATAATAAGAATACCGGGAAATTCGACAAGAAAAAACCCTGATCTTTAAACGGGCTGCGTACACAAAAGCGGGTACGGCCATTTCTTTTTCGGATACAGGTGCCCACGCCGCATTGAGTGGTATATTTATCCTTAAAAAAGCGAGATATTACACTGATTATAAAGTCACAAATTACGTAATTACTGACTTTATGAATATACTTTTCTGACGTAGTTTTACAGTAAATCCCAATCACCATGCATACTCAATGCAAAAACCGTAGTCTTTTGCGTGTATCGGCCCTTTTGTAACAAACTGAATAGGTTCAGTAGTGTTTGAAAATACGGGAGGCTGTCAATGCACGGCCTTCCGTTTTTCTATTTACCGTATTTCTGCAGGTACATCCGGTTCAGTTCTGCCTGGTGATCATCCAGCTGCAGCGCGCGGCCATCGATAAAGGCATGGCTGAGTTTATTGCTTTTCATGTCCAGGGCATCGCCTTCACTGATGAACAGGGTGGCGCTTTTGCCGGGTTCCAGGGAACCGTAGCGGGCATCGATACCCAGTATTTTAGCCGTGTTCAGGGTGATCAGCTTCAGGGCTTCTTCCGGCGATATGCCGTAGGCAGCGGCCGTTCCCGCCAGGAAAGGCAGGTTGCGGCAGCCCATGGCTTCCATGTCGCCACTGTAATCCAGGCAGAAAAGTACGCCTGCTTTATACAGCTTATAAGGCAGACTGTAGGGCGCGTCCACGGGATCGTCGGGCACATCGGGCAGGATATGTGTACGGCGCAGGATCACGGGTACGCGGTGTTCCTTAAGGATATCGGCCGCTTCGTATATATTTCCGCCGGCTTTCAGCACCAGGTTCTTTACGCCGATGGAGCTGAAGAACAATACGGCCTGCCGGGCTTCCCAGGCACCCTGCACCTGCACGTACAGGCGCTGCTCTCCTTTAAAGATACGACGCAGGGCATGCAGTTTAAAATCTTTCTCGGGCGAAAGGGTATCGTACACGGCCGCCCGCCGGAAAAAATCCTTCAGTTTCTGTAAGTTCTCCTCCAGTTTTTTATTGCGGTCGGCGGCTTCCTGTTCGGCCCACCAGCCCCCGCGCACCATAACGGCCGGCCACTGCATGTGCACACCATCGTCGGGCAGCACGGCGGCGTCTTCCCAGTTCCAGGCATCGAGCTGCATCACCGAAGAAGTACCGGAGATCATTCCCCCGCGCAGTACGGACTGGCAGAGCAGCACCCCGTTAAAACGAACGGTAGGTATAATTTTACTGTCGGTATTGTAGGCTACCAGGGCGCGTGCTTCGGGATTGAGTTCGCCCGTTTCGTCAAAATCGCGGGTGGCCTTTACCGCATCGATCTCCGTGAGTCCGAGTACTGTATTGGGCAAAATAAAGCCCGGGTATACATGTTTGCCCGTTCCGTCGATGATCTCTGCATCGCCGCTGTACGTTTCCTTACCCAGGGAAAGGATCCGGCCGTTCTCAAAAACGATGTTCCCGTTCTGGATGACCGTGCCCGTACCGGTATGAATGGTCGCATTGCGTATATACACCGGCTTCGACTGCACGGCACCCGGCGAAGGACGCTGCGCAGATACCGATGTAACCGCAAAAAGCAGAAAATTTAGTATATATATTTTTTTCAGATCCGACATTTTCGTATATGCATTAAGGTTCAAGATCATCGCAGTGGTAGTGATGTTCTTTTTGTTTAACGGGTTTGGCCGCTTTGCCCGATCTTACATCGGTATCGTTCAGCATTTTCTGTATGATGCGGTTGCGGTCGGCGGCCAGTATTTCCTGTTGTTTTTCGTGTACACTTCTGTCAAAATAACAAACTCCTTCGATATAGGTCTGCTCCACACGGGCGTAGATGCTGAGCGGGTTTGCGCTCCACAGTACCACATCGGCGTCCTTACCGCGCTCCACGCTACCCAGGCGTTTATCCAGGTGCAGCATGCGGGCGGGATTCAGGGTAACGGTCTTCCAGGCCTCTTCTTCGCTCAGTCCACCGTACTTGATCAGTTTGGCGGCTTCCTGGTTCAGGCGCCGGGCCATTTCGGCATCGTCGCTGTTGATGGCCGTCAGCACGCCCACTTTGGTCAGTATGGAAGCATTGTAAGGAATGGCCTCGTTCACTTCCATTTTGTAGGCCCACCAGTCGGCAAAGGTGGAGGCGGCGGCCCCGTGTTCCTTCATTTTATCGGCCACTTTATAGCCTTCGAGGATATGTGTAAAGGTGTTTACCCGGAAACCATAACGGCGGGCCAGCTGCATGAGCATATTGATCTCGCTCTGTACATAGGAATGGCAGGTGATGAAGCGTTTCCCGCGCAGTATCTCCAGCACGGTCTCCAGGCGCAGGTCGCGGCGTGTGGCCGGGTCGCTCTTCAGGCTTTTTTCATATTCCAGTGCACGGGTGAACCAGTACTCAAAGGCCTGCTCCACACCCGGGCGGCTCTGCGGATAGCGGCCTCCGCCCCAGTTGCTCTGCTTTACGTTCTCGCCCAGGGCAAATTTGATGAATCCGTCGGCGCCGGCCAGTTTCATTTCTTCGGCAGTACGACCCCATTTCAGTTTGATGAACGAAGACTGTCCGCCGATGGGATTGGCCGAACCGTGCAGCTGCTGAACGGTAGTAACGCCCCCGGCCAGGTGCCTGTAAATATTGATGTCGTCGGGATTGATCACGTCGCTCATGCGGACTTCGGCCGAAATATTGGCCCCGGCCTCGTTCACCCCGCGGCTGAGCGCTATGTGCGAATGTTCGTCGATGATGCCGCAGGTAAGGTGTTTGCCCGTAGCGTCGATCACGCGGGCATTCCCGGCAGGGAGGTTTGTACCCAGCTCCCGGATCTTACCGTCTTCCAGCAGTACATCGGTATTGGTCAGAATGCCCCGTTCCGTATTGGTCCACACGGTGGCATTGCGTATAAGCGTACGGCCTGCAGCCGGCAGGGGTTCCGGACTGCCAAAAGCAGTAAAGGGATAGGGCACGGGCGGAATGCTGTCGGTTTTTTCTTTTTCGTCTTTCTTTTCCTTTTCAGCCTCTTTGTTCTTAACGGCCGTCCATATATTGATGGTACCATCGGGATCATTGCCCAGGCCGGAGAGATTACCTTCGGCATCCACTTTACCCGTGAGCAGGAAAAGGCCCAGGGAATCTTCAGGCAGACGCAGCTGCAGTTCCAGCAGAGGGTCTTTGAACTGGGCCTGAGCCTTCCCTTTTTTACCGGCCTCGTCGCTCAGCGTAAGATTCCATTTATCGGGTTCACCTTCTATTTTAAGCGTATACGTTTTTTCCGTTCCCAGCTGTATGCGGTAACTGCCTTTGAGGTCCGGCGCGGGATAGGCTTTCATAAAAACCGCTTCGCCCTGCACAATGGTGGCGTAATTCCAGCTGTTTTCCCTGAACAGATCGCCTGAAAAAATAAAGAAGCTGGCAAAAGCACCTTTCCGCAGATGCCCGGCACGGTCTTCTTTCATCAGCTGAGCCGGCGTATGGGTAAGGGCTTTGAGTATTTCGGCAGCGGGCAGTCCGCATTTTTTCACTTTACGCAGGGCCGCATAGAACTGGTTCTTGTCTTTGAGTCCGTCCAGGGTAAAACAGAAAGGCACGCCGGCCTTATGCAGCAGGGCCGGGTTATAGGGCGCCATTTCCCAGTGCAGCAGCTGACTGTACCATATTTCACGGGTCAGTTCGGGGTTGCGCACGTCAAAAGCGGCCGGGAACTGCAGGGGAAGGATGAATGTCCCCCCGGTAGCCTTCATTTCGGCGGCGCGCTGGTACTCCGTGCCCGAACCTTTGAATACATATTGAAAACCGGCTTCATCGCCCGTTTTATCGGCCCGCAGCACGTCCCATTTGTCGCGGGTGGCGATCAGGGAGGGCAGTCCGGCATGATCGTTCAGAGCTTTCAGGGAAAGGTTGGTCTCTTTTTTAAAGCCGTATTTTGCATACCAGGCAGCGTCCAGGTAAGTTTGCCGCAACAGGGCTATGGCCCCGGCCAGGGAACTCGGGTAGACCTGTGCGGAGGCCGGTTTCTCGAAGGAACAGAACATGGCGGCATCTTCACGGATAATGCTTTTCTGCGGCAGTTTTTTACCGGTATGTACCAGGGCGCCCGTTCCGCTGATGATCCCTTCGGGTACAAAGCTCAGCAGGCTGCCGAAGCCCAGTTTCCGGTAGGCTTCCATCGCATCACCGCCGCCTGTGAACACAGACACGGCACGTACATCGGCCCGGATGGCGTCGTTGGAAGCCCTCGCCGTACTTTGTGAAGCGGCATAGCCTCCGCGCTGTTTTTCAGGCATTTTCAGCGGCTCCAGCCCTGCTCCCGGCGCATACAGGTCCATAAAGGCAGGATACACCCAGGCGCCGCGGCCGTCGATGACCACAGCAGCGGGCGGAACAGGGAGGTCTTTGCCGGAAGCCGTAACCATACCGTCCTGCCAGATGAGTATACCATTTTCGATGACGGTAGCATGGTCCTGCACCAGGGTAATGTTCCGCAGAGCGTACACCGAATGATCGTCGCTTTCGGTACCGTTGGGCCACCAGCCCGACTGGGCCTGCAGGCATGTATATACGAACAGGAAGCTGATACTTAAAATAAAGCTGCGCATCTTACAAATTTACCCGTATAAACCAGAAAAGCAAACCGGCCTGCTTTTAGACAAAAAATCCCCTGAATGTGTGAGTCGCCATTTATTATTTATACCTTTGAACCTGTAAAAAAAATCACATGAGATCAGGATTATTACACGCACATTCAGGGTTACGCTACGTGGCTCTGGCTTTATTGATCGCGGCCATAGGAGCCGGTTTTGCCGCCATTATGTCTAAAAAGGCATACACCCCGGGAAGCCGCAAGCTGTATTCTTTTGCTATGGTAAGCACGCATATTCAGCTGCTGATCGGTATTGTGCTGTACATCATGAACAGCGTACCCATGATCTCGGCCGTAGGCATGGGCGAAGTGATGAAGGAAGAAGAAAAACGTTTCTGGGTGATCGAACACCCCATCATGATGCTGCTGTCGGTGATCCTGATCACGGCCGGTTTTTCCATGGGCAAGAGAGCCAGGATCGATCTGGCCAAGCACCGTATTACCACGGTATTTTACCTGCTGGGACTTATCCTCATCTTTTTTGCGATCCCATGGCCGTTCATGTCGCCCGGCCGTCCCTGGTTTTAATCCTCCCCACGTATGAACAAGAACCTATTTTCAACCGTAATACCGGGTATTTTTTGTATCTTGTATGCATGCGGTAACGGATCTGCGCCGTCAAACAGCGAAAAAGCCGGTGCATCGGCGGCCGCAGTAAATTATACAAATGAGTGCAGCAGCTGTCACGGCAGATCGGGCAACCTGATGATGGGCGGCGCCAAAGACCTTACCAGATCGGTGCTTTCCAAAGATGAGGTCGTGGCTATTATCAGCGGAGGTAAGGGCATGATGCCCGGCTTCAAAGATAAGTTCTCGGCACAGCAGATCGATGAGCTGGCCGTATATGCCGAAAGCCTGCGCAAGTAAGGTTTTATAGATGATAGAATTCAAAAAGAGAACGATAGAAAAAGCCGTCCTAGTAGGCCTGGTGCTTCCTTCGCAACCCGAAGTAAAGCTCATGGAATACATGGACGAACTGGAATTCCTGGTGAATACCGCCGGGGGAAACGTAGTGAAACGTTTTTTCCAGAAAACACATAAGCCGCATCCGGCCACTTTTGTAGGCGAAGGTAAGCTGGAAGAGATAAAGACCTATGTTTTTGCCGAAGACTGCGATATCGTAGTGTTCGACGATGAACTGAGCCCGGCACAGGTAAAGAACCTGGAAAATGAATTCAAGGACAAGGAAGTAAAAGTGGTGGACCGCACCACCCTGATCCTGGATATTTTTGCACAACGCGCCCAGACGGCACACGCCAAAACCCAGGTAGAACTGGCGCAGCTGCAATACCTGCTGCCCCGCCTTACCCGCATGTGGACGCACCTGGAACGCCAGAAAGGCGGTATCGGGATGCGCGGTCCGGGGGAATCGCAGATGGAGAGTGACCGCCGGGCCATCAAGAACAAAATTGCCATCCTGCGTGCCAAGCTGAAAGACATCGATAAAGTAATGGCCACCCAGCGCAAGAACCGCGGCGAGCTGGTACGCGTAGCCCTGGTAGGCTATACCAATGTGGGCAAAAGTACCCTGATGAACAGCCTGGCCAAAGCCGAAGTTTTTGCCGAGAACAAACTGTTTGCCACGCTGGACACCACCGTACGCAAGGTAACCATCGATAACCTGCCTTTCCTGCTTTCGGACACGGTGGGTTTTATACGTAAACTGCCCACGCAGCTGGTAGAAAGTTTCAAATCGACCCTGGACGAGACCCGGGAGGCCGATATCCTGCTGCATGTGGTGGATATTTCGCACCCGAACTTCGAAGATCATATCGCCGTGGTAAAAAAGACCCTGGAAGAGATCGGGGCGCTGAATAAACCCACCCTGCTGGTGTTCAACAAGGTAGACGCCTATAAAAAACTGGAAGAGTTGCCCGAATGGGAACTGGACGGCGAATTTGAACGCAAACCGCTCGAAGAGCTCAAAGCCTCGTACATGGGTAAGGAAAATTCGCCCTGTATCTTTATTTCGGCTACGGAAAAGGAAAACTTTGAACAGTTCCGCAGCACCCTGCACGATATGGTAGAAAAAGTGCGGAGCGTACGTTACCCGCACAATCGCATATACTTATAAAAAAAGGGGACTTCCGGTCCCCTTCTCTTTTTATTTTGTTGTTTCGTTGTACTCTTCCACCACCTTGTACGCTTCTTCGAGCTTGGTGCCTTCCAGCTTTTGTACCAGGGCCGGCTGGGCCGACAGTACTTCGCCGAGTTTTTTCTTGTAGTTCATTTTGGTCAGTGCCAGCAGTTCGCCTTTATCGTCCTTTATGTAAAACTCGCTGATCCAGCGGGTCTGGTTCATGGCATAGATCTCGTACTGGTATTCGTACATGGTCACTTTACCGGAGGCCTTGCGGTAGAAAAAGCCGTAATCGCCCTCGGTATTTCCCGGTATGGCAAAAGCGTCGAATTCCATTTCGCCGGCCTTTACATATTTTGTCTTCTTGGGCGCAAAGGTACGCGTGCTTTCATCTTCGAAGCGCATCTGGAAACTGGTACGGAAATTACCGTTCTTTTTCATCACCACCAGGTTGCCTTTTATGGTATCGCCATCTACGGTCACGGCGTATCCCGGCAGCGGGTCGCCCGGGTTCTGGGCAAGTATGTTCAGAGAGAGAAATAATCCGAGTACAGGGACTAAAACGTGTTTCATAGTGTTTTAATAGTTTGCTTCCTTTTTACAGGACAAAATACAAATATTGAGCCAAAACGCTAAATTAATTTATTGTTTTCTGCGGGTATTTATTCGTTGTATAACACATCAAGCACCACAGTGCCAACGGCATGCAGTGTATTTTTATCGATAATTTTCATATTATCGTTCTGGGTATGCCAGTGTGCGCCAAAGCCGCCCTGGGAACCGTTGAAACGGCTATAGTTTATAATGTCGATGGCCGGAATGCCCGACAGCGTGGATACGTAGTAATGATCGTCGAGCACTCCCGGAACGTCTTCCATGAGGAAATAGGACGAATATCCCGTACGCGCGGCGGCATTCCAGACCTTGTTCACATAGGCGGCGGCGTATTGCGTGCTGAACCCTTCGCGGCAGAAACGGGCGCCTGCGGCTCCCACCATATCGAGGTTGATGGCGAAATAAGGCTTGTATTTGCCGGGGAAATTGCGTGCCCAGTGCTGTGAACCGAGGCAGTACGAATCGTTCATCGTAGGATTGCCCCAGTCCTCGGAGTCGAACAGTACGATGTCCACACCGATGTTCTGCAGGGGGCTGGACTTCAGCACACGGGCTATTTCCAGGAGTACGCCCACGCCGCTGCCCCCGTCGTCGGCACCGTCGAAGGTCTTGGAAGGTGTGGCCGGGTCTTCATCACTGAAGGGACGTGTGTCCCAGTGGGCCGATAACATAACGCGGCGGGCATGCTGCGGCCCGAAATACGCGTGTATATTTTTCGATTCCAGGTCCTTGCCGTCCCATGTGCGCAGGGTAGCAGCCTGTACATAGGTACTGTCGGCATATCGGGCCAGTTCCTTCAGCAGCCAGTCGGCACATTTGTCGTGTGCGGCCGTATTGGGGATACGCGGGCCGAAGCTCACCTGTTTTTCTACAAAATAGTAGGCCGAATCGGCGTTAAAGCCGGGCGCCTGTTTATGCGGTACTTCCTGCACCACCGGTTTATCGGGCGTTTCTTTAGGCTTTTTGGGACCGCAGGCGCTCAGCAGCGCCAGTCCCAGTAAACCCGTGTAATATATTTTTTTCATGTTCAATCGTTCTTTTCCCAGGTGGTGCCTTCTTTCCCGTCTTTCAGCTGTATGCCGCTGCCGATGAGGCGGTCGCGGATCAGGTCCGAGGTACCGAAATCCTTGCGGAGACGGGCCTCTGCGCGCAGGTCGATGATCAGCTGCATGGCGCTGTCGAGCAGGCGGGCCTGTTCATTGCCCTGTTGTTCTTCTTCGTTGAGCAGTCCGAATACGTTCTGTACAAAATCGGGCAGCCATTGCTGTATCATTTCGAGGTGCGCCGCACTGATCTGTTCTTTTTGTTCGTGTACTGAATTGATGCGTTTCACGGCTTCGAAGATATGCGCCAGGGCCACGGGACTGTTCAGATCATCGTCCATGGCGGCCAGCACATCGGCCCGGAACGCATCCCAGTCAAAATCGGAACTGTTGCCGCTTTTCAGGCCCGGCAGCAGGTTCAGCGCGCTCATCAGGCGTTTGTAACCTTTTTCGGCGGCCTGCAGCCCCGCATTGGTAAAATCGAGCGTACTGCGGTAATGCGCCTGCAGCATGAAAAAGCGCACCGTCATCGGACTATAGGGCTGTTCCAGCAGCGGGTGATCGCCGGCAAAAAGCTGTTCGGGCAAAAAGGCATTGCCTTCGCTCTTGCCCATGCGTTTGCCGTTCACCGTAAGCATGTTGCCGTGCATCCAGTAACGTGCGCCGCCTTTGGAGCAGCAGGCGTTGTTCTGGGCTATTTCGGCCTCGTGGTGCGGAAATTTCAGGTCCATTCCGCCGCCGTGGATGTCAAATTCTTCGCCCAGGTATTTGGTGCTCATTACGGAACATTCCAGGTGCCAGCCGGGAAAACCTTCGCCCCAGGGAGATACCCAGCGCATAATGTGATTCGGCGAAGCTTTTTTCCAGATGGCAAAATCGGCCGGGTTCCGTTTTTCGTCCTGGCCTTCCAGGGTACGTTTTTCGTTACCGGCACCCGCAATGAGTTCTTCTACGATACGCCCGGAAAGTTTACCGTAGTTCTTATATTTTTCGTGGTACTTTTCTACGTCGAAATACACAGAACCGTTCACTTCGTAAGCCAGCCCGGTAGCGAGTATCTGCTTCACCATTTCGATCTGCTCCACGATATGGCCCGTGGCCGTAGGTTCAATACTGGGCGGCAGGGCATTGAGCAGGCGCATCACATTGCGGAAACCCACGGTGTAGCGCTGCACGATCTCCATCGGCTCCAGCTTTTCGAGCCGGGCCTTTTTGGCGATCTTGTCCTCCCCTTCGTCGGCATCGTTCTCCAGGTGGCCGGCGTCGGTAATATTGCGTACATAGCGCACTTTGTAGCCCAGGAAGCGGAGATAGCGGTACAGCAGGTCGAAGGTAAGAAAGGTGCGGCAGTTACCGAGATGCACGTCACTGTACACGGTAGGACCGCACACATACAATCCTACAAAAGGCGGCGTAAGCGCCTCAAACTTTTCTTTCTGACCGGTGTAACTGTTGTACACATACAGGGTGCTGCTCATACGTTCTGTTTTCTGCCCCGAAAATACACAAAAAGCGCTGTTTTTTCAATAAAAAAAGGCGACACGCGCCGCCTTTTACATCAAATATGTGTGATCTGTCAGTGTTGTACGATCAGTTTTTTGCTGGCCGATTTACCGTTGCCGCTCACTTTGATCCAGTAGATACCGGACGCAAAACGGGCGGTCTCGTTCAGCTGCAGCATGTACTGGCCGGCCTGTACTTCGTTGTTGTACACCACGGCGCCCAGGGCGTTCACGATCATTACCTGCATGCCGCTTTTGTTATCGGGCAGGTCCAGGAATACGCTTCCGTCGGCCGGGTTCGGGTACAGGCTGATGAAAAGCTGACCGGGATTTGCGGCTTCGTACAGGTGTTTTACGCAGAGCTGGTCTTCCAGGAAATCGTCTACGATCTGTGTGGTGGAATCCGTCTGGGCGGCACTGGTCCAGAACTCGCAGTGTCCGCGGCCCGGATAGGTAAGCAGCGGGTTATCGATGCCTACGTTCAGAGCACGTATATGGAGGGTGCCGCTGCCGCTGATCTCGGTAATGGGCATACCGGGGAAAGGCTCGGCAAAATCGGTACCGTAAGGCACCACGTCATCGGCGGTACCGTGTACGCTCACAAAAGGCTGATCGCCCGTTTCGAGCAGGAAAGAATCTTTCAGGGCGCCGCAGTAGTTGATAACGGCCTGGGGCACGGAAGAAAAGCCCGGGTTACCGCTGGAACCGTAAAATCCGCCGTCGCCGTTCTGATCGATGGCCGCAGGCAGTTTAGCGGGTGAATCCATATAGGCCGTATGCATCGACAGGATGGAACCGGCACTGATGCCACCCACGATGATGAGGTCCGGGTTTATTTTATACGGGTCGCCGTTCTCCGCTACCGATCTGCGCAGGAAGCGGATGAGGGCCATCTGGTCATGCACGGATTTGTACACGTGGTTCAGGAAAGTGGCCTCCAGGTCGGTGGAAGCGGCGATCTCGGCAAACTGCAGCAGGCGGTATTCCATCGAAATGGCTACGTAGCCCATGCGTGCATAGTGACGGCAGAGCGCACGGATGGTGATATCTTCCTTGTTCCCGGCCACAAAACTTCCGCCGTGTGCCAGGATGATCACCGGGCGGTCCGTTTCGGCATCCGCGGCGGGCGACCATACGTCAAACTCCAGCGACTGTCCGCCCGGGGCCTGTCCATAGGTTACGTTAAAGGCAGAATCGAGCGTGGTAAAAATTTCGGTATAATAACGGCCTCCCGTGCAATCCTGTGACCAGGCCGTAGCCCAGGTGGCTGCAAGGGCAGCGAGCAGCGTAAAAGTTTTTTTCATGGTGCTTTTGAATTAATTGATGTTCATTTAATTCAAATTTAATATTCACTTTTCATATAAGCGAATATTCCGGCCTGAAAATTAGACCAACATGCCGATACTGCGTACCAATGCCTGGTGGAATGCATCGATCTCGGCGGTGGTATTGTAAAAAGCGAACGACGCCCGCACCGTACCCGGTATGCCGAAACGCTGCATCAGCGGCTGCGCGCAGTGGTGACCGGTACGTACCGCGATGCCCTGTTTATCGAGCAGGGTGCCTACATCCAGGTGATGTGCATTGCGTATATTGAACGAAAGTACCGACGCCTTATGTGCAGCCGTGCCCACGGGTATCACTTCCGGGATCTGTGCCAGGGATTCCGTGGCGTAACTCAGCAGTTCCGTTTCCCGGGCGGCAATAAAGTCGATGCCCAGGCCCTCAATATAGCGGATGGCCTCGGCCAGGGACAGTGCGCCCTCGATATGCGGGGTACCCGCTTCAAATTTAAAGGGCAGCTCGTTATAGGTGGTCTTTTCGAAGGTGACTTCTTTGATCATTTCGCCGCCGCCTTCGTAGGGAGGCAGTTTATCGAGCCATTCGGCCCTGCCGTACAGTATACCAAAACCGGTTGCCGCAAATACCTTGTGCCCGGAGAATACGAAAAAGTCCGCATCCAGGTCCTGTACGTCCACCCGCAGGTGCTGCGTACTCTGGGCGCCGTCCACCAGCACGGGAATACCCAGGCGGTGGGCATCGGCGATCATTTCTTTTACGGGGTTTACCGTTCCCAGGGCATTGGACACCTGCACCACGGCCAGTATCTTTACGCGGGGCGTAAGCAGTTTCAGGAATTCTTCGTAGATAATTTCGCCGCGGTCGTTCAGGGGTATCACCTTCAGTACAGCGCCTGTATATTCACAGGCCATCTGCCAGGGCACAATATTGCTGTGGTGTTCCATGCCGCTGATCAGCACTTCGTCGCCCGGTTTCAGAATGGCTCTTGAAAAACCATGCGCCACAATGTTAATGCCGTTCGTGGTGCCTTTGGTAAAAATCACCTCGCGGTCTTCCTTTGCATGGATAAAACGTTGGATCACCCGGCGCGATTCCTCGAACGCATCCGTAGCCTGCTGACTCAGCATATGCACGCCGCGGTGCACGTTGCTGTTCAGCGTTTCATAATACACACGGGCCGCATCCAGTACGGAGCGGGGTTTCTGAGTGGTGGCCGCATTATCGAAATATATGTAGGGATTTTTTCCCTGCGTGCGCTGCAGCAGGGGAAAATCAGCGCGTATGCTTTCTATCGTACGTGTGGAGATCATAGCGCAAAGGTCGTAATAATTACGGTTCAAACGGCAATAAAATACAGGGCTCAGGGATCGTATACCCTACCCTTCCAGCGATATACCGAAAGTACGGAAAACAGCGCCGACACCGGGAAGAACAGAGGCAGCAGCAGGCTGTACAGCGGCATAAAGAGATACAGTCCCCGCATTCCGCTGCGGCGGGCCAGGAAGCAGAGCAGGATACTTTCCGTGAGCACTTTGGCGCCCAGCAGGACCAGGCTCCAGGTCCACAGGTCCGGCAGAAAACACAGCCAGAGGTACTGGCTCAGCAGCAGGTAAATGCCCAGCGGCAGCAGCGCGCTGCGTTTCAGGACCGTGGTCTTGGAGGCCCAGCGTACCCGTTGCGAAATGTACTCCGTCCAGCCGGCAGGGCCTTCGGTATCCACGATCTCGGGCACGAATTTTATGGCATCTATACCATAGGTACGGCTTACATGCTGCAGCAGGAATATGTCATCGCCGCCCGGGAAACGGAATACGTTCAGGTCGGCTTCCAGGAAAGTGGTACGGTCCGTGGCCATAACGGCCGCATTATTCAGGAAAGGCACGCGCAGGCGCCAGAAATACACGCCGATGTATACCAGGGCCATAAATTCCGTAGCGGCCCAGTCTCCTATAAAAAAGCGGTAAGGCCGGTAACGCGGAATGCCCTGCAAAAGGTGTCCCCCGCCCTGCCCGATAAAGTCTGCGGCCCTGCGGGCAAAAGAAAGCGAAAGCTGCGTATCCGCATCGCAGAAATACAGCACTTCGTTGCGGGCCTGTGCGGCGCCCAGTTTCATGGCGGCCTTTTTGCCCTTCTGTTCCGCAGGCAGCTGGAGCAGCTGTACGTTCAGTTCCGGGTTCTCCCGGCTGAAAAGGCGTATACGTTCACAGGAAGCGTCTGTGGAATGGTCGTTCACAAAAAGAATTTCGGCGCCCGTGCCCCGGAATACTTCCAGGGAATGCAGCAGGCGTTCCAGGCGCCCTTCCTCGTTGCGGAAGGGTACAATAACGGTACAGGGCAGTCCGCTTGCGGAGACGGGGCCTTTATCGCGGAAAAACGCGGCCAGCACTTTCAGGAAGTGAAGCAGCGGAAGCGCCGCCAGCAATGCGCAAAAGATCCAGAACAGCCCCATACTGCAAATGTGCGCTTTTTTCGTCAATTGAGAAATGAGCCGTACCTTTACCCGGCATGGCAACAGAAAGAGTAATCATGGGCATCGACCCGGGATCGAACATCATGGGATTCGGCATCATACGCGTCAACGGCAGTAAGCTGAACCTGGTAGACCTGGGTGTGGTAAAGCAGGGCCGAACGGACGATCATTTCGAGAAACTGAAGTACATTTTTGCCGAGACCATACGCCTGATCGAGCTGTATACGCCCCATGAGTTTGCCATCGAAGCCCCGTTCTTCGGCAATAACGTACAATCCATGCTTAAACTGGGACGCGCACAGGGCGTTGCCATTGCCGCCGCACTGAGCCGGGACCTGCCCGTGGTGGAATATTCGCCGCGCAAGGTAAAACAGTCGGTGGCCGGCACCGGTTCGGCCTCCAAAGAACAGATCGCGGCCATGTGCGCGCACATATTGCAGACGCCACCCTTCGAGGTAAAGCACCTCGACGCCACGGACGGACTTTCGGTAGCCATCTGCCATGCCCTGCAGAACCGGCACGGGGACATAAAAAAAGGCCTCTCCGGATGGGAAGCCTTTTTAAAACAAAATCCTGACCGTATAAAGTAAACCAGCGCTATAAAGCCTCGAAGGCAGCTTTGATCTTCCCGGTCAATTCGATCATTTCGGCCTTTTCGGGCGAAAGTTTCGGTTTTGAAAAATTAATGTCCTGCACGGTGTGTATAGGCACCAGGTGTATGTGCGTGTGGGGTACTTCGAGCCCGATCACGGATACGCCGATGCGCTCGCAGGGAACTACGGAACGCAGCGCTTTGGCCACTTTCTTCGAAAAGATCATCAGTTCGGCGAGTCCGGCATCGTCCATATCGAAGATGTAATCGGTCTCTTTTTTCGGCACGACCAGGGTATGACCCATCACCAGCGGAAAAACGTCGAGAAACGCGATAAAATCGGCATTCTCGGCCACGATATACCCGGGGATGTCCCTGTTGATTATTTTGGTGAACAGAGTTGCCATGCCTATCTGCTGATTTCCACGATTTCGAATTTCATGATACCGGAAGGCACGGTAATTTCCACCTGTTCGCCTTTGGTTTTACCCAGTATGCCTTTGGCGATGGGTGAATCCACGGAGATCTTTCCTTTTTTCAGGTCGGCTTCGTTCTCCGATACCAGGGTGTATTCCATTTCGGCTTTGGTAGCCAGGTTGCGGATGCGCACTTTGGAAAGGAGGTAAACTTTATCGCTCTCAATGTCCGATGCTTCAATCACACGACTGTTCCGGATCACTTCCTGGAGTTTGCTGATCTCGAGCTCCAGGAGGCCCTGGGCATCTTTGGCAGCATCGTATTCGGCGTTTTCCGAGAGGTCGCCCTTTTCGCGGGCTTCCGCGATCTGCTGTGAGATACGGGGACGTTCAACCTGGATCAGGTTGTTCAGCTTATCCGTTAATTTAGCCAATCCGTCTTTTGTCAGATAATTGATCTTACTCATAACAAAATGTTGTGTTCGTTAAATATAAAAAGAAAACAAAAGGCCTTTTGAGCCTTTTGTTCCATAATAAATACAAAGATAGTAAATGTTTTATTCCTATATCACAAGTTTAAGCGGGCACCGAAAGTATGTACTCCACGGAAGGCATAAGTCGCTCTGAATGAATAGTCAAGACCGAAACGGGGCTTGATCTTCTTCTCAGAGTTTGTTTTACCCAGCGGAATATCGGCAGAGAAACCGGCCGAAGGACCCGTAAATGCATTGGTAAGGTTTGTATTGAGGGCGTCGCGGTTACCGCTGAACACGCCGTTCTCGAAGGTATAACCACCACGCAGCATGATAATGTCTTTCCAGTTATACTCCAGACCCAGGATGAACTGGTCCTTGGTAAAGGAGTTGGTGGTAAAGTTGAATGCGGTTATCAGTTTGTGCTCACCGCCTTTGAAACGGAAACGGTACATCGCTCCCAGGTTCATCAGGGCAGGCATTTCGAAAGAAACGCTTTTCTGACCGGCTGTAAGCTGTGCGCCGTTGGGCAGGGTCACGGTCTGGTCGAGACCATCGCCGATGTAGCGCATTTTAGGGCCGATGTTCTTGAGGGCGATACCGAAGATCAGGTTGCTGAACTCATCGGCATTGGCCTTTTTACCGATCGAGGCGGTATACTGTACGCCCGCGTCGATGGCCACACCGTTGGCAGAAACGTTACCGATGGCTTCGTTGATGATCTTTACGTTTATACCACCATGGATCTTTTTCGAGAACGATTTGGCGTACGACAGCCCGATGTTCAGAAAACGGGGTGAATACGTGGCTCCGGTACCTTCGGGTTTATCTACGGTCGTTACCGGGACATCGCCGAAGCTCATAGCGGTTACCGACAGTCCGATCACACCGCGGGTTTTACCCAGGTTCTGGGCAAGACCGGCCGCATTGATCGAGATATTGGTGCCTTCCAGCCAGCGTGTGTGTGCAAACACCAGCTGTGTACCTTTGGTAAAGGCCAGGCCCGCTACGTTCATAAAGGTACCTTCGATACCCTGTTCGTTGGCGCTTCCTGCTCCGCCCCAGCCACTGCTGCGTGCCCAGGGGTTAATAAGCAGGTGTGTTGCTCCCGCCTGACCGGCACGGTCCTTATTACCGGCATACGAGCTGCCGGTAATAAGAAGAGCCATTACAATGATTACAGATTTTATAACGTGTTTCATATTCTATACTTCTTTAAATCGGTTCCTGTTAGATTAGAAGTTTGATACGTCGGTAGGACGCATTACGCCAAACCATTTCAGTATTTTGGAACCCACACCCGGTACGTTCACGTGAATGATATAGATACCACTGGCTACAGGAACGTTGGCAGAGTTTTTCAGATCCCAGTCGAGCGAGGTAATGCTGTTATCATCTTTCGTGTAACGGCGTATCAGTGAACCTGCTGTATTGTAGATCGTAACCGTACATGTAGGCGGCAGGTTGGTTACCTTGATACGGTTGTCCAGTTTGTTCGTTTCGTAGGCAGAGTATGCATAGTACGGGTTCGGAACAACGTTGATGATATCCAGTACAGCGCTGGCCGTGTTGCGGTCGCCTGTGGTCGGGGCCAGATCATCGAGGCTGAACTCATACAGCGGATAATCGTTGTTGATGGCGCCCGGAGTCGGATCGTTCGCATAGTTCAGGAACTGAGCGTACGGTTTGCTCACACGTAAACGGATACGGATATCCTGTGCCAGCCACTGCGTACCTTTTACGGTAAGCGGGATACCGGTCCACATGGCCGAACGGAATACTTTACCCTTATCGGTGTTGTAGGTGCTCTGCGTATAACCGCCGCTGCCCACATCGTCCAGTTTTTTCAGGAAGCTCATGGCAAACTGACCGGCATCGTAGCGCGGGGTCGGCGGATAGGTGTTCAGACCCGGTACGGCACCATTGGCACCGAATACGTACAGGAAGTGTTTACCACCCAGGATGGCATCACCGAATTCGTTCACGATCGCGCTGAAGTCGGTATTGATGTTACGGATGTCCACTGCCAGCGGGTTGAACAGCATGTCGCGTCCGTTGGCGTACGGCAGGTTCGAAGCTTCGGCAAAGGCCATGTTCAGACGTTCACCGGTCTCCACGTTGATGGCATAACCCGGGAACCAGCCCATACCATAGTTGCTGATGTAGTTCGCATCTTCCTCGTTGTTCGAGTTCGAAGTGATCAGTGAACCGGTAATCGTACCGTCATTGGTAGCATAACGGCCGTTTTTGTCAACGGAAGGACTGCGGCGCAGGTCCAGTTTGGAAGCACAACGTGCGGCCAGGTCGGGGTGCGCATAAGAACGGTCTGTATTGTTGCAGGCAGAAGAATCGGCCTCCAGTACAGGTACGCGTGTCCATTTTGTTTTATCGGCAGTCAGTACAATATCAACGGAAGCAAGGTCATTCAGACGGTTGAAAGGTACGGTAGGTGATTTGTAAGAAGGACCGTTCACTCCGTAAGAAGAGAGGTTATACGGTGCCATGGCTCCGCCGCCGCCTAAGGACAGGCGCTCGAAAGACTGGCTCTTATCAAACGGGAAGTCACCCAATCCGCCGGCCTGTGTGGCATCGCTGGTACCGGAAAGGATCCAGTTCATAAAGCTTGAACCGTCGGCATCGGGCAGGAAGCCGATGTAGAAGTTCGAAGCGTTGCTGGTAACCGCTGTGATACCGGCACCCAGTACACCGTTGTTCTCTTCCACGTCGTTACCCGGGTTAGCGGTCTGACGTATAGAGATGGACAAGCCCAGGAATTTACCGGTGTTGCGGTTAAATACCAACTGCTCGCTCAGGAAGGCAATGCTTGTATCGGATACGGCAACGGTATCCATGGTGGCTTTATCCAGCAGGGTCCATCTCGACTGGTTGGAGATCAGGCGCGGAAGTGTGGCGCCATCAGCAGAAGTAGAAGGAACGTCGAATTTCAGCAGGTAAGTACCTTTTTCGATAGCAAGCGGGTCAACCACTTTAATACGGGCAGGACCACCGCCGCGTTTGTATGTAATCTTTTGTGCAGTATACGGAGAAGCCACGATCTCGAGTTCAGACTGCTCGGTCAGTTCCAGTTCGTTACCGCCGTTACCCTGACCTTCGATACGGGTGATCTCCGGAGTATCGCCGTAAACAGAATTTACGATGGTACCGTTGGTTTCGGGAGCAGAAATGTGCGGAATGGCAGAATATACCTGGATACTACCGGTAGCTGATTTACGGCCGGCGATGAACTCGCGTGTCTGGCCGGTCATCTGACCACCTTCCGGGCCGTATTTTTTGTAACGGTTAAAGCCGTAGGCCAGTACCATAAAGTAGTAACGCTTGTGGTTCACCAGGCGTTTGTCCGAACCGGTTGCAAAAGCGTCCTCGGTAATACGCAGTGACTGGAAGATACCTGTGTTGGAACCGGTAACCTCAACCTGCGGAACGGTCAGACCCAGTTCCTGGTCAACGTTGTAGTTGATCAGTGTGGTGATCGGCTGGCCGGTAGCGTCGAAGTTGCGGATATCGCACTGGGCGATCAGCTGGGCTTTAGACAGGTCGTGACGGTTTTCAGCCGTTACGGAGGCGTCTTTCACCTGGTATACAAGGTAACCTTCAAATTTATAGGTTTTCTGCTCCGCTGTGAGGGATGTATCTACGATAGAGTAATCCAGCTCAGAGTAATCGTTTTTCTTGTTGTTCGAAAGGATGCTGTTGGTCCAGTACAGGATCAGCTCGCGGTCCATTTCCTGAACGGTTACGTTCGGAGCGTCCGGACCATCCAGTACACGGAAACAGTTTTCGAAGAGTGACTGGGCCTTGTCGTCCGCTTTACGAACCAGCTGAACCGATTCGAAAGGGTTACCGGAGAAAGAACGGGCCCATACGGCTCCGGTAGTGATATCGTTCACAGCACCTGCACGCAGTCTGAACGGACCGGCAGACTGTACGAAACGGAAGTCGGCAGCAGCCAGGGCGGCACAACCCGGTCCCGGAGATTCCATTCTCCATTCGTAACCCATGTTCTGGCCGCCTGTACCCCAGTGCATAGGGTCAGAATCGCCGGGGAACATGAAGTCGGAAGCTGTATTTGAATAACCGCACTGGGCAGCATCGGGGTAACCGTAGGCACCGAAGGTCATACGTACACCGTTTGTCCAGAAACCACGCAGGTAGTTGTAATACTGGATACCCTGGTCCGGGTCGTTCTGTACACCGGAAAGTTCGTTTTTATAGTACAGGAAGCGGCGCATACCGATACGCTCATTGTCTACGAAGCCGTCACCATAACCTACACCGTTAATGGCCAGGTAGGTATTTACATCACCTACGACCAGTGAATCGTCGTACAGGTTGGGGTCCTGGTAGGGGCCTTCGAAGAAGTCGATACCGATCGCCGGCGGGTTCACGCCGTAACCGATCGAAGTTCCGCAGGTAGCGTCGTTGGGGTCAGAGTTGTATACATAACCGAAACCACGTGTTACGTCGCAACCGGCATAGTCGTCGAAACCGCAACCAAGGTCAGCATCGGTATTTACACCGAAGTAGCAGTTGAACAGTTCGGAAGTACCACGGTTGATGAGCTCGTAGTTATAGAAGGTCATGTTGTTGATCTCGTCGTTGGTAGCGAAAGCGAATGCCTGGGCGCGTACTTCCATACCGATGGTATTGGCAACGGTCACACCGGTCTCATAGTGGGTGCTTCCTTTGTCATTGAAGATCCAGTACAGGGTCATATCGCCGTACAGGAAAGGCGTACGGTCTTTGGAACAGTCGATCTGGTTGAACAGGTCATAGCCCGGGTAGTCACCGGCAGCCGCGTTATAGTCGCCGCTGTTATCCACGTCGATGAAAGGAGCGTGGATGAACTGAATGGAAGGCAGACCTCCGGAAAGAACCGGGTCATTCGGATGCTGTTCGAAAGCAGGCCATTCCAGGATGTCCGGGGGTATCTGGTAATTTTCGCAGAGAGCATCTGAAGGGTTTACGTTCATACACAGGTTGTGTAACTGCACCTGGGCACGGGTAATTTTCCAGATACGGTCATACTCTTTACAGGTAGCCGCATCTACTTCACCCTGGTTGGAACCGCTGCGGTTCAGCGGGCCTGTATAAAAGTCGGGACCATTGGCACGGTAACGCTGGGCAGCGATCTTCAGCTGACCGTTTATATCGGTACCACCGATCCACAGGGTACCTACATAGAGGGCGTGCGCCGTGTTTCCGTCTTTAGGGATCTGGTATTTGGCCACCTGTTTCAGATCCCACCACATATCGCCGCCGGACCAGATGGTGGTGCGTACGTTGTTAAGATCCAATACAGCTGATGCCTGCGGGTTGGCACAACCCGCTGATAAGCTCTTATCTGCCTGACCGGATTTGTCGCTTTTTGCGCCGACAAACTTGGCAGCACCGGCCTCCTGCCACAGGCCTAAGGCCATGAGAGCAGTGAGAATTAGCGAAAATAGAGACCTTTTCATATACATAATATTTTAATTGCTGTCCTGATTACTTATTTAGAAGTTCAATGTAGCACCCAAGCGGATACGACGCGGTTGTGAGAAGTTATACGGACTGTTCACAGCCATGCCGTACATATCGCGGAAGGAAGCCGGACTCGGGAAAATAGACGCGAGGTAGGTCTGTGTCTGCTCGCTGGTCAGGAATCCATCGTCGTTGGCGTTACCCGTAAAGCGGTATACTCCGATCACGTTCTTGAAGTTGAACAGGTTGTTCACCAGCAGGTAGATCTCTACGTTACCGTTTCTGCGTGTAGCCAGGTCTTTTTTGCCTTCCACTTTCTTGCCACCGTATTTAAAGGTGAACTGTTTGTATACGCGCAGGTCGATGTTGAACTGCCAGGGCAGACGTGAACCGTTGATGGAACCCTGCAGCGGCTGTACACCGAACGGTGTGCTGGCCACGGTAGAGGCAACCTGCTGGCTGCGGCTGAACGGTAAACCCGAACCACCGGTAAATGTCAGTGAGAAACCGGCATTCTCGAGCGGAGCGGTAAATGCTTTACCGTTTACACCGGTCTTACCACCTTTACGTTTGATGGTGGGACCTTCGCCTTCGTTGAAACCAAAGTCGAAGAATACGTTGAAGAAGTGACGCTGGTCAAGGCTCAGAGGCTGCAGAATTCTCAGGTTCGGCTGACCCTGGCTAACCAGGTTGAAAGAGGAAGTGGTGTTGGCACCGGTACCTTCGGCAAACTGCATCGTATACGAAGCGTTGAAACCGAGGTTTTTGTTACGTATACGATTATACGACAGGGTGATACCTTTGGTGGTACCGAAGTCGATGTTCTTATACGTAAAGTATGTGGCCGGATACGCTTCGCTGATACGGGATACCTGTATCTGGTCGCGTACCTCACGGTAGTATGCTGTGATCTTCAGGGCGGAGAACTCACCTACTGCCTGCTGGAAGCCCAGTGAGTAATCGATGGTTTTCTCAGGGCGCAGGTCCGGGTTGTTGAAGATACGGCTTGCGCTGTTATACGTGGGGTTCGCCCAGTAGAAGTAGTTGAACGGATCGAGACGGTTCAGACCGGCTGTCGGGCGCTGGATCAGCACGTCGTAGTGAGCCATGAAGATAGAACGGTCACTGATCGGGAACGAGAATGCGATACGGGGCTGTACGTTCACCTGCGGTTTGTAGTCTTTGAAAGAACCGGCTACGTTAAAGTTACCGCTGCCTACGCTCTCGCCGGAATTCACCAGCCAGGGCTGCGGTACCAGGTTGTTGCCGCGCAGTACGGTCGGGTCGTTGATCTCGGCACCCTGGGCATTGAACCAGCGGTCGCCGGAACGGTAACCCAAAACCTGTTTGTTGGCATCGTCCACCGCGTTGCTGTTTACATACACCACGTAGTCACTACCGATGTTCTGCGGGTGCTGTACATTCGATATCTCACCGGCGGTGCGGGTCTCATACAGGGAGTACGGGTCTTTCAGTACGCGCTGGTTGGCGTCGTAACGGTCTACACGTACACCCACGTTGAAGATCAGGTCGCGGAATGAGAATTTATCCATAATATAACCGGCGATATATACCGGCTGGAACGGTGCAATATGACGGTTGAAATAACCCTGATCGCTTTTGGCGTTGAAGAAGTCTTCCAGGGAAGTACCGCCGCGCACTTTATTACCGTATGCATCATAACCGTAGTAGCCTACCAGGGGGCTACCATTGTTCAGCAGCTCGTCCGGAGAGAACATCTGCAGGTTCAGCTGCGAGGGATCTACAGCGTCGAACTGGAGAATTTCCTTGGCGTTTACGTCTTTACCCAGGGCGGTACGCAGCGATTTATCGAAATAAGCCTGTGCGGTATCGGCAAACAGGTAATCGTAACGGATGGTATCCATAAATACGCCCATATCATTATATACAGGCATCGGGTTTGTGAAGTCGAGCTGTGACAGGTGGTTGTTCACCAGCAGGCGGCCGCGTGTCCAGAGACTACCCGGAGCCAGTGCGTAAGACATGTCCTGGCGCTGCTCAAACTCGAAACCTACTTTGATACCGTGGTTCTTGATATCGAACTGACCATTACCCACTACGCGGAACTGGCTGTTGCTGGTTTTACCGATGCTGTTGTAATAAGCTCCCGGAGCGCTGAAGATACCATAGATATCTGAAGGCTGGTCGCCGTTACGCAGGGCCTGGTACTGGATCAGATTATTGAAGTCATCGTAGAATCCTGCCGGTGTAGAACTCAGACGATATACGTCGCTGGTATAGGTAGACAGTTCCGGATTGATGTTTGACGGAGTATAGTCCACCATTACATTGCGGTAACCATTCAGCAACCAGGCATCCAGGCCCGTGGTAGCGTCTGTTCCGCGGAGATAGGTAGCCTCACGCTGAACGCTAAAACTTCCTACATATCCGTAGTTGAAAATATTCTGACGGTTGCGCTGGTCAAAGTTCTCACCGAAGTTCTTAGAGTAGTCCACCTGTAAGGTCAGGGAACCGTTCTTCACGGTGCTGTTCTTCTTGCCGTCTTCGTTGTTGTCGAAACGCTGTGTGAAACGACCGAACACGTTATAACCATAGTTACGGTTCACACCGTAGTTCTGCCAGTTGAAGGTCTGACCCGATTCCGGGGCGCCGCCGCCGCTGGCTGCAACGTCTTTACCATGTGTATAGAAACCGTTACCACCAAAGGTCAGGATACTGTTCTTACCCAGACGGAAGTCCAGCTTGGCTACCATATTGATGTTCAGCTGCTGGGCATTACGGCGTCTTTTATTCAGGATGAAATCGTCTTGGGTCAGGTAGGCCGCATTCTGCGTAACACCACCGTCCACAAAACGGTACGGGTCATTCATAATGCTCTCGCGTACATCGGGTTTCAGGGTATACCAACCGTTAAAGGAAGGACGGGGATCTACTTTGTAGTTACCTTCCGCAGAAAGTAAGAGACCACCCACGGCTTCTTTGGTAATTTTGCCGGTTTCTGCATCAACAATCTTTTTATAAGCGATCGGACCACCTACGGTAGCGGCTACCAGGTGATGTCCGTATGCATCGAGATATTGTGAAGTATTACCCTCTACGCTACCAAACCACTCAGGCACAATACCTTTGGTATTTACGATCTGGTAACCACCCGTGGCGTCACCGAGATCGGCAGGGATACCACCGGTGAGGATCGTGATCTCCTGTACGGCCTGCAGGGGCAGGTTCATACCGGTACGTACCTTTACACCGTCGATGATCACCTGCTGACCACCACGCGAACCGCGCAGGGTAGTGGTTTCACCGTTACCGTTGGCACCTTCGGCTACCTGTATCGCAGAGTTCAGATCACGCGAAGGCAGGCGTTTCAGCTGCTTTTCGTCCAGTGTGGTCTGCTGACTGGTTTTACCTTTATCAACAACCGGAGGAGTACTTCTTACAATAACACCGGTAAGTGCTCCTTTTTCCTTCAGACCGACATTCTGGAACGAAATAACGTTACCGGAAACCTTTACATTGGTAACGGTCGATGTTTCAAAACTTACGTTGGAAACTTTCAGGGTATACACACCAACGGCAACACCTTTGATCTTGTAGTGACCTGCCGCATCTGTACTGGCTCCGGCCACTTTTACCGAACCATTGTAAAGCACAACGTTGGCAAAGGCAACCGGCTGACCCTTCGGATCTGTCACATCACCCTCAATATCACCTGTATTGCCCTGAGCAAAAGCGGCGAAAGAGGCAGTGAAGCACACAAGCGCAATGAGTAATCTTTTAATCATAAATTTAGCGCAGTTTACGTTAATTTAAACTTTAAGGGCGTAAAAATAGTTAATCACTTTTCTTTAACAAACCGTTAAGAATCTTTTTTGACGTTTTTTTGACCGTATTCGTCGTTTATAATTGCTTATCAGTCGTTTAATCGAAACAGAGCTGACTACTTTCTTAGCCATTTATTTCAATATCAAAAATAGAAACATTGATCAAGCTTACCAATGACAAAAATGTATGTTTGTCGGATATAAGCCCTGATTCGTCGCCGGAATAACTGCGCCGGACTTTTTAAAGGAGCAGCGGACGCCGCCCCCGGGAAGTATTAAGAAAGTCTTAAATTATAATCCTTTACGGTTCGGACGATAGCCCGCCCGGTTCGAGTTGTTTACATTGCGCTTCATACGCTTGCGTGTGCTTTTGCTCTGGATGGACATGTGCCGCTTGATCCCGTATTTATAGGCCCGCTTGGCCGCTTTGGCCGTTTCTTTCTGCTGTCTTTTGATCTCCCTCTTGTTTACCGCACCCTCCTTCTGGGCATAGCTCTCCCCCGCCCCGTATACGATACCTATCCACAAACCCGCCAGGATCATCAGCCACTGTTTCATGCAAAATCTTTTAGTATTACAAAGATATAACGAAAAATACAGCGTAACTTTGTACGTTATATAGAATGTTAACATTCCTTAGCTTAAATTTTCTTTCGTTTATCCACGGATGAATTTAACTAAAAAAGAGGCAAAACATTATGTTAAGTAAAAAATACCTGGTTTTACCGTTATTCACCCTGCTGCTGGCCTTCGCCTCCTGCGAGGATAATACCCCTAGCCCCGTGCCCAATGTGATCATCAACCGTTCCTTTAATATAGGCGCCCCCGAAAACGCATCGCTCAATGCCGTAGGCGGTTACATAATCGTGCCCGGTGAGGGTTACGGCGGACTCATCGTAGTACGCGCCACTTACGAAGACATGTATGCCTTTGATATGCAATGCACCAACGATCCGATCGACGTGGCCGGACGTACTACCGAGAACGGTCTGCTGCTGGAATGCGGCAAATGCGGCAGCCAGTTCATTTCCGTAAGCGGACAGGTAGCCCAGGGGCCCGCCTCGCTGCCGCTCAAAGGATATAAGACGTCCTTTAACGGGCAGATCGTGTACGTTACCAATTAATTCAGAAAGACTGCAAGGCCTGCAGAGCTTTGGAAACCACAGGATCGCTGCGCAGCAGGTACCCGGTGAACATGGAACCGGCGTCCAGGTTGCGGGCGATAAGCGCTTTGGTGCGTTGCAGGATGAACTGCTTTTCCGTTGCGCTCAAAACGGGCGTTATAATGTTTTTTTCCCGGGCCGTTTTCAGCACACCATTCAGGATAAGTCCGTCCAGGCCGGCGGGTACTCTTTTGGCGTCTCGGTTGGCATCGGCAAAGTTAAAGGCAAAATCGAGCAGTACACTTTCCTGCCACAGTTTGCCCGTAAATGCCGTGTAGCCCAGCGTATCCCAGCCTACGCGTATGTCCGGTGCAATGCCGCCACCGCCGTAGACCACACGTCCCTTGTCTGTAAAATACTTTAAGGTATCGGCGCCCGGCAGGGAATCCGAATCACTGAACTGATGCTCGTAATAGGCCTGGTAATATGCCTCCACACCTTCTTTATACGGCCGCTGAATACTGCGTCCGCTGGGTGTAAAGTAACGGGCCACGGTAAGACGTACGGCCGAACCGTCGGGCAGTTTTTTCACTTCCTGTACCAGTCCCTTACCGAATGAACGTCGTCCTACGATCACGCCGCGGTCATGGTCCTGTATGGCGCCGGCCAGGATCTCGCTGGCGCTGGCCGATTCTTCGTCGATCAGTATGGCCAGGCGTCCCTCTTCGAAAACACCGCCGCCCTTCGCCTTATAATTTTCGCGTTTGCGGTGCGTACCGGCCGTATAGGTGATCAGGTCTCCCGAAGGCAGGAACTCATCCGCTATTTTCACCGCCTCGTCCAGGTAACCGCCATGGTTGCCGCGCAGGTCCAGCAGCAGTTCCTGCATGCCCTGTACTTTCAGGGTTTTCAGGGCCCGCAGAAAATCGCGGTGGGTATTATCGATAAAACGGTTCACTTTTATATAACCGGTGTTCTTGTCGAGCATTACCGACTGTTCTACGCTGTACACGGGGATAGGCCCGCGCACCAGGGAGAAGTCCACCGATTTTTTTTCCCGGGAACGATACACCGTTACGTTCACGCGTGTGCCTTTCTTGCCGCGCAGCTTTTTCACCACGGAATCCGAGCTCATGCCCACGCCGGCCACCACTTCTTTTTCCACTTTTACGATGCGGTCTCCGTCGCGCATACCCACCTGCGAGGCCGGGCCGCCGGAGATCACATGCACCACCACCACGGTGTCGCGTATCACGTTAAATTCTATGCCGATGCCATCGAAATGGCCTTCCATATCTTCGTTAAATGCTTCCAGGTCAACCGGCGGCATATACACGGAATGCGGGTCCAGCTTACTCAGCAGCATTTCCACCGTAATGTCCGAGATACTGTCCAGGTTCACCGGGTCTACGTAATCTTCCCCGATCATGCGCAGCAGGTACCCGATCTTCCCGCTGCCCGAGGAGGCAAAAACACCTGTACTCTTACCCGCAGGCAGTACAGAAGGTATATGTTTCCCGATAAAAACCCCGATAATCACAGCCAGCGTCACAACCAGAGAAAAATAGATGCTGCTCTTCGAATTCTTCACCATACTTTCATTATTCCTAAATTGATACAAACGTAGTTCATCTGTTTCAGAACACGCATAAATATTCTACAATTTTTCATTTTTTGAGGATTAAGCCCTCAAAACGTACGTCCATCCTTTTCCGGCAGCAGGGACCTCAGGCTGAATTCCTCCTGTGTTCTTACCTGCCAGCCCTTTTTTCCGTCCAGGTAACGGGCCAGGTACATCTGTTCACCCTGACCGGGGGTCGGTACCAGCACCGCCTTGCGAATACCCATGGCATGCAGGTCCATAATGCCGGAGTAACCGCTGCGACAGATGAACAGGGCGGAGCGGGCCGCGACCTTCTGTAGTTCTTCCGGACCGGCCATTTCGTACAGGTATACATTGGCGGGTTGCAGGGCGGGCAATCCTTTTACACCGCGCAGCAGACAGAAACTATACTGAGGAAGTGCAGCCATCTGTTGCAGCAGTTTTTCTTCCAGCAGGCTGCGTTGCGGTTCCGGGCCCGAAAGTACGGCCAGTGCATCGTATACGAGGGGCTGCGTTTCTATGCTTTCGAAACGGGAAAGCGGGCCGATATAGATAACGGTACTCCGTAACCAGCGGTTCGGCCGGCTGAGCGCCCCGGCAAGGCTTTGTGCCTCTTCTGCATGATCGGGCACCCATACTTCCGTGAAGCGGTTCATGATGCGCGCATGCATACGCGCCGCCAGGGAATTGACAAAGGAACTGCCGGTCCCCGGGCACAACTGGTGTGTAATGTATACGGAAGGGACCCTGCGCGAAAAAGCGCCGAAACGCCCGTCGCTGTATACATGCGTAAAGCCCTGCTGTTTACACAGTGCCTCGGTAAGCTGCTGTTCCAGTTTTTGTACACGCAGGGCCGGTAACATCTGCAGTGCCAGCTTCAGTACGGTGCCGGTACCGCTGCGGCCGTAGCGGATATTGTAGGACGGATACTCATAAAAAACAAGATCGGGAAAGCGTTCCCGCAGGTACAGCAGGGCATTGCCGTCCGAGGCCAGGTGTACCTCCTTCCCTTCCGAAAGCAGGCGGCGGATCAGCGGTTCGCTGCGTGTGGCATGACCCAGGCCCCAGTTCAGTACACAAAACAGTATTTTTTCGCCCTTGCTCATGCCGCTCGCAAATTAAGAATAAATTTGCAGCATGTTTGCATTGATCACCGGAGCATCCGAAGGTATTGGCTGGGCCTGCGCCCAGAAACTGGCCGAAGAAGGGTACAACCTGATATTGGCCGCGCGCAACGAAGATAAACTGCTTCGCCGTGCCGAAGAACTGGTGGAAATAAACCCCGAGATCGAGGTATACGTACACGCCGGCAATCTTACCGACCAGACCAAACTGGTGGAACTGGCCTCCCTCATCAGCACCGAGGAAATTGCCCTGCACGTGCTCATCAACAACGTAGGGCAGTACATGGAAGATTCCGTGCTGGACGAACACAACCAGCTGTACAAATCCCTGCAGATAAACCTGGTTACGCCCGTAAACCTCACCGCCCTGCTCTGGAAAGACATTGCCGCCCACAAAGGGCATATTTTCAATATCGGTTCCATACTGAGCCGCGACGTACGCACCGAGGCCGCTTCCTACACCATGGCCAAGCATGCCCTGCGTGCCTGGAACAGGATGCTGGGCGAAGAACTGCGTCCGCGCGGGGTAAAGGTTACGGGAATTTTTCCGGCCAGCGTATATACCAAGGCCTGGGAAGGCAGCCCGGTAGACTCGGGACTGCTCATCGACCCGGAAGATATCGCCAGCCTCATCAGCCAGAACCTGAAAAGCGGTTTCCAGGCCGTACAATCCGAAATATTCATTGACACCATCTCCGGCCTGTAGGCCCCGTTTTTATTGACCATGGGAAAGAATAAATTATTCCGTTTTGCACAAAACGAAACGTTCGAAAATGTATTTCAGCCGAATTTTTACGAAGTAAAGGAAGAAGGCTTCCCGCTGAAGGGAAAATGGCGGCAGGAATATTTCGGCAACGACAACCCGATCACCCTGGAACTGGGCTGCGGCAAGGGTGAATACACCATTGCCATGGCCAGACGTTACCCGGAGCGTAACTTTATCGGCGTAGATATCAAAGGCGCGCGTTTCTGGCGCGGTGCACGCACGGCGGTGGACGAAGGCATCCGGAACGTGGCCTTCCTGCGTACCCGCATCGACCAGATCCCCAACTTTTTTGACAAAAGCGACCTGGTGAACGAGATCTGGGTGACCTTTCCCGATCCGCAGCCGCGTGAGAGCAAGATCAAGAAAAGACTTACCGGCGTACAGATGGTGAACCGCTACCGCACCTTCCTTTCGCCCGAAGGCAGCATCAACCTGAAGAGCGACGACGATATGTTCTATGAATTTACGCTGGAAACCGTAAAGGAGAATCACTGGCCGCTGCTCGATTCCTGTCCCGACATCTACGGCCTGCGCCCTGACGATGAGTTGCTGGCCGGCGTGCAGACCTTTTACGAACGCATGTGGCTCGAGATGGGCAAAAAGATCAAATACGTTAAATTCCGTCCCTTCCGCAGCAACGAGCGATAAACAGATCAGGCAAGCGCCTGCGCCACAAAAGCCGCAAAGTTGTCCACATCTTCTTCCCGGGTGTCCCAGCTGCACATAAAACGCGCTACATTGTCCTTTTCATCAAAAATGTAAAAGAAATACTCCTTTTGCAGGGTCTCGGTCATTTCACGCGGAATTTTACAGAACACGCCGTTCGCTTCTACCGCCTGCACAATTTCGAGTTGCGGTACGGCCGAGAGTTTATCGGCCAGGCGCTTGGCCATGGCATTGGCATGCGAGGCATTCCGCAGCCAGAGGTCTTCCTCGAAAAAAGCCAGGAACTGGGCCGACAGGTAACGCATTTTACTGGCTAACTGCATGCTTTGTTTCCGTATGAATTTCGCTTCCGAAGCCAGTTCCGGGTTCAGGAATACCACGGCTTCACCCAGCATCAGCCCGTTTTTGGTACCGCCGAAACTGAGCACGTCCACCCCGGTGTCGCGCAGCATTTCCTTAAAGCCGATGCCCAGTGAAGCGGCCGCATTGCTGATGCGCGCCCCGTCCACATGCACGTACATACCGTGTCCGTGAGCAAACTCGCAGATGGCCGCCAGCTGATCACGGGTATATATCGTGCCGAATTCCGTACTCTGGGTCAGCGAGATCACCTGCTGCTGCACCTGGTGCTCGTCGCCCCGGTGTTTCAGGCGGGTCTGTATGGCCTGTACGTTCAGTTTGGCATCGGCACAATGAATATCGATCAGTTTACAGCCCGTGAATTTTTCCGGTGCGCCGCACTCGTCTTCATTGATGTGCGCCGCCTCCGTACAGATAACGGCGTTGTAGGAACGTGTAAGCGCCTGCAGACCTACCACATTGGCCCCGGTGCCGTTGAACACGAAAAAGGTCTCCGTTCCCGGCCCGAAAATATCCCTGAATTTCTGCAGGGCGGCTTCGGTATAGGGATCTGAACCGTACCCGCGGGCATGCCCGGTATTGGCTTCCTGTATGGCCTTAAGTACCTGCGGATGAATACCCGCGTTGTTATCCGATGCGAAGGAGCGTTTTAAAGAGAACTGCATAACGATGAAATGTGAACAATAATACGCAATTTTGCAGCATGGAAGACACAAAAGCCTGGTTCGAGAGCTGGTTCGATACCCCGTATTACCACATCCTGTATGCACACCGCAATGATTCGGAAGCGCAGGCATTCATCGACCGGCTTGTGGACCATCTGCAGCCCCCGGCAGGCATTCAGCTGCTGGACGTGGCCTGCGGCAAGGGCCGGCACAGCAATTATTTTGCCGAAAAAGGCTTTCGGGTGGACGGTATCGACCTCTCGCCCGAGAACATACGCTATGCCCGAGAACACGCCGCTGCCGGCACGCAGTTCTTTATCCGCGACATGCGCTCCACAAACGAAGAGAACCGTTACGAATGGGTGGTGAACCTGTTCACCAGTTTCGGTTACTTTGATACGCCGGCCGAGAATAAAAAAGTACTGCAGGAAATTTACCGCGCCCTGAAACCCGGCGGCACTTTTATTTTCGATTACCTGAACCCGCATTTCGTACGCCGCAACCTGCAGCAGACCTCTTACACCGAAAAAGGCAATGTGCAGATACGTACCCGTAAAAGCGAACAGGACGGGCATGTGGTAAAGGAGATCTGCGTACGCGACGGCGATAAGGACCTGCGTTTCGAAGAAAAGGTAAAACTGCTGGAACCGGCTTTGCTGCGCAGCTGGCTGGAAGAAACCGGTTTTACCATCGTGGAGACCTGGGGCGATTATACGCTGAGTCCCCTGCTGGAGCACGCTTCGCCACGTTCGGTATTCTATGCCCGAAAATAAACAAAATTGATTTTTTCGATATTTACATTACCGTAACCTATGGCAATTTGGTGAGAACGCAGGGGTGCATTACCTTTGCAGTGTTCAATAACCAAAAAAAATTCAAAAAACATGGCATTAGTAGGTAAAAAAGCTCCCTCGTTCAAGGCGGCAGCAGTAGTAAACGGCGAAGAGATCGTGGAAAATTTCTCACTGGACCAGTTCATCGGTAAAAAATACGTACTGTTCTTCTTCTATCCGAAAGACTTTACGTTTGTTTGTCCTACCGAACTGTGGGCTTTCCAGGAGCACCTGGAAGAATTTAAAGCACGCAACGTAGAAGTGGTAGCTGCCTCTACCGATACAGAACAAAGTCACTGGGGCTGGTTACAGCTCGAGAAGAACAAAGGCGGTATCCAGGGCATTACTTACCCGATCGTGGCCGATACCAATAAAACCATTTCATACAACTACGGCGTTCTCAACGGCGACTTCGAATGGAACGAAGCCGGTCACCTGACCGCTACGGCCGAACTGATCGCTTACCGTGGTCTGTTCCTGATCGACAAGAACGGCGTTGTACAGCACGAACTCATCAACAACCTGCCGCTGGGCCGCAACGTAAAAGAAGCCCTGCGTATGGTAGACGCTCTTCAGTATTTCGAGGAGAAAGGTGAAGTTTGTCCCGCCAACTGGGAAAAAGGTAAAGAAGGTATGAGCGCTTCACACAGCGGTGTGGCCGATTACCTGTCCAAACACTAAGAGGTTTTACCGTTTTACGGACATAATTAAAGCCGTCAGTCGTTCAGATTGACGGCTTTTTGCTTTTTTTGCAATGTCATGTCAGCCTTCCGCCGGATATACGATACGCTGCCGCGTTATACCAGGCAACACCTGGCCGGCATGCTCATTACCGTACTGCTGCTTAGCTGCGGGGCGCTGAGCATCCCGCGCCTCGGGGTAAGCTGGGACGAACCGGCGCAGCACCACATCGGCAGGGCCAATTACAATTATATCACAAAAGGTGATACCGCACTTTTCGGCATGAAGGACCGCGTGTACGGCCCCGTATTCGAACTGGCCCTGGTCTGTGCCGAAGAGAGCATCCTGCCCGACGATAGCCGTACGATCTACCTCTTCCGCCATTATACCACATTTGCCCTTTTCTGCCTGGCCGCTTACGTTTTTTATTGCCTCTGCCTGCGGGCCTTCTCCTCCAGGGGTGCTGCCCTGGCCGGAATGCTGCTGCTGGTGCTGTGCCCGCGTATCCTGGGGCATTCTTACTTCAATACCAAGGATATTCCCTTTCTCTGCCTGCAGATCTTCAGCATGTATGCCTTGTACAGGGCTGTTTTCGAAGAAAAGATACGCATCGGGTGGTGGCTGATCTTTGCCGTTCTTACAGGTATTCTGATCAATATACGCATTATGGGTGTGGCCACCTGGACCGCCGGACTGATCGCATTTACACTTATGTCCATTTACAGACACGAGTGGAAAAAATTATTCTGGATACCCGTTTTTATGCTGCTTAGCGCCGCTGTGCTCTACGCCGGCTGGCCGCTGTTATGGCAGGCTCCGTTCAAAAATTTTGCCCTGGCCTACAATACCATGGCCCATTTTCCCTGGGAGGGCACTACCCGGCTCTTCGGCGAAGATATAAAGGCCGGCGCCAGGCCCGTATATTACGCCCTCGGCTGGATGCGCGTCAGCATACCTGTTCTGAGCATTGCGCTTTGCATAGGCGGACTGCTGTTCCTGCTCTTTCGGACTGTACGTTTCCGTAACAACACGCCCCTGCTCATCTTCGGGTGGATACAGGCCCTGTGTTCCTGGGGCGTACTGTGTATCGTGCTGCAGCAGGGATCGGTGCTGTATGACGACTGGCGGCATCTCTATTTCCTGTGGCCCGGGTTTGTGTGGAACGCCGTATGGCTCCTGTACGAAGCCGACCGCAAACTGCGTCCGCAGCTGCGCCTGTTTATGCGGACGGCGGGTATCGTCTATGCCCTGAGCATTGTGTTTGCCCTGGTTCGCCTTTTTCCGTATCACTACGTCTACTTCAACGAAACCGTTCCTTCCCGCGAAAATTACCGCATTCAGCAGTTCGAGATGGATTACTGGGGCCTCAGTTACTACGAAGGCATACAGTACATACTGGCGCATGATCCGCGGCCTGAGATACACATTATGTCCTTTACCCAGGCCAGGGTACCGGCCTTTCTGCTGCTGAAGCCGGAAGAAAAAAGGGCCGTAAATGCCGGGGGAATTCCCGATGCCGGTTACCTGATGACCATTACGCGTTTTCACCGCCTGGATGCACACGATCTGAAAGAATTTCCGGTACTTTACCACAGTATTTACCGCGAAGGAAGCCCTATATTGCAGATATGGAAAAAACAGTAAGCGCAGAGATCGGTCTGGTCATTCCCTGTTTCAACGAAGAAAACAGGCTGGATATGGCCGCTTTCGGGCATTTCCTGGATACTTTTCCGCAATTTTTCCTCTGTTTTGTAGACGACGGCAGTACAGACCGCACGGCCGATCTGCTGAAAAGCTTCTGTACTTCGCGGGAACGCTGCCGCGTACTGCACCTGGAACAGAACCGGGGCAAGGCCGAAGCCGTACGCCACGGGATGCTCTGGCTGAACCGCCACGGCGATATTCCCTTCCTGGGCTATTTTGATGCCGACCTCTCCGCGCCGCCCGATTTTGCACTGGAATTACGGGAGACCCTGTTACAGAGACCGGGTACCTGGATGGTTTTCGGATCCCGTCAACTGGCCGACAAGCAGCACATCATCCGCCGCAAACGCAGGCACCTGGCCGGCCGTTTCGTCTCCGCCCTGATCAATTTTGCCGTAAAGGCCCGCTTCAGCGATACCCAGTGCGGCGCCAAACTTTTTCCTGCCGAAGCCGTACATCCCCTGTTCCAGGAACCGTTTCTCTCTTCCTGGATATTCGATGTGGAGCTGATCCAGCGCATCTGCAACCGCTTCGGTCACAGCGAAGGCATGGCCCGTATAACCGAGATCCCCGTAAGCCGTTGGCGCGATGTAGGGGATTCCAAAGTAAGTCCGGGATATATTTTCAAGCTTTTCGGAGAACTGCGAAGGATACGCCGCACAGCTTCCTGATGCCTATACGTTATTTCTTCTCTGCCTTCGCGGCTTTTTTATTCCGCAGTTCGTAACGGCACAAACCTTCCTTCAGATATTTCACGTAATCGTCTTTAGACATATAGCCTTTGCCCTTGGGGTCGGCCAGCAGTTTACCATTGTTGTCCACCAGTACGTACAGCGGCTGTGCGTTCTGGTTGTAGTAGCGGATCTGGAACTGGGCCCATTTTTCGCCCACGGTGGTGCCCACTTCGCCGTCCAGCTTGGTAAAATACTGTTCTTTCGGCAGATCGTCGGGTTTATCACAATACAATGATGCCACTACGTAATCGTCGCTCAGCATTTTGAACACTTCAGGCTCTATCCATACGTTCTCTTCCATTTTGCGGCAGTTCACACAGTTGATGCCGGTAAAATCGAGCAGTACGGGTCTGCCTTTTTCCTGGGCTACTTCCATGGCCTCTTCGTAATCGTGGTAGCAGTTCAGGCCCAGGGGACAATCCGAAGCCTCGCGGTTCCACTCGCTGTAATACGACGGAGGCGGGAAACCGCTGATGAGGCGCAGCGGGTAGCTGAACAGACCGGGGATCAGGTAGATCACAAAAGCCAGGGTAAGCAGGCCCATCAGGACGCTGGGTATCGAGACCTTACTACTGTCGCCGTCGCTCTTGAACTTGAGTTTACCGAAGAGGTACAGCGTAAGCGCACCGAAAATGGCGATCCAGATGGCAATAAATACTTCGCGGTTCAGGAAACCCCAGTGAAATTCCAGGTCGGCATTACTCAGGAACTTAAAGGCAAAGGCCAGTTCCAGCATACCGAGTACAATTTTCACGCTGTTGAGCCAGTTGCCCGATTTGGGCATGGAGTTGAGGAGTCCGGGGAAGGCCGCAAACACGGCAAAAGGCAGGGCCAGGGCCAGCGAGAAGCCGAACATACCGGCCAGCGGTCCCGAGGTATTCCCGTTCTGCGCCGCTTCTACCAGCAGGGTACCGATGATAGGCCCCGTACAGGAGAAGGACACCAGCGAAAGCGTAAAGGCCATGAAGAAAATGCCGAGCAGTCCGCCGCGGTTCGAAGCGCTGTCCACCTTATTCACAAAGGCCTGGGGCAGTGTAATTTCGAAGGCGCCGAAGAAAGAAATGGCAAACAGCACGAATATGATAAAGAAGGCCAGGTTCACATAGCCGTCCGTAGATACTTTGTTAAGCGCTTCCGGGCCGAACATCAGGGTGATCACGAAGCCCAGGAAGGTATAAATGAGAATGATGGAAAGTGCGTATATGGATGCATTGCGGATACCGGCCGCACGCGTTTTACTCTGCTTGGTAAAGAAACTTACGGTAAGCGGTATCATGGGAAAGATACAGGGCATGAGCAGGGCTACAAAACCGCCCAGGAAACCTTCCAGGAAGATGGTCCAGAAATTGCCTTCTTCATACTGGGCATCGCCGCAGGCTTTTTCCAGTCCCTCGATGGCCTCTTTACTGTATTTCTGGGGTTCGGGCACGCGGAAGGAAGAACCGTCGTCCTCCTCATCGTCTTTTGCCGGTTTTTCGGGAGCTGCAGGGGCCGTTTTGGCCGAATCGGCACCGACGGCGGGTGCGGGAGATGTTTCTTCGCCACAGTTATCGCCCTGCGGGTTTCCCGGTATGCTGAAGGTCTTTTTCAGCTTCATGAAGGGGATACACATGCCCGTAACGTCGGAGCAGGACTGCCCGGTGAGCAGCACTTCCAGCTCGAAAGGTTCTCTGGAACACACTTCGATCTGTTGTTCAAACGTGGCGCTGTTCTCAAAATAACGCGCCGTACCCTGCATAATATCGTCGTACTCTTCTTTGTACTTTGGCTCCTTCACCTTGCCGACGCGCTTGTATCCCGACTTCGTTTTAAAAACGAATTCGAGCGGGATGAATACCGGATCGGTATACTGCGAATAGAGGTGCCAGGTGGGCTCGATGCTCGCCTTGAACTGCAGCACGCCTTCCTTTTCAGATTTTGCTTTGTAGGACACGCTCCATTTTACAGGTTCCTGCACCTGGGCATGAAGCAGCGACCCGAAAAGAAGGGCTGCAAAAAGTACATAGATTTTGCGCATGAGTGAGTTTACGTTTTTTCGGATTCAAAGAAAAACAAAATTACATGCAAAGAGTGCCAAAGAAATGTTAAAGGTCAAAAGCAGGCAATACAAGGCTTTGCAGGCAATTTATCCCAGTGAACCGATAGGGAAAAAACCCGTACGGAAGCGATGGATGCGGCCTTTCCGCAAAAACGTATACACAAAGTGTATTTATGCGGGTTCCCGAAGCTCTCCAACGCACTGATGTACAGCGCCGTTTCACGTTATGAACAGATATGAACAGGTTTTGGGCCTGACACCGTTTCCCACCGCGAAAAGAGCAAAAAGCCAAAAGCTACTTACAAGGCTAAAATTCAATACTATACAAAATTTCAAAAAATCGATATTAACAAGTTTTCAACTTTTTTCACAGAAAAAACGAAACAAAGTTTTCAACAAAGTGGTAAAAGATGGATAAATGTGGAAGAAAGTGGGAGATTTTTCAATACTTTTACTCCGCAGTTTCGAAACACGCAAATGATAAGCCTTATAGGAGAATACGATTGCAAAGTGGACAGCAAAGGCCGCTTTATGTTTCCGGCAGGACTCCGGAAGCAGCTGGGCGAAGCCTTCGACAAAGGCTTTGTGCTCAATCGTAACCTTCACCGTAAGTGCCTGGTCCTATACACACTGGACGAATGGAACAAACTCAATAAAAAGCTGAAGGGCCTCAACCGTCTCATCGCCAAGGAAGACATGCTGGTCCGTCGCATATTGGGCGGGGCCACCCCGGTGGAGGCAGACAGTGCGGGTCGGCTGCTCATTCCCAGATCGCTGGGCGACTATGCAGCCCTGGCCTCCGATGTAAAGGTGCTGGGCAGCAACAACGTAGTGGAGATATGGGATAAAGCGGCCTACGAGGCGATCATGAGTGAAGAAATTGACATGGAAAGTTTGGCCGAAGATGTGTTAAGTAAGCTAAATTTTTCTGAAGACGATGAGTAATTACGAGTACCACGTTCCCGTTCTTTTACATGACTGCATTCAAGGGTTGCAACTTGCCCCCGGCGGTATTTATGTAGACGTAACTTTTGGCGGCGGCGGACACAGTCGCGAGATCCTGAAACAGATGGACCCCACGGCCCGCCTCATCGCTTTTGACAAGGACATCGATGCCGAGGCCAATGCCGCACGCATCTTCGATCCCCGGTTCACGTTCGTAAAATCCGATTTCCGGTTCATCCGCAACTATCTCCGCTTCCTGAAGATCGAAAAAGTAGACGGCATACTGGCCGACCTGGGCGTTTCCTCGCACCAGTTCGACGAGGCTGAACGCGGCTTTTCGCTCCGTTTCGACGGTCCGCTGGATATGCGTATGGACATCCAGAACCCGAAGACCGCCGCTTCCATACTGGCCGACTACGACGATGAAGAGCTGGTGCAGATCTTCCGCGAATACGGAGAACTGTTCAATGCCCGCCAGATCGTACGTGCCATACGCAAACAGGAGCGCATCGATACCATCGCACAGCTGAAGGACGCCCTCAAAGGCCTGTACCGCCCCAGGGAAGAACATAAGTTCCTGGCCCGCGTTTTCCAGGCTTTGCGTATAGAGGTGAACGATGAAATGGGCGCTCTGCAGGACCTGCTCACTCAATGCACCGAACTGCTGCGGCCCGGCGGACGCCTGGTAGTACTGTCCTACCATTCGCTCGAAGACCGCCCGGTGAAGAACCTGATCAAGACCGGGAATTTTGAAGGTGAACTGAAAAAAGACTTCTACGGCAACCCGCAACTTCTGTATAAAAGCATTACCCGTAAACCCATCGTCCCCGACGAAAAAGAAATTGAACTGAATAACCGCGCCAGGAGCGCACGATTACGCATAGCCGAAAAACTGTAACATGTCTCAGAATACCGTAAAAAATACCGTTCCCCCGGCTGAAAACGGTCCCGAACCCAGACCTGCCGCTGCCCGCAAGGCCCGCAGCACGGTTTTCGGACGGATCATCAAAGGCGACATCTTCACGAGTAATTCCGTGGCGCAGTTCTTGCCCTATGCCGGTTTTCTTACCCTGCTTACCCTGTTGTACATAGCCAATGCCTATTACGCCGAACGCAAGGTGAACCGCATCAATCAGCTCAACAAACAGGTAAAGGACCTGCACTCCAAATATGTTTCCGTAAAGGCCGACCTGATGTATGGCATGCAGCGCGGCGAACTGAGCAAGGCCCTGCTCGACGAAGGCATTAAAGAAAACACCACACCGCCAAAGGTGATCATGGTAGAAAATAACGAAAACGAACACATATACTAAAAAACGAAGCATATACTAAAATGGATAAAAAGAAACAAATACTGGCCCGTGCCGGAATCCTGTACCTCGGTATAGGATTGCTTGCTTTGGCCATATTTGCTCAGGTTATCCGTATACAGTTCTTCGAAGGCAACGCGCTGCGCGAACGTTCCCGCGAACTTACGATGGAACTACAAAGCATTGAACCCCTGCGTGGCAACATCTTCAGCTCCGATGGTAATTTCCTGGCCATTTCATTACCCATATACGAAATACGTATGGACATGAAGGCGGACGGGCTTAAGAAAGATCATTTCAACAAACATATCGACAGCCTCTGCTGGAATCTTTCGAACCTGTTCAAAGACCTCTCGAAGGAAGAATACAAGAAGATCCTCAAAGACGCATACAAAAAGGGCAACCGCTATCAGCTGATCCAGGAGAACGTAGGTTATACGCAATTACAGAAACTAAAGAAATTTCCGCTGTTCCGCGAAGGTTCCAATAAGGGCGGCCTGGTTCCGGTTCCAAAGACCCAGCGCGTAAAGCCCTACAAAGACCTGGCATCCCGCACCATTGGTAAAGCCAGCGGCGAAGGTAATTTCTACGGCATCGAGTATTCGTTCAACGAAGAACTGGCCGGTACCGAAGGGGTGCGCCTCATGCAGAAACTGCAGGGTAACTTCTGGAAGCCCGTGAACGACGATTACGAGATCGAGCCCCGCAACGGTTCGGATATCTATACCACCATCGACATTTCGCTGCAGGAGGTACTGCACAACGAACTGCAGACCCAGCTCAGCAAGAACAATGCCGATCACGGTACGGCCATCGTAATGGAAGTGACCACCGGGGCCATCAAGGCCATTGCCAACCTGCAGCGCGCCAAGAACGGCAGCTACTACGAAGGCGATAATTTTGCCGTGCGTGAGGCCGAAGAGCCCGGGTCCACCTTTAAACTGGCCACGATGATGGCCGCCCTGGAAGACGGTGTGATCAAACCCACCGACACCATAGCCACCGGTAACGGCGTGTACAGTTTCAACGGCATTAAGATGAAAGATTCGCACGAAGGCGGCTACGGAAATATTACCGTACAGCAGGTGTTCGAAAAATCGTCGAACGTAGGCACGGCGCGCATTGCATGGGACAACTACCGTAAAAACCCGGAGAAGTTCACCGACCGCCTGCGCCAGTTTCACCTGCACGAGCCCACGGGCATACAACTTGCCGGCGAGGCAGAACCGCGTATAAAAAGTCCGAAAGACGCCGACTGGTCGGGCATTTCGCTGCCCTGGATCAGTATCGGGTACGAGAGTAAGATCACTCCGCTGCAGATGCTCACCTTTTACAATGCGGTGGCCAATGACGGTAAAATGGTACGTCCACGCATTGTGAACGAGATCCGCGAACATGGTAAGCAGGTACGCGTGTTCGAAACGGAATACATCGATAAAAAGATCGCCTCCGATGCCACCATACAGGCCGTGCGCCGCATGATGGAAGGCGTGGTGAAGAACGGTACCGCACGCAACCTGGGCGGACTGGTGTACTCCATTGCCGGTAAGACCGGAACGGCCCAGATCTCAAAACGAGGCGGGGGCTACCGTGAAGGCGGCGTTACCTACCGGGCCTCCTTTGCAGGCTATTTCCCGGCAGATAAGCCCAAATACTCCTGCATCGTGGTCATCAGTGCGCCCTCGAACAATGTATACTACGGCAATACGGTATCGGGTCCGGTATTCAAGGCGGCGGCCGATAAGATCTATGCCGGTTCGCTGGACCTGCACGAACGCCTCAACAAAGGTCGTCCGGTGATCGCCGATTCCCTGCTGCCTTACGTTAAACCGGGTGCCATCAACGACCAGCTGAGCGTACTCAATTTCCTGAACATCAGCAGCAGCGTTATGCAGGGCAATTCACCCGTAGGCCGCGCCACAGGCGACCATAATAAGATACGCATTACACCGGCCGTGATACGCCGCGATGTGCTGCCCGACGTAAAGGGCATGGGTGCCCGTGACGCCACCTATATGCTCGAAAAACTCAACTGCAAAGTAGAGATCATCGGCCGCGGAAGCATCCGTAACCAGGAACCCGCCGCCGGCAGCGCCATCAAAAAAGGAATGACAGTAAAACTTTATCTGAACGTATGAAATTACTGAAAGACATACTATATAAAGTTCGGCTCGAAGAAGTGATCGGGAACACGAATATCGCGGTGGAAAGTATCTACCACGATAGTCGCCTTGTGACCGCACAGTCCCTTTTTATCGCACTCCCCGGCCGCACCACCGACGGACACAAATACATCCCGGACGTGATCGCCAAAGGCGCCGACGTGATCGTGTGCGAAATACTGCCCGAAGAAAAACAGAAGGATATTACCTATATACGTGTGGCCGATACCTGGGAAACCCTGGCCATACTCGCTTCCAACTTTTACGACAATCCCTCTTCTAAAATGAAGGTGGTGGGCGTAACCGGCACCAATGGCAAGACCAGTGTGGCCACCATCTGCTACAAACTATACCTGCAGATGGGCTTCCAGGCCGGACTACTGAGCACCATCGAGAACCGCATCGGCAAAAAACTGCTGCCCGCCACGCATACCACACCCGATGCCCTGGCCGTGCAGAAACTGATGGCCGAAATGGTTAAAAGCGGCTGTACGCACTGCTTTATGGAAGTAAGTTCCATTGCACTGGACCAGAAACGCTCCTACGGTATCGACTTCGACGTGGCCATTTTCACCAATATCACGCACGATCACCTCGATTATCACATTACGTTCGACAACTACGTCAAGGCCAAGAAGATCTTCTTCGACACACTGGGTTCCAATGCTTTTGCCCTGGTGAACGTAGACGACCGCAATGCCCGCATCATGGTTCAGAACACCAAAGCCAAGGTGCGCACTTTTTCCATGAAGACCTTTGCCGATTTCAAGGTTCGCATCCTGGAAAAAGAACTGCGGGGCATGCACCTCACCATCGACGGAAAAGAGATATGGGTGCGCCTTACCGGTGAATTCAATGCCTACAATATACTTTGCGCATATGCATCAGCCGTACTGCTGGGACAGGATACGATGAGTATACTAACAGCGCTTTCCACCATCGAGCCTATTGAAGGCCGCTTCAACACCGTAATTTCCAAGGACGGCGTTACCGGCATTATCGATTACGCCCACACGCCCGATGCCCTGCAGAACATCATCGACGGCATACGCGACGTAATGAAGAGCGGCACACGCCTCATTACCGTAGTAGGCTGCGGAGGCGACCGTGACAAGACCAAGCGCCCCGTCATGGGCAAACTGGCCGCCACCCTTTCCGATCAGGCCATTTTCACTTCGGACAATCCGCGCAGCGAAGAGCCCGAGACCATTATACGGGAAATGAAGACCGAACTGAGCTCGGCCCTGGCCCGGAAAGTACTGAGCATCACCGACCGCGAAGAGGCCATACGCAGCGCGGTAAGTATTGCACGCCCCGGCGATGTGATCCTCGTTGCCGGAAAAGGTCACGAAAAATACCAGGAAATAAAAGGGGTAAAACGTGATTTTGACGATAAAAAAGTAGTAACCGAAACCTTCAAAAGCCGCGAATTATAATGCTGTACTACCTGTTTGAATACCTGGATAAACTGATCGATCTCCCCGGAGCCGGCCTGTTTCGCTTTATCTCCTTCCGGGCGGCTATGGCACTGCTGCTTTCCCTGCTGATATCAGCGGTGTTCGGTAAACGCCTGATCTCTGTGCTGCGCCGCAAACAGGTAGGCGAGACCGTACGTGACCTGGGCCTGCAGGGACAGATCGAAAAAGCCGGTACTCCCACCATGGGCGGACTGATCATACTCGGGGCCATACTGGTACCGGTACTGCTTTTCACAGACCTGAAGAACGTATATATATTGCTGATGATCGCCACCACCGTATGGCTGGGCTTTATCGGCTTCCTGGACGATTACATCAAGGTCTTCAAAAAGAACAAGGAAGGTCTGGCCGGCCGTTTCAAGATCGTGGGCCAGGTAGGTATCGGTCTGCTGGTGGGCAGTGTACTGTACTTTCACCCGGACGTGACCATGCGCCGCAAGATCATGGCCCAGGAGCCGCGCCACGCTCCCATGACCACGCAAATGGAGCAGATCGAACAGAACTACGTGGACGTAAACACACAGGTGACCACCATTCCCTTTGTAAAGAACCACGAGTTCAATTACTCGAAGATCGTTTCTTTCCTGGGCGAAGGTTATGAGAACTACGGCTGGATCATCTTTATCCCCGTTTGTATATTCATCATTACCGCGGTATCCAACGGCGCCAACATCACCGACGGTATCGACGGACTGGCCACGGGTACTTCGGCCATCATAGGCACGGCGCTGGGTATTTTCGCATATGTATCAGGCAACAGCATTTTCGCGAATTACCTGAACGTAATGTATATACCAAATTCAGGCGAACTCGTGATATTCTCCGCGGCTTTCGTAGGGGCATGCATCGGCTTCCTGTGGTACAATGCCTACCCGGCACAGGTATTCATGGGCGATACGGGCAGCCTGGCCATCGGGGGTATCATTGCTACCCTGGCCATCTGTATACGAAAAGAACTGCTTATTCCCATCCTGTGCGGAATATTCCTGGTAGAGAACCTTTCGGTAATGATGCAGGTGTACTACTTTAAGTATACGAAAAAGAAATACGGCGAGGGCCGGCGCATCTTCCGGATGTCGCCCCTGCACCACCATTACCAGAAACTCGGGTACCAGGAAAGCAAGATCGTTACCCGCTTCTGGATCGTTGGCATTGGTCTGGCCGTACTCACCATCATAACGCTTAAACTCCGCTGATATGAAGAAGCGAATTTCCATACTCGGCGGAGGCGAATCCGGAGCAGGCACAGCGGTCCTGGCCCAAAAGCAGGGCTGGGAAGTGTGGCTTTCGGACGCCGGCAACATAAAGGAAAAATACCAGGACCTGCTGCGGCAGTACGGTATTCCTTTTGAAGAAGGTGGGCACAACGAAGAAATGATCCTGGGCAGCGATCTCATCATGAAAAGCCCGGGCATTCCCGACAAGGCCCCCATCGTAAAAAAGGCGCTGGAAAAAGGCATCGACGTGATCTCGGAGATCGAGTTCGCCGCCACCTATACCGACGCCGTCATCATAGGCATTACGGGCACCAATGGCAAGACCACCACTACCCTGCTTACGCATCACCTGCTGGTAAATGCGGGACTGAACGCGGGACTGGCGGGCAATGTAGGCAAAAGTTTCGCCCTGCAGGTAGCCACGGAGCTGCACGATTACTACGTACTCGAATTAAGCAGTTTCCAGCTGGACGGCATCCGGACATTCCGGCCGCATATTGCCATACTGACCAATATAACGCCCGACCACCTGGACCGCTACGACTACAAGTACGAAAACTATATCGCTTCCAAGTTCCGGATCACCATGAACCAGCGCGAAGGCGACATTTTTATAGCCGGTTACGACAGCGAACCCGTGCGCGAAGGACTGAAACGCTTCCCCACCCGGGCAGCCGTGTACACCTTCAGCCAGGAAAAGCTCGACCGTCCCGGCGCTTATATAGAAGACCACAGAATAATCATCAACATAATAAATAAGGAGTTCGACATGTACATCAATGAATTAGCACTACAGGGCAAACACAACGCATACAATTCCATGGCAGCCGGAATTGCAGCGCGACTGCTCGACATTAAGAAGGAGAGTATCCGCGATTCGTTAAGCGATTTTAAGAACGTAGAACACCGTATGGAATTTGTAGCCAAGGTAAAAGGTGTAGAATACATCAACGACAGCAAGGCTACCAATGTAAACTCGGCCTTCTATGCCCTCGAATCCATGACGGCGCCTACCATCTGGATCGCCGGCGGTGTGGACAAGGGTAACGATTATGCCGAATTACTGCCCGTGGTAAAAGGCAAGGTAAAAGTGCTGATCTGCCTGGGCGAAGGCGTGGAAAAACTCCGCGAGACCTTCGGCGATGCCATTGAACAGATCTATCATGTAAACTCTATGCGCGATGCCGTGAGTTCGGCCTACCGCCTGGGTCAGAAAGGCGACGTAGTGCTGCTTTCGCCCGCCTGTGCCAGCTTCGACCTCTTTGAGAACTACGAGGACCGCGGCAACCAGTTCAAACAGTGGGTGCGCGAACTCTAAAAAACGAATGATACAGAGATACTGAACGGATGAACACATTAAAAAAATACCTGAAAGGAGATCCGGCCATATGGGGCGTTGCCCTCGTATTGTCTGTGATCTCTATCCTGTCGGTGTACAGCACCACGGGTTCTCTCGCATTCCGCTACAAGGGAGGGAACACCGAGGCGTACCTGATCGAACGGGTAGTTTTTGTACTGGGTGGACTGGGCATAATGTTCTTTTTGCAACATGTGCGCTACACGCTGTTCTCCCGTCTCTCACAGATACTCCTGCTGTTCTCTGTTCCGCTGCTGCTGCTTACGCTGTTCCTCGGCTCCGACATCAACGACGCCCAGCGCTGGCTGCGTATACCCGGTATCGGGCTCAGCTTCCAGACCTCCGACCTGGCCAAGGTGGCGCTGGTTACCTATGTAGCCTCCTTCCTTTCGAACCGCCAGGACCAGACTGATGATTATACTAAAACACTGATTCCCGTGCTGCTCTGGATCGGAGTGGTGTGCCTGCTGATCTTCCCGGCCAACTTCAGTACGGCCGCCATGCTCTTCGGCATTTGTTTTATGCTGATGTTCGTGGCCCGCATTCCGCTGAAGCAACTGATGATCATACTCTTATTAGGCGTGGTACTGCTGTCCCTCACGGCCGCCATTATCTATTTTTTCCCGGACGCACTGCCCCGCGGCGCCACCTGGAAGAACCGTATCTTCGGCTTCCTGGGTGATAATGCCGATGCCAATTACCAGGCCGATCAGGCCAAAATGGCCATTGCCAACGGCGGACTTTTCGGCACCGGTCCGGCCAACAACCCCAACAAGTACTTTCTGCCCCAGAGTTATTCCGACTTTATATACGCTATGATCATCGGCGAGTACGGCCTTTTCGGCGGACTGGTGGTCATGGTGAGTTACCTGATACTGCTGTACCGCTGCGTGCGTATAGCCTCCAAAACCAAGTTCGCCTTTGCAGCCCTGCTGTCCCTGGGACTGGGTATACTTATCGTAGTACAGGCTTTTATTAACATGGCCGTGGCCGTGAACCTGTTCCCCGTGACCGGTCAGCCCCTGCCCATGGTAAGTATGGGGGGAACCGGCACCCTTTTTACCGCGCTTACCTTCGGTATGCTGCTGAGCATAAGCCGCAGCATCGAAGAAAAAGGCACCGAAGTACAACCCGAAACAGAAAAGGAGGTGGAAAATGCCACTACGTAAAGTGATCCTTTCCGGGGGCGGTACCGGCGGACATATTTTCCCGGCCGTAGCCATTGCCGATGCCCTGAAACAGGAACATCCCGGTGTGGAGATACTGTTCGTGGGCGCCAAAGGCAAAATGGAAATGGAAAAAGTGCCCCAGGCCGGCTACCGGATCGTGGGACTGGACATTACCGGTTTTCAGCGTTCCCTGTCCTTCAGCAACCTGATGCTGCCCATACGTATACTAAAAAGTCTGATGGGCGCAAGGCGTATACTAAAAACCGAAAAGCCCGACCTGGTGATCGGTACCGGGGGCTTTGCATCCGCTCCTGTGCTGTATATGGCCACGCGTATGGGAATTCCGGCCGTGATACAGGAACAGAATTCCTTCCCGGGTAAAGTAAATACATTTTTAGGCAAACGTGTTCAAAAAATATGTGTCGCCTACGAAGGCCTTGAAAATGCCTTCCCTGCGGCCAAGATCGTACTCACCGGCAACCCGGTACGCGAGCAGATCGAGTTCAGCAGCTGCACACGCGAACAGGGCGCCGCACAGTTCGGCTTACAAGCGGAAGCTCCCATCGTACTGATCTGCGGAGGCAGCCTGGGCGCCCTGGCCATTAACGACGGCATGTACCTGGCCGCAGAAAAACTGCACGAAAGCGGCATACAGGTCATCTGGCAGACCGGCAAACCCTACTACGAAAAAGCCCGTGCCCTGGTAGAAGAGAATGCCTATACGCATATTAAGGTAACCGCTTTCATTCAGCAGATGGAACAGGCCTATGCCGCTGCTGACATCGTGATCAGCCGTGCCGGGGCCATAGCCATATCCGAACTGTGCATACTGGGTAAAGCGGCCGTACTGGTACCCCTGCCCACTGCCGCAGAAGACCATCAGACCCGCAATGCCGAAGCCCTGGTACGCCACAACGCGGCCATACTGCTGAGCAACAACCAGGCACCTACGCAGCTGGTGAACCTGATCCCCAAACTGCTGGCCAACCCGGTAAGAATAAAAGAACTGCAAGAGAACATTAAAAAAATGGCGCTCCGCGGAGCCGCCCGTAAAATAGCGGCAGAAGCGGCCGCACTGGTTATATGAAGAACAACGTATCCGGCATAGAGAACATTTATTTTGTAGGTATCGGCGGTATCGGCATGAGTGCCCTTGCCCGCTATTTCCATACCCGCAGACTGTTCGTGGCCGGCTACGACAAAACCCCGAGCCCGCTTACGGCCGACCTGCAGCGCGAAGGCATCCCGGTACATTTTAAAGACGATACCGCCGTACTTACGGCAGAAATAACGGACACTCCGCGCGAAAAAACACTGATCGTATATACCCCCGCCGTTCCCGCCGACAGCGTACTGCTCACCTATTTCCGGGAGAACGGCTACACGCTCATGAAACGTTCACAGGTACTGGGACTACTCACCGAGAACAGTTATAGTATATGCATCGCGGGTACGCACGGCAAGACCACCACTACCTCACTCACTGCACATATACTGGAATATTGCCACAAAAAGCCTACGGTTTTCGCGGGAGGTATTCTCAGCAATTACAATACGAATTTCATCAATCACCCTGACGGTAACATTACCGTTTCGGAGGCCGACGAGTTCGACCGGTCCTTCCTCTGGCTTTCGCCCGACCTGGCCGTGATCACCAGCATCGACGCCGATCACCTGGACATTTACGGCGACAAAGGCACTTTCGAAAAAGGATTCCGCGATTTTGCCGCACGTATCCATCCGGAAGGAAGCCTGTTGCTGAACGAGAACGCCGCGGCTGCCGGAGTTATAGAGACCCCGCACGAAGTGTACGGTTTCGGCGAAACCTGCGCCCACCGGGCTATTCCCACCGGGGTAGAGCACTACAACTTTACCTTTGAGGTACAGAGCAGCGTGCAGGCCGTAAACGGCAGATATTTGCTGCCCATGCCCGGCCGGCACAATGTTTCCAATGCTCTGGCGGCGATCGTACTTGCCGGGAAATGCGGATGCGAACAGCCGGAGATCGCCGAAGCACTGCGTCATTTCAAAGGCATCAAACGCCGTTTTGAGTGGATCGTACGTAACGATAAAATTGCGTATATAGATGACTATGCCCACCACCCTACGGAAATAAAGGCCGCCATCGAAGCCGCACGCGAACTGTTCCCCGGCAAAAAGCTCACCGTAGCCTTTCAGCCGCACCTGTACTCGCGCACACGCGATTTCGAAGAAGGGTTTGCACAGGAACTGGCCAAAGCCGACGAACTGCTGCTGCTGGACATTTACCCGGCACGCGAATTACCGATCGAAGGCGTAAGCTCCGAACACCTTTTAGACAAAATAAACATCAGTGACAAAAAAATCATTCATAAAGAACAACTGGCCGATCATATAAAAGCAAACAAAGAGCGGATCGAAGTACTCATGACCCTCGGGGCCGGGGACATCGACCGCAGTGTGGAACCGATACGTCAATACCTCGAAAGTGAATAAGAAGCTGAAAATACTCACCTATGGCATCATCGTACTGCTGGCCGGCAGTATCGCTGCGGTACTGGTATATTCAGACCGCAAGCAGGAGCAGGTGGAGATGCAGCACGTGGAGGTGGACATACACTTTCCGCAGTACAACCGCATCCTGAGCCGGGAAGAGATCGCAGACATCATCCGCGCCGAGAAAGAACGCCTGGGCGAGAAGATCACCATTGGTCAGCTGGAAAAGAAACTGAACGAGAATGCCTATATACGAAAAGCAGAAGTATATGCATCGGTGAACGGCGGTATAAAAGCCAATGTACAGCTGCGGGAGCCGGTGGCAAGAATATACGAAAAAGGCGGCAGCAGTTATTACATTGACGAAAAAGGGCATCCTTTCCCGCTGAAGAACGGCTTTTCGGCACGCATTTTGCCGGTAAACGGAGAATGGCACGAGCCGTATGCCCACCGCAAAGGGTTGATGGACCTCGACAGCGTTAAAAGCCGCTCCCTGCTCGACGACGCCGCGTTCCTCACCGGGCTCATCCGCAGCAACCCTTTCCGCAATGCCCTGTTCGACCAGGTATACGTGAACGAGAAGAAAGAATTTGAACTGATCCCGAAGATCGGGCAGTCCGTAATACTTTTCGGAGATACATCAAACGCCGAAGGAAAATTCCGGAAGCTGGAGATATTTTACCGCGAAGGTCTTGCCTATACAGGCTTTAATGACTATACGCTTATCAACCTGAAATATAAAAATCAAATTATCTGTAAACGCTAAAATACGTCGCTATGTCACAAGAGAAAATCATCGTAGGGCTCGACATCGGAACCACCAAGATCGTAGCCCTGGTAGGAAAACAGAACGAACACGGCAAAATTGAGATCCTGGGTATGGGTCATGCGCCTTCCGTAGGTGTACACCGCGGAGTGGTCACCCATATCCTGCAGACCACCGAGAGTATCCGTAAGGCCATTGCCGATGCCGAGAACGCCTCGGGCATCGATATCCGCGTGGTGAACGTGGGTATTGCCGGTCAGCACATCCGCAGCTACCAGCACCGCGGCATTTACACACGTACCAATGCCGACGACATCATTACCAACCGCGACGTGGAGAACCTCATCGAGAACATGCACAAACTGGCCATGCCTCCGGGTGAAGAGATCATACACGTACTGCCGCAGGAATACATCATCGACAACGAGATCGGCCATAAAGACCCGGTAGGTGCCCTGGGCGCCCGCCTGGAAGCCAATTTCCACGTGATCACCGGGCAGGTTTCCGCCGCCAAGAACATCCTGAAATGCGTACACATGGCCGGCCTCGAAATGGAAAAACTGATCCTGGAACCCCTGGCCTCTTCCGAAGCCGTACTGCTGAACGAAGAAAAAGAAGCCGGTGTGGCCCTGGTAGACATCGGGGGCGGTACCACCGACCTGGCCATCTTCTACGACGGCATCATCCGCCACACGGCCGTGATCCCGTTCGGAGGCAACATCATTACCGAAGACATCAAGAACGGCTGCAACCTGGTAAAGGACACCGCGGAAAAACTGAAGGTACATCACGGATCGGCCCTGGCCCTTCCGGGTATGGAAAATACCATCATTACCATTCCGGGTATCGCAGGACGGGCGCCGAAACAGATATCCAAACAGACCCTGGCCGGCATCATTCATGCCCGCATGGAAGAAATTTTCGAATACGTGGACTACGAACTGCGCACATCGGGTTACAAAGACCGCCTCTCGGCCGGTATCGTAATGACCGGCGGCGGTTCCATGATGAAACACAGTCCGCAGCTCATGTCGCTGGTCACCGGCAAGGACACCCGCGTAGGTCTGCCGCACAAACACATCGCCGGGGATTTCGCCAAACGCATCGCCAACCCGGTGTTCGCCACCGGCGTGGGCCTGGTGATGATGGGCGTGGAAAAACCGCGTACCGAACTCTCGGACGTATACAGCGACACACAGAAAAAACAGCAGGAACACGTGCGCGGAGCCGAAAAACCACGCATGGGCACCTACTTCCAGCGCCTCATCAATAAAGGGCTCGGCTTCCTGGAAGACGAGGAAAAAGAGTTATAATTAGTATATGCATGGCGATTTTAGCATAGCGATGACAGATAATAACAATGCGCTGTGCAGAACTATAATAACAATTTTCCAAAACTGCCGTAACATTAAAGAAATTTGTAACGAATAAAACCGATAATCAATTATGGACATGCAAAATCCAACAAACGGACTGATGAACTTTGATCTGCTGAAAGATCAGAGCTCCATCATTAAAGTGATTGGTGTTGGGGGTGGCGGCGGAAACGCGGTTAACCACATGTACAATCAGGGTATTCGCGGGGTTGACTTCATCGTGTGCAACACCGATGAGCAGGCCCTGAATGCCAGCCCTATACCAGCTAAGATCCAGCTTGGCGCTTCTCTTACCGAAGGCCGCGGCGCAGGCTCCCTGCCCGAGGTAGGTAAAAATGCCGCCATTGAAAATATCGAAGATGTTAAGCAATACCTCAAAGCCACCACCAAAATGGTATTCATCACGGCCGGTATGGGCGGTGGTACGGGTACCGGTGCGGCGCCCGTGATCGCACAGGCCGCCAGGGAAATGGGTATCCTTACCGTTGGTATCGTTACGATCCCCTTCGATTTTGAAGGCAAGAAACGTAAAATGCAGGCAGAACTCGGACTGAGCGAAATGCGCAAGTACGTAGACACCCTGCTCGTAATTTCGAACGAAAAACTGCGCGAGATCGGCGGCAACCTGTCACTGTCCACCGCCTTTAACATGGCCGACGACGTACTGACCACCGCTGCTAAATCCATTGCGGAGATCATTACCATGCCGGGTTATGTGAACGTGGACTTTGCCGACGTTTGCACCGTTATGAGCGACAGCGGCAACGCCATCATGGGTTCGGCCAAGGCCAAAGGCGAGAACCGCGCCCAGAAAGCCGTGGAGGCCGCCATGTCTTCACCGCTGCTGAACGATAACGACATCAAAGGCGCCCGCCACGTACTGCTGTATATCTCTACAGGTACACAGGAACTGCTGATGGACGAAGTGACCACCGTAACCGATTTTGTACAGGAAGAGGCCGGTATGACCGCAGAGATCATCTGGGGTACCGGTACCGACGAGAACATGAGCGACGAGATCTGCGTTACCGTGATCGCTACCGGCTTCCAGAGCGGTTCGAAAGGGTATGTACGCGAAGACAAAAAAGAAGTGGTACTGCAGGTGGAAGAACCTAAAAAACAGGAAGAGACCGAAGCTACGCCTTTCTTTATAACCAATACGGCCGAAAACACCGAGACCGCCCCGGCCGCAGAAGAAACTGCATTTGTAGTGGAAAACCTGCAGCCCGAACCGGTAGCCGAAGTACAGCAGCCCGTTACGCCGCAGCCGGTGGAAATTACCTTTAACCCGGAGAACATCAAAGAGAACGACTTTATGTTCCCGGAGGCAGAGGAAAACAATACACAGACGAATGTACCCGCCTTCAGCGTGACCAACGAGATCGAACTCGACGTGTACAAAGAAGAGCCCGTGGCACAGAAACCGCAGGAAGTACAGCCCGTGGTATGGGAAAATACCATACAGGATATTTTCGAGACCACTACCGTACAGAAAAAAGAAGACAAGACCAAAGACGATCTCTACAAAGCCCAGGAACGCATGATGCGCCTGAAAGAGATCACACATAAGCTCAAAACCCCGTCGGGCCTGATGGACCTGGAATCGGAACCGGCTTACAAGCGTCGCAACATCAAACTGGAGGACAACCTGCCGATGAACAATACCGGCGTTTCCAACAGCAGTATACAGTTCGATGAGAACGGTGTGCGCATTGTGAACGAAAACCGTTTCCTGCACGGGAATGTAGACTAAGACGTATTTTAACGATTATCGGATAAAGGCCTCGCTGTTCAGCGGGGTCTTTTTTTATTTTTGCAGGATATGCGGCACTTCACTTTTATAGAACCCGGTGCAGACTGGTACGATCCCCTGCATGCTTTCTGCACGGAATGGCTCTCGGCCGGGGACACGATCGTAAACCGGACCTCGGGCAGTACAGGTACGCCTAAAGACATGCCCGTGCACAAAGAACGCATGCGCATCAGCGCCCGCCGCACAAACACCCGCTTCGGCAACACGCAGGACACGGTGATGCTGCTCTGCCTGCCCGCCGCCTATATTGCCGGCCGTATGATGATCGTACGCGCCCTGGAAGCCAATTGCACATTGCTCTGCACCCGTCCGGCCCTGAACCCCATGCTGCGCCTCACCGGGGATATGCCGGTCGATTTTGCCGCGCTCACGCCCGCACAGGTAGCCGAAATATGCCGAGATCCCAAAAGTTTTGAGCTTTTCCGCAGGATACGCACCGTGATCCTCGGCGGCGCTCCCCTGTCCCCTGCCCTGCGGGAATTATTACAGGGCGAAGCCGGGGAAGAACAGCAGATCTACGAAACCTACGGCATGACGGAGACCCTGTCGCACATTGCCGTAAAAAACATCCGGGAAAGCGTTTTCCGGCCCGTTTCTGCCCACATCTCCCTGTACACGGACGCCGATGACTGCCTGCGCATCGATGACCCCGAACTGCTGGACGAGCCCCTGCAGACCCGCGACCGCGTGAAACTTTACGAAGACGGTTCTTTTACCTGGCTGGGACGTATGGACTTCGTGATCAATTCCGGGGGCATTAAGATACATCCCGAGGAGCTGGAGAAACACCTGTCGGCCCATCCGCAGCTGAGCGGCGTTAATTACTACATAGGCCGCAAAACCGATCCGCAGTTCGGCGAAGTGCCCGTACTGTATATTGAATCCGAACCTTTTGATTTTCGCATTGAAGAGATGCAGGGCCTCATCGCCCGGAACATTTTCCCGCGCGAGATCCTGTTCCGGCCGGCCTTCAGCTATACCGAAACGGGTAAAATAAAAAGAGAAAGCTGAGTTTTACGTATTCTTACGCTCCAGCGCACGCAGGCGCGCCTCTATCTCCGAAAGATTGCGGAAATGCACGTAGGAACGCTTGTAATCGCTGATCTCGAACGCCGGACTGCCCTGTAAGGTCTGTCCGCATTTTTTCACGGTACTTCCGATACCCGACTGTGCCGCGATCTTGGTCTGGTCGGCAATGGAAAGATGCCCCACGATGCCTACCTGTCCGCCGATCATGCAGTACTTGCCGATCTTGGCAGAACCCGCCACACCGGCCTGGGCCGCAATTACGGTATGTTCCCCGACCTCTACGTTATGCGCGATCTGGATCAGGTTGTCCAGCTTAACGCCGCGGCGGATGATGGTGGAACCGAGCGTGGCCCGGTCGATGGTGGTATTGGCACCGATCTCCACGTTATCTTCAATGATCACATTGCCGATCTGTGGCACTTTGGCGTAGCCGTTCAGTTCCTGCGGGGCAAACCCGAAACCGTCGGCGCCGATTACCGTACCGGCATGAATGGTCACATTGCTGCCCACCCGGCAGCCCTGGTAAATGCGCACACCTGCAAACAGGTTGCAGTTATGGCCTATGTGTACCTCGTCCCCGATATAGGTCTGGGGAAAGATCTGTGTATTATCTCCGATCACCGCATGGGCCCCGATATAGGCAAAGGCGCCCACGTATACATTCTGACCCACCTGGGCCGTAGGATGTATGAACGACTGGGGTTCGATACCGCTTTTGCGTTCCTGGAACTTGAACTGGGCCATCAGGGCCACAAAAGCCTCAAATGCGTTGCTCACACGGATCAGGGTAAGGTCGATCCGGGAAGCGGGCGTAAAATCCGTATTCACCACCACGGCCGAAGCCTTGGTCGTATACAGGAAATCCTCATACTTCGGGTTGGCCAGAAAAGTAAGCGATCCGGGGGTACCTTCTTCAATCTTTGCCAGACTGTTTAAACGGATAGAAGGATCTCCCTCTACCGTACCGCCCAGTTTTTGTGCTACTTCTGCAGCTGTTAATTCCATGAAATACCAGGTTTGTTCGTTTTATTGTATGCAAACATAACAATTTTCTTATTTCCCGAGACTCAATCTTAATACTATAATAACGTGCTTATTCCATTTATCCTATGCCCTGGGATACAAAATATAATACCTTTTTTGTTCCAGTACATTCTGTAAAGAGCTCATAATGCTGCTTACCTCGTCCAGGTTCCTGATCCCGCCGTTTTTCAGTCTCACTTTAATCGGGTTATCCTGCTGGTAAAGTACGTTCTTTACGGTGTCATTTACAAAAAGATAGTCCATTTTTCCGCTGAACTGAGGAAAGGCATTCTCTACCAAATGCTTACGGGCACGTAGTGTTTTGGCGTCAAAAGGATCGTCCTGCAGCTCGATACGGAACAATTTGCGTTTCCAGAGACTGCCGGACAGGAAGCTCAGGGTTTCGTCCTTATGTTTGGCCCATTGCTTCATGGCGCTGATGATGTCGTTATCGTCCAGGTCCAGGAAATGTTCCAGGGCATCGTGCATCTGCAGCATATCGTTCACGTTCACATCGTTTTCCAGGAAATACCGCAGCTGGGGCGGTGCAAAAACGTCGTGCCCTTCGCGCAGGGTTTCTTTGGCCCTTTTCAGGATGGACGTAATGAGGTGTTCCGAAGAGATCACCGTTTTATGAATGTATACCTGCCAGTACATCAGGCGGCGCGCCAGCAGGAACTTCTCTACGGAGTAAATGCCTTTTTCCTCGATCACCAGCTCGTCGTTGTGTACGTTCATGAGCTTCATGATGCGGTCGGAGCCGATAGCGCCCTCCACCACCCCGGTATAAAAACTGTCGCGCAGCAGGTAATCGGCGCGGTCCAGGTCCAGCTGCCCGCTTACCAGGCTGCACAGGAAAGGCCTCGGGTAGCTGCGGTTAAAGATCTCGATGGCAATTTCCATGGCCCGGCAGGGATACTGCTCCTGCAGGCGGCGCATCAGCAAAAGGGAGATCTGTTCATGCTGTACGGGAAAAAGAGCGTGTTCCAGGGCGTGCGAAAAAGGTCCGTGGCCCACATCGTGCAACAGTCCGGCAATACTGAGCCCGAGCCCTTCATCGTCGGAAATACGTACGCCTTTATCGCGCAGGGTCTTCACGGCTTCCTGCATCAGGTGCATCACACCCAGCGCATGATGAAAACGCGTATGCCTGGCGCCCGGGTATACCAGCTGGGCCAGTCCCATCTGTGAAATGTGCCGTAAACGCTGAAAATAAGGATGGTCGATCAGCGACAGGAGAATTTCGTTGTGTACCGAAATAAAACCGTATACCGGATCGTTAATTATCTTACCCTGAAAATTTGCCCTGCTCAAAACGGAATAGTAAATTTATGCAAAGATAATTGCTTTAGGTAACGAGTTCATAAGAGAATAAAATTAAGCTGAAAGATGGAAAAAATTAAAATCCTGTGGGTAGATGACGAGATCGACCTTTTAAAGCCACACATCACGTTCCTGGAAACCAAAGGCTACGAAGTAAGCCCGGCATCCGGCGGTGTGGAAGCCCTTGAACTGGTAAAGAACCATGTATACGATATCGTTTTCCTGGACGAGAACATGCCCGGCCTCTCCGGGCTGGAAGTACTGGGCGAGATCAAATCGCGGCACAGCGAACTGCCCGTGATCATGATCACCAAGAGCGAAGAGGAACACATTATGGAAGACGCCATCGGTTCCAAGATTGCCGACTATCTTATTAAACCGGTGAATCCCAACCAGATACTGCTTTCGTTAAAGAAAATACTCGACAGCCGGCGTATCGTGGGTGAAAAGACCACACACCAGTATCGCCAGGAGTTTATGCAGATCGGTATGACCCTGAGCGACCGCCTCAATTCCGACGAATGGAAAGAAGTTTATAAAAAACTGGTCTACTGGGAAATGGAACTCAGCAAGAACCAGACCGGCGGTATGGAAGACATCCTGCTGAGCCAGAAAGAAGAGGCCAATAACCTCTTCGGACGCTATATTGAACGCAATTACCGCAACTGGATACAGGGTAAGGGCGAAGACATTCCGCTGTTCTCGCACATGCTGTTCAAGAACCGCATTGCCCCTTCGCTCAACGGTGAAAGCCCGGTGTACTGGATCGTGATCGACAACCTGCGCTACGACCAGTGGAAGGCCATACAGCCCATGATACAGGAAGATTTCCGGATAGACAGCGAAGAGATCTTCTATTCGATACTGCCTACGGCCACCCAATATGCGCGCAATGCCCTTTTTGCCGGACTGATGCCTTCGGAGATCGAAAAACGTCACCCTTCGCTGTGGGTGGGCGAAGACGAAGAGGGCGGCAAGAACATGCACGAGGAGGAACTGCTGGCCGAACAGCTGAAACGCCTGGGGAAAAGCGTTAAGATAAGCTACAACAAGATCACCAACCTGCAATCGGGCAAAAGGCTGGTGGAAAACATGCATAAACTCAGCCAGAACAAGCTGAACGTAATTGTATACAACTTTGTGGACATGCTGAGCCATGCCCGTACCGATATGGAAGTGATCCGCGAACTGGCCGACGACGAGGCCGCTTACCGTTCGCTGACCCAGAGCTGGTTCGAGCATTCGCCCCTGCGCGAGATCATGAAAGAGATCGCCCTCAATGGCGGGAAAGTATTTCTCTGCACCGACCACGGCACCATCCGTGTAAAGGAACCGAGCCGTGTGGTGGGTGACCGCGAAACCACCACCAACCTGCGTTACAAACAGGGGCGCAATATGCGTTACGAAAACAGGGACGTGCTCGATATCGGCGATCCGGCCGAGATCTTCCTGCCCAAAGTGAATGTAAGCACACGCTACATCTTTGCCAAAGGCAGCAAGTTCTTTGCCTATCCCAATAATTACAACTACTACGTAAATTTTTACCGCAATACCTTCCAGCACGGGGGCATCAGCCTGGAAGAAATGCTGATACCGCTGGTGAGCCTGCAGCCAAAGAGTTAAAGGCTGAACGCCTTATTTTTTCCTGGCAGATTTGCTTTTCGCAGGCGCATCTTCCCGGGCAAGCAGAGGTTTGGACGTTGCCGCAGGCGTATATGGGCGCGGTGCGGTCTTCTGTTTCTTTTCTGCCGGCAGACTTTGTACAGGCCGGGCTTGTATCCTGCGGGCCTCTATGCCGAACTGCACTTTGAAAACAAGCTCGATCCGGGCAAGTATTTCCATGTTAAGGAGCTTATCGCCCTTGAACAGCTGCGTAATATAGGAGGCTGAAGTGCCCAGCAGGGCGGCAAGTTCTTTTTTGCTCATGTCATCGCGTTCCATCAGGCGGTCTATCTCACTGATAAAACGGAAAGACAGCATCTCGGCACGGTCCCGGTCAGAGACGGGCTCGTTTTCGTAAAAGGTATGTATGGTTTTGATGCTCATGATTCACTTAAAATTATAGAGGTAATTACAGCCGATATTTTCAATGCGCCCTTTTATCCGGGCCGGTATGTCCTGCGATCTTTTCCCTTCAAAAAGCTCCGCCAGCACAACATACCGCTTATTACCGGTATGCACTTCCTTACAGTAGATCCTGTCGTTGCGGCCCTGCCCGGTGAACCGCATCTCGAACATATCGCGGGCTTTGGCAGACACGTCACATTTACAGTAGTATTCCCGGGTTCCTCAGGTTTTCTTTCAGGATATTCCGGATCCGTTTAAACTCATTACCAACCCCATCCTGCATTAAATAAGGTATAATGCTGTCCGCATTTTCTGCGTCGACCAGGATGAGCGTTTTAAAATGCCGGCACCGGTCAATAAGGATGGTAGTTCGATAAAGGG
>JACVCJ010000012.1 GCA_016742095.1 Bacteroidia bacterium
GCAGCTTCAGATGTGTATAAGGAACCGGTATGGTACAATGCCGGTAAAAGCCCCTGTCCCCTGTATTCTTTACCGATACAGGTCTGTCCGGCGCCCATGAAACGTTCGGGTGGAACGGGACGGTCCTTATATCGCAGGCTGCGCAGCTCCTCGTACATGGGAGCCAGAAGGGGTATCTCGTTACGTAACACCGGGGAAAGGGTAAGGGCATAGGCGACCACTTTCCCGTTGTGCAGTGCGATCAGCTGGGGCGAATGTGCCGCCATCCGGCGCAGCAGGTCCAGGTCGTGTCTCAGGGTCACAAAGCCTTCTGCCTGTTTTTCATCTTCGGCAAGCTCCGTGACCAGGTTCTGTTTTTGCAGGTCCAGTATGCCCTGCAGCTGTTCTTCCGTTTCGGCCGTCGTTATGATCAGATCCTCGTACATGTATAGATCGTCTTGTTTTTCATTACAAAGCTCCGTGTATTTTTTGTATCAATACAGATACAATTTTGTTATTTTTGACCGATACAGTTTGTCAGGATCATGAAAGCAAAAAACACGCCGGAAAAAGAACACCTGTACCTGCGGATCGCCGGTATCATGGAAAAGCAGATCGCCAGAGAGGTCTGGAAAGTTGGCGATAAACTGCCTTCCATACGGATGATCTGCCGCGAGCACGGCGTAAGTATGAGTACGGCCATGGAGGCCTATTACGAGCTGGAACGCAAGGCCCTGATCGAGTCCCGGCCGCAGTCGGGGTATTATGTGGCCCGTTCGCCGCGCAAACGTCTGCCCGTACCGCAGACCAGCAAACCTTCGGATGCCGAACGCTGCGGGGAACAGGAAGACCTGATCGGGAAAGTGTTCCACAGCCTGAGCAACCGGGATATTACGCGGCTTTCGCTGGGTGTGCCGGCCGATGAACTGCTGCCCATCGCCCGCCTGAACAAGGGACTGGTACAGGCCATGCGCGAACTGCCGGGCAGCGGCACCGCGTACGAAGATGTACAGGGAAACCCGCGTCTGCGGCGCCAGATCGCCCGCTGGGCCTTTTCCTGGGAAGGCCGCCTGTCCGAAGAGGACATCGTGACCAGCGCAGGCTGCATGAATGCCCTGGCGTATTGCATTATGGCCCTCACCAAACGTGGAGACACCATTGCCCTGGAAAGTCCGGTATACACGGGAATTCTGCAGCTGGCGCACAACCTGGGACTGAAAGTACTGGAACTGCCCACGCACGCGCGTACGGGTGTGGACCCCGACGACCTGAAGAAAGTCCTGCCTAAAAGTAAGGTCTGCCTGCTGGTGAGTAATTTCAACAATCCCCTGGGCAGCTGCATGCCGGAGGAGAACAAGCAGGCCGTGGTGCGGCTGATGGAGCAGTACAATGTGCCCCTGATCGAAGACGATATTTACGGCGATGTGTACTTCGGCGATAATCGTCCGAAATGCTGCAAGACCTATGACGAAAGCGGTATCGTGCTCTGGTGCGGTTCGGTCTCCAAGACCCTGGCCCCTGGTTACCGCGTGGGCTGGGTGGCGCCCGGCCGTTTCACGGAACAGATCGTACGCCTTAAACTCCTGCATTCGGTTTCTTCCACCACCATTACGCAGGAAGTGATCGCGCGTTTCCTGGAGAACGGCCGTTACGAAAGTCACCTGCGCCGCCTGCGTCATACCCTGTATGCCAACAGCCTGCAGTTTACCCGCGCCATTGCCGATTATTTCCCGGAGGGTACACGTGTAAGCCGCCCCCAGGGTGGTTTTGTGCTCTGGGTGGAATTGCCTGAAAAGATCGATACGGCCGAACTGTATGAAGAGGCCATCCGCCATAAAATAAGCATTGCACCGGGGGCTATTTTTACGCTGAAAAAACAGTTCAGCAACTGTATGCGCCTCAGTTACGGACTGCCCTGGTCTGAAAAGCTGGATGATTCGCTGATGCAGCTGGGCAATATGGTAAAAAGACGTATGTAAAGGAATACAGGAAAGCCGGGTATTCTCCGACTCTCCTGTACGTTTTTGTTTACAGGGCGCCGCAGTTCTCTAAGATCTGCTTCAGCTCCTGTTTTTCTGCCGGGCTCAGCGGCTGCAACGGACTGCGCAGGTGTCCGGCCTCTACGCCCTGGAGCTCCAGACCGGCCTGTATTGCCCTGGGCAGGCCTTTGGCCACGATAAAGCGCAGCAGTTCGCTCTGGCGGTAAAACAGGCTGCGGGCTTCCTCCAGCCGGTCCTGCTGCACGGCTTCATACAGACTTCGGTTCAGTTCCGGCACCAGGTTGGGTGCTGCTGTACACCAGCCTTTCGCGCCGGCGGCAAAGGCGGCCAGGGCCAGCGGGTTGGAACCGTTGTAGAATGCAACGTCTTCCCCCAGCTCGCTGCGCAGACTGTGCATACGCTGTATATCGCCCGTACTTTCCTTGATCATGCACACATTAGGGATCTGCAGCAGGCGTTTCAGCAGAGCCGGCGCCATGTCCAGTCCGCCTGTGGCCGGATTGTTATAAGCCATCACGGGAATGGAAATACTGCCCGCCACGGCTTCGTAATGCCTGTAGATCTCTTCTTCACTCAGTTTCCAGTAACTCATGGGAATGATCATTACGGCGTCCACTCCGGCTTTTTCGGCAAAACGGGCATGATGTATGGTGCGTTCTGTAGTGAGATGCGATACACCGGCCAATATAGGCAGGCGGCCGTTCACCTGTTCGGCCGTGGCCGTGATCAGGGCTTCGCGTTCGGCATCGTTCAGGTAGGGAAGTACACCGGTACTGCCCAGGGGCGCAATGGCATCGGCTCCCGATTGTACCAGGCGTTCGGTAAGCCGGCGGAAGAGGGACAGGTCTACCTGTCCGTTCTCACGGAAAGGAGTAACGGAATAGGCAATGATACCTTTTAGTATAGTCATAGTTTATTTTAGTATAATTATTAAAGATCGCGCCCTTCTTCTTCGCGCAGGGCCACGCCTAAATTCTGTAGCTGGGGTGCATTTTCACAGGCGATGTACCGGGCCGGTTCCGAATTGCTCAGGTTCTGGTGGCAGTGCCAGGCCCAGGAGGGAATGTACACTGCATCGCCGGCCTGCCATTCTACTTTTTCGTCTTCGATCTCCGTATAACCCTTGCCTTCGAGTACATACAGCACGGTCTCGTATGTGTGCCGGTGCCGGTTGGTCAGCTGTCCGGGTAACAGTCCGCCGATGGTCATGCTCACATTCTGCGTGGGCAGGTCCACAAAAAATACGGGATGTTTGCGCTCGCCGGAGAACTGATCATGTGCGCCGGCACTTTCCACGGCCGGGTGGATCAGCTTTCCGGGTTTTACAAATACAGGCCGGGCATAGGTCTGGTGAAAATCTGCCGATGTGAAATTTTTTGGATCATTCATGGTCTTACTTTTTTTAGATGAATTAATGATGTCTGGAATTCCACTGCAAATTTTGTGTATTTTTGGATGGTCATACTACGCCAGTTTTAACTAAAACAGATGGTCCAGATGCTACGACCCTGGAAAACGATACTCAGCATAGAATTAGACTGCGGAAAAGCCGTGTTTCAGCAGATCGCCGACGGCATTATACAGGAAATACGCCGGGGCCGTCTGAAACCGGGTACGCCACTGCCGGGTACACGGGTACTGGCCTCCGATCTGGGGGTGAACCGTAAGACCGTGGTTACAGCCTACGAAGAACTGATCGCCGAAGGCTGGCTGGATACGGCCTATAAAAAAGGGACCTTCGTTTCTCTGAAATTGCCCGAAACCAGGGGACGTAAAAAGCTACATCTTCCTGCGGAAAAACCCGCTTTTCATTTTAATGAATTCGACCGGAAGTTCGTTCTACATAACACAGAGAATATTTCTCTTGAGTTTAACGACGGCCTGCCGGATGTGCGCCTGGCCCCCCTGGATGCATTGGCCCGGGCGTATAAGCGTATTTTTCAGCAGAAGGCCCGCTGGCGTATGATGAGCTATGGCAGCGAAAGGGGAGAGGAACGTCTGCGTACGGCCATTGCTGCCATGTTGCTGCACGACCGCGGACTCTTTACATCCGATAATGGTATATGCATCACGCGGGGTAGCCAGATGGCGCTGTATCTTACTGCACAGACCCTGGTAGAACCCGGCGATACCGTGCTGATCGAAACACCCGGTTATCCCCCGGCCCGGGAAGCCTTCCGGAAAGCGGGCGCGCAGATCATACCTGTACCGGTGGATGCCGGCGGACTGCGTACCGATCTGCTGGAGGAGATATGCCGCAAACAGCGCGTAAAAGCCATATACGTTACCCCGCACCACCAGTTCCCGACCACCGTAAGTATGAAGGCCGACCGCCGCCTGGAGCTGATCGCCCTTTCGAACCGCTATGGCTTTGCCATTGTGGAAGACGATTATGACCACGAGTTCCATTTTGGTATGCGCAGCATCCTGCCCCTGGCCAGCGACGAACAGGCTGCCAACATCATTTATATAGGTTCGCTCAGTAAACTGCTGGCTCCCTCCGTACGTGTGGGGTATGTGATTGCTTCCCCGGCATTCATACAGTCGCTGGCGTCTTTACGTATACTCATTGACCGGCAGGGTGATCCCGTACTGGAAAATGCCGTGGCCGAACTCATGGAAGAGGGTGAAATAAGCCGCCATGCCCGCAGGGCCCTGGCTGTATACAGGGAGCGTCGCGAACATATGGAACAGTGTTTACAGAAAGAGTTAAAAGACAAGGTATATTTCAGCCGGCCGGAAGGAGGTCTGGCTTATTGGGTGCAATTCCGGAAACAACAGGATATGGACCTTTTGTTACGTAAAGCGAACAGTAGAGGATTGGGTATTATGCCGGCTGAACCCTGTTCGTTTAACGGAACAAGGCTGAATGCCCTCCGCCTGGGTTATGCTTCCTTAACCCCGGAAGAAGCGGCAAGGGGAATACAGATCATCCGGGACATATTGTAAGAAAGTCCCGCCGCGTCAAACGACGGGACCCTGAAGGGTTTAGCCTTTTACGTCGGCCAGGCTGGCACCGAAATTGATATGAAGTACATTGCCCGAACCGGTTAAAAGGGCCGGAACGGACTTAACACCGGCTTTTTCCGCTTCGGCGATACGGCTTCGGTCTTCCCCGAGATGCACTACTTCTACGTTAGCGGCACCGATCAGGTCCAGGATCTCCTGCTCTGCACTTACACATACGGGACAGCCGGCATGATAAAAAATGACTTTGTTCATTGTGAAACTGTTGTTAAAATTTGCATGGCATTATTGCCGCTACAAAACTACTTTCCACAGCCGGGGCCTGTTTCCGCCAGTTTTGTAATTTTGAGGCAGAACTGGTCCCCTGCCTGCCGTTTGCTGGTATTGAAAATAGATGTATATTTGTCGACTGATTAGTCGGTTTTTATGCTGGATAAACGAAAGGAAATATTATCTGCGGCCCTGCGGCTTTTTGCAGAGTCGGGCTTTCACGGTACGCCCACGAGTAAGATCGCGCGGGAAGCCGGGGTGGCCAACGGTACCCTGTTCCATTATTTTGCCACGAAAGATGAGCTCATCGTGGCCCTGTACATCGATATAAAAGAGCGACTGGCCTGTCACATAGAAGAACATGCGGCCGACGACGGTTCCCTGAAAGGGCGTCTCAAAGAGCAGTTCCTGAATGCCCTGTACTGGGCCCTCGATCATTCCGACGAATTCCGCTTTATACAACAGTTCGTGTCTTCGCCGTACCCGGCCCTGGTGCCACATGAACAGATCGAAATGCACACGCGCAAACATACGCAGCTGCTGCAGAAGGCCATCGAGGACGGCAAGATCAAATCCCTGCCGGTCGACTATATTTTTATGCTGATCAACAGTGTGATCATGGGCCTGCACGGCTATTTGGACAGTAACGATTTTTCGAAATCGACGCAGCACGAACTTATCAACGAAACGTTCGAACTCCTCTGGGATATGCTGCGCTAAAAAAATTAAATTCAAGGTAGATTGATTAGTCAATCTGTGAATAAAATGAAACGATTTAAACGAATAATTAAACGAACAATGATCATAACAAGCTCTGTTATTGCCATACTGGTCCTTGCGGGCGTATTGTTCATGCAACAGCCCCGCTTTGGCCGGGCTCCTTCGGGCGCGCGCCTGGAGCGTATCAAACAGTCGCCGCATTATGCCGACGGCGCTTTCCAGAACCTGAGTCCGACCCCGGCCCTGGCCGAAGGCAAGACCTTTGCCGGCGTATTGTGGGAATTTCTTTTTTCGTCCCGCGAACGCCTTAAACCGCTGGATTCCATTCCTTCCGTAAAGACCGATCTGCTGGATCTGCCTGCAGGGGAAAACGTGCTGGTATGGTTCGGGCACTCGTCCTACTTTATGAAGATCGACGGCAAAACTTTCCTGGTGGACCCGGTGCTCAGCGGGGCGGCCTCTCCGGTATCCTTTACCACCCGCAGTTTTAAAGGCAGTGATGTATATACGCCCGAAGATTTTCCGCATATCGACTACCTCTTTATTTCACACGACCACTGGGACCACCTCGATTATGAGACCGTAATGGCCCTGAAACCGAAGATCGGCACTATTGTGACCGGTCTGGGTACGGGCGAACACCTGGAACGCTGGGGCTTTGATCCGGCTATGGTCCGCGAGGAGGACTGGAATACCGAGGTGAAACTCGACAGCGGCTTTACCGTGTATACCACGCCGGCCCGGCACTTTTCGGGACGCGGCTTCCGCCGTAACCGTGCGCTCTGGACCTCTTTTGCGCTGCATACTCCGGGCATGCGGCTGTATATCGGGGGTGACAGCGGTTACGATACCCATTTTGCCGAGATCGGTAAAAAGTACGGGCCTTTCGACCTGGCCATTCTCGAGAACGGACAGTACGACGAGAACTGGAAATACATACACATGATGCCCGAACAGGTAGTGCAGGCTGCTGCTGATCTGCATGCGGTGACGCTGTTCCCCGTGCATTCGTCCAAGTTCGCACTGGGCAACCACGCCTGGGACGATCCGCTGAAACGGGTTACGGCAGCCGCAAAACAAAAAGGCCAGAAACTCATTACACCGCGTATCGGCGAAAAGGTAAGCCTGGGCGATAGCACGCAGCTTTTTACGGAATGGTGGACAGACCTGCGCTGATGTTTGAAAAACATAAATTTTAGCGAAAAGATATTTTAGGTGAGCAGACTCCGGGCAATGCGCAGTGTTTAGTGTGATCATATGCCGTCGGGAAGAAGATGTAGGCAGAGGCAGGTAAACAGCAATGATGAAAGGAAAACTATTCTGTTTGAATTATACAAATACCTGTTTCGTTTTAACAAGGACCGTATGCCCGGGGTTTCTCACCTTTGTTTCGTTATAAACAACAACCAAAAACAGCAATTATGAAATACAATCTATTGGGAAATACGGGTCTGCTGGTTTCCGAGCTTTGCCTCGGCACTATGACCTTTGGCGGACAGGATGCCGGTATCTGGAGTGCGATCGGGAAATTACAGCAGGACGAAGTGAACGGACTTATGAAAACCGCCCTGGACGCGGGAATTAACTTTGTAGATACGGCCAATGTATATTCCTACGGCCAATCGGAAGAACTGCTGGGACGTTCGTTACAGCAACTCGGTATCAAACGCGACGAGATCGTTATTGCAACCAAGGTGCGCGGACGCATGAACGAAAAACCCAACAGTGCGGGTCTTTCCCGTTACCATATATTTAATTCGGTGGACCAGAGCCTGCAACGCCTGCAGACGGACCATATCGACCTGCTGTATGTACACGGTGTGGACCCGCTGACGCCGGTGGAAGAGATCATGCGTTCCCTGAACGAGATCGTGCTCAGTGGTAAGGTACGCTACATTGCCGTATGTAACTGGCCTGCCTGGATGGTGATGAAGGCCCGCGGTATTGCACAGGCCAACGGCTGGAACAATTTTGTGGGTTTACAGTATTACTATTCGGTGGCCGGCCGCGATATCGAGCGCGAAATTCTGCCCCTGGCCAGGGACCAGAACCTGGCCGTAATGCCCTGGAGTCCGCTCGCCGGAGGTTTCCTCAGCGGTAAATATACCCGTGATAATGCTGCCGGAGAAGATTCCCGCCGCCTGGTGTTCGATTTTCCGCCGGTGAACAAAGAAAAGGCTTACGACATTATCGGTGTAATGGCAGAGATCGCTTCGCAGCACGGCAAAACGGTGGCTGAAGTGGCCCTGGCCTGGGTACGTCAGCAGCCCGGAATTACCAGTACCATCATCGGTGCCAAACGCCCGGAACAGCTGGAACACAATATCCGCTCCACAGAACTGGAACTTACGGCAGACAATCTGCTGCGTATTGCGGAGGTAAGTGCACTGTCTGCCGAATACCCCGGCTGGATGGTGGAGCGCCAGACGGCAGACCGCAGTTAAGCAGAGAATTCCATATATATACCATGTTTCAGAAAAGGGGATGCACAGGCGTTCCCTTTCCTGTTTTTTGTAACGCTTTACGATGCGCACTCGGGCTCATACCTTTGTGCTTTTAAACGCAAGGATGATATTGCCACCATGACCCTGGAAGATAAAACCAGTATCCGTGAATAAAAATTGTTGCATATACTAAAATAAAACGGCCGGCTGGAAAAGCGCCCGGCCGTTCTTTTTTCAATACAGTCCGATCGTACGTTCTGTGTGTAATTGTTCCAGGAAATGTGTATCGTGTGACACTACGATCAGCGTACCCTGGTACTCCCGTACAGCTTCCGTCAGGATCTCGATGTTCTGCATATCCAGGTTATTTGTCGGTTCGTCCAGTACGATCAGGTCGGGCGCTTTACTGCCGATGTTCAGGCAACAGAGTATCAGCCGCATGCGTTCCCCGCCGCTCAGTACGGCACAGGGTTTATCCCAGTACGTTCTTGTGAACAGGAATCGGTTCAGCCGGATCTTGATATCGTGTTCCTGTAACCCGGACGTATTAAACTGCTGTGCCTGTTCGTATATACTTAGTTCATCTTGGAGTAAAGAATAGTCCTGATCAATGTACACAGCTCTGTCGCTGTTCCGCTGTATTTTACCGGAAGATTGTTCCAGGCGCCCTAACAGCATACGGATAAGACTGCTTTTACCGGAGCCGTTCGGGCCCTTCAGTGCAATGCGTTCTCCACTGTATATACTAAAACTAAGGGGCTGCTCCCACAGGTTCTGATCATTATACGAAATCTGCACTTTTTCAGCCTGGAACAATAACTTGCCTTTATGTAATACGGAGTTGTCAAAATCGAACTTCATTTTGTCGCGGCCGGGCAATTCCTCCCGCAGTTCGCGCAGTTCCTGTGCAAGATCTCCTGTTTTTTCAGCATGTACGTTTTTGATACGTGCCGTACTTTTTTCAGCACTGTTTTTAAACGTATTCAGCATAATGGTGGGTAATCCGGCCTTGTCCTGCTTTTTACGTCCGCGGGCATCCAGTTTCTGCTGCCTTTCCAGGCTTTCGCGCTCTGTTTCCTTTGCTTTGCGCAGGGCTTTTTCTTTGCTTTTCAGGTCCTGGTCCAGCGCCTGAACTTCGATCTGCTTCTGTTCTGCATAAAAGGTGTAATTCCCGCCGTACACCGTAATACCATGTTTACTCAGTTCGTATACCGGGCTCAGCAGGTCCAGCAGCCTGCGGTCGTGACTTACGATAAGCATGGTACAGGTGGCCGACCGTATGAATTCGTACAACTTTTCGCGACCTTCCGTATCCAGGTGATTACTGGGTTCGTCCAGCAATACAATTTCGGGTTTATGTATCGTAATTCCCGCCAGGAAAACCTTTGTTTTTTGTCCGCCGCTGAGTGTGCCCATCGACTGCTGCAGGTCCGGGATGTCCAGCTGCCAGTATGCCAGTGCTTCCCGGCAACGTTCTTCAAGGGTCCAGTCCTCGTTCAGCGTATTCAGGTGCGTTTCTGTTACGTTACCTGCCAGTATTTCCTGCAGGGCCTGTAATTTTTCTCCCACGTTCAGGGCCTGTGCAATGGTAAGATCGTTGAAACGGCCGTATACCTGCGGAACGTAATAGGGCTGTGTGCTGCAGCTGATATGTCCTTCCGAAGCCTGCAGGCGGCCGGCCATAAGTTGCAGCAGGGTGGACTTCCCAGAACCGTTATTCCCGATCAGGGCGGCTTTATCGTTTTTAGAAAGACTCAGGTTTATATCGCGGAACAATACGTCCTTATCCGGGTGTGTATACCCGATGTTTTGTAAAATAAGCATAGTGATCGTATTTCTTTTTCAACAGAATAAAAACGGGAAGCAACGCGGCTTGACCCTTATACCCGGAAAGAAATGATATCCTACACTATGCGTAACTTTTGATTTGTGCAGGCAAAGGTACAAAATATTCAGATAAGGTTGCAATTGATTGATTTTGAGAATTTATGTATGGTCGTTCTCTGTATATTATGCTCAGAAATTCGCGCACTATGTTTATCAACCCTTCCTTTATGGCCGATATACGGGGCATTATCCTGCAGAGCCGGGAACATGCCGTACGTGCGGTGGACCATCAGCGCACACTGATGTACTGGCATATCGGCCGCCGTATTTTTGAAGAAGAGCAGCAGGGGCGCAAAAGAGCGGAATATGGAAAATACCTTATCCGGTATCTTTCTGCGCAGTTACAGCCGGAATTCGGAAGTGGGTTTTCGGTCCGGCAGATCAATCTGTTCCGGCAGTTTTACCGGGCATTCCCAATTGTGCACACACTGTATGCACAATTGAGCTGGAGTCATTACAAGCTTTTGCTGGCAATGGATACAGAAGATCAGCGGGCATTTTACATTGCGGAAACACTCCGGAACAACTGGTCCGTACGGCAACTGGAACGGCAGGTCCGCAGCAGCCTGTACGAACGCCTCCTGGCGGGAAGCGACCGGGAAAAAGTACTGGCGATAGCGCGCAGGGAACAACTTCCGGAGGAAGCTGCTGCTGTTATTAAAGATCCTTTGTTCCTGGAGTTCCTCGGACTTAAAGGCGATAAGGCCCTCTACGAAAAAGACCTGGAACAGGCCATTATTACACATCTGCAGGACTTCCTGCTGGAACTCGGCAATGGTTTTGCCTTCATTGCCCGGCAAAAACGTATACATATCGATGGCGATGATTTTTATATCGACCTGGTTTTGTACAACCGCCTGCTGCAATGCTTCGTAATTGTAGAGATCAAAACCGGGAAGCTGACGCACCAGGACCTGGGCCAGCTGCAGATGTACGTAAATTATTACGACCGTGTGGAAAAGGCCGCGCATGAAAATCCCACGATCGGTATTTTGCTTTGTGCATCTAAAAATGATTCAGTCGTGAAATTCAGCCTGCCGGAAGGGCAAAAGCAGATCTTTGCCAGCCGTTATCGTCTATACCTGCCTACGGAACAACAACTGATTGATGAAGTGCAGAAAGAACTGAAACACTTCCGGGAGAAAGAATAAAGCAGACAAATACGGGTAATACCCATCGGTGGGTTGCGTTGTAAAAGAAGATAAAACGCATGAAACCGGTATGTTGCGGGCGTGTCCCTCCTGCGTCGGGCCGGGCTGTACGCTCCAAGTCCTCGTCCTTCTGCGTCGGACTGCGGGCTTTCCGCTGCCATCCCTCACGCGGACGTACGTAACACGATACAACTATTCGCTCTTCGATGGATTGGTCATTTCCCGTTCCTTCCAGGTCCCGGTTTTGCCGTTGAGCCGGTCGTGATAGTATTCCAGCACCGCAGATAAAAGAAAGAGGCAGGACAGGAAGTGGCTTTTCATAGTCAGACTGTTGGTCGAGGAACGTTAAAGATAAATAATATCTGTTACAGCCTATTTTTTTCCGCCTACAGTCTTAAACCCATATAGTATTTTGGGGTCTTCATGATCATACATGGAAATATAAACAAGCTTTTTAACCGCTTCACCCTTTTCGTTCGTATAATGTATTTCGTATTGGTCAAGCATGGCAATACCTAAAAACCCTTTGTCTGATTTATATCCACAACAACTACCTACACGCTCATAACTGACCGGTTTCCCATTTACGTCGCGTAGCAGATTCAGGTACGCTCTCTCATTGGCTGGTCCACCATCAGGGCCTGGTCCGACTTTAACAGGATTTTCAGAAGTAAAACCGTATTTATCATTATCGGCAGTTTGGGTAAGATAGAGTATCGGATATACGTCTCCTGGTTCTTCCTTACATTTATTTACCTTGCTTTCTGATTGTTTATCACCCAGTTTGTACGCAAGATTATAGTCCTCACATGCCTTATCTCTTTTTCCCAATAAATTATATAAAGTGCCTCTGTTATATAGAGCATCAATATATTTGTTGTCAACTTTTATCGCCTTATTAAAATCGGCCAGGGCACCTTTATAATCTGTTATATCCTGTTTTGCACAGGCTCGCCCGTTATAGGATTTTTTATGTTCCGGATTTAATCTAATAGCTTCGTTAAAATCAAGAATTGCTTCTTCGTATCTTCTCTGCCAGCTTTTTACGGTAGCTCTGTTATACCAGAGTATAAATTCATCATTCTTCAGAGCTATTGCCTGATCAAAGCAGTTTATTGCTTCATCCAGCTTTTCTGATTGGATGGCTTCTATTCCTTTTTGAAATAGGGAATCTACAGATTGGCAAAATAAAACAGGAGAGAATACAGAGCAAAAGACCGTAACCAGTAATCTTTTTATGATGCACTTTTTCATAGGGGAGAACAGAATGTAATTGTTTTGATAATGCAAACGTTTTTTAGAGTGTTTTATTGAGGTTAAATCGCTAAATGAGTTTTAAAAAATGTTAGTAGAGAGAAAATAAGTGTTGATTTTCTTGATGGCAAAGTGTTGATGAATGTTGAATAGGTTATAGAGATGAGAAATATCGTTAGGGTACCTTTCTTACAAACAACCCCGGGTAATCGACCACTAATCCCTCTGCATTCACCTGAATATCTGCCTCAAAGTCGTTCGGTACATTTTCGTAATGATAGACATACTCCGAAATGCGCCGGTATTTCTGCTGTACGGGCCGGATCTCCCCGGCGATCAGGTCGAGGTAAATTATGGAGATCAGCTGCTCTTCGCCTTCGCGCAGGTCCAGGCGGCGTATGGGCAGGGTATTCGTAAAAGGTGTAAGAGGAATGTCCACGTCCAGGCAGCCGTCGAATTGGGGTGCGGGTTGGCCGTTCAGTGTCCGGCTGTCCCTTGTATCGCTTTTCAATACGATGTTTTCCCAGCGGTCGCCGTAGCGGCTCTGCAGTTCCAGGTATTGGGTTTCCCATTGCGGATTCGTGTGCAGGCGATAATCTACGCGGTAAATGTTCCCTTCGTATATACCCGCGATCACGGATTCCACGCGCATTCCACCGGCTGTTCCATACAGCTGGCAATGCTCCAGGGAGTAATATGCACGGCCGGTCCAGAGAATTTGTTCCATTACGACCTTATCCCGTAAAAACTGTTGTTCTGTCCACGAAACAAACCGGGTTGCCGAAGGGGTCCCAGGCATAGAAGAGACGTTCGCCCCAGGGCATGGTGCTGATATCCGGATCGATATACTCGCTGGCCGATTCCAGGAATTTGCGGTGCACAGCCTCCAGCTCATCGGTAGCGATGTAAATGAACTGGTTCTCATGGAATGACCAGGGCCTGTCGATACCATCACCGTCGGCCAGGGGATCGTAGCAGGCCAGTATGGTACCTTCCAGGTTGAAATAGTGCCGGCCCGGAGAGACCCGCTGCCCGGCCTGCCTGAAAATGCCGGCGTAGAAACGGGCCGCTTCTTCAATATTCTTTACGGGCAGTATAATGCGATACAACTTCATAGCAAACCCAAGTTACAAAAAAAGCGGGACAGGCCCGTCGTTCTGTTAAACGGTCCCGGTCGTTTCCGGTACTTTTTTGGCCTTGCGCTTCAGGACCAGGGCGCTGATCAGGGCAACGAGCAGACCGATCGGCAGCACTTCCATATAGGTAAGCAGCACCACCCACACGGGATTTTTGTACATCTGGCGGTAGCCGTCTATTTCTTCGGACTTTTCAGCCAGTTCCTGTGCCGTAGCTCCGTCGCGCACGCAATTGTTCATGACATGTTCGCCGTATTTTTCGATAAAATCGGGTACCCACAGGTAATACATAAAAAGCCAGGCCACTACGTACATGGTAGAGGCTATAAAGGCGATAAGTGCTCCGGTCTTAAACGCTTTCCAGAATGAAATAACCCCAGCCAGACGCCGGTTCCGGTAATCGCGTACGCCGGCAAAGACCAGGGAAAAGACCACGATCATGGAGGCATAACCTACAATATCATTGGCTTTAAAATCGGGCCGGTTATACATCAGGTGGATCATCCAGACCAGGTTTGCGGTGAAAAGTACGCCTATGATCAGGCCGAAAATAAGTACGGTTTTCCTCATAAATTTTCTGTTTGAAATGAATTAAAAACGCTGCAAAAATACAGGCCGGATAACAGAAAAGCCTCATACTTTAGTACCAAAAACGGTACTAAACAAAAGTATGAATTTTTGCTAAGGTGTGATCCTGAGTCTTTTAGATTTTTCGATGGCCTGCGTGCGACTCTTCACGTCCATTTTTACAAAAAGATTGGAAGCATGGGTTTTTATGGTGCTGACCGAAAGGAAAAGTTCGGCGGCAATTTCGGCATTGCTCAGGCCCCGGCTCATGCATTGCAACACCTCGTATTCCCGGCTGCTCAGGTTCAGTTTCTGAAGCTCCGTTTCGTTAATTCCGGCGTCCGCGGTCAGGGGAACGGGAATTTCCTTTTCTACAATAACGGTACGTACCTCCGGACTGCGTAAGCGGAAGGCCAGCCATATACCCAGCACGGTAAAGAACAGGGCGATGAAGCCGGTATAGACTTCCTCTGCCTGGTCGGTGATCAGGAATTTCCACTGCAGCCATTTCAACAGCAATAACAGTAGGGCCATCAATGTACCATACCATAAAATGTACCTGTTCCTGAGATAAATGTTCTTAAGTGTGTTCATTGTAAGGGCTTAAAGGTATGTAAATTCCGAACAGCCTTTTGTTTTATATTTTTCATATCTTTAGTAGGAACAGTCTGAATTTTGAAAACAAGATATGATGCGCTCATTTTTATACTTATTGATGTTTTTTCTCTATTCTGGAGGGATGTATGCACAAAAGTTCTCGCTGCAGGTTGAAACGCTTACTGACAGATATTTCCTGACATTATCCGAAGAGCAGAAACCCTTTTTCAGAGCCTTGCTTAAACAACGGACACAAAGGTCCTGGCTGAAGCGGATTGACAAGCAGACCTATGATTACGCCTTCATTGAGGAACGCGTTTGCTTCGGGGAGCGGAGGAGAGAAGTAACGGAGCGTTATTTTATAGCTAATGACAGTATTCCAAAGTATGTATACATGAACGGCAAAAGTGTAGATCCGGCAAAGATTTACGACGGATTCACGGTCTGGTATTCAAAAAATGTAACGTATTACACAACACTTCATCCTTTGAAAGAAAAATATTCTGCCCTGGCGGCGGTTTGTGAATTACCCTATGATAGTGTACAGATATGGTCGCACGGTTGTGTCACTCCTGCTGATGCTAAGGAAACGTTTACAGCACGGCGCAGCGAAGAACTTAAAAAGACCTGGCAGATACAAACCATGATCGATCGACAGAAGCAACAGGTAGTGGTTTCGTTGCAGTATGCGCCTGAACATCCGATTTTTGTGACTTTAAGTTATAACGGCGTGTGGGACTGGTAAACGAGGGAATTACGGTCCGTTTACCTTTTTTAATTCCTGCAGTAATTGCTGTTCGCTGGGGAGATACAGCTGATATTTGCTGGCGATGATGGACCGGTTGTTCTCCGGCAGGGAGATCTTTACCATGGCGTCGTTCTTATCGGAACACAGCAATACGCCGATGGTCGGATTTTCGGAATCCTGTATTTCAAAACGATCGAAATAGTTTACGTACATCTGTAATTGACCGAGGTCCTGGTGGGTCAGTTTATGTGTTTTTATTTCGAACAGAACGAAACACCGGAGCAGGCGGTGGTACAATACCAGGTCCACAAAGAAATCGTCTCCGCCGATGTGCAGTCGTTTCTGCCTTGATACAAAAGAAAACCCGTTGCCCAGTTCCAGTAAAAAATCCTGCAGATGATGAATAATGGCCTGTTCCAGGTCTTTTTCCATATACAGTTCCTGGGGGTGCAGGCCGAGAAATTCCAGTACCATCGGGTCTTTGATAATATCCGTAGCATGTTCCGGCGTTGTTTCGCCCCGGGCCAGTGTAAGCAGTTTTTGAGCATCGCTGCTGAGCAGAAGCCGTTCGTAGAGCTGACTACCGATCTGTCTTTCCAGCTGGCGGGCCGTCCAGTTGTTTTTACCGGCTTCGAGCATGTAAAATTCCCGTTTATTGTTGTTTTCCAGTGACAGGAACTGCTTATAATGTGTCCAGCTGAATTGCGTCCGCAGTGCGGACGTAATCGGGAAGGTCCGGTAAAACTGCCTGCAACGTTCCAGCTGCCGCACAGAAAAACCCCTGCCGAATTCAGGCTGTAAGGCTTCTGAAAGACGGCGTATCAGGTAGCTGCCGTAATCGGCCCGGTCTTTGCCGGACTGCTCTTCTTCGAAAATGCGCCGGCCGATATGCCAGTACATTTTTACACGGGTATGGTCCACCGCCCGTACGGCTTCGGCGCGGCTTCGCAGGATAAGCGTACGGATATCGGATGTAAAAGGGTCCTGTTCTTGCATGGGAGGTAAACAAGTGCTAAAATAAATCGCAGAAATACATTGTGCAACCTTTACTGATCCCGGTTTTAGTATGAGCAGCAGCTTTTTAGATCTATGTATGCAAAATTCTGCCCCGCCCGGATAAAATGTTAAGCGAACTGGAAATTTTCCATGTCTGCGGAAAATTATGGATGTGCGGGGACAGTAGCTGTCATCGTTTTTATGTATAGTATCCTTTTTGTAACCGGTATTCAAAATGTAATTGATTACTAAAGTATAGTAATGTGCCGTATCTTTGTATCGTAAAAAGCAATACGATGATACAACGTAAGATAGACTATGTAAAAGACAGTCCCGCGCACCCCGGATTCCTGGGCGAAGGACACCTGGCCTCGGCACTGATCGACGGCAGTAATTTTAAACAGAGCGATCCCTTTATCCTGCTGATGGACGACCGGCTGGACCTGCCCGGCGGTGAACCTGTGGGCGGACCGCATCCCCACGCAGGTTTTGAAACGGTAACCCTGGTATTACAGGGCGATGATAAGGAATGGAAGACCGGCAGCCTGGAACTGATGACGGCCGGCAGTGGCATTATACATACCGAAGAGATCAGTGTCCGCACACGGCTGCGCATCCTGCAGCTCTGGCTGGTACTGCCCCCGGAAAAACGCTGGATCCGGCCTTCCTGGCAGCTGCTGCCCTCCGAAGCTGTGCCCGTACTGGAAAATAAAGACATGAAACTGCGGCTCTACAGCGGGAGCAGTTATGGTCTGGTCTCGCCGCTGCAGAATCATACTCCGTTCACGCTTGCGGAATTCAGCCTGAACGCCGCCGCAGAAGCAGAACAGGAACTTCCCGCATCTTACAACGGTTTTGTATATGTAACGGAAGGGACCTTATACATCGGTGACCGGGAAATAAAACAGGGACAGACGGCCTGGTTCGACAGACCTGCTACAACGGATGTAACTTCCGTCCGCTTCCGGGCCGGGGAGCAGGGGGCACATGTTGTGCTGTATGCCGGTGAGCCCCAGAACGCGGCCATAACGGCGCACGGGCCTTTTATCGGCGACAGTCCCGAAGACATCAGCCGCCTGTACCGCGATTACCGTCAGGGAAAAATGCCGCATCTGAATGATCTGCCACAGGCGCAGAAAACCATATACAAAGCGGAAAAGGCCGCCTGAACGCCCTCCGTACGCTTTTAAAAGGAATAAGGAAAAGCCCTCTCCAGTATAGCCTCTGTATCGATACCGGCCGTACTGAAGGCCCCGAAATTCGAGGACGGGGTATGTTGAATTCTCGTTTGAATAAAGGCCTCGCTTACAAAAGCCGGTGCATAGGCATGGAGCATGCAGGCCTGTACACACAGCATCAGGCGTTCGGTGAGGAGGCGTGCCGTCCCTTCCATTTCCTGCGGCTCCTGCCGGAACAGGAACACCAGTTGTTCTATGGCCTTTTGCAGGTCTTCGTTACCGCCGGCCAGGCGCTTCAGTTCCGTAAGCACTTCTTTTACCAGTTCCGGCTCTTTGCCCATGGCACGCAGTACGTCCAGGCACATTACGTTGCCGGAGCCTTCCCAGATGGAGTTCACGGGCGCTTCGCGGAACAGTCGGCCCAGGATACCTTCTTCCACATAGCCGTTGCCGCCGAATACTTCCATGGCCTCGCCGGTAAGGGAAACCGCACGTTTGCATACCCAGTACTTGGCAGCGGGAGTAATAAAACGCTTAAATGCTTTGGACAGCGGGTCTGCGTCTCCTTTTTCAAAGGCTTCGGCCAGGCGCATGGCCGTTACCGCGGCCGCTTCGCTTTCCAGTGCAAAATCGGTGAGTACGCTGCGCATCAGGGAGTGTTCGTACAGGTGTTTGCCAAAAGCCCGGCGTTTACGTGTATACGCAATGCATTGTACGGCCGCCTGCCGTATGATGCCGGCACTGCCCAGCACGCAGCAGAGGCGGGTATAAGTGGCCATTTCAATAATGGTTGGAATACCGCGGCCTTCTTCGCCGATGAGTATACCCCAGGCGTCCTGGAACTCTACTTCGCTGCTGGAATTGCTCTTATTGCCCACTTTGTCCTTGAGGCGCTGAATGCGCACCGGGTTCTTTGTTCCGTCGGGTTTCCAGCGGGGTACAAAAAAGCAGGCCAGCGCATCGCTGTCCGTAGTGCGGGCTACCACCAGGTGGGCATCGCACATGGGGGCCGAAAAGAACCATTTATGTCCGCGCAGCAGGTAGGCCTCTCCGCGGCCGGGTTTATCCACAGGCGTTGCGGAAGTAGTATTGGAACGTACGTCGGAACCGCCCTGTTTTTCGGTCATGCCCATGCCGATCCATATCGATTTTTTCTGTTCGATGGGCAGGTCGCGTTCGTCGTATTCGCGGCTCCGTATTTTGGATTCGATCTGTTTCCATAGCTCCGGTTCCTTTTTCAGTACGGGAATAGCCGCCTGGGTCATGGTGGCCGGACAAAGGGAACCGTCTTCCACCTGGGCCTGCAGCATGAAATTTACGGCCGAAAAAGCCCAGCGCCCGTTCTTATCATCTTCGAAAGGACGTGAGATCAGTCCGGCCTTCTTGGTAAACTCCATGAACCAGTGCCAGGCAGGATGAAATTCCACGGTGTCGATACGGTTTCCGCGGCTGTCGAAGGTACGCAGCACTGGTGTGTACTGGTTGGCCGTATGGGCCATCCGCATTACGTCTGCCTTGCCGATCTCTGCACCGATACGGGTCAGTTCCGGCAGTGTCCAGTCCGCGCCGATGCGCTGCAGGTATTCGTTCAGTATCACATCCGTGCTGAAGAGATTGTAATCCGAAATTTCGGCATATTGATTGTGCACTTCGTGTGTTTCCCAGGCCGCTTGGCCGGTAGACGTATCAGTAGTATCCGCTTGCATATTTCTGTATTATCTGGTTCTGTGGCGGCAATGCCTGTACCAAATATACGCGTTTCGAAAGGATTCGGACGGGACGGATTATTTTTTCCGCGGCCTGAGGTGTTTGTAAATAAAAAAGCCTCCCGATTGAGAGGCTTTCCCGGTTAAAACGGAACTTTATTTAGTGATCCCGCTGGGGCTCGAACCCAGGACCCCAACATTAAAAGTGTTGTGCTCTACCAACTGAGCTACGGAATCAGATGTTTTCCGTGGGTCCCGTTTTAACGTTTCGGGGTGCAAATATACGGAGCTAAACATCACTACCAAACTTTTTTCAAAAAAAAATCCCAAGCACTTCGTGATCAGTGATTTTAAAATTTTAACGTGTTTTTGGAAACGTTTGTTTCCCTTTTTGCGTTATTTGTTACGCATTGAACGTACGCATGAGAAACCAGATATACCTGATCTTTTTACTATCCGGATTATACTCCGCCCCAGCCTTTGCACAGCAGAAATTCGACCCCTCGGCCTGTGAGCCCACCACCGATAAAGAAATTCTGAAAGAATATAAAAAAGCTGAAAAACTCAGCGGTAAGGAAAAAATAGCGGCCCTCAACAAAGTGATGGCGGCAGATAACAACTGCCACGAAGCGCTTTTTGACCTGGCCATGGCCTATATCCAGACCAAAAGCCCGGAAAAGGCCCGCTACTGTTTCGAAGAGCTGATGAAACTCTGTGAAAACTATTCGCCCTATACCTGGTTTCACCTGGGCAATATTTACATGGCCTCCGAAGAATACGACAAGGCGGCTAAGATGTATGAAAAATGCATGGCCTACCAGAGCGAGACCGTGAACCTGGGCGATGAAGATTACAAAGCGGCCAAGGCCGGCCTGGAGCAGGCTAAAAGATCGGTACAGATCCTGGGCAATGCCGTTCCTTACGATCCGAAAGCCGTGAGCGGCGTATGTACCGCTATGGACGAATACCTGGGCATTATCTCCCCGGATAACCAGCTGATGTATTTCACCCGCAAATACCCCGATTCCAGGAGCGATATCGGTTTCAGGGAGGTGTTCATGGTATCGGAGAACGAGGGCAATTTTATGTTCGATGCCGGTAAGGCGCTGCCCCTGCCGTTCAATTCGGGCTTTAACGTAGGCGCTGCTGCACTTACGGCCACCAACGACGAAATGTACCTGGTGATCTGCGACGAGAATCGCCCCGAAAACTGCGATATTTTTCATTCGCGTCGCGAGATCGACGGCTGGTCGCAGCCTCAGCGTTGTCCCACGCCGCTGAACGCGCCGGGTTTCTGGGATTCACATCCCACCGTATCTTACGACGGCAGCCAGATGGTATTTGCCTCCAACCGCCCGGGCAGTGCCAAAGATCCCAATACAGGCCGCGAGAGCATGGACCTGTTCTATTCGGAAAAGAAAAGCGACGGGACCTGGTCTACGCCGGTAGCCATGGGGCCGGAGATCAATACGTCCAACAACGAAGGGCACCCCTTCCTGCATTCGGACAGCCGCACGCTGTATTTTTCGTCCCGCGGGCACAACAGCATCGGCGGGTACGATTTTTACATGAGTAAGCAGAACCCCGACGGCAGCTGGAGCAAGGCCAAAAACCTGGGCTCGCCCATTAATACCAAAGAAGATGAACGCGGGCTGTTCGTAAGCCTCGACGGGGCCATGGCCTTTTTCTTCGGCAAAGGTGTGCAGGGCGGCGTAGGCGGACTGGACCAGTACCAGTTCCCGCTGTATGAGGCCGTGCGCCCCGACAAGATCAAAATGGTAAAAGGAGAGGTCCGTAACGATGAGTCCGTACCCGAAGTGCCGGCCACCGTGGAGGTAAAGAACCTGCGCACCAATGAGATAAAGACCGTAAGTGTGGATAAGGAAACGGGTAAATACGTGGCCGTGGTGAATACCGAGGACGATCACCTGATCACGGTAAAACAGCCGGGTGTGGCCTTTGCATCGCAGCTGATCGAGAAAGAAGTGCAGGAGCCCCTGGTGATGGGTAAGGACCTGGACGTAAAAACGATCGAAGTGGGACAGGCCTACCGCATTAATGATATCAATTTCGCAACAAACAGTTCGGCGCTCAATACCAAAGCGGCACGCATCATCGAGGAGTTTGCCTCTTTCCTGAAGACAAATCCGCAACTGCGTATAGCCATCCACGGTCATACCGATAACGTGGGCGACGATGCTGCCAACCAGCAGCTTTCTGCCCAGCGTGCCCGGGCCGTGTACGATTTCCTGGTGTCGAAAGGCATTGCCGCCGAACGTCTTGAACACAAAGGCTTCGGTGAAACAAAACCGGTGGCCGACAACGCCACTGAAACGGGACGCGCCCGAAACCGCCGCACGGAATTCGTTATCCTGCAGAAGTAAAGTTTAGCACCTGCTTTTCGGCAGCTTCAAAAAAAATATGTAGGTTTACACCCATGCGGCAGCGGCTTATATATCTTCTGACGGCAGCAGTATTGCTGTGCTTCGGATGCCAGGGTAGCAACGAATACCCCCTGGACGCCTCTTCGCTCAATTATCCCAATAACAAGAAAAGCCGTACCGATAAAGTATTCATTTACGAACGGGAAATTCCCGACCCCTACCGCTGGCTGGAAAACCTGACCCAGGACGAAGTACTCGACTGGGCCAAGGCGCAGAATGAACTCTCGTTCCGTTACCTTTCCCTGCTGAAGGACCGGGGACGTATTTCCGAAGGCATGAAGCGCTACCTGGCCAGTGAGACCGTGCTCAAAGCCTCGCGCGATGGTAAGTGGTACCTGATCGAACGTTCCGAGGGACAGTCCGGCCGGCAGTTCATCTACCTGTATGCCGACGGCGCCAGTAAACCTTCGGTGATCATTGAACCACAGGCGCTTGAGAATTCACAGAACGTGGCCTTCGGTGTCTCCTGTATCTCGCCCGACGGCAGAATGCTGGCTTTTACCGTACGCAACATCACCAGCGGACAGGAACGCATCTATATACGAGATCTGGAGACCGGCCGTTACGTGGACCGGCCTTTTGCCTGTGCACCCAACACCAGCCTGAGCTGGGGACCTTTCGGCGGATTTTATTACAACAAGGCCATGGTCACGGCCAAAGGCATCAGTGTACCTTTTGCACTCTATTACCACAAAGCGGGCACCAGTCCGGCCAGCGATATCGTGGTACATGCCGATGAATATACGCCCGACATGCAGCCTTCCGCTTTCCGCACGGCAGACAACCGCTTTTTAGTGGTAACGGAGACTAATGGAGATTTTACACGTATGTTCTACAAACCGCTGACCGAAGAAGATGGCAAGCCCATGACCCGCCTGCTGGAGCTGATCGGTTTTTCGGCGTCGATCGTAGATAATTACGCCGACCGTTTCCTCGTGCTGACCAATTTTGATGCTCCGAACGGCCGCGTCGTGATCGTAAACCCGGCAGAACCGGAGCCCGGCAACTGGATCACTTTTATTCCCGAAGGAAAAGAGATCAGGGACCGCGTGTACTCCATCGCCGGTAAATTCTATTCTAAATGTAAATCCGACGGCGACCTTGTGGTCTTTGCCTACGACAGCCTCGGCCGCAAGAACTATGAGTTTCGCATGCCCGGTTTCGGTACGCTCGACGGCCCCAGCGGCCGCCCGACCTATAAGGACGTGCTGTTCACGTACCGCTCGTTCATGCAGCCGTCTACCGTATACAAACTGTTTCCCGATCAGAACCGCTTTGAACCTTTTCTGTTGGCCCCTGCGGGTCCCGACTCCAGCAATTACGTGGTCGAACGGGTATTTGCGCCGGCCCGCGACGGAGTACGCATTCCCATTTCCCTGTATTATAAAAAAGGACTTAAGAAGAACGGCGAAAACCCGCTGATGATCTATTCCAACGGTTGCCTGGGCAAAGCCCTGCGCTCTACATTTGCCGCGCACCGGCTGCCTTTTGTGGATGCGGGCGGTATTTTTGCCGTGGTGCATATCCGGGGTGGTTCCGAATACGGAGATCCCTGGCACAGTGCGGCCACCGGGCTGCAGAAAAAAGTATCGAGCCAGGACCTGCTGGCCTGTGTCGATTACCTGGTGCTGAACAAATACACCCGCGAAGGCCATATTGCGGCGGGTACCGACGAAGGCGGAATGACCGTGCTGATGACCGCCGTGAACGAACGCCCTGAACTGTTCAAAGTGGTGGTGGGTAAGAACGGTATTTACGACCTGCTGAATTTTGAACGTTACAACAACGCCACCGTCTGGCGCAAAGAGTTCGGTTCCGTAACGGATTTCGAAGAATTTGAGAACCTGCTGAAACTTTCGCCCCTGCACAACATACGCGAAGACCGTACCTATCCGGCCCTCTACCTGGAATGCGACCTGACCTACCGTTTTGTATCTGCCGTACATTCCTGCAAATTTGCTGCCACGCTCCAGGACAAGATCGGTAAAAAAACACCGGTGCTCATCCGCATAAACCAGGAGGCCACAGGGAACAACAAACTGCAGGAAACCTACGAGTGGACGGACCGCTGGGCATTTATTATGTATCACCTGGACATGAAACCCAACCGCTACAACCTGTGAACAGTTTCGGACATATCATACGGCTAACCAGCTTCGGGGAATCGCACGGCAAAGCCATCGGTGGCGTACTCGACGGCTTCCCGGCCGGCATCGTGATCGATACGGAATTTGTACAGCAATACCTGGACCGTCGCAAACCGGGGCAGAGCGAGCTTACCACGGCCCGCAGGGAAGAAGACACGGTGCAGCTCCTTTCCGGAATTTTCGAAAATATGTCTACGGGTAGTCCCATCGCCTTCCTGATCCCCAATGCCGATCAGCGCAGCGGCGATTACGACGCCCTGAAAGACGTATACCGCCCTTCGCACGCAGACTATACCTACGAAAAAAAATACGGCCTGCGCGACCACCGCGGCGGCGGACGCAGCAGTGCCCGCGAAACGGCTGTGCGTGTGGCCGCGGGAGCCCTGGTGATACACTGGCTCAAACGCCAGGGCATTCATTTTTATGCCTATGTAAAGCAGGTATATACCATTTCAGTACCCGTGCCTTACGGAGAACTGGAGCTTGAAAACGTATATGCATCGCCTGTGCGCTGCCCGCATCCCGAAACCGCCCTCCGTATGGAAGAAGCCATTCTGCAGGCCAAAGCCGAAGGCGATTCCCTGGGCGGCATCATCGAACTGGTGATCCGTAATGTACCCGCCGGACTGGGCAGTCCCGTGTATGCCAAGCTGCATGCTGCACTGGGTGCGGCACTGCTTTCCGTGAACGCGGTGAAAGGTGTGGAGTTCGGCTCCGGCTTCAGTTCGGTACAATACAAGGGCAGCGAACTGAATGATGCGTTTTACGCAACAGACGAAGGTGCCGTAAAGACCCGAACGAATCATTCCGGTGGTATACAGGGCGGCATCAGCAACGGCGAAGACATTGTGGTACGTATCGCTTTTAAACCTACGGCCACCATTGCCCGCAAACAGGCTACGGTAGATGCTGCGGGCAACAATACCGAAATAGAAGCGGCCGGACGGCACGATCCCTGTGTGCTGCCGCGTGCCGTACCCATTATAGAAGCCATGGCCGCACTGGTCATCGCCGATCATCTTTTATTGAACAGAACTGCGAAAAACACCTGGAACATATGACTACGAAAAAGAGAAAATTTCCACTGCATTTACAGATACTGGCGGGTATCCTGCTGGGCCTGGGCTGGGGTTTGCTGGCCGTAAACATCGGTATGGCCGATTTTACAAAGGATTTTATCAAACCTTTCGGTACCATATTCGTGAACCTGCTTAAAATGGTGGCCATTCCCATGATCGTTACTTCACTGATCATCGGGGTAACCAGCCTGAAAGACATTAATAAACTGAGCCGTATGGGCGGCAAAACCCTGGGTATTTTTATTCTGACCACGGTATTTGCCATTACCATCGGGGTAGTTATAGCCAATGTGGCCAAGCCGGGTTCGGGTATTCCCGAAGAGACCAAGACCAAACTGATGTCGGCCTATGCCGATAAGGCGGCTGCCAATTCAGAGTCGGCCGAATCTTTTTCGCAACAGGGTCCCCTGCAGCCCCTGGTCGACCTTTTCCCCGAAAACCTGCTGAATGCCGCCACAGATAATGCCAATATGCTGCAGATCGTACTGGTGGCCATCCTGGTAGGTGTGGCCCTGATCCTGATCCCTGCCCAGAAGTCGGAACCGGTGGTACGGGTGTTAGACGGCCTGAACGACGCCGTGCTGAAAATTGTGGACATCATCATGTACCTGGCGCCCATCGGGGTGTTTGCCCTCATCAGTTCGGTAATTACCGAGGTGGCCGGCGACAATCCTTCCGAAGCCATCGGGCTGCTCACGGCCCTGGGTAAATACGTGATTGTGGTACTGGTGGGCCTTTGCCTGCACGTGATCCTGGTGTATATGCCTATGGTAAAGTTCCTGGCACGCCGCAGTCCGCTCTGGTTCCTGAAGAAAATGCGCCCGGTGCAGCTGCTGGCCTTTTCTACCAGTTCGTCAAACGCAACACTGGCCCTCAACATGGAAAATGCCGAAAAGAACATGGGCATCGATGAAGAGGTGACCGGTTTTGTACTGCCCCTGGGAGCTACCGTAAATATGGACGGCACCAGTATGTACCAGGCCATTGCCGCTATTTTCATTGCACAGGCCCTGAATATCGACCTCAGTCTTACCGACCAGATCATGATCGTGGTTACGGCCACCCTGGCTTCCATCGGTTCGGCCGGTGTGCCCGGTGCCGGCATGGTCATGCTGGTGATCGTACTGAATTCCATTAATGTACCCGCCGCCGGTATCGCACTTATTATGGGGCCCGACCGCATCCTGGACATGTGCCGCACCGTGGTGAACGTTACCGGTGATACCACCGTGGCCAGCGTGGTGGCACGCAGCGAAGGACTCCTGCACGATCGTGAATAATTATGAACGGCCTTGACCGGCATTGTGTTTTTGTATACTTTTGTAGCGGAATGAAGTTTACACTTTCACTACAGGAAAAACTCAAAAGTAGTATGGCCGTGGGGGCCGTATTTACAGACGGTACGGCTATCCGTTCCGGCGGACTTCTGGTGCATGTGAAGGTACTCCCGCGGACCGAAGGCGAATACGAGCCTGTTAAAGTGGCCTTTGCCGTATCTAAACGGCGTTTCAAACGTTCGGTGGACCGTAATTATATCAAACGCATCATGCGCGAATGCTACCGTCTGCAGAAAATGAACACGGAAGACGATTTTTTCCATACGCACCGGCTGCACATGGTCATTTCCTATATCCATTCTGAGCGGCCCGATTTTCAGCAGCTGAAACTACAGATGGAAAAAGGCCTGGGCAAAACCCTGCAGCATATACGCAGCAACGGAATATGAACTTTTTCAGCAAAACCCTCGCATATCTCGGTATCGGACTCATAAAGTTCTACCAGCTGGCCATTTCGCCCTTTATGCCCAATGCATGCCGGTATACGCCCACCTGCTCGCAATACGGGCTCGAAGCCTTCCGTAAATACGGGTTTTTCAAGGGTTTTGTGCTCACTGCCAAACGCATGTCCCGTTGTCATCCCTGGGGCGGCAGCGGTTACGATCCCGTTCCTTAAGAGAATTTTATGATATCCGGGCAATCTTTTTGCCTCTAAAATCGTTACATTTCGGAATATTTTTCCCGAGAATGAAACTGAACAGAAAATATATATTCGGCGGTCTGACTGTTTCGCTGATCGGCTTCAGCAGCTATGTGGCGGTCAACGACTACTTCGAGATATCCAAGAACCTCGAGATCCATGCCGAACTTTTCAAAGAACTGAATACCTATTATGTAGATCAGACAAATCCAGGCGAACTGATGCAGACCGGCATCGACGCCATGCTGAGATCGCTGGACCCCTACACGAACTATTTCCCGGAAAACTCCGTGGAAGACGCCCGTTTTGCGGCTACCGGAAGTTACGGCGGGGTAGGGGCTACGTTCCGCGTGATCAATAACCGCGTGATGATCGCGGCGCCTTATGAAAAAGGCCCGGCCCAGGCGGCAGGCCTCATGCCCGGCGACATCATCATTGAGATCAATAACCGCGACGTAAGGAACCTGCCACCGGAAGAAGTACTACAGCTGCTGCGCGGCGCGCCGGGTTCCAAAGTGGACATCAGGATCCTACGCGATACCGAAGAAAAACTGGTAAAAGTAGTACGCGCCGAAATTTCGGTGAAGACCGTACCTTATTACGGCATGCTGGCTCCGGAGATCGGGTACATAAAGCTGTCCAAATTCAAGGAAGATGCTTCCCAGGGCGTGCGTGACGCGCTCACCGACCTGAAGAGCAAAGGACAGCTGAAAGGCCTGGTGCTGGACCTGCGCGGGAATCCCGGCGGATTACTGCGCGAAGCGATCAATATCTGCAACCTGTTCATTCCCAAAGGGAAACTGGTGGTTTCTACCAAGGGTAAGGTGGCCGAATGGAACAAACAGTACACCACCGCGGGCAACGCCATGGACCCCACGCTTCCGCTGGTGGTACTGGTAGACCGTCGTTCCGCCTCCGCTTCAGAGATCGTGGCGGGGGTGATGCAGGATTACGACCGTGCCGTGATCATCGGGAACAAAAGTTTCGGTAAGGGACTGGTGCAGACCACCCGTTTTCTCAAATACAATACCCAGCTGAAAGTGACTGTATCGAAATACTATACACCCAGCGGACGTTGTATACAGGCCATCGACTATGGCAGCAAGGAGAATGGCGAAGCCCGCCGCATCCTGGAAAGTGCCCAGCAGGAGTTTAAAACGGCCCTGGGACGCAAGGTGTACGACGGTGGTGGGGTAATGCCCGATATTGAGATAAAAGACGCTATTTTTCACTCGGTTACGCTGGCCGTACTGGCAGAGAACCTTGTATTCAAATACGCTACACTGTACCATCAGCAACATCCTTCCATCGGGAATGCCACTACCTTTACTTTACCGGATGCGGATTACAACGCATTTGCCGAGTTTGTAAAAAAAGAAGGCTTTACCTACCAGACCCCGGCAGAGAAAGCCCTGCAGTCGGTACTGAAGGAATCGGAAAAAGAACCCCTCTTTGCAGCGGTGAATGCCGAACTGAGATCGGCCGGACAAAAATTCGCTGCCGCCAAGATCCAGGGCCTGCAGCAATACAAGGCAGAACTGAAACCCCTGCTGGAAGCGGAGATCGTATCCCGCTACTATTTCGCCAACGGCCGCCTGGAATGGGAACTGCAGCACGATGCCGATGTAAAAAAGGCCATCGAGGTATTGAATGATGCCGGCGCCTACAGTAAGATACTTTCCCCTTCCTGGAACATCCCGCGCCTGGAGACCGACACGGCCGGGGCAGCTTTCCAGAAACTGTACTTCCAGCAGATCGAAGAAGATATTGAGGACTAAGCGGTCTGCTTACAGGCCGGGTGTTCGTTTTACATACGGTCCGGAGCCCGCGTATTGTATCGTATTTGATCCCGTTGTGATCTATCCCCGCTTGTGATTGTATTGCTTTTGATACAGTTTTGATTGTATTTCGTAATTTCGCCTCAAAATAAGTTGTATGCAAATAGTACCTGTAAATACTCCGGCCCTTGAAAACGAATGGCTTCATGTGGACAGGGTGATCTACAAGGGCGATCCGAACTGGGTGCCTTTCATCAAACAGGAGGTTCAGAAAATATTTGATCCCAAAAAGAACAAACTGCTGCGTTCGGGGGAGGCCATGCGCTGGATACTGCGCGATGCAAAAGGTTCTGCCATCGGGCGTATAGCCGCTTTTGTAAATCCGCAGTACAGTAAGGAATTTAAGAACGTGGACGGCGTAGGCGGCGTGGGATTCTTTGAATGCATCAACAATAAAGAAGCCGCACACCTGCTTTTTGATACGGCCCGTAACTGGCTCAGCGAAAAAGGTATGCAGGCCATGGACGGCCCCATCAACCTGGGCGAAAAACTGAATTACTGGGGTTGTATCATCGAGAATTTCAGTGCACCGGCCACGTTCGGCATGAATTACAACCCGTCTTATTATCCCGAATTATTCCAGTCCTACGGCTTTGATGTGTATTACGAACAGCACGTTTTTCACCGTTCGCTGCTCGATCCCGCACAGGAAGTTTTCGTACGGAAGGCCGAAATGCTGAAGCTGGACCCCGAAGTGTACGTGTCGAACATCCGCGGCTGGGACGACCATAAGTTTGCCAGGAATTTCATGGAAGTATACAACGACGCCTGGGGCGGTCACGACGGATTTAAACCCCTGACCTACGAGGCGGCCATGAAAACCTACAAAGGTCTTAAACAGGTATATGATCCGGATATCGTAATATTTGTATTCAAAAAAGATCGTCCTATCGGGTTTTACGTAAACCTGCCCGAACTGAACCAGGTGTTTAAGTACGTGGGAGGTAACATGAACCTGCTGGGCAAGATCAAATACGTACTCAACCGTAAGTTCCGTCACCCCAAGACCATGTACGGCATTATCTTCGGCGTGGTAAAAGATTACCAGGGCCGCGGGGTGGAAGGCGCCATGATCAAATATGCCGAAACGGACCTGGCTCCGCTCGGACGTTATTCCGACACCATCCTGAACTGGATCGGCGACTTTAACCCGAAAATGCTGCACGTATGCGAGAACCTGGGCGCTAAACTCTGGCGCCGTTATGCTACCTACCGGTATTATTTTGACCGGGAACGTCCCTTCGAAAGAGCTCCCATCATCGGCAGAGCCCGCAGTAAGGAAGGCACACAGCACGAATAGCCGTGAAGGTTCTCTTTGTACATCCTTATCCCACGGGCGAAGCCCCCAGTCAGCGATTCCGCTTTGAGCAGTATTTCCGCTTCCTGGACGAAAAAAACGTGTCGTACACCTGCGCCCCTTTCTGGGACGACGCAGGCTGGGCCGTACTCTACAGCAAAGGCAATGTACTGCATAAAATGTGGGCCCTGCTCCGCGGACTGTACCATCGTTACCGGCTTTTCCGCGGCCTGGACGCCTACGATTTTGTGTTCATTCACCGCGAGATCGATCCCCTGGGACTGGCCGTTTTCCGGCGTATGCTGAAGAAACGTAAGGAACGCGCCCGGATCATCTTCGACCTGGACGATGCCATCTGGATACCCAATTCCTCGAAGAACAACCGTTTTATGGAACGTTTCCGAAACTGGGACCAGGCTCCGGCCATTGCTTCCCTGGCGGGCCGTATCTCCGGGGGCAACGATTACCTGTGCGAATGGGCCGCAGCCTATGGCGGACAGACGACGGTAATTCCGACCAGCATCGACACCGAAAACCTGCATAACCGCACGCAGGACCAGGATACAGAGCGCGTTACCATCGGCTGGACGGGCACGCACAGCACGCTTTTTTACTTGGAACAGTACCTGCCCGTATGGCGCCGGGTACTACAGGAAAATAAAGGGGCCGAACTGGCCGTGATCTGCGATACTGAACCGCTTTTCCTGGAAGAAGGCATGCGCTGGATCCCCTGGAACAAAAGCCGTGAGATCGAAGACCTGCTGCAGTTTCACATCGGCCTGATGCCCCTGGCCGAAGATGCCTGGGCCAAAGGGAAGTGCGGCTTCAAAGCCCTGCAGTATATGGCCCTGGGCATACCCGCCCTGGTTTCTCCGGTGGGCGTGAACACCAAGATCGTGGACGACGGCATCAACGGCTTTATCTGCAGTACCGATGCCGAATGGGAAGAGAACATCGGGAAACTGCTGCGCGACCGTGCACTACGTATACGCATGGGCAGCGCCACCCGGCAGAAAATAGAGGCGTATTACAGCATCAATGCCCTGCGCGGGCGCTGGTTGTCGCTTTTCGGACTCTGAGACCGGTTAACTACAGGTTAATTAACAGGTGTCATACATTAATAAATATTCCCGCTCCGGGCCCGGCCTGTGCTGCATGACGGAATTTTTGCGGCATTGCTGCTTAATATAGATTTTACATGCTTCTCAGGCTCTTTACAGGGCTTGCGGACAGGGAACGACGGCTCTATCTTTGGTGGGTAATCCATGCACAACAAACCACGATCAGCCATGAGAAAAAACCTCAAACAGCTGCCCGGACTCCTGTTCCTGGGAGCGGCGTTTTGGACAGCACAGGCAGATATTTCTGCACAGACACAAACATTTACCACGGCCGGACAGGCCTCGTTCACCGTGCCTCCGGGCGTACTTTCCGTTAAAGTGGAGTGCGTAGGCGGCGGGGGAGCCGGCGGACGGGTAACACCGTCGAACGTGTTCGATTCCGATGCTGCAGGCGGCGGAGGCGGCGGAGCCTATGCCTCGGGTGTGGTGCCGGTAACGGCCGGTAACACCTATTCCCTGACGGTAGGTGCCGGAGGTATCAATAACGGAACAAGTGTAGATGGTGGTGATTCTTTTTTCGATACAGGAGCTCATGTCCTGGCGAAAGGCGGTACCACCCGCAGCGGAAATGACAATGTAAGCGGTGTGCCCGGCGGACAGGCTTCGGCCTCTGCGGGCAGCGTAAAATATAACGGCGGAAACGGCGGCGACGGTGATGAAGGCGACGCCGACGGCGGTGGCGGCGGTGGTGCTGCCGGAAGTACAGGCAACGGCTATGCCGGCAGCGGACTGATGGGCGGCGGTACACGAGCCAGTTATGGTGGTGCCGGCGGCGCTGGCGGAGATAACGGGGCACACGGTGCGGCCGGCTCTTCCTATGGAGGCGGAGGCGGTGGTTCCAGTGCCAATGGCAGCAACGACCGCGACGGCGGCCCCGGAGCTTCGGGCATTGTGGTCATCAGCTGGGCGCAGATCAGTGGATTTACGCCCCAGCAGATCTGCAATACAGGCAATGCAACCATTACCCTGAGCGGCACAAATCTTACCGGTACCGATTCCGTGACCATCAACGGCCTCAACATCCCTTTTACCGTTCACGGCGATACGCAGCTGGTACTTACCCTGCCGGCCAATGCGGCTTCGGGTAGCATCGTGGTAAATACGCCCAACGGCAGGGCCACCCACGCAAATACGCTGAACATCGTAACCAATTCGGTAAGCGTAAGCCAGAGCGGAAACCAGCTCACGGCCGTTTATTCCGGTGGCGCTTCGGCAACGTACCAGTGGCTCGACTGTGTGCAGAACAATGCACCCCTGAACGGTGCTACGGCTGCGGTCTTCACGGCTCCGCAGAACGGACTGTATGCCGTTCAGGTGACGGAGAACGGCTGTGTGGTAACTTCGGATTGTTACGTAGTAAGTAACACCAGTGTGGAAGAAAACGCTAAGAACGATAAACTGAACGTATATCCGAATCCATCCGATGGTGTGGTGTATGTTTCGGCGGAACAGGCCCTGCAAAAACTACGCGTACTCGATATTACCGGCAAACAGCTGATGCTGCGCACGGCTTCCGGCAATAGCCAGCAGCTGGACCTCTCGGCCTTCCCTGCCGGTATTTACCTGCTGGAGATCAGTACCGGCAGCGGACAGTATACGCGCCGCATTATGCTGAATAAATAAGGTTCTATTTCCTATACGTTCCCGACCTCGCTTATGGCGGGGTTTTTTATTGCCCTGCGGTGTCGGAAAGCGCTTTCATGAACCGAATAATATCGTCCATCTCCTGCCTGCTGAGCTGCAGCGGTTTGGCAGAAAGGGTCTGGCCCGGCATGTCCATTCCGCGGCCTGCCCCGCCGCCCTGGTTATAGAATTCCAGTACTTCTTCCAGGCTGCCGAAAACGCCGTTGTGCATATAGGGCGCGGTTTGTTCCACGTTACGGATGCCCGGTGTTTTAAAGGCATAGCGGTGTACGGGACGTCCGCTGAAGAGGAAACGGCCTTCGTCGGCATCCGGCACTGACGGAAAAGCGGCATCGGCAGGAATGCCCAGTATCTCGGATTCCGTCTGCTGGTAACGCGGCGGCACCAGTCCGTTGAACAGCGGCATAAAATGACAGGTAGCGCATCTGGCCCTGCCGGCAAACAGGTTAAAGCCGTTCTTTTCCGCCGGGCTGAGCATTTCGGTCTGCCCGCGCATATAACGATCGAAACGGGAGTTGAAACTCTGCAAAGAACCGATGTAGGCCCGCAGCGCTTCCAGCATGCCCAGGCTGCTGATAAGGGGAATACCGGCCTCCCGGAACAGGGCGGGGTAGAGGCTGTCGCTTTTTAGTATATGGATGATCTGCACCGGATCTCCGCCCATTTCTTCTTTGTTGTGAATTACGTCCAGGGCCTGTTTTTCGAGCCGGGACACGCGTGCATCGTAAAATTGTTTTGTCTGCAGGGCGGCATTCCACAGCGAGGGCGTATTGCGCAGCAGGGTGTGGCTCCCGTCGATGCTGAGCGGTTTCCGGAGCCCGTCTGCAAAGGCTTTTCCTGCATCGTGACAGGAGGCACAACTGCGGCTGTTACCGGCGGACAGGCGGGTGTCGTTGAACAGTTTTTTCCCCAGTTCCACGCGGGCCGAAGAGGCGCCTGTACCAAAGTATTCCGGGTTCCAGATGTCCTTATCGAAAAGGTGCAGGGCCTCATCGCGGAGCGGCTGCACACGTGCTGCGGGCATATACCCGAGCATACGCGCGGAATGCAGCAGCCAGCCGGAAAGCGGGTGCAGGTGTTCCCGTATGAAGGTAAGACGGTCGAAACCGGCAAAATCGCTGTTATTGCGTGCATAGTGTACGGCCTCCCGGAACTGCCGGCGCCCCTGCCGGAACTGGATACTCCCTTCCGGTCCGGGAAACAGGGGTTTGTACAGGGCAATGAACTGCCACATACCTTCCAGCGCGGCCGCCGCCTCGGGGATGGCGTGTTCCGAATCGGGTACATCAAAACCGGTTATGCCCAGGGCCTCGATGCGGTAAATTTCCAGGCGCAGGGCGTCCCATACGATCACGTGGAGATCGTGCGCCTCGGTATTCGCACTGTTTCGGGCCAGCAGCGCTTTGGTCTCTGCCAGCAGCAGGTCGGTCTCTGCATCCCGTTGCGCCCGGGCGGATGGGCCTTCGTTATAGATCAGGTATTCGATCACCTGCAGTCCGTGGGGCTGAATTTCCTGCGAGGCACCGCCGTCGAACTCATCGTTTACCAGGTTAGGTCCGTTGATGGCCCGTACCCGGTTCGATTCGGTATAGGCCACAAGGCACTCCGTTTTTTTATAGGCAAGGCGGCATTGCAGAAAATTTTGCTTCAGTTGCGCACTGTCGGTAGCATCCGTATTTTTCAGCAGCAGCAGGCGCCGGCCGAACTCCTGTAAATTTTGGTGGTACAGGGCGGTTACCTGTTCCCGGACAAGCGTTTCGTCGCTGCGCCGGGTAAGGCCCGTAAAAAACAGGCCGGAGATCAGGATGGCCCACACGGCCGCTTTCCGGGAGATCATCATTCAGAAATTTGGCTTACAAAATACGGCCGCGCGTGTTGCTCCGGTATTATTTTTCCGTTGTGTTTTCTGCCGGGATGCAGATAGCCCCTGCAGCTTAATGGTAGCATAAAACGCGCTTTATACAGGAGTAAAACGGCTTTTTTACTTTCGCCCAAAATCCCCAGACCGTATGAAATATGTTGTTTCCCTGATGGCTCTTTTCAGTGCCTGTACGCTGTATGCACAGGTAGTGATCCGCGGACCCTATATGCAGAGTCCCACGCATGAAAGTATAATACTGATGTGGCGTACCGATGCCAACAGTTCCACCAGGGTATGGTACGGTACCAGCCCGGGAAACCTCAGTCAGACCAGGATCATCAATAACAGTGTAAAAGATCATATCATAAAGATCGACGGACTGCAGCCGGAAACGCGTTACTATTATGCCGTGGGAGATGCTTCCATGATACTGGCCGGGCAGACCGCCGGGCATTTTTTCACCACGCATCCGCAGCCGGGCAGGGAAGTTCCCGTACGGGTATGGGCCATCGGTGATTTTGGCCGCGGGAACACGGGACAGGCCGAAGTGAAAAATGCGTATATGCATGACGGCGATTCCCTGAAAACGAACGTATGGCTCTGGCTGGGCGATAATGCCTACAACGACGGTAAAGACAGTGAATATCAGAGCAAGGTGTTCCAGGTGAACGGTTTCAGCGATGTGTTCTCCTGGCTGCCCTTCTGGCCCTCGCCGGGGAACCACGACTACGGCGAAGTATGGAGCGAAAGTACCCTGCTGGGCATTCCCTACACCAATATTCCCCTGTCCGACCACCAGGGGCCTTATTTCGATATTGTAGAAGTGCCCCGCTATGCCGAAGCCGGCGGGTATCCCTCACAGCTGGAGGTATTTTACTCGTTCGATTACGGTAATGTGCATTTCCTCTCGCTGAACTCCGAAGTGTGGGACTATACCTTCAGCTATGACGGCATTAACCAGATGCTGGCCTGGATACACCAGGACCTGCAGCAGAATACGCGGGCCTTTACCATTGCCTATTTTCACCAGCCGCCCTACAGCAAAGGCTCGCACGATTCCGACGATGCCTACGAACTGGTGATGAAGGCCATGCGCGAAAAAGTGATCCCCGTGCTCGAGAGTTACGATATCGACCTGGTGGTGTGCGGCCACAGTCACGTTTTCGAGCGCAGTTACCTCATCAAAGGGCATTACGGCAACTCTTCCTCCTTTGACCAGAGCATGATCGTGAACGGTACCAATGGTAACCTTTCCCAGGGAAATCCGTATATAAAGGACGGGTCTTACGGTACATCCGAAGGCACGGTGTACGTGGTATGCGGCAACTCGGGCAGTTCCGAGAATGCGCCTTCGCTCGATCACCCCGCCATGTTCTATACCCACGGCGGTTCTTCGGCCATGGGTTCCTTGGTGCTGGACATCCATAAGAACCGCCTCGACGCCCGCTACCTGAAATCGACCGGGGAAGTGGGGGATGCCTTTACCATACTGAAAAAGAACCTGCAACTGAACGCGCTGAACCCTGTGAGCATCTGCGAGGGTGATTCTGCGCTGCTTACGGCTTCGTTCAGCGGTGGTTCGGATAGCCTGACCTACAGCTGGAGTCCTTCGGCAGAGACCGGGGCTACGGCCGTACTGTATCCTACGGCCAGTACAACCTATACGCTTACGGTGACCGATCTGCTCACGGGGCAGTCCGAAAGTACTTCTGTGCAGGTGAACGTGGAGCCCATGCCGCAACCGGCCATCAGTGTGATCAACGGCAATATCCTGGCGGCTTCGCCCGGCGGATACAGCTACCAGTGGTACATCAGCGGGAATCCCATTGCCGGCGCCACGGGCCAGTATTATGCGCCGATGGTGAGCGGTTCTTATTCGGTAAAGATCAGCAGCAACAACTGTGCACGTATCTCGGACGCATTTGCCTATACGCATGGTACCACCGGGCTGGAGCTGCAGCCGGGCCTGACCGTGAGCCTGTACCCGAACCCTGCCGGCAGTGAGATACGTCTGCAACTGCCCCTGCTGCCTGAAAATGCCCGCTACCGCATCAGCGATCTGTACGGCAACCCTATCGAAGAGGGCCGCCTCAGTGCCCAGGAAACGGTATTCCCGCTCGGCCGGCTGGCCCCGGGCATGTACTTTATGCAGCTGTATACGCCGCAGGGGGCTCTCTCTATACCCTTCGTGCGGAATTGAACAGCGTTCTTTCGTCGCCTGTAAAGGGCTGCCGGTGCTGCCAAAGGGCTAATTCAGAGAATCGCGGGTGTAAAATCGGCAATTCCTGCTACCTTTGCGGCAACTCATGAGGTTCATTACAAAAAATATTGCCAATTTTCTCACCTGTACCAACCTGTTCCTGGGCTGTATCGGTATCGCACTGGTACTGAAAGAGGAATACCTGCCGGCCTTTTACGCCATGATGGGTTCAGCCCTGGCCGATTTCCTGGACGGTTTTGCCGCCCGTCTCTTCAAAGCGGACGATGGTATCGGTAAGGACCTGGACAGTCTGGCAGACGTAGTTACCTTCGGGGTGTTGCCCGGCTTTTTCCTGATGCAGTACATACGTGCTTCCGGCTTTGAATGGGGGCTGCCTTTCGGCCCGGAATACATTGCCCTGCTGGTGCCCGTTTTTTCGGCCCTGCGCCTGGCCAAGTTCAACAACGATACGCGGCAGCGCACGGGGTTCCTGGGACTGCCCACACCGGCCAATGCCCTTATCATCGCTTCTTTTGTACTCTGGGCCCTGCCTGCAGGCGAAAGCCGCTGGACCATGCCGGCCACTTTTCACGATGTATGGGTGATCACCGGTTTTATCCTGCTGATGTGCTTCCTGCTGGTGTCCGAAATTCCACTTATCGCACTTAAATTCAAAGGCTTCGATATTAAAAAAGACTGGTTGAAGATCCTGTTGGTAATTCTTATACCGGTCATGGCCATTTTACTTAACTTTGGGGCCGCGCTACCAAGCCTGATCTTATATATCGTTATTTCCTTTTTCAATCATAGAATGTATGAAATTCAAAGCCGAAATTGATGTAATGCCGCAGGACGCTCTGCTCGATCCGCAGGGTAAAGCCGTGGCCAACGGGTTAAAGAACATCGGTCTGTCTGCCGTAGAGAACGTACGTGTAGGCAAACACGTAACACTGCTGATCGACGCCGCCGACAAAACGGCTGCCGAAGCCATCGCCGACGAAGCCTGCCGCAAACTGCTGGCCAACCCGGTAATGGAAGCCTATCGTTTTACGCTGGTTGAACAGGCTTAATATACCACATCATGCATCCCGAAAGTAAAGCGTTCCTCGAAGCTTACCTGAACAATGCCTCACCCACGGGTTTTGAAACGCCCGGACAGCAGCTGTGGCTCGACTACCTGAAGCCGTATTCCGACGATTACATTACCGACGTGTACGGCAATACCGTAGCCGTGGTAAATCCCGGTGCCGCATACAAAGTGGTGATCGAGGCCCATGCCGATGAGATCAGCTGGTTCGTGAACTACATCAACGAAGACGGACTGATATACGTGATCCGCAACGGCGGCAGCGACCACCAGATCGCACCCAGCATGCGTGTGAACATACATACGCAGAAGGGCATGGTACAGGGCGTTTTCGGATGGCCGGCCATTCACGTACGCAAAGCCGATAAGGAAGAATCGCCGGCGTTAAAGAACATCATTGTGGACGTGGGCGCCTGCTCCCGCAAGGAAGTGGAAGAAATGGGCATTCATGTGGGTTGTGTGATGACCTACCGCGACGAAGTGATCTACCTCAACGACCGTTTCCTGTGCGGACGCGCGCTCGATAACCGTATCGGCGGTTTTATGATCGCCGAAGTGGTAAAACGCCTGCACCAGAACGGCGTTAAACTGCCTTTTACCCTGTATGCCGTAAATGCCGTACAGGAAGAAATAGGACTGCGTGGCGCCGAAATGATCAGCCGCCGCCTGAAACCGGATGTGGCCATTATTACCGACGTATGTCACGATACCACCACACCGCTGTACGAACCCCGGGAACAGGGCTACCAGCGCTGCAGTTCCGGCCCGGTGCTTACCTATGGTCCGGCCGTGCAGAACAACCTGCTGAATATGATCATCGAAGTGGCCGGGGATAAGGGCATTCCTTTTCAGCGGGCTGCCGTAAGCCGCAGTACGGGAACCGATACCGATTCGTTCGCATACAGCGGCGAAGGGGTAGCTTCGGCACTGATCTCCCTGCCGCTGAAGTACATGCACACTACGGTAGAGACCGTACACCTCGACGATGTGGAGAACGTGATAAAACTGATGTACGAATTTGTAGTACAGTTACCCGCCGGGCACGATTTCCGTTATATCAAATAGGCTATTTTCAACTACATAATTAAACAGGGACCGTCTCGCTGTCAGCGAAACGGTCTTTTTTTTGGTTTGACTCCGGGTTTTGTTGCAAAAAGTGCAATAATTTATACTTTTAGTGTAAAATTTTTATATTTGGTAGGTAAATTAAATTATTTCGTCGTGTTTGATGCATTAACCATAGGCAGTAATATCCGCAGGATGCGCGAACTGCGTAACCTGACCCAGGGGGCCGTAGCCCGTCAGCTTGGCCTTACCACGGCCGCATACAGCAATATCGAACGCGGGCAGACCGAAGTAACACTGAAACGTCTGTACGAACTGGCCGGGATCTTTAACACGGATGTAGACAGCCTCATTCACATGACGGAAGACCAGGTAGCCCGTTACCTGGGCGGTATGCCCCTGCCGGGAAAAGACCGCCGCCAGGCACAGGCCTGCAGCTATTGCGCCGACTACCGCGAAATGATCAGCCACCTGCGCGAAGAAGTAGAATTCCTGCGTACGCTCATCCGCAACGAAAGCCAGGTTCCGAAGAAATAGCTTATAGCTTTCGGCTCATAGCTTTCCGGACTCCGGACTTCTTACTTCGGACGTATCATTACTCCTGGCTTCGGACTCCGGACTACAAACTTTTTCTTATTTTAGCAGAAACCGAAATCAGAAATAGTAAAGAACATCATGAAAAAACACGCATTTTACCTGTGCAGCGCTGCACTTGTCCTGCTGGCTTCCTGCACCAAAAAGGCAGAGTTCACGTATCAGCTCAGCAACCTGGATTTTGTTTTTGAAGCGCCCTATGCCGGTGCCGAAACCAAATCTGCCGAAGCCATACTGAACCTCGACTCCGTTTTCAGGGCCAATAAAGCCGATATAAAACAGATAAAGGAAGTGAACCTGGACAATGTGAAATTTGAAATGCAGGATGGCCGCAACTTCGATAATTTTACCGGCCTTACCGTGGAATTCATGAGCGATAAAAACCCGACCCTGACCGTAGGCAGTATGGCCGAGGTGGAAAAAGGCGCCAGAGAAGTGACCTTCCAGGGATCGAAAGAAGCCGATGCCGATGCATTCTTCAACGAGGGCAAGTTCTTTGTGATGCTTACCTCCAACATGAAGCCCGAAGACTCATTGTCGTATACGGTAAAGGGCAATCTTACGTTCAAAATAACAGCCGCTGCCAAGGCGGAATAATTGTATAACCGAAAAAACTGAATTACGATGAGAAAAGTATTGTTAACATGTATACTGGTACTGGCGGGGCAACTGGCCGTTTCGGCACAGGTACAGGAAGACTGGATCGTGGGCATCTGGACCCCCGGCCACGGCAAAGCCCGCGTGAAGATCGAAAAGATCGGGAATAAATATTTCGGCAAGACCGTATGGCTTAAAGAACCGAACGATCCGGAAACGGGCAAGGCCAAAGTGGACAAGAATAACCCCGATCCGGCGCTGCGTAATACCCCGCGCCTGGGCCTGCGTATCATGAAAGATTTTGTATACGACGGCAACGGTGTGTTCAGCGGCGGTACCATTTACGATCCGGAGAAAGGAAAGACCTATTGCGGAAAAATCACCATCACAAGCCAGACCACACTGGACATGCGTGGTTTTATCTGTGGCTTTAAAGCCCTGGGCCGCGAAGATACCTGGACGCGTTACAGCGGTCAGTAAGCGCTTCTATAACGTATTACAAGATCCTGCCTGTGCGAACGGGCGGGATTTTTTTCGCCCGCTTCCCGGCAGCAGATCCCCGGGATGTTTAGACGAATGAAACAGGCTTGTTAAGCGCTCCAGTCTTTGAATGCCTTTCCCGGAGCGGGTTTCCCGCGATCCTGGAGAATTCTTTTCTTGCTCTTTTTTTAGACGCCCGTTTTGGACGCAAGCCGTATTATGCCCTACCTTTGTATTAAATTCAGAGTGATCATGAAGAACATATATGTGCTATTACTGGCCGCAGTTACGGCAACCGCTTTTACTTCCTGTAAAAAGATCAACGGCAAAGGCAGTGTGATAAAGAAAACCTATACGCCCGGCGCCTTTACCATGGTTGACCTGGAAGGCAGCGGCGACGTAGTGCTGGTAAAGGATACCGAAACCTTTGTGGAAGTGGAAACGAACGAGAACGTTTTCGATGCGATCAAAGTAGAAGTAAAGGACAACCACGTGATCCTGGGTATTAAAAAAGGATATTCCCTCGGTACCGTGAGCACACTGGTCTATTATGTGCATGCGCCTTCCATCGTGCAGGTGGGCCTCGACGGTTCGGGGAACATCAAAGGCGGCAGCGGCGGCATGATCAACGGGAATACTTTTGCCGCCCGTATCGCAGGCAGCGGTAATATCGACATAAGCGATATCGGGGTGAGCACCCTCGAAGGCATCATTGCCGGTTCGGGTAATATGACCCTGGCGGGCAATGTACAGAACGCCAAACTGACCATTGCGGGCAGCGGCAACCTGAAAGCCTTCGGCGTGAACAGCGATGTGACCGATGCCACCATTTCGGGCTCGGGCAATATCGAAACCACCACCACACAGACGCTCAACGCCGTTATCAGCGGCAGCGGCGATATCCGTTACAAGGGAACACCTACGGTGAACGTAACGGTAGGCGGCTCGGGTAACGTAGTGAACGCCAATTAAGCAACAACCATTATTTTATGATAGAGGATCAGAGGCCGGGACACACGAGGTTCCGGCCTCTGTGTTTTTACAGGACATAAAAAACCCCGCTTTCTGCGGGGTTGTCTATTCAAAAGGAATTATTTCAGTTTGTTCAGTTCTTCGGGAGACAGCAGTGGCAGCGGATTGCCTGAAACATCCTTATGCTGTTTCCGTTTGCGGTGAATATCGATGGCGGCATAAATGGCATTGCGCAGTCCGCTTTCATCGGCTTTGCCCTGTCCTGCGATATCAAAGGCCGTACCGTGGTCGGGTGAGGTGCGTACGAAAGGCAGTCCCATGGTATAATTGATACCTTCCATACCTGCGATCAGTTTAAAAGGCACCAGGCCCTGGTCGTGGTACATGGCCACCACGGCATCAAAGCGGTTGTAGGCGCCCGATGCAAAGAACCCGTCGGCAGGGAAGGGGCCCATTACCGGCAGACCTTTGCTCTTCATCTGTTCAATGGCCGGGATAATGATCTCCTGCTCTTCTTTACCGAAAAGTCCTTCGTCGCCGTTGTGCGGATTCAGGCCCAGCACGGCGATCTTCGGTTTTTTAATGCCGAAATCGCTGAACAGGTGGCGGCTTATCTGTTCCAGTTTGGCGCTCACTTTTTCGCGGGTCAGCTGGCGGCTTACGTCCTGCAGCGAAATATGCCCGGTTACCAGGGCCACCCGCAGGTTGTTGTGTACCATCAGCATAATGGGTTCGGCGCCGGCGCGTTGGCCCAGGTATTCGGTATGCCCGGTAAAGGTATTGAGGGCTTCTTTCTGTATATTGCTTTTATCTACCGGGGCGGTCACCAGCACGTCTATCCGGCCGGCCATCACATCGCTTACGGCGGCATCGAGGGACGAAAATGCGTATTTGCCTCCCATGGCACCACGGGCATTTCCCGGGTCAAATTTCACATCTTCCTGCCAGCAGTTGATCACATTGATCTTACCGTCGGGTATCTGCGAAGCGTCCTTTATGGCGTTAAAATGAAATTCCAGGTCCTTGATGCCTTTCTTGTAAAAGGAAAGCAGTTTGGTATTGCCGTAAATGACCGGGGTGCACAGTTCGGTGATGCGTTTATCGCCCAGGGCTTTAATGACGATCTCGGGACCGATGCCGTTGATGTCGCCAACCGTTATTCCTACACGTATCATGGTCATGGCTTACAGGCTTTTAATAAAGTCAAACAATAAACGGACGCCGTTCCCGGTGGCGCCTTTGCCGCGGTATCCGCTGTTGCGGCCCAGGAAGGCCGGTCCGGCTATATCGAGGTGTATCCAGGGATAATCCGTAAAATGCTCCAGGAATTTAGCGGCGGTGATCTGTCCGGCTTCGGGGCCGCCCAGGTTTTTGATATCGGCAATGTCCGATTTGATCATATCGCCGTATTCTTTCCACATCGGGAACCACACCAGGCGTTCAAAGGTGCGGCTGCCTGCGTCTTCGAGCTGTGTTTTGTATTTACCGGCATTCACTTCCATGGCGGCAATGGCTATATCGCCGATGGCGCGAACGGCGGCGCCGGTCAGGGTGGCCAGGTCGATCACCAGTTCCGGGTTGAATTTTTTGGCATAATGCAGGGCGTCGGCCAGGATGAGGCGGCCTTCGGCGTCGGTATTGAGTACTTCTACGGTTTTGCCGCTGTACATGGTGATCACATCGCCGGGCACCATGCTGTTGGCGCTGATGGCATTGTCCGTAAGCGGGGTAATGCCGATCACATGTACGGGAAGTCCGGCGGCAGCAACGGCGCGCAACGTACCGATAACGGCAGCGGCCCCGGCCATATCGCATTTCATGGTCTCCATACCGCTCGAGGGTTTCAGGCTGGCTCCGCCCGTATCGTACACCACACCTTTACCTACCAGTACCAGCGGTTTCTTGTTTTTTGCCTTAGCCGGTTTGTATTCCATGATCAGGAAGGCCGGTTCGTGGATACTGGCCTGGTTCACGCCCAGGATACCGCCCATTTTCAGTGATTCGATCTTCTTTTTGTTGAAGGCCTCGAACTTAATATTGTATCCGGCACACATGGCTTTGGCCTCTTTCACCAGTTCTTTTACGCCCAGGTGATTGTAGGGTTCGTTCACCAGGTCGCGGGTAAAATGCACCGCTTCGGCCAGTTTTTTCAGGCTTTGCAGATCGGCGCTGCCGTTGTACTGCAGTTTGAGGGCCTTTTCTTTGCCGTCCTTGTCTTTCTTTCCGAGGTAACGGTCAAAACTGTAGGCCGAAAGCAGGAAACCTTCCAGGAAGGCGTTCACCCAGGCGGCATCGGCCCCGGCATCGGCGATCTGTAAGGTATGGACTTTTTTACTTTTAAAGAAACTGAAGGCTTTGTTTCCCTCGCTGCGGGCAGCTTCGAGGCTCAGTGAGGTGTCTTTTTCGTCTTTCTGATCGGCCAGGTATACAAAGTGCGTATACAGGTTCAGTTCGGCATGGGCGCAGTCGCCTTCAAGCGCCTTCTGTACATAGGCTGTCTGTTCTTTGGACAGGCCCGCCTTTTTATCGGTCTTTTTATTTTTAATTAAATAGATGATATCGGAACCGGGATCCACAGACTTACTGTTATGGAGCTGAATTTTCATAGTTTCTCAATAATTTGGCCTCTAAAGTAGCAAAAAGGCGGCTATTCATTAAATTGTGATGGAAAACTGCTGTTTTTTAGCGCTGAAAAGCCTGTTTCAGAGTACTTCGGCGGCTACAAATGTACTGCCGCCCACAAAAATAAGATCGGAAGTATCGGCCTGGCGCAGGGCTTCTTCCAGTGCCCCGGGTACCGAAGGTATCACCCTGCCGCGTAATCCGAAGGCTGCGGCCTGTTCTGCCAGTACTCCGGCATCCAGGGCACGGGGAATGGCCGCCTGTGTAAAATAATAGAACGCGTCCTGAGGCAGCATCTGCAGTATACCGCTTACGTCTTTATCGTTCACCATACCGATGACCATATGCAGTTGCCGGTGCGGAATGGTACCCAGTTGCTGAAGAATATACGAAATTCCGTTCTTGTTATGCCCGGTATCGGCAATTACCAGGGGATGCTGTTGCAGAATTTCCCAGCGTCCGCGCAGCCCGGTATTGCTTTTTACTTTCCGGATGCCGTTTGCCAGGGCCTCGTCGCTGATCTGCCAGCCCCGTTTGCGCAACTGTACCACGGCCGCATATACGCCGCGTATGTTCTGCAGCTGGTATTGCCCGGTAAGCGGACTCTCCCATACCTGTAACCCGGCTTCGGGGTCCTGCAGCAGGTAATCGGCATGGGGCGCGTCTGCCGTGAACGAACGTACGGATATATCGTACAACTGATCGGCAAAATAAATATCCGCCTGCATCTCGGCGGCTTTCCGGCGGAACACCTCTTCTGTTTCGGGTTGGGTCTCCGAAATCACCACAGGTATGCCCGCCTTGATGATGCCCGCTTTTTCCCCGGCGATCTCCGGCAGCGTATTGCCCAGGAAGGCCGTATGGTCCCAGCCGATATTGGTGATCAGGCTCAGTTCGGGCGTAATGATATTGGTGCTGTCGAGCCGGCCGCCCATTCCGGTTTCGATAACGGCGATGTCCACCTGCTCCTCGCAGAAGTATTCAAAGGCGAGGCCCACCGTCATTTCGAAGAACGAGGGTTCGATCTCCCGGAAGAGTTCGCGCCGGGCCATGGTGAACGCAATTACTTTTTCTTCGGGGATCATCTGTCCGTTGATGCGTATCCGTTCCCGGAAATCGCGCAGGTGCGGCGATGTATACAACCCGGTCCTGTACCCGGCTTCCATCAGTACGGAGGCCAGTATGTGCGAGGTAGAGCCTTTGCCATTGGTGCCGGCCACGTGCAGGGAGCGGAATTTGTTCTGCGGATCGCCCAGGGCGCGGCAGAGGGCAATGGTATTGTGCAGGTCCTTTTTGTACGCGGCTCCGCCGATGCGCTGGAACATAGGCAGGGCATTGAAGAGAAAATCGAGGACTTGCTGGTAGGTCACTTAGTTGCGGAATTTAAAGTCGAATACCAGGTATCCGAACTCATCGAGAGCGCCCTGTTTGGCGGTGAACTTGTATTTCATGGCTTCGCGGCGGGCCAGGTTCTTCTGGTCGGGATCGGTGATAGTGGTCTTGGGAATGCCGTCGGGGATCTTAAAACCTTCGGTAACGGCCTCGCGCACGTTGCCATCCTTGTCTACGCGTACGCGCACCACCAGTTTACCTTCTTCGGCCAGGGCATCCTTATTGATAGCACCGGGTCTTTCGCGGAACCCGCGTCCGTCCAGTCCGTGCAGGTTGATACCGTTACCGCTGCTGCGGCCGATACCACCTCCTGTGCCGCTTCCGGAGCCTGTTCCGGTACCGCTGCCGCTTCCGGTGCCCATACCGGTACCTGTTCCGCCGCCGCTGCCACCACCGGAACCGCCGCTGCTGGGGCGGCCCATCAGGGCATTGGAGTTGATCACGGGTTTGGCCGGCTGTGTGCTGGTATTCTGAGTAGGTTTGGCGGCTGTACTGGTCGGTTTGGAATCCACACCTTCTCTGGCCGTCATCATATTTTCGGCCGGCTGGGCCGGTTTGGGCCTGCTGCTTGCCTGTACGGGCGTTCCGCCGCCACCGCCGCCGCCGGCCGAACCGATGGCTTCCAGTTCGATAGGAAGAGGAAGGGGCGGATCGATCCTGATCTCCGGCATGGTCAGGAACAGCAATAACAACAGCAATAGGATATGCAGAACTACCGTAATGGCAATCCCGGTTGATGTATCGACGGTTTTTGTTGTGCTTTCCATATATCTCTTTCCTGTATGTACACCCGAAAGGCGTACAGGTTCAATTCGGAACTTATCCGGGTTGTTTGCGGTCGCCGGTGATGATGACGGGCTTCCATCCGTTTTGTACGTAAATCATATCCACAAGTTGCACAAAAACATCATAATCTACCGATTTGTCCACGGCGATCTCCACCCGCGGCTCGGCCATATCGGCCACCAGCAGCTGCAGTTCGCCCTGTATCGCTTCGTAGGGCACCTGTTTCTGGTTCACGTAGTAATTCAGGTCTTTGTCCACGCTTACCCGAACGCTTTTGGTCGCGCCCGATTTCTCGCGTGAGGTGCCTTTGGGCAGGTCTACCCGCATCACGTTGTTCTCCGCCACCTTGGTAGAAAGGATCATGAAGAAGATCAGCAGCAGGAAGATCATATCGGTCATGGAGCTCATATTGAACTCGACCGCTACCTTATTTCTGGATCTCAGGTTCATACGTTCTCTTTTTAAGATGGTTCGTTCAGCACGTCCATGAATTCGATGGCGCCGGCTTCCATTTTATAGATCACACGTTCTACCTGGGCTACCAGCAGGTTATAACATACGTAGGCCATAATACCTACGATGAGTCCGCCCACGGTGGTCACCATGGCTTCGTAGATACCGCCGGAGAGGGCTTCCACCGTAATGGTGCCGCTGCTGAGGCGGGCGCTTTCGGCCATGTTGTACAAACTTTTGATCATACCTACCACCGTACCGAGGAAGCCGAGCATGGGCGCAGCACCGGAGATGGTGGCCAGCAGGGCCATTTTGCTTTCGAGTTTCGATACTTCGAGTTTGGCCACGTTCTCGATGGCGGCGCTGATATCGTCAAGCGGGCGGCCGATGCGGGATATCCCTTTTTCGATCATGCGGGCCAGCGGTGTATTGGCGCTCATACAGAGCGAACGGGCTGCGTCGATCTTACCATGCGTGATATGGTCGCGGATATTGTTCATAAAATTGCGGTCCACCCGTCCGGCACGGCTGATGGCCATCATACGTTCCACAAAAATGTATACGGCAATCACCGACATAATGGCGATGGGGATCATGATCCAGCCACCGAGCAGGGTCATTTCCCAGACATTGATCGGTTTTGGTTCTTCGGCCGCCTGATTCAGTAATTGTGACGCCACCTGTGCCGTTGTATCGGCAGCAGAACCCAGGTTTACTTGCATTGAAAATGCCATAATCGTTTTTCGTTTTTGTGTGTAACGTATTATATATCGGTGCAGGTATGCCCTTCCTGTTAAACTATGTGAACAAACCGCACAGAGTACAAAGCACTTAATTAATGCGGGCATTTTGCCCCGTGTATGCCGAATTCTATGTACAGTCCGTTGTTAATTTCTTGTACAGTGCTGTTTGTACGGCTGTCCGGGGGAATTTGGACCTTTTCCGTAACAAAGCGGCGGGCTTCTGCGTTTATGCAGTAAAGGGAAGCTTTGTACTTTCGTGAAAAATTAAAGGAGCAATGAAAATTTATACCAAAACGGGCGACGGCGGACAGACGGCCTTATTCGGCGGAGCCCGCATACCGAAATACCATCCCCGTATCGAATCCTACGGTACGGTAGATGAACTGAACGCGTTCACGGGCCTGCTGGCCGATTCCATGGACGAAGGGGAACTGCGCGCCGAACTGCGGCATATACAGAGTACGCTGTTCACCCTGGGTTCGCACCTGGCCGCCGAACCGGGTAAAAAGAACCTCTGGGTGCCCGAACTGCACGAAGAGGAGATCGAACTGCTGGAAAAACGCATCGACGCCTGGGACCTGGAACTGCCCCCGCTGAAGAATTTTATACTGCCGGGCGGACATATACAGGTTTCGCACGCGCACGTATGCCGCACCGTATGCCGCCGGGCCGAACGGCTCTGCATTGCCCTGCAGGCCGAAGAAGGCAATGTGCCCGAAAAAGTGATCCCCTACCTGAACCGCCTGTCCGATTATTTCTTTACCCTGGCCCGCAAACTGGCGCATGACCTGGGGGTGGAAGAGATCGCCTGGCAACCCCGGAAAAAAGATGAAAAAGGTTAATTTTCAATGAATTTATCAAAAAACGGGCTCTTGTATCTTAAAAAAATTACTTTTGCGCCCCGAATATTTTTTTGAAACATAAACGAAATCGTATCGTTTTACGTAATCAATAGAAGCATTCATAATTGTCAAACACAAAACCCGAGAGAATATGTACTGGACATTAGAATTGGCCTCCTACCTGGAAGACGCTCCCTGGCCGGCCACCAAAGATGAACTTATTGATTTTGCCATGCGTTCCGGCGCGCCGCTCGAAGTTATTGAGAATCTGCAGGAAATGGAAGATGAAGGCGAAGTGTATGAAAGTATTGAAGATATATGGCCTGATTATCCCACCAAAGAAGATTTTCTTTTTAACGAAGACGAATACTGACAAAATAGCAGTATAGGCTGTTAATTTTCTGACAAAGATAACCTGATTCGTGGCGTTTTTCTGACGAATAGGGTTATCTTTGTCGCGTTTTGCAGGTTTGGAGTAACTTTTGATATATACTCTGTACCATACAACTAATTTCAAGAAACGAACAATGGGAATTTTATCCGGAATAATGAGTCTGTTCGGCGGTTCAAAATCGGAAGCCGACATCAGGGAACTGAAACCGATCGTAGATAAGGTAAACGCATTTTATCCGGGTCTGGCTGCCCTGAGCAATGACGAGCTCCGCGGAAAAACGCTGGAATTCAGAGCGCGCATACGCGAACACATCGCCGACGAGGAGAACAAAATTGCGGCCTTAAAGGCCCAGATCGCCGAAAATGCATACGACCACCCGGAAGAGAACGAAAAACTGTTCGAAGAAGTAGCGGCCCTCGAAAAAACCGTTACCAAAAAAATTGAGGAAGTGCTGGAGCGCATCCTGCCCGAGGCCTTTGCCGTGGTGAAAGAGACCGCCCGCCGCCTCAAAGAGAACGAAGAACTGGAAATTACCCCCACACAAATGGACCGCGACCTGGCAGCAAAAGGCGCGGATTTTGTGCGTATAGAGGGCGATAAAGCCTACTGGAAGAATAACTGGATGGCCGCCGGTAACCATGTAAAATGGGATATGGTGCACTACGATGTGCAGCTGATCGGTGGTTCGGTACTGCATAAAGGACGTATTGCCGAGATGACCACCGGTGAAGGTAAGACCCTGGTGGCTACCCTGCCGGTATACCTCAACGCCCTTCCGGGCCGCGGGGTACACGTGGTTACGGTGAACGACTACCTGGCACGACGCGACAGTGAATGGAACGGTCCGCTGTTCCAGTTCCACGGCCTCACGGTAGACTGTATCGATAAACACCAGCCCAACAGCGACAGCCGCAAAGCGGCCTACGAAGCCGATATCACCTACGGTACCAATAACGAATTCGGTTTCGATTACCTGCGCGATAACATGGTGCGCAGCCCCGAAGAACTCGTGCAGCGTAAACACAACTACGCCATTGTGGATGAGGTTGACTCCGTTCTGGTGGATGACGCCCGTACGCCCCTGATCATTTCGGGACCTACGCCCAAAGGCGATACCCACGAGTTCGATGTACTGCGCCCCCGCGTGGAAAAACTGGTGGAATTCCAGCGAAAACTTGCAAATAAAGAACTGGCCGAGGCAAAAAAACTCCTCGAAAGCAACAATAAAGAAGACGAAAAAGCCGGTGGTGAAAAGGTATTCCGTGCACACCGCGGTCTGCCCAAGAACGGCGCCCTTATCAAGTTCCTGAGCGAACCGGGCGTACGTACCCTGATGCAGAAAACAGAGAACCACTTCCTGCAGGACCAGCAGAAAGAAATGCACAAGATCGACGATGAGCTCTTTTTCGTGATCGACGAAAAGAACAACTCTGTTGACCTTACCGATAAAGGGATCTCGCTCATCAGCGAAAACTCGTCCGACCCGAATTTCTTCATTATCCCGGACCTGAACATGGAAATGCACAAGCTGGAATCCATGGGCCTGGACAAGGACGAACTGCTGGAACGCAAAGAGACCCTGCTGCGCGATTATACCATCAAGTCGGAGCGTATCCACTCTGTGAACCAGCTGCTGAAAGCCTATGCACTGTTCGAAAAGGACGTGGACTACGTAATTATGGACGGCAAGGTGAAGATCGTGGACGAGCAGACCGGCCGTATCCTGGACGGACGCCGTTATTCAGACGGACTGCACCAGGCCATCGAAGCCAAGGAGAACGTAAAAGTGGAAGCCGCCACACAAACGTATGCCACCATTACCCTGCAGAACTACTTCCGTATGTACAACAAGCTGGCCGGTATGACCGGTACGGCCGAAACGGAAGCCAAAGAGTTCTGGGACATTTATAAGCTGGATGTGTCGGTGATCCCGACCAACCGCCCGATACAGCGTAAAGATATGGAAGACCTGGTCTACAAGACCAAGCGTGAGAAATACAACGCGGTGATCGAACAGATCGAAAAGTACGTGAGTGAAAAACGTCCGGTGCTGGTAGGTACCACATCGGTAGAGATCTCGGAATTGCTGAGCCGTATGCTCACCATGAAAGGGATCAGACACCAGGTACTGAACGCCAAACTGCACCAGAAAGAGGCCGAGATCGTGGCCGAAGCCGGTAAGCCGGGTACGGTGACCATTGCCACCAATATGGCGGGTCGCGGTACCGACATTAAACTGGGCGAAGGTGTAAAAGAGGCGGGCGGGCTGGCCATTATCGGTACCGAACGTCACGACAGCCGCCGTGTGGACCGCCAGCTGCGTGGTCGTGCCGGTCGCCAGGGTGACCCGGGAACTTCACAGTTCTTCGTTTCCCTCGAAGACGACCTGATGCGTCTTTTCGGTTCGGAGCGTATTGCCCGCCTGATGGACAGCATGGGCTATAAAGAAGGCGAAGTGCTTACCCACAGCATGATCACCAGATCGATCGAACGCGCCCAGAAAAAAGTAGAAGAGAACAACTTCGGTATACGTAAACGACTGCTGGAATACGACGACGTGATGAACCAGCAGCGCGAAGTGATCTATACCAAACGCCGCAACGCCCTGTTCGGCGATAAGGTAAGTACCGATATCTATACCATGCTGCACGATGTGTGCGAGAACCTGGTGAACCGCCACTCCGAAGCCCGTGATTTCTCCGGTTTCGAAATGGACGTGCTGCGTATCCTGGGGATGGAAAGCCCGGTGGACGAAGCCGAGTTCTACAAGAAAAGTACCGATGAACTGAGCGATCTGCTGCTCGATAAAGTACATGAGACCTATCGTGCCCGTATGGAACATATCCGCCAGACCGCCATGCCGGTGATCAGCGATGTGTTCAAGAACCAGGGGCATCAATATACGAATATTGTGATCCCGGTAACGGACGGCATCCGCGGTTTCCAGACCGTGGTGAACCTCGAAAAAGCGTTCCGGACCGAAGGGAAGGAGCTTACCCTGAGCATTGAAAAGGGTATTATGCTGGCCCTGATCGATAACGTGTGGAAAGAACACCTGCGCGATATCGACGATCTGAAGCAGAGCGTACAGAATGCCGTATTCGAACAGAAAGATCCCCTGCTGATCTACAAACTGGAAAGTTTCAATGTATTCAAGGAAATGGTGAACCGCCTCAATGAAGACGTGGTGTCCTTCCTGATGAAAGCCTTCCTGGCATCGGGCAACCAGCAGGAAGTACGCGAAGCTCCCGTAGCCCCGAAGCAGGAAAAACTGCAGACCTCACGTCCCGAAGAGGACGGCGGCGCACAGGCACAGGAAATAGCCGAAGAGCCCCTTCCGAAGCCGGTGCAGACCCCGGTGCGTGCAGCCGTCAAAGTAGGCCGTAACGATGCCTGCCCCTGCGGAAGCGGTAAGAAATACAAGAACTGCCACGGTGCCGGAGTAAACGCTTAAGCAACCGATATACTTTTATTTGAAAGACCTCCGTACGGGATACGGAGGTTTTTTTATGCAGAAGAGTATCCGCCGGGAACACAGACCCGCAAAAGACCTGGACGGGCCTGCCGGTTTGTTGAATTTTGTGAAGTCAAAATCGTCAAAAGCTAAACAAAACAAAAGAAAATTTTCAGGTAGAATTACCTGAATTGATATACGAAAATAAAAAGTTTACATCAAGATGAAGATAATGTAAATTTCACAACATGAACATTATTAGTCTGTTGTGTCTAAAAATGGACTTCGTTGAAAACTAAACTTTAAAAAAAGATTAATTGAACATACAATTTGGCATTACCTTTGCAACACCCTAATGAAATCACCAAATCTATGTTCTCCCTCAGCACCTTTATCACCCGTCCTATCTGTTATACGTATATCCTGCTCACAGGATTCGTTTTTTCACAAAATTTAACAGTTCGGGCGCAACTCACTGTAAATGAGTCGCAATCTGCGTCTCAGCTCGCTTCCCTGATCACCGGTACCGGTGTGGCCATCAGCAACGTAAGTGTAACCTGTGCCACTACCAACAACGGTCGCGGTTATGGTAGCTATAATGCGACTTCTTCCAATCTGAACATCACAGAAGGTCTTCTTTTAACCACGGGACGTGCTAATACGGCCATTGGTCCCAATAATTCCGGGAGTGCAGGTTCCTGGTCCGGTAACAACGAGAACGCCACGCTGCCTTCTTCCTCCACCAAGACCCTGCTGCAGAACTATTCCGGCAAGACCGTGTACGAATTCTGCAAGTTCGAATTTGATATCGTTCCCCAGGGCGACAGTATCATTTTCGATTACGTATTTGCCAGCGAAGAGTACAACGAGTGGGTAGGTTCGAACTATAACGACATGTTCGGCTTCTTTATTTCCGGTCCGGGCATCACCGGTGACGCCAATGCCGGCGGCCGCAAAAACCTGGCCAAGATCCCGAATACCAATACGCCCGTATCCATCAACACGGTAAACAACGGTACCAATAATAACGGTCCCTGTAACAACTGCGGCTATTTCCAGAACAATTCCAACGGAACATCGGTACAGTATGACGGTTTTACCCGTAACCTGAAGGCCAAAAGTGCCGTACAGCCCTGTTCTACCTATCACCTGGAGCTGATCGTTGCCGACTGTGGCGACCGTAAGTACGACTCCGGCGTATTCATTGAAAAGATCCGCAGTAATGCCGTTACGGTTACCGGCGCTTCCATTGCGGGCATCGGTTACGACGCTGTCGAAGGCTGTAATGCCGGTGTCTTTACCTTTACACGCGGTACCGTTACCAATAAACCGCTTACGGTGAACTACTGGTTGTCGGGTACGGCGCTGAACGGTGTGGATTACCCGCTGGTAGGTTCCATCCTGCCTATTGTGCCGCGTACCATTACCATCCCGGCCAACCAGGCTTCGGCCACACTTACCATCAATGCCTATGCCGATGGTATTCCCGAACCTGCCGAAAATATCAACGTATCGCTTTTCAATACATCCTGTCCGGCAGGTCCCGGTTCCCAGGTATCCATTAATGTACGTGATTCCATTTTCCCCACCCTGACCCCGGCCAGCGGGACCATCTGCCAGGGTTCAACGGGTATACAGCTTACGGCCGGGAATGCATCCAACTATACCTGGGGGCCCGCAGCCGATGTAAGTTCCACTACAGGAACTACTGTAACGGCAAATCCATCCGTATCCAAAAATATTACCGTAACGGCCAACCTGGGTGGCTGTGCCGAATCGAAAAGCGCATACATCACCGTAAATCCGGCGCCTGCCGACCTGGTGCCGAACGCTTACCCGGCCGAAGCCTGCCTGGGCGGTACCGCACAGATACGCGTACCGGGTTCTGCAAACGGTGTGTCTTACCAGCTGCGCACTTCGCCTTCCAATGCCAACGTAGGTCCGGCAGTGAATGGCAACGGTGGTATGCTAAGCATGATGACCGGCAATATCTTTGCCGCACAGACCTTTAACGTATATGCCACCAACACGGTCACGGGCTGCGCACGCCAGCTCAGTAACACGGTTACGGTCACCGTACCGGGAACGCCTTCACAGGTGGCCAATCATAACGATGCCCGCGGCTGTTTTACATCGGGCTCCAACTGGGTCCATTTTACCCAGCCGGGTACCAACCGCATTATCGCTTCCATCAATCCCAACGGTCAGGACCTGGGCTGGGTGGACGTACAGGAGTTCGTGAACGGTTCGCCGATCAATGTACCTGCCTGCGGCACCAATCCGGCCACGCAGCCGGAGTTCATCACTGCCGCCCTGGGTCGCCGCTGGGTGGTTGATCCGCAGACACAGCCTTCGGCCAACGTAAACATCCGTTTCTACATCAACAATACTGATTTTACTACGCTGCAGGCCGCTGCCGACGTAAACTCAAACCCCAACGATAACCTGAGCGGTATCGCTTCCCTGGGACTGAGCAAATACAGCGGCGCCAATGAGGACGGCGATTTTTCCAACAACTGCGGCAACGGTACCACACTGCTCTTCGGCCAGGCCCAGAACGGCACGGTATCTTCCCTTATCAATGGTTTCAACAGTGCCGGCCGTTATGTGGAATACGTGATCCCTTCCTTCTCCGAAATGTGGCTGCACGGCTTTAGTCCTTCGGCTCCCTCACCGCTCCCCATCGAACTGAAAAGCTTCGATGCCGTATGCGGGAACAACGGGGTAGAGGTACTGTGGACCACGGCTTCCGAAAGCAATAACGAATACTTTAGCATCGAGCGCAGCGCCGATATGAACGCCTGGGAAGAAATAGCCCGGGTGGCCGGCGCCGGAAACAGCAACGGGGACCTTTCCTACAGCTATACCGATACGCGTCCGCTGGCCGGCGTGGCTTACTACCGCCTGAAACAGACCGACTACAACGGCGATAACGAGATCTTTGCCCCGAAAAGCGTTTCCTGCACGGCAGGCGCCGAAAGTACCTGGTCGGTATACCCAAACCCGGTCAGCGATGTGTTCACGGTAAAGATCGCCAGCCTGAACGATATGGCCGGAGCCCGCATCCAGATGCTGGACATGAGCGGTAAGACGGTAAAAGAAAGCAATGTGAACATCTCCGAAGGAGAGAACTATATTCAGATGAACCGCGACGGCCTGGCTGCCGGTTCCTATATCATTCGCTTGATGCATAACTCCAACCAGGCGCTTTCGCCGCTGCGGGTTATCATCAGATAGCGCTCAACCTGTTATTTGGTGTGTTGTGGGGTGTGGATCTTTTTTCACATCCCACTCTTTTTTTAAGCCGGCGGCTTGGAAAAAAGCTGACAGCTAAGAGCTAAAAGCTAAAAGTGGGCATCTGCAAATAGCTATCAGCTGTATTGTTTTTTCCCCGAAAAAACAGTATCTTTGCACCCTTATTAACCGGGCTCCCGGGAAGGATAAATTCAAATAAAACAATACGTTGATATTTTTTTAATAAGCGCTTGTTTATTTGTTTTTAATGCCTATCTTTGCAGCCCATTTGAAAAAAATATTGCACATGTACGCAATTGTAGAAATAGCAGGTCAGCAGTTTAAAGTGAGTAAAGATCAGGAGATCTTTGTTCATCGTTTGGATACCGAAGCCGGTAAAACCGTTAGCTTTGAGAAAGTATTACTTATCGACAACGGCGGTAAGGTGAACGTAGGGGCCCCCGTGGTGTCGGGCGCTTCTGTAAACGCAACCGTGCTTGAGCATGTAAAAGGTGAAAAAGTTCTGGTGTTTAAAAAGAAACGTCGTAAGAGCTACCAGAAAATGAACGGTCACCGTCAGCAGTTCAGCAAAATTAAAATCGACAGCATCGCTGGATAATAACCTTTAAAAATTTATAAGCCATGGCTCACAAGAAAGGTGTAGGTAGTTCCAAGAACGGACGTGAATCACACAGCAAACGTTTAGGTGTGAAATTGTTTGGTGGTCAGCAGGCTATCGCCGGTAACATTATCGTGCGTCAGCGTGGAACCCGCTACCATGCAGGTGAAAATGTTGGTATCGGTAAAGACCACACATTATTCGCACTGGCTGACGGTGTAGTTACCTTCAGTCGCAAGAAAGACAACAAGTCATTCGTTTCGGTACTTCCTGCTTAATTACAGGCTAAGTCCGGCAACAAATATTTATTCCGATTTGTTCAGGCATATGCCCGGATGGATCGGATTTTTTTTTGTACATAATCGAAACTGAAACCACTCAATCCATAAACCGATGTTACAACCGCAATACATCCGCGAAAACAAAGAAGAGATCATAGCCCGCCTGACCAGGCGTAACCTGGATGCTGCCGCGATCGCAGAGAACATCCTGCGCCTGGACGATGCCCGTAAAGAGGCTCAGATGAATTTTGACAATGCCCAGAGTGAACTGAACCGCCTTTCACGCGAGATCGGCGAACTGATGAAACAGGGCCGCAAGGATGAAGCAACGGCACAGCGCGAAAAGACCACGGCCATGAAAGAACAGATCAAAGGCCTGGAAGAAAATATGCGTTCTGCGGAAACCGCCCTGTTCGACCTGCTGGCTACCGTACCCAATGCCCCGCACGCTTCCGTGCCCGCGGGTAAAACACCGGAAGAGAACGAAGTGGTACGTACCGTAGGCGAATTCCCCGCCATGAGCGAAGATGCCCTGCCGCACTGGGAACTGGCCGCCAGATACAAACTCATCGACTTTGAACTGGGTGTGAAAGTGACCGGTGCCGGTTTCCCGTTCTACATAAATAAAGGAGCCCGCCTGCAGCGTGCGCTTATCAATTTTTTCCTGGATGCCGCCACCAAAGCAGGCTATACCGAATACCAGGTGCCCCTGATGGTGAATGCCGACAGTGGTTTCGGTACCGGACAGCTGCCCGATAAGGACGGACAGATGTATTACGTGACCGAGGATGAACTGTACCTGATACCGACGGCCGAAGTGCCGCTCACCAATATTTACCGCGACGTGATCCTGCAGGAGAGCGATCTGCCCGTGAAAATGACGGGGTATACGCCCTGCTTCCGCCGGGAGGCCGGTTCTTACGGCAAGGACGTGCGCGGACTCAACCGCCTGCACCAGTTCGATAAAGTGGAGATCGTACAGGTGGCGCATCCTGATAAAAGCTATGAGATCCTCGAAGAAATGGTGAACCACGTAGGCGGCCTGCTGCAACAACTGGGTCTGCCCTACCGGCTGCTGAAACTCTGCGGTGGCGATATGGGCTTTGCATCTGCACTTACCTACGATTTCGAGACCTACAGCGCGGCCCAGAAACGCTGGCTGGAAGTAAGCTCTACCAGCTGTTTCGAAAGTTTCCAGGCCAACCGCCTGAAGCTGCGTTTTAAAGATGCCGACGGTAAGACCCGCCTGGCGCATACGCTCAACGGCAGCGCTTTAGCGCTACCCCGCATTGTGGCCACCCTGCTCGAGAATAACCAGACGCCCGAAGGTATCCGTATCCCGGAATGCCTGGTGCCGTACACCGGTTTCGACTGGATCCGTTAAAACAGAAAGAACGTATATCTATACATAGAGTGAGGCGGGTATATCCCGCCTTTTTTTCGTCCGCTCATGCAGGGCTCAGTCGCCCTGTTTTTTCCGCAGGTCCGAGGGTCTCAGGTTCGTGAATTTGTAGAACGTATTGCTGAAACCGCCCAGGGTCTCGTAGCCCAGGGAAAATGCAATTTCGCTCAGGGTCTTGTTCGTCTTTAGTATCAGCTCGATGGCCTTTATGACCCGCAGCGTTTTAAGGTATTGCAGGAAGGAAATGTGCATATTCAGCTGAAAGAGACGCGAAATGGAACGTTCGCTCATATTGAACTCGAGGCTTACATCGTACAGGGACAGGGGTTTGTCGATATGCTGGTCCAGGTAGCGTGTAATACGCAGGAGGCGCTCATCTTCCGTTATGGGAAGCATCAGGGACAGGGGCTCCTGGCCGAAATCGGGCAGCAGGTCCTTTAACGTGACAAGGAATCCGAAATTCTTCTCTTTTTTATCCACATGTCTGCCATCCCAGCGCTCGGAATAATTGATCATCTGTATCAGCAGTTCATTGGCGGGGTATATGCCCAGGCGGCTGTAAAAATCGTCTTTGAGATCATCGGCCGGATAAAAGAACAGGGAGCGCAGTACCGTGGCCGAGTGGCTCACCCGTAAAATATGAGGCACATTCCTGGGTATCCACAAATAATGGCGGGCAGGCACCACATAGGTCCTGCGGTCTATGGTCACATAGGCCACACCGCCTTCCACATAGCTCAACTGTCCTTTGGTATGCTGGTGCAGCGGTATATGCTTTTCCGATTTTTCGTGCATGACAAACACCGCATCGGGTCTTTTGTCGATCTCCGGTAATAAGGCTATTAATCCCATTTCCCTGCAATAAGAATTCAAATGTAAACAGAAAAACAATACCTGTCCCGAATGAATAAATAGTTGTCTGTTTATATGAAAAGCAGCTTTTCCCGGCAGAATATATTTGCGGGGCTCCGGCAACGCATGGCGGCGGGGCCTTTTACCTACAGAATTTTATACACTATGTACAGGATAAAAAAGATAAGGTACGGACTGTTGCCGGGACTGCTGGCGGCAGCTTGTATGGCGGGAGCCTGCGGAAAGAAGAATGCCGTTTTTGTGATGAAGGCCGTTACACTCGATCTTTATATACAGAAGGATACACTGCCCGCGCAGGACCTGTTCATCCGCATCGTGGATACGGGCGATGCTTCCGTGCTGGCGCAAACGGATAAATATAAAAGCGGGCAGACGCTGCCGGCCACATTTAACCTGGAACCACACCCGGAAATACAGCTCTACAGGCAGGACGATATATCGCTGCAGCTTTGGGGCGATTCGTCAGGTTACCTTGCTGCCCGGACCATCGACCTGAAGGAATATACGATACTGTTTCCCATAGATATTGAGGCGGGGAGCGATTCGGTACGTTTTTCCGTTAAGGGCTCCTGGAGAAAGTAGAATTTTTCATAGGAACAGGACCTTATGCGCTATATGCGTATATGCATGAACGAATGGCCGGAATGAGTAAATTATTGTCTGTTTATACAAAATGGAGCTGGGTGTGAATGCATAAGTTTGCGCGGCAAAAAATGAAGGAACGTATGCGTCAGGTTTTATGGGTGGTTCTTTTGGCCCTGTTTTGTCCGAAAGAAGTAAATGGCCGGAATGTAAATAAGAACGCAGATACATTGCGGCTGTCCCTCGCCGGGGTATGGAAAATGGCCGAAGAACACAGCCGGGCATTAAAGATCAGCGATCAGGAAGTACGCATTAGCCATGAGGAAGTAAAGGACCTGGTGATGGAACGTTTGCCCGAGATCGGACTTTCGGGCAGTTATGAGCGGGCCAGCAATATACCCATATACGATAAGGGCCTGCTGAAGGCGCCTTCCTATCACGAGGTGATCCGGAACCTGTACCGGCTGAGCGGCGATTTTTACTTCAATATTTACAACGGGAACAAGCTCAACCTGCACATACGGGAAGAAAAGACCCGGCACGAGATTGCGCTTATCCGGCGCGACGAAACGGCTTCGGGCATACGTTACCGGGCCGCCGCACTCTACCTGGAATTGCAGAAACTGTTCGTTTTCAGCGGCCTGATAACGCAGGACATTGCCGAAAAAGATAAGCAGCTGCAGGAGGTAAAGGCCTTTCGCAGGGAAGGAACGGCCCTGGGCAACGATGTACTGAAAGCCGAGTTCGATCTTTCGAACCGTAAATTACTGCAGGTGCAGATCGAGAACGATATACGCATCGCTACCCAGAAACTGAATATCCTCATCGGCGAACCCGATGCCACGGTGCTGGTCCCCGATAAGATGGAGGATTCGCTGCAGGCGATGCCGGGCACCTACGAAGATTACCTGAAAGAGGCCTTCGAGCATTCGTTCTCCTACCATATCTCCGAACAGAAAGTACACCTGAGCGAATTGCACCTGAGACAGGTACGGGCCAATGTGCGCCCGAAAATAGGCCTCACGGGCGAGTTTTACTATATGAATCCGCAGATCTTCCTGTTCCCCTACAACCCATACTGGTATTCCCTGGGCCTGGCCGGGCTCAAGGCCTCGTTCCCGGTCTCGGCGCTGTACCATAACATTCACAAGCAAAGGGCCGCCCGCTTCGAGATCGAAAAGGAACATGAGGCGCACCGGGAAGAAGAGGACAATATACGCCAGCAGGTGAACGAGGTATACCTTACTTACCGGGAAGAACTGGTAGCCATCGAGGTGAGCCGGGTAAATGTAGCCCGGGCCGAAGAAAATGCCCGTATCATGAAACAGAACTACTTTAACCAGACGGCCCTGATCACCGATCTTTTAGATGCCGACGTACAGGTACTGCAGGCCAGGTTCGAGCTGGCTTCAGCCAGGATAGAGGCACAGAACCAGTATTATCTTTTACGCTACATAACCGGGAAACTTTAAGGACCATGAAAGCAAAATATACGGTCACCGACAGGATCATAACCAGGATAACGGGCTGGCTCGCCGGCGCTATCGTTGTGTGCCTGGCTGCCTGGGGCGCCTATACGGTTTGGGAATATTATCATTATGAGTATACGAATGATGCACAGGTACAGGAATATGTAAATCCTGTGATCTCGAGGGCGGGCGGCTTTATTGTGGCCGTGCGGTTCGAGGAGAACCAGTTTGTACACAGAGGCGATACCTTACTCCTGATCGATAACCGTGAATATGTGATACAGCAGGCCCAGACCGAGGCCTCCATACAACGCGAAGAGGCCCGCCTGCAGGTGCTGGAAAGTAATGTGCATACGCTGGAAAAGCGTGCTGCATCGGACAAGGCCCAGATCAATGTGCATAAGGCCCGTGTGTGGAAACAGGAACTGGAGAACGAACGTTACGGGAAACTGTACCGCGAGGAATCGGCCACCCTGCAGCAGCTCGAAGAGGTACAGGCCACCCTGGACGTATATAAAAATGCATACCTGTCCGCTGTGGACAGCTACGAGGCAGCCATGGCCCGGATAAACGAGACCGAGGCCGAAAAGGGTGTGGTAAAGGCAGAGATTGCCCGGTTAAAGGCCCTGCTTGACCGGCATAAACTGGATGTGAGCTATACCGTGATCACGGCTCCTTACGACGGGCGCATGGGACGGCGCATCGTAGAGGTGGGGCAGATGATCGACGCCGGCGAAGTGCTGGGCTTTATCGTGAACAATGAGACCGACAAATGGGTAGTGGCCAACTACAAGGAAACCCAGATAGAACATATGCGCCTGGGCGACAGGGTCACTTTTACCGCCGATGCTTATCCCGGTAAAACGTTCACGGGTACCATTATATCGTTCTCGCCGGCCACCGGCTCCAGTTTTTCCCTGCTTCCGCCCGATAATTCCACCGGAAACTTTGTAAAGATCGTGCAACGGGTGCCGGTACGTATCAAAGTGGAAGGGGACCGCAGCGAGCTCGATCTGCTGAAGGTGGGCATGAACGTGAACGTGTATATTCCCAAACGGCATGGATAAGCTGCTGCTCATATTCCGCTCCTGGGTGCCCGAATGGCTCGTCAGGCTCATCCTCTTCAGCCTGTTGCTGCCCAGCATTGTACTGTTCTTCCTGCCCCTGGCAAATATCAATGCGGCGGCGGGGCATTACGGCAGCGAGCCGGCCGATATCCAGTTCTCTGTGGCACTGTTCTATGCCGGTTATGCCGGCTTTTACTCACTCGAACGCCGCTTTTTTCTCTTCCTGGCCATGAAAGAGTATTTTATCCTGCTCGTTTTCCTGAATATGGCCACGGCATTTGTCTGTTACCAGACCTGTGAACTGTATGTGTTTCTGCCGGTACGCTTTATACAGGGTATGCTGTTCTCCAGCACGGTGAACCTGTCCCTGTCGCTCATGTTCACGCGTCTGCAAAGCGAACGGGCGCGCGAGATCAGCTTTTCGGTGTTTTTCGGCAGCCTGCTCTGTGCGTTGCCCTTTACCAATTTTGTTACCGCCGACCTCATCGACGCCTATAATTTCAGCGTGGTCTATAAAGGCGCTTTGTTCTCCTATTTGCCGGGACTGCTTATGCTGCTTATTGCCATGAACAGCGTGCGGCTGAATGTGAAATTCCCGCTGTCGCACCTGGACTGGCAGAGTTTTGCATTGTATACGGTCATGCTGTCGCTCATCGGTTATATAATGATCTACGGTCAGGAATATTACTGGCTGTACGACCGGCGTATACGGTTCAGTGTGGCAGGTATGGCCGTATTGTTATGCATATACTATTTCCGGCAGAGGCATATGAAGCATCCCTATATCGACCTGGCTGCGCTGGGCTACCGGAATTTTACGGTAAGTATGTTCCTGTTGTTCATTATGTACATATGCCGCTTTGCCCTGGTGGCCACCAATGCCTATTTTTCAACGGTGCTGAAGTTCGATCCCATGCACGTTTCGTACATTAACCTGTTCAATTTCGGCGGACTGGTGGCGGGGGTTATCATAAGCTGTGCCATGCTGCTTCAGCGCAGACCTATACGTTATCTGTGGCTGCCCGGTTTTATCCTGCTGCTCCTGTTCCATGTATGGATGTTTTACCTGTTCGATATCTATGCCGATGAATTCAACTATTATATTCCTTTGTTCATACAGGGCCTGGGCGTGGGGATGATCATGGTCCCTGTGATCGTATATGCCATCTCTTCGGTGCCGCTGCACCTGGGCAGTTCTGCTTCGGCCATAGGACTTGCCGTGCGTTACCTCGGCTTTTGTGTGAGCATAGGCATCATGAATTATTTTGAATTGTACGGGAAAAGCCGGCATTTTAACGCATTCCAGGACAAACTGACCTTCACGGACCCCGTGGTGCGGCATGCCCTGGACGTACATTCCGAAAAACTTCTGGATAAAGGAATGGTCGATTTCAGATCGTCTGAGGCAGCAGATAAATTACTGGTAAATTCGGTGAACATGCAGGACCATCTCCGCTATGCCATGGATTATTACGAGCTGATCGCCTACCTGCTGGTAGCCACGATATTGTTCATAGCCATGATGCCTTTCATGAACAGAACGGTAGTGTACCTGAGATCGCGATTCCTGTCCCCGGCCTGAGTCCTGCAGACAAAACCCTGTACCGAACGAAATTAAAAACAATACGATGGATACAAAACCACTGAAAAGACACCAGGCCCTTCAGTCCCTGAGCAGGGAGCATCATCACGGTCTGCTGCTCTGCCGGAAGATACGGGAGGGATTCCGGCACAACATTCCGGCCGGGCGCATTAAAAAGTATGCCGACTGGTTCTGGGAGAACCATCTGACGGCACATTTTGAAACGGAGGAGAAATATCTGTTCCCCGTTCTGCCCGCCGGGAGCAGCCTGGTAAAAAAAGCGCTTGCCCAGCACCGCCGGCTGAGAAGACTTTTTGCCGAAGCCCGCGAAACATCCAGGGCCCTGCACCTGATCGAAGAAGAGCTTGAAGAGCATATCCGCTTTGAGGAACGTATACTGTTCAACGAAGTGCAGCAACTGGCCACACCCGAACAGTTGCAACAGATCGCAGCGCAGCATAGCAGCGAATTTTGCGACGACTGGAGCGACGAGTTCTGGAAAAAATAAGCTGTGCAGGTTACCGGCGCTATATACTCTGCATCAGCACAAATATGCCTGCTCCGCCCAGGTAGCCCAGCAGGGCCAGCCAGGAAATATGCTTCAGGTACCAGCCGAAATGGATCTTTTCCAGGCCCATGGCGGCTACCCCGGCCGCAGATCCGATAATGAGCATACTGCCGCCCGTACCGGCACAGAAGGCCAGCATGGTCCAGAAGGAGCCGTCGGAAGCATAAGGGCCTGAAGCGGCAATTTCGTACATGCCCTGTGCCGCCGCCACCAGCGGTACGTTGTCGATAATGGCCGAAAGGATGCCGATAATAAGGTTCAGGACGTATATATCGCTTATATAACTGTCCAGGAACAGGGCCAGATCGCTGAGTATGCCCACCAGCTGCAGTCCGCCGATGGCCAGCAGTATGCCCAGGAAGAACAGCACCGAGGCCATATCTACCCGGCGCAAACCGGATATCACCGATAACATATGTCCGTGTTCGTTGCGTTTGTGCATCAGTTCGGTAACGATCCACAGCACGCCCAGGCTCAGCAGCATGCCCATAAAAGGAGGCAGGTGCGTAAGTATCTTGAACAGGGGAACGAACAGCAGGCAGCCGATGCCTACGGCAAAGATGGCGGTACTCTGGCCGGGTGTAACGTCGGGCTTCTGGTGCCGCGCGCCGGGAATGTCGGCGAATACGGGACGTTTAAGTTCTCCTTTCAGGATGAACGAGAGTACGGTCAGCGGCACGATCAGGGACACCAGGCTGGGCAGGATGAGTTCCTTCATAATATGTACTTCGCTGATCTGTCCGTCGATCCAGAGCATGGTGGTGGTCACATCGCCGATGGGACTCCAGGCCCCGCCTGCATTGGCGGCAATAACGATCATGCCGGCAAAGAACCAGCGTTTGTGCTGGTCTTCGATCAGTTTGCGCAGCAGGGATACCATTACGATGGTGGTAGTAAGATTATCGAGCGCGGCCGAAAGGAAAAAGGTAATGAAAGACAGCAGCCAGAGCAGCTTTACGGCATTGGTGGTGGTAATACGGTCGGTAATGACCCGGAAACCGTTGTGCAGGTCTATCACCTCAACAATGGCCATGGCCCCGATGAGGAAAAAGAGGATCTGGGCCACTTCGCCCACCAGTTCCAGCAGGCCGTGCTCCACGTACAGGTGTTTGAGGTGTTCGGTACCGGCTGCGGGGTCCAGTTTGTGCTGTATGGACAGACCTTCGGTAAAGATCCGGAAGCCGGTCTGTTCGGTAGAAATAAGGTGATATCCGCCCAGTATGATGAGTGTCCATATACTTACGCCCAGTATGAGCGAAGCGGATGCTTTGTCGATCTTAAGAGAATGCTCGAAAGCGATGGCCAGGTAACCCAGCACAAAAACGATGATCAGAAGCCATTCCATATTGCATAAAATTTAGGGTTATTACTATGTTCGGAAATTCAGGAAACACACAGTAGTTATGCAGGAAGGCGGTGTGGCGGAGAGGTATTGTGAAGCGTTGCCCGGGCCGGACACTCGCGTAACGAAATAGTATGGCCCGGGAATGCTTTCATATCAGTTAAACAAGTTGTTTTAATGCTATTTCAAACGCTCTTTTGGCGATATTATTTTTGCCGGCGTCCATATCGCGCACTTTTACGAGGGCGTGACGGATCACATTCGACGTATCGGCAAAGATGGCCTTATCGCTCATTTCCACGCGGGGCTGCATCAGGTAGGCAAATACGCGCGCCATACCGCAGTTGGCAATGAAATCGGGGATCAGGCTCACGTTTTTGTCCACGAAATCGGCAATGGGACCAAAGAAGATCTCCGGATCGGCAAAAGGTACGTTGGCCCCGCAGGAAATTACTTCCAGGCCGTTCTTCATCAGGCGCTCGATCTGGTCCTGTTTTACGAGGCGTGAAGCGGCGCAGGGAATGAAAATGTGTGCGGGCACGTCCCAGATGCGGTTATTGAGTTCTTCGAAGGGGATCAGGTCGCCGGCCACCAGTTTGTTGCCTTCCTTGTTCAGGAACAGGGTCTTGATCTCTTCGAAGCTGTAGCCGTTCTCATTGATAAGGCCGCCGTCGCGGTCGATGATACCGGTGATGAGCGCGCCGTTCCTGGACAGGTAATAGGCCGCAGCCGCAGCTACGTTGCCCCAGCCCTGTACGATTGCTTTTTTACCGCGGATCTCGCCGCCGAACAGTTCGTAATAGTGACGTACAGATTCGGAAACGCCCCAGCCGGTGATCATATCGGCTACCACCAGTTTGCGGGCCGGAGCCGGTGAATATTCCGGGTCTTCGAGTACTTTGGAAACCCCGTGACGCAGCTGACCGATGGTGTGGATCAGTTCGTTCTCGCGCGGGTTAAAATGACCTTTTACCACGCCTTCCTGCGGATGCCACAGGCCGTAGCTTTCGGTAATGGGAATTACCTCGTGGATCTCGTCCACGTTCAGGTCTCCGCCCGTACCGTAATAGTTTTTCAGCAGGGGAATAACGGCTGCATACCAGCGTTTCAGTACGTCTTTTTTACGCGGATCGTTGGGGTCGAAATTGATGCCCGATTTAGCCCCGCCGATGGCCGGACCCGATACCGTGAATTTTACTTCCATGGTTTTGGCCAGGGATTCCACCTCGCGGCGGTCCAGACCTTTACGCATGCGTGTTCCACCGCCTGCAGCGCCACCGCGCAGGGAATTGATCACCACCCAGCCTTCGGCTTCGGTTTCTGCATCTTTCCATTCGAAAACAATCTCAGGTTGCTTATTTTCAAACTTTTTTAATAACTCTAACATGGTTTTACTTTTTTTCCTGTGGGTTACAAATGTAGCAGACTTTTTCGGGTCTGCCGCCCTTTGTATGCCTCTTATATGCTTTTGTGTTTAATCTTCGTCCTCGGCCAGCACCAGTCCGTATTCGCGCGAGAGCAGGGAATCCAGTTGATCGGCCGTCTCAAACAGGTGTCCGTAGGCTTCGGCCGCCTGCTCGGCATTAAAATCGTCTTCGTAGGCCACATTGCTCACCACAACCTCGCGTCCGTTGATGCTCAGCACCGCGGTTTCCAGTTCGGCATCTTTCCGCAGCATAAACTCGTACAGGCGGGCCAGGTTCTGCTTGGGCAGGTAGCCCAGTACGGCATCGGCATAGATAAATTTGGTGTTGGGCAGGTACTGTACGCGTATGCGGGCGCTGCCTTTTTCGATGTTCCAGAGGTTCGGGCCCGAACGTGCCAGTTGTACGTTGTAACCGGCTTTTTCCAGGGCCGCTTCGATCTTCAGGGCCATACTGCCCGGCAGGTATTCTTTGCCTTCGTAATCTTCGGTATTCAGCTTGTTGCCGCATTCGGGGCAGTAGCCGTTCTGTATGGAATCGACGGTGATGATGTTGGAACAGGAATTACAGCGTATGGCCTGGTGTCCGTGGCGGGCGTTAAAATCGTCGAGTGATTCGCGCAGTTTGTCCACCGGCAGTGCAAAGCCGAGGGAATTCCCGTCGCGTATGATGAAAGTATTCACGCCGATCACCTCGCCGTCCTGGTTAATGAGCGGTCCGCCGCTGTTGCCGGGATTGATGGCCGCGTCGATCTGTATGTACTCCATGCCGTTCCACTGGCGGCGCAGCTTGGAAATAATGCCCTGCGTGGCCGTGTATTTAAGGCCGAAAGGATGCCCGATGGCCACGATCTCATCGCCTTCGGAAAGGTTTTCCATGGAGCCCAGTTTCAGCGAGGGCAGGTCGTAATGTTCGGGTACACGTATAAAGGCCAGGTCGTACATGGGATCGTTGTACACCACCTGGGATACGGTCTTGGGCATATTGTTGCCGGCAATGGTCACGTCGCGGCTGCCCGAAACCACGTGATGGTTGGTTATAATGAGCCTTTGCTCGGGGTACAGGAATCCCGTACCGGTGCCGTAAGGCGTGGCGATCTGGATAACGGAATCTCTGAACTGACGTATGATATCGCGCATAAGCTTATTTGTTGAAATTCAGGAATTTTATTTCGTTCAGCAGGCTGTAGTGAAATTCGTATACGGATAAATAACGGATGTTCACCATAGCGATCTGTAGATTCGGGAACTCTTTCTGTTCCTCGGCCAGGATGTGCCGGATGCGGTTCTCGATCTCCGTGGCATTCAGCACCCCGTCTTTGATGTAGGGGTTAGGCACGCCCATCTCTTCGTAAAAACCGGCATTCAGTATCTGGAACTGCAGGTCCATCAGCTTGTAGTGAATGTTGTACATGCCGAAGTTGTAGAAACAATAGCCGATGCAGTATTCGTAAATGGCCAGTTCGATATCGAAATATTTGTTCTGGATGTACCAGGACGTGTTTTTGAGGCATTCGTCGATGAAATCGGCAATGTTCTTCTGGCTGCTCGGGTTCACGATGCCGAAGGTGGCCTGGGTGCGGTAAAAGGACTTGCGGATCTGTTCGGCCGGTTTGTCGGCTATTTTACGGAAGGCCGAAAGCATGTGGTTGTTCTTTTCCTGGAAGCTGCGGCCGTCGTTCTTGTCCCAGTACATCAGGTTGAGGCGTTCCAGCTGGTCCAGCAGCGAGCCTTCGGGCAGCAGCAGGTAATCGATCTTGTAGATCAGGTTCAGCAGCAGGAAGGAAATACCGCCCGAAAACGTGTCTGAATCGTAGCTGCGGCATTTTTCCAGCGTATCGTTGATCCATTGCTGAAAATAGCGGTAGCGCGTGTCGGATTCGTTCTCCGGTATGGGGATCAGGTGTTCGGTATTGATGCGGGTAAGCGTATCGAATTCGTCGGTAAGCAGATCGTCCTGGCGGTCGGCCTTGGTGGCCAGTTCTTTCAGGGCGTGATAGAGGCGGGTAGGCGAGGAGTTGCTTACATCGGCATTGAGAAAAATACCGATCTTATCGTCTTTAATGGCAAAACGGGAATATTTAAGCTGGTAATTGCTGCCCAGCAGCATGCGCATCACGGGCACGGGCGGTGCGGTAAAAGAGGCCAGGTAGGCATGGGCTTCGAGGCGGGTCTCGTTCACCGAACCTTCGATGCGTTTACTGCCCTGTTCTATGTGAAAATCGAAGTTGTTGCCGTTGCGCTGCCACTGTACATTGTTGATGAGCGGGTCGTTGAGGTAGACAAAGAATTTTTCCAGGGCCTCCGGATAGTCCTTCTGTTTATGGGCTTCCACGGAGGCGGTCCAGGCGTCGAGCTGCTGCGGTAATTTATTGGCATCGGTATATCGCCCGAAAAGCCGGCGGATACTTTCCTGCGGAGGGCTTACGTTCACCGGTTCCGCCGATGTTCTGCGTCCCTGTGACACCGGTATCTCCGGCTTTTGCTCCGTTTGTTTCGGTTCCTGTTCCGGCGTCACCGGCTTATCGTCTTTCTTGAAAAATTTATCCCAGATACCCATATTGTCTGTATTCAATCAGACAACAAAATACGCTTTTTTTGCAAATGAAGCATGCCTTTCCAGGGGCATGCGAAGCATAAGACGCCCGCTGCGGTAGTCGATCCGGCCCCCGAAATGTTCCAGGATATCGCTGCCCAGCACGCCTGCCACTTCCTGTATGCCCAGGCTCTGGTACGATACGTTCAGATTTTGCAGATCGAGGCAGGTAAAGCGTTGTGCAGGGATACAGAGCCTGCCGATACGCAGTTCGGGTATACGGATGTGCCGGCTTTCCATTTCGCTGGTGCCCAGTCCGGCCGAAAGCCGGTCGCGAACAATGCGGGTTTTGCGGGCCAGCATCCGCTCGATGGTCCGGGTATCGAAAACCGTATCCGAAGCGCCGGTGTCCAGTGTAAGGAAACAGGGGCTGTTGCTGATTAAAGCCTGTACCTGCAGGTGAAAGCCGCTTTCGGATATACGTACTTTATGCAGGGGAATGTAAGTGGTCTGTAAGGTGGACATATCAGGTGTGCCGGGGTTTGGATGTTTTATAGATACCGATGAGGATGCAGGCCATAAGGCAGATAAAGAGCGTGCCTGCCTGGCGTTCCAGTATGCTTTCGGTAAAAGAGGCGATGGCGGCGGAGAAAGAAAACAACAGGGCGCTGAATTTCTCCGGGAAACGCGTCTGCACCAGGGGTAGTGCCAGTATGGCCAGCCAGAGCAGCAGTCCGCCGATGCCCAGCCCGGCCCAGGTTTGCAGGTATTCGTTGTGGGCATTGAGTTTTTTGGGCATATAGCGGTTGTCGCCCGAAAGTTGCAGCTGCCGGTCCAGTTCATCCTGTACGTCGCCGATGCCGCAACCGGTAAAGGGATGCGCTTCGATCAGCGGCAATACGTTCTTCCAGAGTAAAACGCGCTGACCGGTAGACTGTGCCATGTGTCCTTCGCTGCCCCGGCCGGAATTCAGCAGTTCGTTGTACCCGTAAATGAAACGGCTGCGGATACCGGGAGACAGCACCAGCAGCAGGGTAGGCAGTATAAGTCCCGCGGCCAGGAAAGCCAGTGCGAAACGCGGATCTTTCTTATAACGGAAGATATACCAGGCAAAGAGCAGAGACGACAGCAGCAGCGCCAGGAACATGATCTTGGCAGAGGCCAGCAGCATGAACACCAGGCAGCAGAGGGCCCCGGCCAGTTTCAGCAGGCGTTTGCGTCCGCTGTCCTCAAAGGCTTCGCAGGTGAGAAATCCGGCGGCAAACAACTGGTACATGCCCAGGTAGGTAATGTGCATAAAACGTGCATAATGCGTATGGAAGAACACGTTGGGATCGCGGTCCTGTGTATATTCCCAGGCGCTCCAGCCCAGTTGTACAAAACCCGAAAGCAGGCAGCCGGCGGCAAAGGCATACAGCAGGCGACGGTTCTCGCCGCGTTGCAGATCGCTGCCCGTGAGCAGCAGCGGTACCAGCAGGAAAGGCAGTTTTACCATGATCTGCCTGTGGGCCTCGTCCGCGTTTTCAGACGCCAGTCCCGAGAAAAAGCTCAGCAGGAAGAACGCTCCGAACAGGAAGAAGGCGGGGGAAGACAAAATACGTCTCAGTATATCGCGCAGCGGGAAAGCAAAGCAGAAACTGAGGATCATGACCGCTTCCACCGGTACCAGGAAGGCCGGTTCAAAGGGCAGCAGAAAGCAGATTGCCAGCAGGGAGGCGATGAATATTTTCCGGGCAATACTTCGTATCTGGTTCATTCTCCTATCAAAGATAGGAATTCCCACACATATAATTATTGCATATTCCCATACTGAAATGAGGACAGGGGGAAGTTGCCGGTGGTCATAAGCTGCCAGCTGCTGTTCCCCCCCAACGATACCTTCCAGCCACCATCATAGGTCATAATATCGCTCTTGCCGTCGGCGTTCAGATCCCCGACCACCAGGTTCTGCGGTGAATGTCCTGAAGATGCCAGTGCAGCCCAGGTTACACTCGTGCCGTTCTCGTTGTAATACCAGGTACTCAGGTTGGTATAGAAAACATCGGTAGTGCCGTTGCCGTTAAAATCGCCGGTCTTCATGCGGTTGTATTCGTATGGGTATCCATGGGTGAAAGTGGTCCAGCTGCCGCCGTCGAATGAGATGTACCAGGTAGTACCGCTGGGTAACAGTACATCGGTGATCTGGGTATTGGTACCGGGGTAACTGAATTTACCAAAGAGCAGCTGCCCCATTGTACTGGACGAGGTCACCCAGGTGCTCCAGCCGGGAGCGTTCCCGTGCGATACCAGCCAGGCGCTGCCCGTGGTCATGAACATATCGGTGTAGTTATCTGCATCAAAATTCCCGAACTGTATCTGTGGTATAAAATTATAATTGATGGTGGAATTGGGTGTGATGGTGCCGGCGTTGTAGGTAGAACTGGCCAGCATGTTCCAGTTGTTCCGGTACCCGGTGTTCAGGGGCAGCCATTCCCAGGCTGAACCGTTCATGCGGATAATATCTGTATTGCCGTCGCCGTTAAAATCGCCGAAATAATAATCCATCGTCTGTACGTCGGTGGCTATCCAGCCTGAGCCTGCCAGTGTAGGGTTATAGGCTGAATGAAGCAGGTCGTTGCGGGAAGGGATACGTATCAGGTTATCGGTACGGGTCTTATCCCAGGTCTCGCGTACGTACCAGCCGAGGTAGGAGTTGTTGTATATGTTGTTCACCGCTACGATATTACCATAGAGGTTAGACGAGTTGCCGGGTATTTGTCCGGCATCGCGCTGCTGTGTGATGGCCGAAGAGCTCGTGCTGAATATGCTGCCGGTACTGAATATATTATTGTCGATCAGGCAGAGCGTGGTTGGCCTTCCCACCGGAAAAATATTCGCCTGTGCATTGGTACTGGTAAAAAGATTGTGGTGAATATGCATAAAACTTCCGGCATCGGTACTGGTACTGCTGTTGTTGCCGTGCATATCCACGTTTGACTGGTTATGCGAGCTGCCGGCCCCGAAAATATTGCAGGACAGTTCATAGCCCGATTGCGGCGAACCCACACCCGCAATATGATGCCTGCTGTTGGTAAATTCGTTGGCGTAGATACGGGCGTATGCCTTGTATACCATAATGGCATAGCCGCGTGCCCCATCGGCATTGGCATAGACATTATTGCTGAAATTATTATGGTGTATGCGGAATGCATTATCGTGCAATGTATAACTGTTGTTGGACGGACTTACCTCCGACACACGCACGGCATCCATCCAAAAGGAAAGATCGTTGTTATCGATCTCGATATTGCCAAGATAGCCACTGCCCTGGCCATAGGCCTGTATACCCACCGAATAATCGCCGTGTCCCTGCAGACGTATACCGCTTATACGTACATTGCTTACCCTTATATCGAAAAGCGGAGCCGTAACCAGGTCTTTCAAACGGACCAGCGGCCCGGCCGAACCGCCCTGACCGCGGTTACCGGCAATGGTTATGCCTTTGTCTATCACAATACTGTTTTGTGCTTCCACGATACAGGAAGGATGTATGTAAATAACATCTCCCGGGTTGGAAGACGCGATCACCGTACTGAGCTCTATGCCGAGTTCCTGTGGAGTTTTGGGCGTATTATCCGGGTGATCGGGCAGAATGGTCTTATTACCGCCGGTTACGATATTCGCATAACCCGACCCACCGGCGATCGGAGCCTGGCTGTCGCAATACGAAAAAGGGACACTTGTTCCCGATTTGGCCAGCAGGGGGATGGGCCGGGATATTTCTCCGTCTTTTTTACAGCTTAGGAAAAGCAGGCAAAGGGTTGTGCACAGATAGAACAGTTTTTTCATATATGGATATAGGTTCGTTTCAGCGGGAAAGTATACTGCTTTTGTTGTCCGGGGTTTTATCGAGGAGCAGAAAATCGTATATGCCTTTCAAATACCCCCGGCCGTAGGCAAAATGCAGGGTCCAGAAGGCGCGCAGAATACGCAGTACCGTGGGCATATGCTGCGAAAGCCGGAAGGCCGCCGCCAGGGAAGCGCCTGTGTACAGCATTATTACAGCCAGGTAAGCGTAAATAAGCGGACAGAACAGCAGGGCCGGCAGCCAGCCCAGGCAGAGAAAAAGCAGCCAGAGTGCGGGGACCAGTTGCCGCAGCGTGGTAACGGCCTTGTGTTTCCTGTTCACAAATACCTTCCAGTAGCCGTACTGGTAATACTGGCGCTGCAGTTTGGCAAAAGAGGCACGTACAAAATACCGGCATTTTATCTCGGGCGAGAGCCATATTTTAAAGCCTGCTTTCAGGATACGATAGTTGAATTCGTCGTCCTGGTTGCGGATGAGGCTTTCATCGAAATAGCCGCATTTTTCAAAAACCTCTTTTTTATAGGCGCCGAAGGCAACAGTATCTACATAGCCGCTGGCCGTATGGGTGCGGAAATGCGCATTGCCCACGCCAAAAACGGACGACATGGCCTTACCGATGGCCTCGGAAACTTCGTTCTCGTGTACGTTCTCGATGATCCCGCCCACACAGCCGATCTGCGGGTCCTGTGCGAACGCACGGATGCAGGCATTAATGTAATCGGGATGCAGGGTGGCATGGGCGCCGAGTATAATGGCAAAATCAAAGCCGGGCACGCGCAGGCCCAGGTTCAGGGCAAACGGTGTGGTGCGTTGTGGGTTTTCGAGATAATGTATGAACGGGTACTGCCGCTCATAGCCGCGGATAATCTCCACGGTTCCGTCGTCGCTGAGGCCGTCGCACACGTATACGTTCAGCAGGTCCTTGTCGTGATCCAGCGCAACGAGCGAGTCGAGACAGGGAGCGATATAGGCAGCTTCGTTACGGCAGGGGATCACGATATGTACTTTCATAAGCGTATTTCTGATTAAAGCTGGTTGTAAAAACCGAGTAGTTTGTTTTTTTCGGCTTCCCAACTGTATTGTTCCTCGATGGCCTTGCGCCCGTTACGCCCCATTTGCATGCCCAGGGCCGTATCGTTGCATAAACGGGTAATGGCGGCGGCAATTTCAGCCGGGTCTTCCGGGTTTACGCAAATGCCGCAGTGGTTCTTTTCGATCACTTCTTTCCACAACGGAAAGTGCGAGCCGATCACGGGAATGCCGGCAGCCATGTACTCGAACATCTTGTTGGGCTGGGCATCCACATGATTGGGCAGTCCCAGGAAGGTAACCATCCCGGCGCGGGAGGCATGCATGCATTTTACCACTTCGGCGCGGCTGATGCTGCCCATGTATTCGGTCTTTTTAAAGCCGTTCAGCGCTTTTACCTCGTCTGCATACGCTTCCGGTGAAAAATTGCCGGCCAGTTTCAGGCGGATGCCTTCCGTCTGTTCCATGGCCTGTACCAGGAAGCTGATGCCGCGTATGCGTGTGATACCTCCGATATAGCAAACGGCGTTCTCTTTGGGAGCGTCAAAGTCGGGCGGAGTGAACTCGGCCAGCAGGGGAAAATTGTTTATATCAAGCGTATTGGAATTGATCTGCAGGAAACGGTCGCGGATGGCAGGTGTAGCCGTAAGTACCCCGTCGATACGGCGCGCCACCCGGTTCTCAAACCCTTCGAACAGGGCAGAGGTGATACGGCGCAGCGGAGCCGGTATCCAGTACTTGCCCATGATCTGCCGGGGTACGTCCTCATGGGCATCGTAGATCACTTTTTTGCCTTTTTTTTTCAGTTTCAGGGCGATGCGCAGCAGTTCCGGATCGTGAAAATGATATATATCGGCATTTACAGAAAGCGCTTTTTCGTATACACGGTTCACGGTTTCGTACATGCGTTTTATCCGTCCGCCGGTACTTTTGGGAACAAATACGATCTGTACGCCGTTTTTAGTATAGTCATCATGCGTGCCTGCGGCAACCAGTGTTACGCGGTGCCCGGCCGCGGCAAGTGAACTGCATTCCTTGATGAATATACGTATATCTTCGGCGGGATGGGCGGACGTAATATGACAGATATGCATGCTCATGAGACTGCTGGATCGATGATCGGTTTATAAATATCCGTTATTTTTTTTACAAATGCTTCCTCCGAATAGTGTTCGATGGCAAACTGCCGGATGTATACCTTTTCGTAACGTTCTGCATTCCGACGCAGTTCCAGCATGGCCGCCGCGTAACTGCTTACTTCAAAATCTTTGGTAAGGATACCGGTTTTCGGATCGCGCAGGATGGATTCCGGACCCAGGCAGGGCGTGCTGATCACCGGGATACCACAGCTCAGCGCCTCGATGGCCACCACGCCGAAGGTTTCCCTGTGGCTGGAAATAAGGTAGGCCGAAGCCTGCTGCATATGGTCGCGCACCTGTTCGCGGCTCAGTGCGCCTGTAAACTGTATGTGCCGCTGCAGACCGAAGAGCACAGACTGCTCTAGTCTTTTGCGTGTGGGGCCATCCCCCGCAATGATCAGACGACTGTCGGGAAAGTGTTTCCGGAACAGTAGAAAGGCCTTTATCTGTAATTCCTGGTTCTTAAGCGGTATCAGGCCGGCTGCGGAAAAAAAGGTAAAGATCTCCGGTTTTCCGGCTCCCGGTGTAAAAAACTGTGTATCCACCAGGTTGGGCACTATATGGAAAGGGAGTCCGCTGAATTTTTCCATGGCGGCGGCCGAACCGGGACTTACGGCGATCCGGGCCGAAGCGTTCGTATATACTTCCAGCGCAGCTTTTCGCTGTGCCTGTGGTACGGAATCGTTCAGGAAATTGGAAGAGTGCTCGCTGATCACATAGGGAATGCCGTACTTTTTTTTCAGTTCCAGCGCCAGTGTCCCCGCCTGGAAATTATGCACGTGTACCAGGTCGGGCCGGCCATGCAGCTGTATGTACTTTTCGTACAGCTCCAGTCCTTTTTTGCGTATGATGCGCAGCGGACGTATACGGGTGAAAGGCACCTGGAAAAAGCGGTACACATAGGTATCTACGCCGTAGTACCGGTATTCACTTTCGTACATGAAGCCTCCGCCCACATCGGAACTCAGGAAGCTTTTCAGGGAGATGGGCTGCACACAGATAAAGCCGGTCTTTATGCCTGCCTTTGCCAGCGCAGCGGCCTGGTCGGCAAAGAAAATGCCGCCGTACGGCGTGAACGGGTTCGGCAGCGATGAGGAAAGCATTAGTATGTGCATTGTATTCAGGACCTGCTTATTTTTTGCAATCTAACCAAAGCAGCAAAAATAGCGATTATATAATGAATAAGCTGCGCCCCGGTAAAGAAGTACAGGGTGGTCATAAAATCGCCGTACAGGGTGTGCGCCAGGGAAATGGAACCGATGACCAGCAGCAGGTGCAGCGAATCGATCACGAACATGGTGCGCTGCATGTTCAGCTTCAGGTAAATGAAGGAGAGCGACGAAGAAATGAAGGCCAGGGCCATCCACAGCGACATAATGCGGGCCACGGGCAGCATCAGTTCCCATTTTGCGCCCAGTACGTACACCACCCAGCTGTTGGGCAGTGCGTAGAGCGTAAGCGGCATCAGGGCGGCTGGAACGGCCAGTACGCCCGCAAAGGCCAGGTATTTGCTGCGCAGGGAACGCAGGTCGTCGATCTCGGCCAGGCGGCGGAAAAAAACCTGCCCGATGGCGGCAGAAATAATGCCGCTGGCCACGCCGATGTAACTCACACTTACGCCGATGACGCCCAGTTTGTCTTCGCCGTAGTAATACTCGAAAAGGTTGAAATACAGTACGGTGATCAGCGAACCGATGATGGCGGCAGGCATGATGTACAGCGGGTACCTGCGTTGCGAGCGGACCAGCGTTTTCAGGTAACTGCGGGAATAGAGCCGCCGGTCGCTTTGCAGGCGCCGGGCATAAATACGCCACTGTTGCAGGGCCGAGAACAGCTGGCCTGTAATACGTCCCCAGACCAGTCCGGTGCCCACCTGTGCCAGACCCAGCCCGATCTTGGTACTTTCGGCGGCCAGGGTATTGTATACTTTGCCCATGCTCATGCGGCCGAACCATTGTTCGCGGTTGAAACGATACGAAATGGCGTTGAAAATTCCGCCCGCAGCGATGCTCAGCGGCAGGGGCCAGAGCCAGAGCGCGGGTTCGTCCCAGATATGCAGCAGACGGGCGCCGAGGAAGTAGAGAATAAGCCCGGTGAGAAAAACGCCGGCCGTTAAAAAACTCAGTGTAAGGCAAAGGAACATCAGGTTGGCCTGGTCTTTTTTGCGGTGACTGGTCACAATGGCCATTTCGTACTTGCCGGAGGCCGCGCCGATAAAAAGTTCACTGGTGGCGGTGTAAAGTGAAAGTATGCCGAACTGCGCCGGTGTGTAAAAGGAACTCTGCAGCAGGGGCAGTACCAGGAAGGGAATGGCCTGTGCCAGCATATTGCCGGATGCCACCTGCAGCACCTGGTACAGGAAGCTGCCCTTAGATATTTTGGGTTTCCGGCTCATGACCATTCAGTATAAATCCGCTCAGCCAGTTCAGTATGGCCAGGTAGGCCCAGGCTACGGGCGAATTTAAGAAAGAACTGTTTACCATCATAATTATCGGTAAAGAACCCAGCATCAGCAGCATGACCCATAAAGAAGGCTTTCGGCGGATGTTTTTGAGGATACGCACCAGCAGCCACACGCCCCAGGCGATCCAGGCCAGCAGGATACCAATGCCGTACTGTGTAAATATTTCAATGGCCCCGAAGTGCGGACTTACAATGCCATTGGTGTATTTTGCCTTGCGGTATTTTTTCATGTAGTGCACGAACTGCCCCGGACCAATGCCCAGGTAATTGCTTTTGCGGGCAAATTCCAGGCCTTCGATCATCAGGGTATAGCGAACGGAACCGCTTCCGGTGCCGGCTTTCAGTTCCAGGTTCTCCACATTTTCCATGCGTACCTGCAATACCTGGTTCTTTTTGGAATAGTACACGAAAGCCATACCCAGCGTACTGATCAGCACGGCGGCCAGCTTCAGCTTGTTGGGCCGGAAGAACTGGTAGATGGTCTCCCGGAAGAAGAACAACAGCAGTAACTGCAGAGCTATGAAAATGAGTATGTTGAATTTAGACAGCGTGAGCCACAAGGCCAGGAACGACAGTAGGAAAAGTATCCCGGAAACGTTGCGGCGGTAACCTTTGAGCATGGAATACACCCACACAAAAGCGCCCAGCGACAGGAACATGCCGAAGTGGTTGGGATTACCGAAGGTAGAGGCCGGCGATAACTGTACGAAATGGATATCGTAGTACAGCTGCAGTTTCTGACTATAAGGCGAGGGCAGGTGCGTGCGGGTGATCACTTCCAGGAAGGCGATGATGAGGGTAAAGGCCGTGCCCCAGGCCAGGCCGGTCCATATTTTTTCAAAAGGCTTTTCGCTGCGGATGGCCGCTTCTTTCAGTACCCAGAGGAAGGAGGCGCCCAGTGCCACATTGCTGAGTTCCTTCACCGCCTCAAAGGGTTTGCTTACGAGGAACAGCGATACGCCGCCGTACAGAAGCATCAGCAGGGGAACGGCCAGGAACCAGGTATCGGTGCCGGTAAAGGGTACTTTTTTCTCACGTACGTTCAGGAATACATACCAGAGGCTGGCTGTTATCAGTAACAAACGTAACGGGTACAGGCTAAAGGGACCAAGGTCCACGGCCAGTATGTCCGACCCTGTGCTCAGGGTAAACAGTAACAGGTACAGTATGCCGGCATGTATTTTTTGCCTGGGAATATTTTTCATCTATGCAAGCAGGTCGGGTCTGCGGGTTTTTGTTTTTTCGAGCGACTGTTCCAGCTGCCAGTCTTTGATCCGTTTATCGTTGCCGCTGAGCAGCACGTCGGGTACGCGCATGCCGTTCCATTCTTCGGGGCGGGTGTAGATGGGCGGCGCCAGCAGATCGTCCTGGAAACTGTCGGTAAGGGCGCTCATTTCGTCGCCGATGGCACCGGGTACCAGGCGTACAATGGCATCGGTAAGGATGCAGGCCGCCAGTTCGCCGCCGCTGAGCACATAGTCGCCGATGCTGATCTCGTGGGTCACGTATTTGTCGCGGATACGCTGGTCTATGCCTTTGTAGTGGCCGCAGATGATCATAATATTGCGGAAGGTGGACAGGGTATTGGCCGTACGCTGGTCAAACGTTTTACCGTCGGGTGTTGTGTAAATGATAGCATCGTAGTTCCTTTCTGCCAACAGGTGTTCGATACAGGCCGAAAGCGGTTCACAGCGCAGGATCATACCACCGCCGCCACCGTAGGGATAATCGTCCACACTTTTGTACCTGCCCAGGGCAAAGTCGCGCAGGTTCAGCAGTTCGATCTGTACCAGGCCTTTATCGCGGGCACGCTGAATAATGCTGTGTTCCAGCGGACTGCGCAGTAACTCCGGCAGAACCGTTATGATATCGATGCGTAAGGCTTCCATCCGGCGGCAAAGGTAAGAGAATTACTTCAAAAAATCCCTGAACCAGAGCCCGCTGTCTTTGATTATACGTTTTTGCGTGTTAAAATCCACGTGTACCAGGCCAAAACGGGGGTGGTATCCCTCGGCCCATTCAAAGTTGTCCATGAGGCTCCACACAAAGTATCCCTTTACCGGAACGCCCTCTTTCTGTGCGCGTAATACCTGTTCCAGGTACTTCTGGAAAAAAGCGATACGTTTTTCGTCATGTACCGCGTCGTTTTGCACTACATCGGGATAGGCACAACCGTTTTCCGTTACATAAATTTCTTTCACACCGGGGTAGGTGGCCGTTTTTTTCAGCAGTTCGTAGATGCCTTCGGGGTAAATTTCCCAGCCCATATCGGTCAGTTCACTTTCGTCGGCCACCAGTTTTTTCGGTTTTACCTGTGCGGCCCAGAGTATAGGCGGAAATATATTGTGTTTCGATACAATGCGGAAGTAGTTCTGCAGGCCGATGAAATCAAAATCGAACTTCATCTTGTCCTCATCGCCCGGCAGCATGTATTTTTCCATGGTCTTCAGGTGTTCCCAGCCGTCTGTCGGGTAGCCCTTACCACATATGGGGTCTATGAACAGGCGGTTGAGCACGGCATCCATACGTGCGGCGGCCTTTACGTGGCGTTCGGCATCGCTTTTGGGGTGTATGGCACTCATGCTGAAGGTGCTGCCGATGTGGCCATTGGGTACGAGCGCTTTCAGGATACGTCCGCCCTCGGCCTGGCAGAGCACGGTGTTGTGCACGGCTTTTTTGAAGAGCCCGAAGCCGATCTTGCCCGGGGCATGCATGCCGGCCATATACCCGAGACCGGTAAAGGCCGCGGGTTCGTTGAACACCATCCAGTTCTTTACCTTATCGCCGTATTCTTTAGCGAGAAAGGTAACGTAATCGCTGAACCAGCCGATGATCTCGCGGTTGGGCCAGCCGCCGCGGTCCTGCAGGGCCTGGGGCAGGTCCCAGTGGTAACAGGTGAGCCAGGGTTCCAGGCCGTTCTTCAGGGTTTCGTCGATCACATTATGGTAGAACTTTACGCCCGCCGGGTTCACAGCGCCGGTGCCCTGGGGCATTACGCGGGGCCAGGAAACGCTGAAGCGGTTCACGCCGAAGTTCATTTCCCGGATGCGGGCGATATCTTCCGGGTATTTTTCGTAGAAATTACAGGCAATATCGCCGTTGTCGTTGTTTTTGATCTTGCCTTTTTTGTGCGTAAAGGTATCCCAGATGCTGGGCCCTTTGCCGTCTTTGTTCCAGGCGCCCTCGATCTGGTAGGCGGCGGTGGCTACGCCCCATTTAAAATCGGTGCCGAAATCTTCCTTCCGGAAACCTGCCTGCTGCATGGTGTTCAGCACGAGGGAGGGGCTCAGGCCGGCGGCAATACCGGCCGAAAAGGTGTTCTTTGCAAAATCTCTGCGGTTCATGGTGTTCTGTTTCGGCTCTAAAATAACAGAAATTTTCAGCATTTTCGGGGTGGGGAACGCTTTTCGGAAACATCTACTTTTTTAGGCGATCTGTTCAATTTTTGGTACTTTTGCAGCGTGCATTCCAATTTAGAAACCGTACGTACGATCTTCACCAATTACCTGGCAGATCAGGGGCACCGCAAAACGCCGGAACGCTACGCTATTCTGGAAGAAATATACAGCCTTACCGATCATTTCGACGTAGAGTCGCTCTACCAGAAGATGAAGGACAAAAAGTACCGCGTGAGCCGTGCTACGGTTTACAATACACTCGACATCCTGCTGGAATGTAAACTGGTACGCAAACACGAATTCGGCGAGAACCGCAGCCGTTACGAAAAAAGTCACGGGTACACCCAGCACGACCACCTGGTATGCAGCAAATGCGGCAAGGTAATGGAGTTCTGCGACCCGCGCCTGCAACAGATCCAGAACATGGTGGAGGAAATCTTCAAGTTCCGCGTCACCGAACGTTCCCTGATCCTGTACGGCGTATGCAGTGATCCCGCCTGTGCCGGCAGCAAATAATGTTTGTATAACGTAAAACGCAACAGTATGCACGACCTGGAGCCTCATTTTACCTGGCGCGGCCTGTACCGGGCCGAAGACGATGAACGTTCGCCCTTCTACGGACGTGAATACAGCGAGTTTCACTTTACCCATGCCGTGTACAATCATTACATCCATCCCCAGTGGGACGAGTTCGGTTCCTCCACGCTGTACGGCAAGATCCTGTATGCCGATTACCACAACGAGTTTGCCATCATCGAGCTCATCGGCGAGTGGAACGACATACTGCACAACGACATCATGCACCTGAAGCGCGAAGTGCTGGACGTACTTATTGAAGAGGGTATCCGCAACTTTATCATCTTGGGCGAGAACGTGATGAACGCTTTTCCCAACGAAGACGATTACTATGCCGAATGGTACGAGGATACCGAAGACGGCTTCATTGCCTTTGTAAACTTCCGCGAGCACGTGATCCGCGAGTTCCGCCAGTACGGTATAGGCAATTACGTACACTGGGGCGGCGAACTGGACGAACTGGCCTGGAGGCCGCTCAAACCCGAAGCATTGTTCAAAAAGATTTCGGATATTGTGCACCGCAGATTAGGCTGATATGACTTTTACACTCAACACACTTCTCTTCGTTCTCTTTGCCTTTGCCCTTCCGCCCCTTTCGGATTACCTGTGTCGTAAATACCGCCTGTTTGGCTACCTGGGTCCGGTGGTATTGTGTTACATACTGGGCATGATCCTGCTGAATACCGGACTGTTGCGCCCCGAAGACGAAATGCGCGAGATACTTACCTCGGCCTCCGTGCCCCTGGCCATTGGACTGATGCTGCTCACGGGCGATCTGCTCAGCTGGTTCCGTACTTCGGCTAAAGGCGTGTTATCTTTTTCGTTCGAAGTATTGTCCACCCTCACCTTTACCGTACTCGGTTTCTACCTTTTTCGTAACACCGTGCAGGATGGCGCCTATTACGCCGGAATGTTCAGCGCCGTATACACGGGCGGTTCCGCCAATATGGCTGCGGTAAGTGCGGCCATTGAGGCCCCGGCCAATACCTATGCCCTGGCCATGATGTACGATGTGGTGTTAGGCGGACTTTTCCTCGTATTTACTATGGGCTTTGCCCCGCATTTCTACAAAAAGATACTGAAACCGCACCCCGATGCGGACAAGCAGCATACCGCAGAAGAAACGGCTGCCAAACGTCCGTTTTCCTGGAAAGAATTCGGTCTGGGCTTCCTGCTGGTGGCCGTAGCTACAGGCACAGGTGCCGGACTGGCCCTCATCATTACCGGTAAAATGGACGCCGGTATTACCATTATGGCGCTCACGGCCATCTGCGCCGGTTTTTCGCTCAGTCCCAAAGTACGTTCGTTAAAGAGTACATACCCGGCCGGAGAGTACTTCCTGCTGGTCTTTGCCTCGGTCATGGGCCTCAGCAGCGACTTCAGTCTGTTCCGCCCGGACTCCCTGTACGTACTGGGCTTTATGGCCTTTGTCATGTTCGGCAGTATGGCCATGCACCTCCTGTTGTCTTTCCTCTTCCGTATCGATAAAGATACACACCTGATTACCTCCACGGCGGGCATTATGAGTCCGCCCTTTATACCCGGCGTGGTAAAGGCGCTGGGCAATCATTCCGTGCTGCTCACCGGACTTACGGCGGGCATCGTAGGCAACGTTTTAGGTACGTATCTCGGCATTATCGTATACAAATGGCTGTCCTGAACGATTTTCCCGCTCTGAACCTGCCGCACGCCAAACTGCGCCTCACCGTAAAAGAAGGCCGCGAAATGGTGTGGGACATCATCCGCAAACGCTGGGTGCGTCTCACCCCGGAAGAGTGGGTACGCCAGCACTGGATCCATGCCCTCTGCGACCATGCCGCCTATCCCGCCTCCCTGATGCAGGTAGAATGCAAAGTGCCCTTCAACGGCCTGGATAAGCGCTTTGACGTAGTGATGCGCAACCGCGACCTCAGCATCTTTTTCCTCCTGGAATGCAAAGCCCCCGAGGTTCCGCTCACGCGTGATACCTTATTACAGGCATCTGTATACGCAAGGGTACTGCAGCCGCAGCATATCTTTTTAAGTAATGGGTTACAGCATTATCTGTATGCCGTGGAGAAAGGGCAGTTGAGGCTGCTGGAGGGGATACCGGGGTATAGGTTGTAGTAAAGAGCGAGGAGTGAAGAGCCAGGAGCGAGGAGTCCGTAGTCCGGGATAGCTTGTAGCCGGGCCTTTAGTGGAAATTTGGGCAGTGGTGTTTGGATTTGAACTATAGGCCTTTTATCTTAGCAGGACTAAAACGTTTAACCTTAACTTACTAATGGCTGATTATTGATTAACAGTTTCGTTTTTTTGACTGTAATCAGCCTGAATAACATTTTTCCATAGATTTTATGAGCCTAAACAATGACAAGCCTATTTCAGATTGGGCAGAAGATAGATTGCATAGAGCGACTTTTGTAAAAGCCCTTGCAGAGGAAATCGACATTAATAAAGGACAGGATTGCAATGTAATAGGTTTGTACGGCAAATGGGGGATAGGAAAAACGAGTCTGTTAAGTCTGCTTCAAATAGAATTGGAAGAAAAGTATTTTTTTACAACTTATTTTAATCCCTGGCGGTATAAAGATGAAGACTTTATGGTAAGAGAGTTGTTCGTGAGAATATTGGAAGGGGCCAGAAGTGATACTAAGCTAAAATCTAAACGTAGAAAGTTGGGGGAATTCTTATCAAAATACGGAGAGTATATATCAATACCCAAAATCACAACTCCCGGAGGATTTGGGGTGGATGCATCGGACACCGCAAAAGGAATTGTTAAAGGCGCTGGAGAACTTTTACAAGGGAATGAGACCATAGATACGCTAAAAGGAAAAATAAATGAAGCTCTGCGAAGTTTGGCTTTGCCCTTAGTGATTTTTGTAGATGACGTGGACCGATTAGATGTCTCTGAGATCCAATCACTCTTTAAATTAGTGAAGTTAACTGCAAACTTTGATAACCTTATCTATGTTATTGCTTTTGACGACGAAATGGTTGCAAAAGCTCTGTCTAAAAGTTACGGAACAGGAGAAATATCAGATGGTAAAAGTTTTCTGGAGAAGATAGTACAGTTACCACTTAGGATACCTTATGTGAATGATTTTGAAAGGTTCGAGTATACCTTGAATCTGTTTACAGAATGGGCTGCTAAAAATAGTCTTAATTTACCTGAAGCGTATCAGATAACGTTCCTTCAAAGCTACAGAAGCTTGCACGACTACTTTATTAAAACCCCCCGTGACTCCAAACGATTAGTAAATGCGGTATCCTTTTCCTATCGGTGTTTAAAAGGTGAGGTTAATGTCTATGATATTATTGTACTTGAAACGATAAGAATATTTTCCCCTCAGGTCTTTGAAGCAATTATTCTATATAGTGATTATTTGTTTTCAAATCGTATAGACGAAAGGGGCCTTCAAGGTTTTGAAATGCCTAAAAGAGAAGATATACAGAACGGTTTTAGAAGCAGGATCGGTAACTATGAGTTTATAATGCCTATTCTGCAAGACTCAATTCATTTTATGTTCCCTTTAAATGATTTTTTTAATAAAGGTAAGGGGATTCGTAGAAATGAAATGATTAAGGAAATGGCAAAAAACCAGAGAGTTGGAATTAGGAGGTATTTTGATCGTTTTCTTGAATTTAAGATAGGTGTTCAGGATATATCTGACAGTGAATTCAAGGAAATATTTTCAGAAATAAACAATAAAGAATATGACGATATCACAGATAAAGTAAAGCGGTTTGAGGCTTTCCCGAAAGGTCTTATTTTAGATCGACTTAAAAGTTATAAGGATGAAATGTCTGAAATTGGTAGAGCTAATTTAGCAGTTCTCATGACAACTAATGAATATTACTGGAGAGGTATAAGCTGGAGTGATAGTTTTATTACCAGACAATTCATTGAATTTGCATTGGAATGCATAAGCCGCTTAACGGAACCGTCTCAACGAAAGAAAGTTCTCATGGATATCCTTCACAAATCAACCCGGAAACACCATACTGCGGAGTTGATATATTTCTTTTTGAACCATAACAGGTTCGTATTTGACCCTAAAAGCGAGATCGAACGGCAGGCTCGTACTTTTATAGGGAAATTACAGAAAAAACCAATAGAAAGATTATTTGAGAACGTTGATAATGAAAAGAACGAAGTGGTTTTTACTTTGATTAAAGAATATGGTAATGTCAAAGGACTTAAAAAGGACTTAACGGATTTTGTTACTAATGGTGATTATAATGTTCTGCTTTTTCTGAAATCTATGATTTCCATGACTTACGTTAATCGTTCAAGTATTCCTGAATATCGATCGGATGATATTGATATCAGACATTTTCAAACCATTGAAGAATACGTGCAGCGGAATATTTTAGAAGAAAAAATCTATAATATATATCCGGATTTACGGCACAATATGCCAAGCGGTTTTCTAAGAGGACAGAATATAGAAACAGATAAGAAAATTGCCGTACAGTATTTACGGTATGTGGAGCATATGGAAAATAATAGCAAGTGGACATAACCGTAGAATTATTCCTCCCCCCCCCCAGCCTCAAAATACTGCAACACCTCTTTATACCGATCCTGGGCCGTACGGCAGGTGTCGGACAGGTATTCCCGTATGCGTGGCCATTCCTGCAAATTGCACGAAGAAGAGGTACGTGTAAAAGACGAACAGATCGCTTTGCTGCGGGAGATCGCCCGGAAGTAGCAAGGTCTTTACCGGGTACTGGGGTCGGGGAGGGGCTTTCGACTTTCGGAGCACTTGTCTCAGCGCCTGGAACAGGTTTTGAATCCGCCTGAATTTTACCCCGTAAAAAGACCTGTTTTTCACCGAAAGTACCTGCCCTCACCGGGAATGTATTATTTTTAATGCGTACAGATATACACTATACGGCATGCACACTTCGGCCCCCAAAAGCAAAACAGGATCCCCCGCAGCGCAGGAGCACAAAGCTTCCCCCCAGCAGGGTATTACGGACAACCGTCCCGAAGGGCAGTGGCTGGCCGGCCTGTCAGGTACAGCGGCGGGGAGTGCACAGGTAACCCAGTTGCAGGCCTTTCAGCAGATGGCCGATGCCTATACACAGGCAAACACATACGTGCCCGGCCTTAAGAAGAAGGACGCCGGAGAAGGCGTGGTGCAGGGCGTATTTATATACTCGTATGCGCACCAGGCCATACATGCGGCAAACAAAGATGCAGCCTATTACGAGGGCCTGGGTTTTGAATCCCATCTTTCGGCAGACGGGCATGAAGTATGGACCGATGCCCGGAATGTGCCGGAAGTATCTGTAAGCACAGTGGATGAAGATGCCTGGTGGCGGCAGTTTCACATTGCCCGCAATAAGTTGAAGGCCGGTATAGCTAATGCGCACGAGCATGAAATAAGGGATGAGAACGGCGGATTCACGTTTCGTAAAGGAGACGATGTCTGTAGTGAGGCTTTGATCATACAACCGAAAGGCCTGGGCAAAAACGGGCCCCTGTTTGCGTTCGGGAATATATTTTGCCTTACGGCAGCGACAGCTACCATGGAGAATCCCGGGATCATAACCGAAGTAAGTGAAGAAGATGCCAATGCGTACTGGGAAAGAGAAGTGGAAAAGGGTAAAGATGCAGAACCCGGTCAGGGAAGTTATAAAGAGTATACAAAGTTACCGGGTTCAAAGCCCGACGATCGCTTTAACTGTGCCGCCTATGCCCAGGGCGACGATACCGTGTGGATAGAACCGGAGACCATGCTGGAACAGCTGGGTAATACAGACGATTACGACAAGCTGGAGAGCCATGCAGATATGGTAATTGATGTGAACTACATTGTGGCAAAGGCCAACCATTTCTGGCGCGCCAAAAAGACAGGTGCAGACCGTTACGAGATCAGCGAAAAGAACGGTCCCAGCGCCATCTATAAACGTACTATGAATGCCGAACAGTGGGCCGGGACTATGAATGAGGCTGTACTCGGCATTTACAGGAAGAGGTAGTGGAGGGCCAGGAGTGAAGGGTGAAGAGCAAGGAGGAATGAGCGAGGACTGAAGAGCTGGGAACTGAATTAGAAAGACAACTATGTTTTATTACGTTAGTTTTTGTTTCTGACTATGGATATAGGCATAAAGCATACGGGAAATATAACTTGCCCGGCCATATAGCATAGCGTATTCTTCGTTGCTTATCCATGCTCTTTTCCGGAGAATGGTGATCAATGTTATCGTCTCGTTCAATGAACCCCGGGAATAATAAAGAAACGGTATCCGTTCTTTAACAGAGTTACGTCCACAACCTTCTGCAATATTCATAGATATAGATGTACAGGCGGCTTCCAGTTGTTCTGCAAGTCGAAAATGTTTTTTACCGGACACTCTTTCTGACAGGGAAAGAACTATATCTGCAAAGTCTACAGCCTGTGTCCATACCTCAAGATTTTCAAAAACAAATTTTTCCATACTGCTAAAAGTTGATGGTGAGAAAGATATGAAGCCATATGTGATTCTGCAAAAGAGCCACTGCAAAGCGAAACATGCACTGAAAAATTTTATTCTTACCCTAAAATATTCTCCTCCCGCCCTTCACTCCTCGCCCGTTCCTCTTAACTCATTCCCCCTTGCTCGTTCCTCCCGCCCTTCACTCCCCACTCGTTCCTCCTCACTCATTCCACTTCGGACTTCCGGACCCCGGACTAATTACTATCTTCGTACCATGTCAATTACATCCGAAGCCGAACTGCAGGGCATGCAGAAAGTGAGTGAAGCCGTAGCCCTTACCCTGCGCGAAATGTGCGCCTATGCCCGCCCGGGAATGAGTACCAAACAGCTCGACGATTACGGGGCGCGTATACTCATGGACTACGGTGCAAAATCAGCGCCCTATGCTACATACGGCTTTCCGGGATTTACCTGCATCAGTGTGAACAAGGAATTCTGTCACGGCATTCCGTCGGATAAAACGATCTTACAGGAAGGCGATCTGATAAACATAGACGTATCGGCCGAACTGAACGGCTTCTGGGCAGACAACGGCGCTTCTTTTGTGCTCGGGCCCGATCTGCACGGTCATCAGAAACTGGTAGATGCTTCTAAAGACATCCTGTATAAAGCCATTCACAACATCAAAGGCGGCGTACGTATTGCGGATATTGGTCAGATGATCGAAACGGAAGCGAAAAAGCGCGGCTTCCGGGTCATTAAAAACCTGACCGGTCATGGCACCGGACGTAAACTGCACGAAGCGCCGGACGAAATTGCGAACTACCGTGATCCTTTCAATAAGGAACGTTTCCGCAAGAACTCCGTCGTAGCCATCGAAACCTTTATCTCTACCGATTCCACCATGGCCGTAACCCAAAGCGACGGCTGGACCATGCTGGGCAACCGCGGCGGCTACATGGCACAACATGAGCATACCATCGTGGTCACCGACGGCAAGCCGGTTATTCTTACGGAAAAGAACGGGATTTGGGGGTAGTCCAATAGTCCGAAGTAGCGAGTCCGGAAGTCCGGAGTGATGAGTAGATGGAGCCGAATAGTTTTTAGTTTCGCTCTCCGGAGTCGCCCGCAGGGGACTACGGAGATTTTAGAAGCATATGGTTGATGGCTTATAACTTGGTAACTGGGCTTACGTATACGTCTGAGTCCCTTGGCAGGCGACTCAGACGAAGCTCGGTGTTAGCTATCAGCTCATAGCTGTAAGCTTTTTTTGCTCTCCGGAGTCGCCCGCAGGGGGCTACGGAGTTTACAAAAGCATATAGTTTATAGCTTGGTGCCGGGGCCAACGTTTGGCCTTACGTATACGTCTGAGTCCCTTGGCAGGCGACTCAGCCGAAGTTGCTTGTTAGCTGTCAGCTCATAGCTATTAGCTTTTCCACGCTCTCCGGAGTCGCCCGCAGGGGACTACGGAGCTTACAAGTCCGGAGTGATGAGTAGATGGAGCCGAATAGTTTTTAGTTTCGCTCTCCGGAGTCGCCCGCAGGGGACTACGGAGATTTTAGAAGCATATGGTTGATGGCTTATATGGGCTTACGTATACGTCTGAGTACCTTAGCAGGCGACTCAGCCGAGGCTCCGAAGTTTCCCGGTTTCATTTTTTATAGCTTGGTAAGAACGGGATTTGGGGGTAGTCCAATAGTCCGAAGTAGCGAGTCCGGAAGTCCGGAGTGATGAGTAGATGGAGCCAAATAGTTTTTAGTTTCGCTCTCCGGAGTCGCCCGCAGGGGACTACGGAGATTTTAGAAGCATATATTTGATAGCTTGTAGCTTATTGCCAACTATCCGTATCTTTATCGTCAATCAATTGAAGCTTTTTGTTAGCTATCAGCTCATAGCTGTAGGCTTTTTTTCTTTTTTCTAAACTTTCTTCTTCTCTTGTTGTTAAACAGGTAACACAACACCCACAAAACCTGTTTTTATGAGAAAAACTTTCCCACATTCGTTCCCCCTCATCACATTGCTTTTCCTCCTGTTATACGGTTCGTCCTATGCCTGCACCCGCGTGGTGTACGACGGTAGCAACGGCCTGTACATCACAGCCCGCTCCATGGACTGGAAGGACGAGATATCCGCCAATATCTGGGTCTTTCCCCGCGGCATACAGCGCAGCGGCGAAACCGGTGCCAACTCCCTGAAATGGACCTCGCGCTATGGCAGCGTGATCGCCAGTGCCTGGGACATAGCCACAGCCGACGGCATGAACGAAAAAGGCCTGGTGGCCAATGTGCTCTGGCTGGCCGAATCGCAATACCCGAAGTTCGACCCCAAAGGCAAGAAAAAAGGCCTGGCTATTTCGCTCTGGGCACAGTATGTACTTGATAATTTTGCTACGGTAAAAGAGGCCGTCGAAGATTTCCGCAAGGATAAATTTACGGTCGTGTCCGACTTTATTCCCGGTACCGACCGTTTTACCACCCTGCACCTTTCGGTTTCCGATTCCACGGGTGATAATGCCATTTTTGAATACATCGGCGGTAAACTGGTTATCCATCACGATACAGCGTACAACGTCATGACCAATTCGCCCATCTTTGCCGATCAGCTGGCCCTGAACCGCTACTGGCAGTCGATCCCCGGAACCTCGGTACTGCCGGGCACCAACCGGGCTACCGACCGTTTTGTGCGGGCTTCGTATTACATCAGTGTCATCCCGAAAACGGACGATACCCGCGTAGCCGTAGCTTCGGTCTTCAGTGTGATCCGTAACTGCTCCGTGCCTTTCGGCATCTCTTCGGCGCAGGAACCGAATATTTCGTCCACGCGCTGGCGTTCTGTGTCCGACCAGAAGAACCGTACCTATTATTTTGAAACGGTGCTTACGCCCAATGTGTTCTGGGTCGATCTTAAAAAGCTGGATTTCAAAGCCGGTGCGGCAGTACGTAAGCTGGACCTGGCCAATGATCAGACCTATTCCGGTGAAACATCAGTGCTGTTTAAAGATACACCCGCTTTTAAGTTCCTGGGTTTGTAAAGCGTAACACTATTTCTTTTTACGTGCCACCGAAATAATGATCACCAGGCCCAGTACGGCCGAAATAACAAAGCCCAGGATGCTGAGCACGGGAACGTTGAAGAGCTTGGGCGGCATGTCCGAGCGTACGATGAGGGCCGAACCGATGGACAGCGAAGCGATGATGATGGCCAGACCCAGGCGGTCGAGGCTTTTGCTGAGCATTTCGCGGGTTTCGGCCAGTCCGTTGATCTCGTGGTTGATCTTCATTTCGTCACGGCTGATCTTATCTACGATACGCCGCAGGTTATCCGGCAGGTCGGACAGTGTTTCGTAAATGGTACGCATTTTTTCACCACTCTTCGTCAGCAGGTACGACGGACTGGAACGCTTGCGGATGATGCGCAGCGCGTAGGGGTGTATACTTTCCTGTATGTTCAGTCCGGGCGAAAGCAGCTGCCCGATGCCCTCGATGAGCGCCAGGCCGCGCATCAGGCTGTAGGCAAAGGCCGGCAGCTCGATGTCGTTCTCCCGGAACACGGTCTTCAGTTTCAGGAACAGGCTGCTCCAGCCCATGTTCTGCAGATCTGAATGGGTTACGGCTTCGCGTATCTCGTATATTTTACGTTCCAGTTGTTTTTCATCGCGTACCTGGAAACGCAGGGCCATTTTACGCAGCGTACGTATCATACGCGGGATATCGCCCAGTGCGAAAAACGCAACAAAGTCCTCCAGCAGTTCTTTTTCCGGCGGCATCATACTGCCCATATTCCCGAAATCGATGAAGACGATACGTGCGTCCGGCAATACAAAAATGTTTCCGGGATGCGGGTCTCCGTGGAAAAAACCGTGTTCCAGCACCTGTTCCATATACACGGTAAGTCCGCGGCGGGCCAGTACGTCCGGGTCTATGCCCTGCTGCCGCAATGCGTCCAGGTCGCTGATCTTAATGCCGCTGATGTACTCCATACACAACACGTTATTGCTGGAATAGGCGCGGTATATGGCCGGTACGTACACCTCCCGGCTGTTTTTAAAATTGCGGGCAAAACGTTCGATGCAGGAGGATTCGTACAGCAGGCTCAGTTCGTTATGGATCGAGGTCTCGAATACTTCCAGCATCTGCCGCACGCTCATGCTACGGGCCGATTCGCTGTATTTTTCCAGAACGCTCACCAGGTCTTTCATGATCAGCAGGTCGGCTTCGATCACCTCTTCGATCCCCGGACGTTTGATCTTCAATACAACCTCCTGTCCGTTCTCTTTCAGCTGTGCCCTGTACACCTGCGACATGGAGGCGGCGGCCATAGGCTCCGGGTTCAGTTCCGAAAAAACGTCTTCTACTTCGATATTGAGCTCTTTACGTAACAGGGCGGGCAGGTCCCAGGCATCGGCATGTACCTGGTCCTGTAAACGCCGCAGTTCACTGATGAGCGGGGCGGGCAGCAGATCGTCGCGGGTGCTGAACATCTGTCCGAACTTTACATAGGCAGGCCCCAGTTCTTCCAGGGCCATGCGTATACGTTCGTACACGTTGTGCGGACCGTTTTCCGCCTTTTTCTCATCGTGCCGGCGCAGGTTCAGCTTGTCCAGGTTCATGCGGGCCGCAATATCGCCAAAGCCGTATTTTACCAGTACAGAAATGAGTTCGGCCGTGCGTTTCAGTTTTTTCTCGGGGTTCATCTACCTCAAAGCTACAGGTTCCGGGGCGTTTGTGCAAACACGGGGAAGAGTTCTTTGCAGCAGTCGTTTTGCTAAAAGCGGAATTTTTTCTACATTTAAGGATATACAACGATCATTCTATGCACCATCGTTTCTGTATCCTGCTTACGCTTTTACTACTGATGGCCGGCAGTTCTTTTGCCCAGGGCCAGAAAAACTCCCGTTCCCTCCCCGGCAATTATGTGCATTCCGACGGTGATTTTTACTACCGGCTCAGCCTGTATGCCGATGCCCGTTTTACGTATGAAATGCACAGTCCGCCAGGCACAACCCGGGCTGAAGGTTTCTGGACGGAACAGAACGGCCGGGTGAAACTCTATGGTTTTCCGCAACGGGTCTGTATCACAGAATTCTATGAAAGCCGGGTGGACAGCCTGGCCGGAGAACTGCGTATATGGGTGCTGGGGCCGTCGGAAAGCGGGATCGTACCGTTAGCAGATTTCCCGATCCGGGTAAACGATCAGTGTATGGACGAAATGCTTACCGACAGCAGTGGAATGCTGCGCCTGCCCGCTACGGAACTGGAAAATATATCTATCGGCTACGATGCATATACAGTGCGGGACAGCAACAGCAACTGCTTTACCCTGGTCCTCGACACCGGACTTTACATTCAGTATTCTCCGCCCGATTTTCATGAATCGGAATGGACAGCAGGCCCCGGAACGCTTTCCTTTGCCGGTTGTGCAGGCCAGTACAAGCTGGTGCTGCGGAAACAGGGACGGGGAAAAGCATCGCTTATACATTAAAAGCAGGCGTTCGTGAATTATCTGTCGCTTTTTAGCGAAAGACTGCTTTTTTTGCACCGACTAAATCCTCCGTTTATAGAACATGAATACGACACTATCCCGTCTGGAACAGGAAGTACAGGCATGGGGCCTGCCTTCAGAATTGCCCTCAGAAATACGGGAAACCCTGCCCGAAGCCATACAGAACATACACCGCTACCGCCTATTTGCCGGCGATCTGCTGGCCATACCGCATAACCTGATCATTGCCGGTGACGACGAAGAGTTTGAAGATCCTTTCAGTTTCATGGACCTGCCCGAACAGTTCGAGATCTTTGAATCGGAATACCGAGAAGATATCCCGGCCGAATTTATTCCCTTCGGGCAGCTGCACGGCGCTACCGAAATAGTGGTACTCAATACGTTGAAAAATACCGTACATTCCTTTCATATAACCGATGTTTTCGATAAGCCTTTCCTGGAATATAAACTTACGAAAGACAGTATGGGCAGCCTGGAGCACTTTGTGGAAAACCTGCGTCCGCAGACGGTATGCTGTTTCATAGATCCGCAGGACCACGGCGACTATGAAATGTGGGAGATCGTGAACAAAACCACGCTGAAACACGATTTTGAAGAGACCGTTTTCCCCGATGAACGATCGGCCTGGGAAGCGTACAATAACCTGGTACAGCAGGCGCTGGACAAAGGCTGGAAGCTGCACTATGCCCCCCGGAAGATCATGCTGGCTCAACAATCATAAGCCAGACTTCCTGTTTTATCCGCTCGTTTTAAAGGCGTCGATCTCCTTGTAAAATTCCAGGGCTTTCCTCACGGATTCGCCTCCCGACCCGGCGATCAGCTGCCTGAACCATTTTTTATCCAGGTTCTCGGGGGTATGCTTTTTGTACAACCAGTAGCTCAGGTACACAAAAGAACCGGTGAGCAGCAGCTGGAAAATGACGTAGCCAACTCCGACTTCCCGGGGAAACCAGGCATCGCTTAAATAGAACGTGGTGTAAAAGGGGAATTGCAGGCACATGCTCCTGGCGTGCTTTATGATGGATACCTGCAGCCGCGATAATTGCTGCTGAATTTCCGTTACACTGCCGTTGTAATCGATCCTGTTGGTCCAGATCAGGTGTCTGGTGTAATCGGCAAAGCCTTTTATGTTGATGAACGCAATAGCGGAAACGGAAATAATAAAATAATTCCAGGCAGAGGAATAGTGCGAAAATGCATACACCAGTATATAACTTAAAAACAACAGGTAACAGACAAAAGCGACCATCCCGGCGGTTTTTAAGCGGATCAGTGATTTTAACGAAGACTTTGCCCGGTTATTAATGACCTCTTTTAAAAGCAGTTCATTAATAGCCAGTGTTTTTTCTATTTTGGCATTCTGTTCTTTCCAGATGCGTATTAATTCTGTATTTTCCATGTTATTCATTTTTAAGTCGGGTAATTTTTTGTTTTAAGACCTGCTTGATGCGGTTTATTTTCGTAGCTACATTCGTTTCGGATATGCCTATGATCCGGGCAATTTCTTTATGACTTTTTTCTTCGAGGTAAAGCAGCATCAGAGCTTTGTCCAGTTCTCTGAGTTCTGCGATCACTTCCTGCAACATTCCCAGGTCGCTGTCCTTCTCTTCGGTGGCGTCATTACCGGAGAAACGGATAATTCCCTCCGTTAAAGGGCCGGCTATTTTTTTCCGGCTGTTCTCTTTCCGGTAGAAGGATATGGCAACATTCAGCGAGATCCGGTAGATCCAGGTAGAATGCCGGTACTGATCGTCATACTTGTCAAACGATCTCCACAGCTGAACAATGATCTCCTGCACCAGGTCTTGCCGGTCCTGTTCATTTTTACAGTACAGACCGGCCACCTTGTACAGGATCCCTTTGTGGGACTGTATCAGGGAAACGAATATCTCCGATCTGTCAGTGTTGTTCATTTTTTCCAGGTGTCGCTGTGCTCAAAGTTTGTCCTTTTTTGTTTTCCATCCGCTTACCGGATCCGTTTTTATTTTACTCATTATTCGTACAAAGGCCCCAAATATCACAAACGATAAAAAATAAAATGCGAATGCGGGAGAGCCCTGAGTTCCGGACATCGCTTTAAGCGCTTTTCCATGGATGAAACGGGAGAAAAAGAGAGATACGGTTTTCTTTTTTTCTCTTTTTTGCGATCTTGTACGCTGAACCAGACACTATCACTATGCAATCTGATGAAAAAGAAACCGGACCGCCGGCACAGGAACACCTGGAACGCGCCCGGGAAAAATACGTCGCCGGAGAATACCAGGAAGCGCTGCGTGCGCTCGGTCACGGCTTTACGGCCGATATGCACTGCCTGCCCCTGTATGAAATAGCGGTGGATTGTCTTGAAAAACTGGACGCGCCCGAAGAGGCCGCCCTGTTCAGGGCCGTACTGAACACGCCGGACGATCCGCAGGTATATAAGGACCTGGGCGTTCATTTCATGGAAGAAAAACACTATGCCCTGGCCCTGGCTTTTTATGAAGGCTACCGCAAACTGGCTCCCGAAGACCAGGAAATACTGCACGACCTGGCCATTTGCTACGCCCGGCGCTTTCGCATGAAAGATGCCCTGGAAACGATGGAGCGTTTACAGAGCAATGATTTCTGGGATATGTATTTCCGGAATAAATGCCGTATACTCTCCAATGAAACCGCCGGTGTGCAGGAAGATATAGAGGCCATGAGCAACCTGCTGGAGAATTATCCCGACCAGGATGAAGTGTACTGGCCCAAAGTAAAAACGCGCGAACTGCACGATATGCTGCAACGTCTGCACAGCGTTCCGGGCCCTGTTGTGCATATTCAGGACTGGCATTTTATACACTATGGCAGTGCGATACTTGAATATTTTGAGTCGGACGAATATGTGGCCGGCGGACGCTATGTGGCGCTCTGGGGATCGTTCAACGCCGTAAAAGGTGTGGCACGGCGGCTGCGTACATTTGCGGAAAAACTCTCCGTACACATCGATCATGTGGCGGCCCTCGACGACCGTGATTCTGAAATAACCGGCCGTGTACTGGCGCGGGAACTCGGGCTCGAATTCACGACCTATCACCCGGAAGGCGCCCACAAAAATGCCCTCATCGTAGCCGGGGATGCATCGGAACTGGGCCGTTACGAAGCGCTCAATACCGCCAGGGACGGGCAACTGCTCTTTGCCCTGAACCTCGACTGGCTGGACATGGCCTATATCTGCCCCGACATTTGCGGCTATATATCGCAATACTACTATTTCCCCTGGAACGACGGCTGTTACCGGATGAACGAAGAAACACAGAAGATGGAAAATATACCGGCCGACCTGCGCAGTCCGCAGGGAATAGCCGACGATATTTACAACGAGGTCCTTGCTGAAGAGCCTGCCGATGCGTACTATGATTTTTATGCAAAGCGCCGGGACCATCTCAAAGGTATCGGTACCCAGGGCGATCCTTTCCGGCACAGTTTTGTGATCGAAAGCCCGGTACCGGGTTCGCATTTCGGTTAAGGACTTTATTTCTTCTGTCACCATCTATGCACAAAATATATCTTACTACCGGGCTTCGTATTACAGAGTCCGTCTTCAGCGGGCTGGAAACCGAATACCGTATGGAGGCCCGGCAATTGCTGGAGGAGTTTGGCGACGATCTGCTGAAGCACAACGGCTCCGAACGCCTGGAATTTATTGCCGCCGGTATCAGTCGCCGCAATGGCAGTATGCTCGTAGGTTGCGCGCTGGATAATGCCGCGGAGGCCGAAACACTTTTTGCCCTGCTGCACCGGGAAAACCTGCATGTACATACCCTCTATATGCCGTCCGCAGAACGCGTGAACCGGCAGGAGTCCAGGGCTTACCGGGAACTGGACGGACTGGGCCGCCGGACAGACCTGTACCCGCAGGATATTGAAGCGAACTACCGGGAGTACCGGGAAACGCTGCAGGGCCTGAAAACCTTCCTGGCAGGCACTTTTGTACAGCTGAGGGAAGTAGATTGAACCGGTCCCGGATCCCTGGGCCCCGGGAAACACGTAGTACTATATAAAAAGAAGTGAATATACCTTCGGATAGCAGACAGAACATAAACGATCTATATATGTTATACTAAATTAGGAAACTATACACGAACATAATGACCTCTATCATCCACTGGATTCTGCAGACCAACCTGATAAAACCCGACGTGCTGCAGCGTATCCGTATGTCACTGGACCTCGACGGCATCGGCTACGACGAAGTAAAGATCATTCCCTTTGCCGATGCACTGCCGCCCGTGCGGTACCCGGACCGTTTCAACGTATTTTACGGTTCTACTACGCTCATTATGAATGTAGCGCGCGACAAACGTTTCGCGGCAGGCGTTTTTTATGATCCCCAAAGCTTTAATATTGCCAATTACCTGCGGCACTGGGGCGAGCGTATGCTGAACCACGACAGCCAGATCACCACTTTCCCGGCCTTTGCCACGCGCCTGCACGACGAAGATTCAGAGTGGTTCCTGCGGCCGAACGAAGACAATAAAGCCTTCAGCGGCACGGTAATGCGCTTCAGCGATATACAGAAACTGGCGGCCGAACTGGGTATCTCCAACAACCCGCACCTGGGCCCGGATACACAGATCGTGGTGAGTTCGCCCAAAAGCATTGCCCGCGAATGGCGGCATTTTATCGTAAACGGAAAAGTGATCAGCAGCAGCCGCTATGCACGCAACGGGGAGCTCGACATATCGGGCTGGGATGTACCCGAAGACCTGCTGCGCTTCGTGGAAGAAAGCTGCGAAGTGTATACGCCGCACGATATTTTTGTAATGGACACCGCGCTCTGCAACGGACGCTACGCCATTATCGAATGCAACTGCTTTAACGGCACCGGTTTTTACGAACACGATATCATGCTGGTGGTCCGTGCCATAAACGAACACCTGAAAAAGAAGCATTCCTGAATGCCCGGTGTCGGTCTGTAAATATGGCATGAGAATTGTGCGTATCTGTATACACACCTTAACAGCCATGGACCCTGCACAAAAAACCGGCACACAGAGCGAGAACTGGGAGCGTCTGCTCGGGTTCGTTCACGCGGAACTTGGTCAGAACACACACCTGTGGCCGGACACGGACCTGCGGGAAGACCTCGGGCTCTGGGGCGACGACGCCTATGAATTCCTGGAGAACTTTATTGCCGAATTCAACCTGGAAGCAGGCGGTTTTGTATTCAGCGATTATTTTGAACGGGAAGGCCTCAAGATCAGTGAACTCCTTTTCTGGAAAAAACGAAAGGAGAAAAAGCGACTTACCCTGCTCCACCTGCAACAGGCTATGGATAAAGGCATCCTGGCCTGAATACATTCCGGCGGAAATTCGTCTGAAAATGCCGATTTTAGCCCGTTTTTGCGTATTTTTGAAGGGAGATTCTCTCCTGTCGCCTGTACCGTATTTAAATTTAGAGAACGATGCGCATACAAACGTGGATATACAGTGCCCTGATCGCATCCGCATCCGTACTGGTATGGGGCTGCGGCGGCGGAACGGAAGCAGATACCGAACCCCTCGGTACCTCTACCGAACTGAAAGTGAAGATCCCCTGGTTTGCCGGGAATTATGTATCGGAAGGGTATGCAGAACGTAACAACGGAAGCGACTGGGTAGCGGTGAACGTATATTCTGTGGACGATTCGCTGTATCATATTTCGATACGTTCCCGGGCCGATCTTAAAAAACCCACCTGCACCTTCGATGCCGATGCACGCATGCTGAACGACAGTACCCTGGCAGTGAACGATGAAGGCCGCAATATCCATTTCTTTTTCAGCGCCGAAAAGCTGCAGATTGAACCGGCCCCGGGTACCGACCCGTCTGCATTGTTCTATTATTGTTCCGGGGGAGCCGGGCTGGCCGGAGCCTACCGCCGCATCAGCGAAGCGCTGGACCCGAAACAGATCGACCCGCGCGAATTTCAGAAAGTGCTGCGCATGAACGATATCTCCTTTGAAATAAGCTCCGTAGAAGAAGGCGTGGGACAGAAACTCAGCGTAAAACCCTTCGGGTTACAGGCTGATAACCGCGAGATCAGCGTGGAAGTGGACGGTAAAGTGAGCGGGGCCGAAACCGGGGACCTCGACCAGGACGGTTACCCCGAACTGTTCGTATATGTGGACGGAGAGGGCAACACGCGCGATGTGGTCGGTTTTTCGGTGAATAAAGGCAGATCGCTGAGCCAGATCGCTATTCCGCAAATGAAAATGAAGGGCGGCTACCAGGGCTTTGACGAATATACAGTAGAAGGCCCGCTGCTGGTACGGCGTTACCCCTTGTATACCGAAGGCAGCGCCCCCGAAAGAACGGGTATGGTGCGGCAGATACCCTACCGCCTCAAAAACGGCGACGCATCGAAAATGCTGGTGCCCGATAAAGTAACTGAATATCCCGAAAAATAACCTAACATCCCCTGAGAACACCTATGCGAACATCCCTGTTTTTTTCCATGCTGCTAACAGCCCTGCTGACAGAGGGTAAAGCGAACGCACAACAATCTGTAACGGAAGCGCCTGCCGTAGAGGCATATACGCTGGAATGGCCTGCGGACGACCTGTTGTGCGACGATTACGAAGACGCGGACGGACATATGCTGTATCAGATATTCCGCCTGAAAGACTCCAAACATATCGTGCAGATTTGGGAGTACGGCGCCTATTGCCAGGGCGACTCGGAATACAGCTCCTCCTATTATTTTGATGCACAGGGAAAACCCTGGTATTCCATCATCGGAGGAAACCTGTATACAAATACGTACATCCGTCTTTATACCGGGACCAACGTAGTGGAAGCGGAATATTCGCCCGCATGGGAGCAGGGTTTCAGCCGCATAGTACGGCAGCTTAATGAAACAGGCCTGCGTAGTGAGGATTCTTCGGTCTTTAACCCGGAGACCTACCGTACACGCATGCGGGAGCGTATACAATCCCTGCAGAAACTGCTGCCCACGCTCAGCGATACGGCCAGACAGTCCGAAGCACGGAAAACGATACAGACACTGCAAACCAACCTGGCCACAGCGGCCTATGAACTCGGCTACGAATGGCGCAAACCCCGTTACCCTAAAGAATTCCTTCGGGTAAAAGGTACGGATATCCGCGTACGTTCCGGTCCCGGAAGCACATCGGCCGTACTGGCCAAAATATCCTGGTTCGATATACCCATTTGGTGCCTGGAAGTCCGCGGTACAGAAACCATTGAACCCTACGGCACGCATCCCTGGTACAAGATCCGGTATTTAGATAAGGAAGAAGAAGAACACGAAGGCTGGATATTCGGGGCGTTTGTGAGCGAGGGGGTTTATGAGGTTGTTAAGTAGTCCGTAGTCCGAAAGTCCGTAGTCCGGGATTTTAGAGTCTGGAATGGAGTGTTTTATAGTGTCGGGGCCTATGGTTGTGGCTTTCGTTTTTGGCTGTTGTGGAAGGCATA
>JACVCJ010000013.1 GCA_016742095.1 Bacteroidia bacterium
ATTATATACTGAGCAAAACGGCGGCGGAACACATATCGTATGCCGTCTTGCGGTTGAAAAAACAGGAAAAAGGCTATGCAGAAAGTGACCCTACACTGGACACGGGCGGGTTCGATGCCAAGTACAAACTGCTGATCCTGGTGGCGCACGCTTTTGGACTGGTGCTGCAACCGGCAGATATTTACAACCGGGGCATCGACGGACTGGGCGAACTGGAACTGAACTACGCCCGGGATAAAGGGCTGAAAATAAAGCTGGTAGCACATGCGCACAAAAGTCCGGAAGGAAAAGTGCGCTCTTTTGTACTGCCCAAGTTCGTGGCCCCGGAAGACCGGCTTTTTGCGGTGGACGATGTGTTCAACGGGGTAAAAACGCAGTCCTGTTTTTCGGATACCCAGTTCTTCTCGGGCCGGGGAGCGGGGGCGCATCCTACGGCATCGGCGGTACTGAGCGATATATCGGCACTTACCTACGACTACCGTTACGAATACAAAAAACTGCAGCAGTCCGCACTGGCAGAGGCCGCCGAAGACCTGCAGCTGAAAGTCCTGCTGCGGCACGGGGTAGAGGAGCAGGAACGGTACCGCGCATACTTCAGCACGGTGGAGGAATCGTTCCTGAATCACCGCTCGGGCTACATCATCGGGGATATTTCGCTGGAAAAGCTGCGGGAAGCGGGCCGGGATGAAAAGGTGTCGGTCGTGGTAAAAGAAGTATATACGAACTGAAGCGGAAAAAAGCAGGGAAGGCAAAGGCTGCGTTCCCTGCTCAAAGGTTGGTGAATATCAGGCTTTTGATCTTCGGAACAGGAGCAGCAACAGCAGGCCGGTGGCGCAGAGTATGCTTTCGGTCAGGATCCATTGGGTGCCGAATGCGCCCAGGGCCCCGTCGGCAAAAATGGTAATAAGCCGGGAGAGGGCGTACATGCCCCAGAACAGGGTGAGAAAGGCAAGGCCCAGGCGGTTGTCGTGCAGCAGCAGGTAAATAAGAGCGGCTGTTATACTCAGCCCCACTCCGCCGTACACGCCGCGTATGGAACTGGCCGCGTCGGTATTGCCCAGCTGTACCTGCACCAGGTCCATGGTAGCCTGGGGATCATAGAGCGATAAAAGACTTACGGCAGAAAGACTGAGAATGGAAAAGACGATGAATACCCGGCTGGCGATGCGAATAAACTTTTGATTTTTCATAAAGCGTGAATTTTGCAGCAAAAGTACAGGCGGGAGAAGGGCCGGGTGTTGGTAAATACCAAGAATAGAGGTTGGGTGCGAAAAAAGGATTTGTATCTTGTCTTTGTAAATAGCAAGAGCGATGAGTTTCAGTATGCATATTTTCCGGAAGGAAGTACAAAAGGCCCAGGAAGCGGCGGGCAACGTGGAATTTTTTGAAGATCCGGCCAACCTGCTGCCTTTTACCGAAGAACAGAAAGAACAATTAAGCGTGCGCCTGGGGAAGTACAATTACCGGGAAACAGGGCGTGACAGCGACCGTATTTTTTATGAGTTTGATGATGGCAACGCCTTTGCTCAGGCCATGCTTACGGCCGGCGGACTTTATTTTTCCGCCTCGGGCGAAGGTATATTCGAAATTGCGATGACTTCCTCGGAATTCACAGATTCGGGGGAGTTTGCCAAATACGATCCCCAGGAAGGGGGATGGGAAGAAGAAGTTTAAGCCTCTCCCTTGCGGATCACATTTTTTACCTGCGCCAGTTCGCGCTGCAGGTTCAGTACGGTATTGGTAAGTTCCTGCTGACCGATATTGGGCGTGCTCATTTCCTGGCTGATGAAGTTGACGAACTTCCACACTTCCAGTATCTGTGAAGAGTGTACCTCGTAGGGTTCGTATGCGGGATTGGTGGAGCAGAGCAGCAAGGTGTCCTTGTCGTTCAGGTTGTTATGCACGATCTTGAACACGATGCCGTCGTCCCTGGTAACTACGATGCAGGGCGTTCCGCTGCGTATGTTCAGCCAGTTGTCGATGTATTCGCCGGTAACCCAGGAGCCGTCCACGGCGGGGGGCATACTGTCCCCGCTTACGGGAAAAGTGCGGTATTTGCGTTCCTTATTGAGAAAGGGCATGCGGAAGGTGGGCAGCACACTGATGTAGTCCGGGTCGGCATAACCGCCGGTATAGCCGGCACGCGCCTTTACGGGCACCAGTTCGATATTGGGATTATTGTCGGCATCCACGGTGGTTACGATCACGCGCAGGTTCTTACCGCTCACGTCGGTCTCCTTATGCAGCTCTATTTCCCGGATCTTGCTTTCCGGGAACCCGGCCAGGTTCTCACGCAGGAGCATATCCACCGGTACTTTAAAGTAATCGGCGATCTTCAGCAGCATATCGTAGCCCGGTTCGGCATTGCCGATCTCGTAGGCGCTCCAGGTGGTACGTTTTATGCCCAGTGCCCCGGAGGTTTCGTCCTGGGAACGCTTCCGGCGTTTGCGCAGGAAACGTAAGTTATCTGAAAAATACATAGTGACAGTTTTTTTGTCATTCATCGGACGAAAATATAAACAATCTTTTTAAAACGACAATTTTCTGTCCGAAAAAAATAGCTTTGCGAAGGTATTATTTTGAGCGGCCGCATTTTAGGGTTATAAACATTGTCAATAACTGTTTTCGGGCCCTTATCCGTGCGGAATTCAATGGTTCTTAACCGGATGGGAAAAAGGGCGTTCCGGGCATCTTATTTAGAAGGGTTCTAAATAGGCTCCGGGCTACCTACATTTAGGTATTTTATTTTGGCAGTTCCCTTCAGGTCGCTAATTTTGCCGCGGTTTAACGTGTTATTAACACACTTTCGACATAATTTTAAACGTATATGATTCACGTTTTCAACAGAGTAAGTAAAATTTTTGCCGCACTTTTCATGGTATTTATGACCGTGGGAGGCAGTTTTGCGCAAGACGGGGAAGCCCTCTTCAAAAGTAACTGTGCCCGTTGTCACTATGCCAGCGACAAAAAACTGGTGGGTCCGGGTCTGGCCGGAGTTCGTTCGCGTTGGAGTTCAGAAGACAACCTGCATGCATGGATCGTTAACTCTACGGATTACCTGAAAACGGGTGATTCTTACGCAACAGACCTGTTCGAGAAGTTCAACAAGTCGGTGATGCCGGGCTTTCCCAACCTGAAAAAAGAAGAGGTTACCGCTATACTCGACTATATCGATAAAGCCGGTGCAGCCCCTGCAGGCGGAGGTTCTGATTCTACGGCCGTAGCCGGCGGCGGAGCGGGTGCCCAGGGCGGCGACAGCGGCAATACACTGATGTACGTACTTATCGTGGTGATACTGATCCTGTCGGTACTGATCTACGCACTGTATAAAATTTCCGTTTCGCTTACCGAACTGGTGAAACAACGCGAAGGTGATGGTTCTACGGACGACCGTACCTTCCTCGACAAAGCGGAAGACTGCTTCAGGGCCTCTAAAAAATGGGCCGGAGAGAACAAGGCCATCGTAGGTGTTGCCATTTTCGTAGGTCTGTGTTTCGTACTGAAACTGGCCTGGGACGGTCTGATGGGTATTGGTGTTTACCAGGGCTACCAGCCGCACCAGCCGATCAAGTTCTCGCACGCCAAACACGCCGGAGAACTGAAGATCGCCTGTGAATACTGTCACACGGGTGTTAAAGAATCACGTCATGCCACCATTCCTTCTTCCTCTACCTGTATGAACTGTCACAAGGCAGTAAGCGAAGGACCGCTGTACGGCAAGAACGAGATCGCCAAGATCTACGCCTCTATCGGTTTCGACCCGAATAAAGGTGCTTACATCGACAACTACAACAACCAGGATAAAGAACAGGTACTGGCCGTATACGAAGAATGGCTGGGCGGCGATAACGACGCTTTCCGCGCCGTGGAACAATACGTTCAAAAACCGATCGACTGGGTACAGATCCACAAACTGCCCGACCACGCTTACTTCAACCACGCGCAGCACTACCGTGTAGGCGGCGTGGAGTGCCAGACCTGCCACGGTAAAGTGGAAGAGATGGAAGAAGTGAAACAGTTTGCCCCGCTCACCATGGGCTGGTGTATCAACTGTCACCGCGAAACCAAAGTGAAATTCGAAGAAAATCCATACTACGACAAATTACATGACTACCTGGCCGAGCGTTACAAAAAAGGCGACCAGTTTACCGTGGCCCGTATCGGTGGTCTGGAGTGTGGTAAATGTCATTATTAATATTCAGCTTTCCCTACAATAGTATATATGAGTAATCAAAAGAAATACTGGAAAGGTCTCGAGGAGTTAAACGAAACCAAAGCCTTCGTTAACCTTCGCGACAACGAATTTGCCGAAGAACTTCCGATGGAGGAATTCCTGGGCAATGAAAAACTGGGTGAAACCAAAACAGGTCGCCGCGATTTCCTGAAATTCCTCGGGTTCAGCGTAACTGCCGCCGCTGTCGCAGCTTGCGAAACGCCGGTGCAGAAAGCGCTTCCGTATGTTATAAAGCCGGAGAACATCACACCGGGTGTTCCCAACTATTACGCCACTACTTTCTTCGATGACGACGATTATGCCAACGTGCTGGTGAAAACCCGCGAAGGCCGTCCCATCCTCATTGAAACTTCCCTGCCTTCGGTGGCCGGGCAGCGTGGTATCTCCGCCAAGATCAGCGCCTCTGTACTGAGCCTGTACGATGGCAAGCGTACCAAAACGGCGATGAAGGCCGGCAAAGAGATCGGCTGGAATACAGCGGATACAGAGATCGGTAAATTACTGCGTGCTATTTCTGACGCCGGTAAAAAGACCGTAGTCCTTACCTCAACGATCATTTCTCCGTCTACCCGCAAGGCCATTGCTGATTTTACAGCGAAATTCCCGGGCGCGGAACATGTACAATACGATCCCATTTCTTACTCGGCCCTGCCGAAAGCCAACCAGGCCGTGAACGGTAAAGCGGTTATCCCGACGCACCGTTTCGAGAACGCCCTGGCCATCGCTTCTTTCGGCGCCGATTTCCTGGGTACCTGGCTGGACAGCAACGCTTTCTCTGTAGGGTACTCGAAGAACCGCGATCCCAAAGGCAAAATGAACCGTATGTTCGCCTTTGAATCGGTAATGTCGCTCACCGGTGCCAATGCCGATTACCGCACGTCCGTAAAACAGTCGGAGATCGCCCTGGCGCTGATCCACCTGTATAACAAGGTGACCGGCGCTTCGGTACAGGTGCCTGCCCTGCCGTACGCCGAGCGTATCGCCAAATGTGCCGAGCACCTGAAGGCCAACCGCGGCAAAGCCCTGGTAGTTTGTGGTCTGAACGACGTGAACGCACAGATCATCACGGCCGAGATCAACAAGGCACTGGGCGCCAACGGTACCACCCTCGACTTTAACACGCCGCTGTATACCAAACAGGGTAACGAGCAGCGTACCGAGCAGGTACTGGCCGGGATCGCTTCCGGAGCCGTTCAGGGTGTGATCTTCTACCAGGCTAACCCGGTGTACAATGCCGCCAATGGCGACAAATGGGCCGAGGCCATCAAAAAACTGAAACTTTCGGTATCTTTTGCCGGCGACCGCGACGAGACCGCTGCCCTGGCAACCTATACCTTACCCGATCATAATTACCTGGAAAGCTGGAACGACCACAATCCGTACGAAGGTTTCTACAGCCTTACCCAGCCTACCATCCACCCGCTGTTCGACACACGTCATGCACAGGAGAACTTTATCGTTTGGGCCGGTTTAGCCAGTCGCAGCGATAAGAACTCTACCGCATGGAGAGAATATATCAAGGAGAACTGGCGTAGCACGCTGTTCGGTCGTCAGTCGCAGCACATGCTGTTCGACGATTTCTGGAACTACAGCGTACACGACGGTGTATTCACCACAACGGCTGCTCCGGTAATTGCCCCGGTTGCTGCTGCCGCTCATGCAGACGCACATGCAGCCCCTGCTGCCGAAGCTGCCGCCCCGGCCCCGGCCGCCGGAGATGTATCTTCTGCCGCCGCTGCCCTGGTAAAAACCTACGGCGGTGCCAAAGGTGTGGAAGTGGTGCTGTACCAGAAAACCGGCATCGGTTCCGGAAGTCAGGCGGCAAACCCCTGGCTGCAGGAGTTCCCCGACCCGATCTCACGTATCACCTGGGACAACTACATTACCATGTCGCTCGAAGACATGGAGGCACAGGGCTTCAGCACCTATATCGGTCAGAACGACCCTGCCGACCTGGCTATCCTGAAAGTGAACGGTAAAGAGATAAAACTGCCGGTAGTTGCTTCTCCGGGTCAGAAATCAGGTACCGTAGGCGTAGCTGTAGGTTATGGCCGTAAAGTATTTAAAGACGATGCTGCGGTGGGTGCCAATGCCTTCCCGCTGGCCACACTGGCAGGCGGCGAATGGAAAGGCTTTGCCTTCGGCGGTACCATCGAAAAAACGGGCGAGACCTATGAAATGGGCGCCACGCAGACCCACCACACCATGATGGGCCGCGATATCGTAAAAGAAACGTCGTACAAGCAATTCAAAGCGGATCCTGCATCCGGCAACCATATTCACGTATTCCATACCGGTTTCGACAAGATCAAAGGCAAGGAGACCCACGGGCATCTTTCCGGCGACGAGGCCGATTTCTGGAAAAAATTCGATCGTCCGAACCACAACTGGAAGATGTCGATCGACCTGAATGCCTGTAACGGTTGCGGCGCCTGCGTAATTGCCTGTCATGCCGAGAACAACGTTCCGGTGGTAGGTAAGGACGAGATCCGCCGTGTACGCGATATGCACTGGCTGCGTATCGACCGTTACTACAGCAGTGATGCTTCCAAAATGGACATCAAGAACGCCAAAGGTCTGGGCGATAACCTGAGCGTGCTGCACCAGGCCGAGGTCCCGTCTGCCGAGCCGCAGGTGGTGTTCCAGCCGGTAATGTGCCAGCACTGTTCACAGGCCCCCTGCGAAACGGTTTGCCCGGTACTGGCTACCACACACAGCAACGAAGGTCTCAACCAGATGACCTACAACCGTTGTATCGGTACCCGTTACTGCGCCAACAACTGTCCCTATAAAGTACGCCGTTTCAACTGGTTCAAATACCACGACAACGATAAGTTCGACTTCTACATGAACGACGACCTCGGTAAAATGGTACTGAACCCGGATGTGACCGTACGCGGACGTGGTGTAATGGAAAAATGTTCTATGTGCGCCCAGCGTATCCAGTACGGTAAACTGGAGGCTAAAAAAGAAGGCCGCCGCCCGAAAGACGGTGAGATCAAAATGGCCTGTCAGCTTGCCTGCAGCACCAATGCCATTAAATTCGGCGACGCCAACGACGAAGCTTCGGAGATCCTTGCCCTGGGTAAAGAGAGCCGCGCTTACCGTCTGCTGGACGAAGTGGGTACCGAACCGAACGTATTCTACCATGTAAAAGTACGCAACGTGGAAGAGGAGTACGATCACGGTCACCACGCCGGCGGTCATGCCGAAGGTCACGGCGCAGAGCACGGTGCCGCCCACGGAGGCGAAGCCGCTCATGGTAAAAAAGAAGAGCACAAAGCACATTAATTTAAACAGTACAAAAACTTTAGTTATATACTATGCACGGAGAATCACAATACAGAGTGCCGTTGATACGTGGAGACAAGACGTATCATCAGATCACGGAAGATATTTGCGCGCCGATCGAAGGCCGCGCGGGTAAACTGTGGTACCTGGCATTTACCGTATCGGCAGTAGCAGCCTTATGGGGTGTGGGTTGTATTTCCTACCTTCTGGGTACCGGAGTTGGGGTATGGGGTCTGAACCGTACCGTGAACTGGGCCTGGGACATCACCAACTTTGTATGGTGGGTAGGTATCGGTCACGCCGGAACCCTGATCTCGGCGGTACTTCTGCTGTTCCGCCAGCGCTGGAGAATGGCCGTTAACCGTTCGGCCGAGGCCATGACCATTTTCGCCGTAGTGTGCGCGGGTATGTTCCCGCTCATCCACATGGGCCGTCTGTGGGTCGGTTACTGGACACTTCCGCTCCCGAACCAGTTCGGCAGCCTGTGGGTGAACTTCAACTCTCCGCTGCTCTGGGACGTATTTGCGATCTCGACCTATTTCTCGGTATCCCTGGGTTTCTGGTATACAGGTCTTATCCCTGACTTTGCCACCGTGCGCGACCGCCAGGTGATCCCATGGATGAAAAAGATCTACCAGATCACCTCTTTTGGATGGAGCGGTACTGCCAAACAATGGCAGCGTTTCGAGGAAGTATCGCTGGTGCTGGCCGGTATGTCCACCCCGCTGGTACTTTCCGTACACACGATCGTATCCTTCGACTTTGCCACCTCGGTGATCCCGGGCTGGCACACCACGATCTTCCCGCCGTACTTCGTTGCGGGTGCGATCTTCTCCGGTTTCGCCATGGTACTTACCCTGCTCCTGATCATGCGTAAAGTACTGAAACTGGAGGACTACATTACCGTAGGACACGTGGAGTCGATGAACAAGATCATCATCGTTACCGGTTCCATCGTGGGTGTGGCCTATATCACCGAGCTTTTCGTAGCTTACTACTCCGGTGTACAGTACGAGCAATACGCCTTCCTGAACCGTGCTACCGGTCCCCTGGCCTGGTCGTACTGGATCATGATGGGCTGTAACGTGATCTCGCCGCAGGTATTCTGGATCAAAAAACTGAGAACAAATCTCACCTTTACCTTCTTTATGAGTTTAGTGGTGAACGTAGGTATGTGGTTCGAGCGTTTCGTGATCATCGTAACCTCACTGCACCGCGACTACCTGCCCTCTTCATGGACCATGTTCTATCCCACCTGGGTGGACGTAGGCGTGTACGTAGGTACAATGGGTATCTTCTTTACCCTGTTCCTGCTGTTCAGCCGTACCTTCCCGGTAATTGCCATGGCCGAGCTGAAATCCATTCTGAAAATTTCCGGTGAAGGCTGGAAAAAGCGTCAGAAAGAACATGAACACGAACACGATCATCACTAATCTCCACAAAACTGAATCATGAGCAGCAAATTAATATATGCGGTATATGACGATCCGGATACTACGGTAGAAGCCGGACGTATTGTGACCGATGCGGGCATCAAAGTGAACACGGTGTATTCACCCTTCCCCGTACACGGTATTGACGATGCCATTAAACTGCCCCGTACACGTATCTCGGTGGCCGCCTTTCTGTTCGGCGCCATGGGTACTTCGTTCGCAGCCTGGATGACCTGGTACATGCTTATTTATGACTGGCCTATGAACGTGGGTGGTAAGCCTTCGTTCAGCTTTGCAGAGAACTTCCCGTCCTTTGTGCCGGTGATGTTCGAGCTGACCATCCTGCTGGGTGCGCACGGTATGATCTGGACCTTCTTCTTTATCAGCGGAATTCTTCCGGGAGCAAAGAACAAGAACCCCGATCCGCGTACGACCGATGATAAGTTCATTATCGAGATCGATCCGTCGAAACAGGCGCAGAAAGAAGACGAAATTATCGGCATGCTGAAAAATGCAGGCGCTATTGAAATTAACCGCGGAGAATAAGGAGGAAGCGCAATTATGAAAAAGAACTATATACAAATAGCCAGAAAAGGTGCTTTGCTGATCGGAGCGGCCGTTGTTGTTGCCTCCTGTTCCCAAAAAGATCCGCAGAGCCCGGGATTTGAGTATATGCCCGATATGTACCGCTCGGTAGGTTACGACGCCTACCAGGCAAACCCGAACTTTGCCAACGGTACCACGGCCCAGAACATGGTAGACGGTACCATGCCCTACCAGGCCGACCGTTCTAAAATTTACAACGTACTGCCGTATCCCTTCCCGAACACGAACGAAGGATATGAAGCGGCCGGACTTACCCTCAAAAACCCGCTCCCGTATTCAGAAGCGAACCTGAAGCAGGGCGAAGTGCTGTTCCAGACCTTCTGCCAGCACTGCCACGGTGCCAAAGGTATGGGCGACGGTGTGGTAGGTACCAAGAACCCCGGACTGATCCCGCCGGCATACAACTCGCCCCAGCTGGTGAGCCTGCCCGAAGGAAAGATCTTCCACTCCATTACCTGGGGTAAGGGTATGATGGGCGCACACCAGTACCAGATCAGCAAGCTGGACCGCTGGAAACTGGTACACTATGTACAGAGTCTCCAGAAAACACCTGCTGCCGGCGGAGCAACGGCCGACAGCACGGCTAAACCCGCTGCGGACACTACCGCTGCGAAAAAGGTAGCCATGAAATAATTTTTAGAAACGAACAATAGTATAACGATGAAATACGAGTTCTCAGGAAAGTTGAAAATAGCGTCAATAGCAGCCACCGTTATCGGCCTGGTACTGATCTTAGTTTCATTCTTTATATACGGCGATAATATTACCCGTGTGTGGGCCAACCTGCTGGTTACCTCTTTCTTCTTCACAGGTGTTGCGGTGGCCGGTATCTTTTTCGTGGCCGTGAACCTGGTAGGTGAGGGCGGATGGTACACCGTTTTTAAACGTATACCCGAAGCCATGAGCACCTTCCTGCCTTTCGGTATGTTCTTCCTGCTTATTGTAGTGGTGGCCGGTATGCTGGGCGCACACGACATCTATAAGTGGATGAACCCCGAAATTGTTGCCCAGGACGAACTTATCCAGGGAAAAAGCGGTTACCTGAACAACACGTTCTTCCTGATCCGCTTTGCCTTCTATGCCGCCATATGGATCGGTTTTGCCTTTATGCTGCGTAAAATGTCGCTGCGCGACGATATGCTGGGCACCTATGAGCACTACATCAAGTCGCGTAACCGTGCGGCCACCTTCCTGGTGCTGTTCGCCGTTACTTCGTCCACATCGGCCTGGGACTTTATCATGAGCGTAGACGTACACTGGTTCTCTACCCTGTTCGGCTGGTATACCTTTGCCGGTTACTTTGTGTCGGCCATTGCCATTATGCTGGTGATCGTACTGCACCTGAAACGCAACGGATTTATGCCTACTGTGAATATGAGCCATATCCAGGACCTGGGTAAATTCCTGTTCGCCTTCTCTATCTTCTGGACATACCTGTACTTCTCGCAGTTCCTGCTGATCTGGTACGCCGATATGCCCGAAGAGATCGTATATTACATCGAGCGTTACGATACAAGCTACCGCCCCTGGGTGCTGGTGATGGTCGTACTGAACCTGGTACTGCCCCTGCTGGTGCTGATGACCCGCGACTCAAAGCGCAATGCCACCACGCTTACGATCATATCACTGCTGGTTGTGGCAGGTCACTATATGGACCTCTTCCAGATGGTTATGCCCGGTGCCGTAGGTGAAAAATGGGGCTGGTCTTTCCCCGAAATAGGTGCCTTATTATTTTTTGCAGGATTGTTTACCTTTGTAGTGTTAAATACGCTGACGAAAGCGGCTGTTGAACCAGCTAAGGGAACCTTCCTCGAAGAAAGTAAACATCACGCAATATAAACGGAACGTAGAATACTTAGTTTTTAGAATATGAGCCTTATAACGATTCTTTTCGTCCTTGTTTCAGCACTTACGCTGGTTACGGTTGTAAAACTGTTGAGCGTAAGCAACCTGGTGAATCGTGTCCGCGGACGTAAACCATACGAAATTACCGAAGGTGAGAATAACATAAACGCACTGATGTGCCTGTTCATGCTGTTCTTCGGGTATGCTATTTACTTCTACTTTCACTTTAAATACGTGACCACAGGTCAGCTGCTGCCGGCTTCGGCCTCCCTGCACGGCGAGGAGATCGATACCCTGCAGACGGTGTCTTTCGTGATCATTTCGATAGCCTATCTGCTGGTACAGCCTGTACTGTGGTACTTTGCCTTCCGTTACCGTTACCGCAAAAATGCCAAGGCTTTCCACTATTCGCACAACAACCGCCTGGAAATGGTATGGACCATCATCCCGGCCCTGGTGTTCTGCTCCCTGATCTTCTACGGTCTCAAGATCTGGAACGATATCTTCAGCACAGAGATCGAAGGTGAAAAAATTACGATGGAACTCTACGCCAAACAGTTTGAGTGGGCCGCCCGTTATGCCGGCGCCGATAAAGAACTGGGCGATGTGAACTATACCATGGTCAGTGATAAGAACGCCCTGGGTATGATCACCCCGGAAACGATCGATTCGCAGCTGGTACTTATCAACCGCAAACGTAGCGAGGTACTCGCCGCCCTGGCCGCTTTCCCCACACCGGAAGAACTGCCGGAACTGGAAAAACAGAGAGACCGCCTGAACCACCAGCTGAAAATGGTATCCGGCTTCAAAAAGAAGAACGAAACGGCCAAATACCTGAAAGGCCACGACGATATCATCATTCCTTCCGGCGGTGAGATCCACATACCGGTGAACCGTCCGATCGAACTGAAAATGCGTTCGCAGGACGTGATCCACTCGGCGTACCTGCCGCACTTCCGTGTGCACATGTACTGCGTACCGGGTCTGGCCACATCGTTCACCTTTGTGCCTACCATCACTTCACAGGAAATGAAGGCCAAACTGAACAACGAAAAATTCGATTACCTGGTTTACTGTAACAATATCTGCGGCAGTGCCCACTTCAACATGCAGATGAAGATCGTGGTGGAGACCGAAGAGCAGTACAACCGCTGGCTCGAAAAACAACAGACATTCGCCCTGGCTTTCAAGGGTGAGGCTCCTGCCACAAAAGCTTCTCCGGCGCCTGCCGATTCGGCTAAGACCGACTCTGCTGCCGTTCCTGCCGCCGCACCCAAGAAAGTTGCTAAACTGAAATAATAAAATTACCTGTTACTATAAGAAATAATGTCCATGGATAGTACACATAACCTTTCGGCAGAAAACGCACATGTAACGCATGATGCACATGCTCATGACCACCATGAGCACAAAGAGTCCTTCATTACGAAGTACGTTTTCAGTCAGGACCATAAAATGATCGCGAAGCAGTTCCTCGTTACGGCTATTTTCATGGCCGTGGTGGCGTTCATGCTCTCGCTGTTCTTCCGTCTGCAGCTTGCCTGGCCGGGAGAGTCATTCAAGATCTCGGAAATTTTCCTGGGTAAATGGGCTGAAGGCGGTCTGCTGGACCCGAACTTCTACCTTTCGCTGGTAACCATGCACGGTACCCTGATGGTATTCTTCGTGCTTACGGCCGGTCTTACCGGTACCTATGCCAACCTGCTCATTCCGCTTCAGCTGGGTGTACGCGATATGGTGAACCCGTTCATGAACATGCTTTCTTACTGGTTCTTCTTTGTTTCCAGCGTACTGATGATCGTTTCCCTGTTCATCGAGAGCGGTCCCGCCTCTGCCGGCTGGACGATCTACCCGCCGCTTTCCGCACTGCCGGAAGCGATCCCGGGTTCCGGTCTGGGTATGACCCTCTGGCTCATCGCTATGGCCCTGTTCATCATTTCTTCGCTGCTGGGTGGTCTTAACTACGTTGCCACCGTGATCAACTGCCGTACAAAAGGTATGAAAATGACCCGTATGCCGCTTACCGTTTGGACATTTATGACGGCGGCCATCCTCGGTATCCTTTCTTTCCCCGTACTGCTGGCCGCGGCCCTGCTGCTGATCTTCGACCGCAGCTTCGGAACGGCGTTCTTCCTTTCGGATATCTTTATTTCCGGTCAGGCCCTGGAGCAAACCGGCGGTTCGCCCGTACTGTTCCAGCACCTTTTCTGGTTCCTGGGCCACCCCGAGGTATACATCGTACTTCTGCCGGCCCTGGGTATAGCCTCTGAGATCATCTCTACCATGAGCCGCAAGCCGATCTTCGGTTACCGCGCCATGGTGGCCTCGATCCTGGCCATCGCCTTCCTGTCGTTCATCGTATGGGGGCACCACATGTTCGTAACGGGTATGGACCCCTTCATCGGTTCTATCTTTACCTTTACCACACTGCTTATCGCCATTCCGTCGGCCATTAAAGCCTTCAACTATATTACCACGCTGTGGAGAGGTAACATCATCTTCTCCCCGGGTATGCTTTTTGCCATCGGTATCGTTTCCCTGTTCATCTCCGGTGGTCTTACCGGTATCATCCTGGGTGACAGTGCGCTGGACATCAACGTACACCACACCTACTTCGTGGTGGCCCACTTCCACCTGGTAATGGGTGTGGCCTCCCTGTTCGGTATCATTGCCGGGGTTTACCACTGGTTCCCCAAAATGTACGGACGTATGATGAACAATAAACTGGGTTATGTACACTTCTGGGTGACCTTTATCTGTGCCTACGGCGTATTCTGGCCGATGCACTACCTGGGTCTGGCCGGTGTACCGCGCCGTTACTATTCAAACACGGCCTTCCCGATGTTCGACCACCTGCAGGACCTGAACGTACTGATCACCATCTTCGTGATCATCGGTGGTCTGGCTCAGGTTGTGTTCATCTTCAACTTCTTCTACAGCATCTGGAGAGGACCTAAAGCCCCGCAGAACCCATGGAAAGGTACTACCCTGGAATGGACAACGCCTGTGGAACATATCCACGGTAACTGGCCGGGCGATATCCCGGAAGTTCACCGCTGGCCGTACGATTTCTCCCTGCCGGGCGAAGAAGAGGATTTCATCCCTCAGAACGTTCCACTCCGTGACCACGAAAAAGCAAACGAACATCATTAAATAGAAAAAAGCCTCCGGGAACGGGGGCTTTTTTTTTAGTCCGGAAGTCCGAGGTGAAGAGTGAAGGGGAATGAGTGAGGAGGCCATAGTCCGGCGTTAAGGAGCGGGTGGTATTTTAGGATGTAATAAGGCAGAAATAAAGGATACAGATGCTCAAAAGATAGGCATATAAGCAGTTTAGATCGCCTTTTATTGTGCTGATAATTAAATAATTGAAAGAATGTTTGCGATATTCTGTTTAGGAAGGATCACGTGAAACATCATAAATTCAGGCCTCATTACCTATCCTTACAATCGGGCTTAAACGGGAAATGGATTATCCACTTTCCTGGCTCTTCGCTTATTACTATACTATGAACGGACTCCGGACTTCCGGACTACCGACTACTACAGCTCTTTTCTAAGCCTGGCCACCGCAATATCCAGCTGTTCGCGGTATTTGGCCACGGTGCGGCGGGCGATGTTGTAGCCCTTTTCCTGGAGAATTTCGGCCAGTTTGTCGTCGGTGAGGGGTTTGCGCTTGTTTTCGGCCCCGATGAGGTCGCTCAGGATCTTCTTTACCTCGCGGGTGGAAACTTCTTCGCCGCTGTCGGTAGAAAGGCTCTCGCTGAAAAAACTCTTGATGGGTTTGATGCCGTAGGGCGTATCGATGTATTTGTCCTGCGTAACGCGCGAAACGGTGGAAATATCCAGGTTTACGCGGTCGGAGATATTCTGCAGCACCATGGGGCGCAGGCGCGTTTCGTCACCTTCTTTAAAGTAATCGTACTGGTATTCGAGTATGGCCTGCATAACGGCCATCAGGGTATCCTGGCGCTGTTTTACGGCGTCGATGAACCAGCGGGCGCTGTCGATCTTCTGTTTGATGAACTGCACGGCCTCCTTGTTGCTGCGGGTCTTGCTGTAATCGTCGAACATGCGCGCATAATACGGACTGATGCGCAGCTGCGGGGCGTTCTTGGCGTTCAGGGCCAGGTGCATTTCGCCTTCTTCGATGCTGAGGATAAAATCGGGGATGATGCTGCGGTAGTTCTTGCTGCCCGTATTAAAGGCATTGCCCGGTTTGGGGTTCAGATGCAGGATCTCGTCAATGGCCAGGCGCAGCATATCATCGTCGATATTGAGGCGGCGCTGTATCTTTTCGTAATGTTTCTTGGTGAACTCGTCGTAAAAATCTTCCAGGATCTGTATGGCAAAAGCGATGGCGGGTTCCTGCACATTGTAGCGTTTCAGCTGCAAAAGCAGGCATTCCTGTAAGGAGCGGGCAGCCACCCCGGCGGGGTCGAACTCCTGCACAATATGCAGGGCTTTCTGAACTTCTTCTTCGGTACATTCCAGTCCCTGCCCGAAGGCCAGGTCGTCGGCAATCGCGTCCAGGTCACGTTTAAAATAGCCGTCGTCGTCCACGTTACCAATAATGGTGGTGGCAATGGTCACGATCTTTTCGGGCAGTTCTTTCAGCGAAAGCTGGGTATGCAGGTGGTCCAGGAAGGTCTCCGTTTGTGAAAGCGGGGTTTCGGTGCGCTCGTCATCGCCGCCGTAATTGCCGGAATAACTGCGGTAACCGTCGTCTTCGCTGTTGAGGTAATCAGAGAGGTCGATCACTTCTTCGGTCTTCTGCAGGTCTACATCTTCGGAGGTGGCGCTTTCTTCGTAAGTGCTTTCCTCACTGTCTGAAGACGAATAATTATCCTCCCCGTTCTCGCCGGCCGAATAGTCGAGGTCGCCTTCCAGGGAAGGATTGGCCTCCAGCTCTTCTTTGATACGCTTCTCGAATTCATCGGTGGGAATTTCGAGCAGCTTTACCAGCTGAATCTGCTGTGGTGATAATTTTTGATTGAGTTTTTGTGTTAAACCCTGCTTCAGCATGTTGACCTCTCTGCGTGTTACTTGTTTTGTTTCGAACAAAAATACAACTAAAGCCCGATTTCAGGCTGTGGTGAAAGAAGGTTTCGGGATAAAGTTAGGTTAAAAACCCTGCCGGGCTTCACCTTGAATTATTTAGGAAAACGTATGCCGTTTAAAAATGCCTTGTTGAACTCTTTCTTATCGGCCGGTATGCGGCCCTGCATTACATACACCATGTGTACCGAAAGAAATTTGCCATTGCACCAGGCCCGTATTTCCCATTCGGCATTGCCGGCATCTGCCCACAGCTCTGCCACACCCCGGGCCTCGTGGTGTTCAGACAGCGCCAGGTTGTATTCGAAACCGCTGGACGCGCTGATATGAAACGCACTTTTGAGGTAATTGAGGTAGTGGGTGGTCAGTGTATCGTAATCGTTGAGCGACAAGAGCTGCGCACGTACTTGCGGAGCCAGTTTTACGCAGATGATGCTGTAAAAAAGATCTTCATAAATGCATTCTACCGTATATACCTCCGAACTGTCGGGCGAATATTCGAGTACCGCCAGCGGGGCCGCACAGGGAAAAGATGCCTGGCAACCCGTTGTCCCGATGGGATAAGACCTGTAGTCCTGCGCGTAAAGCAGCAGGGGAAAGGCGCTCAGGAACAGGAAAAGAATGTGTTTCATCATGGGGCAGGGTACTTTACCCAAAGATAGGATTATAAATGAAGCCGCCGCGCAGGGCTGGTCTTTTTTCGGACGGTCATCGGGTTTTGCCGGGTTTTAGTGCGCTGCAGGCACTTTGAAATCGAAAAACCTTAGTAAATCCCGTGTTTTTTTTACATTTTTGTGCTGAATCAACATATATCTCATGAATGTATTGTTATTAGGGAGTGGAGGTCGCGAGCATGCCATGGCATATTCCATCAGTCAGAGTCGCCGTATCGGCACATTGTACATTACACCGGGCAATCCGGGTACGGCACAGTGCGGCGAGAACGTAAAACCGGACCTGAAAACGGCCGCTGAGATCAAGGCCTTCTGCCTCGAAAAAAACATTGAGTGTATTGTTGTAGGTCCCGAAGTACCTCTCATCAACGGTATTTACGACCAGGTGAAATCCGACGTGGATACGGCGCATATTGCCGTGATCGGCCCTTCGCAGGCCGGCGCCATGCTCGAAGGCAGCAAGGATTTTGCCAAGGAATTTATGGAACGCCATAATATCCCCACGGCCGCGTATAAGACCTTTACGCGGGAGAACCTGTACCAGGGTTTTAATTTCATCGACTCACTGCGGGCTCCCTATGTGCTCAAGGCCGATGGCCCTGCGGCCGGTAAGGGCGTGCTGATCCTCGACGATGCCGACGATGCCAAACGCGAACTGGCTGCCATGGTGGCCGAAAGCAAATTCGGCGATGCGGGCTCCAAAGTGGTGATCGAACAGTTCCTGAAAGGGATCGAATGCAGCTATTTTGTGGTGACCGACGGTAAGAATTACCGCCTGCTGCCCACCGCCAAAGACTACAAACGCATCGGGGAAGGCGATACCGGCCTGAATACCGGCGGAATGGGTGCTATTTCGCCCGTGCCCTTCGCTACCGAAGAACTCACGGCAAAAGTGGTCCGCCGCGTTATTGAACCTACCATCCGTGGACTGGAAGCTGAAAATATCATTTACAAGGGTTTCATCTATTTCGGACTGATGATCGTAGGCGGAGAACCGTTCGTAATTGAATACAACTGCCGCATGGGCGACCCGGAGACCGAAGTGGTGTTCCCGCGGATACAGACCGATGTGCTCGATATTTTTGAGGCCATCGAGAACGAGACCCTCGACAGCTTCGAAATAAAGACCGATCCCCGTGCGGCCTGCACCGTAGTGGTGGCCTCGGGCGGCTATCCCGACCATTATCCTACCGGCTTCTCGATCACCGGCCTCGAAACCGTGAACAACAGCCTGGTGTTCCACGCCGGAACGCGTAAGGACGGCAACCGGGTGCTTACTTCCGGCGGAAGGGTACTGGCCGTAACCTCCTTCGGTAAAACCCTGAAAGAGGCCCTCGGAAAATCCTATGCCAGCATCGATAATATAGCGTTTGAAGGGAAATATTTCCGGCGGGACATAGGCTTTGATGTAGATACGAATTAAGCAATATTGAAAGTCCCCCGGGAAAATTGTAACTTGTGATGCGATGGCGATTATAGGAAAAGTACTGAAACGGGCCATAAAACTGCCCAAAACCATAGAAAAGGTCCGGCGAAAACCCAGCTACAAAAAGCAACAGACCAAAACGCTCGTAAAACTGCTTTCCAAAGCACAGCATACGGCATTCGGAACGTTCTACGGCTATTCGAAGATACTCGAAAGTGCCGATGTAGTGCAGGAATTCCGCCGCAAAGTGCCCGTTTTCGATTACAATAAACTGTATAACGAATGGTGGTGCAAGACCCTGGAAGGACACGAAGACATCTGCTGGCCGGGCAAGATCAAGTATTTTGCACTCAGCTCAGGCACTTCCGAAAGTGCTTCCAAGCGTATACCCATCACCGCCGATCTGCTGCGCTGCAATACGCGTACCAGTATGCGGCAGATACTGACTTTGTCCAATTATGACCTGCCTGATAATTTCTTTGAAAAAGGCATCCTGATGCTGGGCGGATCTACCGACCTGGTAGAGAAAGACCATTATTACGAAGGCGACCTGAGCGGTATTTCGCAGGCCAATATTCCCATGTGGTTCCATGCTTTTTACAAGCCCGGCAAGGAAATTGCCCGCGAGCGTGACTGGAACCGCAAGATCGAAAAAGTAGTGGAAAATGCGCCCCAGTGGGACATCAGCGCCATCGTAGGCGTGCCCGCCTGGCTGCAGATCACGCTGGAAAAGATCATACAGCGCTACAACCTGAAGAACATTCACGAAATGTGGCCCAACCTTTCCGTATACACGCACGGGGGCGTAAGCTTCGAACCCTATAAAAAAGGTTTTGAAAAACTGCTGGCCCATCCGCTGGAATACATCGAGACCTACCTGGCCTCCGAAGGTTTCCTGGCCTACCAGAGCCGCAAGAACTGCAAAGGCATGAAGCTGGTGCTCGATAACGGCATCTTTTTCGAATTTATTCCCTTCAATACCAAGAACTTTACCGATGAGGGCAACCTGGTGGAGAACCCCGAGACCCTCTGGATCGACGAAGTAAAGGAAGGCGAGGAATACGCCGTTCTCATCTCCACCTGTGCGGGCACCTGGCGTTACCTGCTGGGCGATACCGTACGCTTTACCAGCCTGGAGCATGCCGAGATCGTGATCACCGGCCGTACCAAGTTCTTCCTGAGCCTCTGCGGCGAACACCTTTCGGTAGACAATATGAACGCGGCCATCGGGCACGTGTCCGAAAAGTTCAATATACCCGTGCAGGAGTTTACCGTAGGCGGCGTGCCGCATGGCACATTATTTGCACACAAATGGTATGTGGGGGTTGACGAGCCCGTGGATAAGGCCGAACTGGCAAAGGCCATCGACGAAGAACTGTGCCGCCTGAACGACGATTATGCGGTGGAACGCCGGCATGCCCTGGCCGACATCAGTGTAGAGACCGTTCCCTCGGACCTCTTTTACCGCTACATGGAAAAAATAGGTCGTATGGGCTCTCAGAATAAATTTCCCCGTGTAATGAAGGGCGAACGTCTGCAGGCCTGGATGGATTTTTTAAAAGAAACGCGCTGATCCTATGTTTGAGGCAATAAGAAACGGCATTTTGTTAGGTCTGCTCCTCAGCGTACTTATCGGTCCCGTGTTCTTTATTCTCATCAACGTCAGCATCAAAGAAGGTTTCCGCTCGGCCATCTACCTCGACCTGGGCATTATTCTCAGCGATGCGCTGTGTATACTGGTATCTTACCTGGGCATGGCGGCCCTGCTCGAAGACCGGCAGAACCGGCTTTATTTCATCATCGGCGGTAGCATCATTCTCATTGTCATGGGTGTGCTAAAGATATTGCCCGACCGTAAACTGGCTTCTGACAAGGCCAAGGACAAAGTATCCGAGCTGGAACTGCAGCGCAGTAATCCCTTTCTGCTGGCGATAAAAGGTTTTTTCTACAATCTGCTCAACCCTTCGGTGCTGCTCTTCTGGATCACCACGGTGGGTGCGGCCGTTACCCTGTACGAGGGCGATGCGGAACTGGTGTGGGGCCAGTTCGGGTCTACGCTGGGCGTGGTTTTCGGGCTGGATATCCTGAAGGCCTGGTTTGCCAAAAAGATGCGCAATTTTGTTACCCGCGATAAGATCGATAAGGCCAACCGCATCATCGGGGTCGTTTTTGTCGCTTTTGCCATTGTACTGCTGGTACGGGCCTTTATGGGCAAAATTTAATCTCCCCGCTTCGCCGGCCCGGTTCCGATTCATATTATTTTCCCTTACTTTGCAGGCATGCTCAACGTGGATATTCATACGCATATCATGCCCGAAAAAATGCCCCTGTACAGCCAGAAATTCGGCTACGAGGGTTTTGTTCACCTGCACCATCACGCGCCCTGCCGCGCCCGTATGATGATCGGGGACAAGTTCTTCCGGGAGATCGAAGATAACTGCTGGAGTCCGGCCCGCCGGCTCGAAGATATGGCCCGCACCGAAATTCATACCCAGGTGCTGAGTACCATTCCCGTGCTGTTCAATTACTGGGCCCGTCCGCAGGACACACTGGAAGTAGCGCAGTACCTCAACGACCATATTGCCGAATGCTGTGCACACGATCACAAACGCTTCATAGGTCTGGCCACCCTGCCCATGCAGGACCCGCAGCTGGCCGCAAAAGAGCTGGAACGCTGTGCCACACAACTGGGACTGAAGGGCATCGAGATCGGTACCCACATCAACGACTGGAACCTGAACGAACCCGAACTGTTCCCCGTGTGGGAAGTGTGCGAAAAATACGACCTGAGCGTACTGGTGCACCCCTGGGACATGCCCGGCGCCGATGCCATGCGCCGCTACTGGCTGCCCTGGCTGGTAGGTATGCCCATGGAAACCTCCCGGGCCATCTGCAGCATGATCTTTGGCGGCGTGTTCGAAAAATTCCCGAAACTGCGGGTGGCCTTCTGTCACGGCGGTGGCTCTTTTCCGGGTACCATCGGCCGTATTGAGCACGGCTTTAACATGCGTCCCGACCTGGTGGCCATCGACAATGCCCGCAACCCGCGCGAATACTGCGGCCATTTCTGGGTAGATACGCTCACCTTCGACGAGCAGACCCTGCACAATATCATTAACTTATTTGGAAGCAAACGCGTGGCCCTGGGCAGCGATTATCCCTTTCCGCTGGGCGAGCTGGACCCTCCGGGTAAACTGGCGCGTACGGTAGGCCTGCCCGAACATCTGCTCGAGGACCTGATGCAGAACGCACCGCTGGCATGGCTCAATATGCGTAAGGAAGACCTGCTTTAAGCCTCAGGAACGTTTTCCCGGCTGCAGCAACGGAATGATCATACCCACAAAACCGATAATGATGAACGGGATACTGAGCAGCTGACCCATGTTCAGCAGCCAGCCGTGTTCAAAATTCTCCTGGTTCTCCTTGATGAACTCGATAAAGAAACGGGCGCTGAAAATGCAGAACAGGAAGCGGTACAGGTAATAGCGCGGCGCCTCCAGTCCCTTACGCAGGTACAGCAGGTACATACCGGCAAAGATGCCCAGGTAACAGATGGCCTCGTACAACTGGGCAGGATGCCTCGGAAGCCCGTCCGCCTGTACAAATTCCACGGCCCAGGGCAGATCGGTCTGCAGGCCCAGGATCTCAGAATTCATAAAATTTCCCACCCGGATAAAAGCGCCCGCCAGGGGCGTGGTAATGGCCATGATATCCAGTATGGTCCAGTAATTGATCTGTTTATTGAAACGGGTCCAGATAAAAAGTGCGGTCATGAGTCCGAGTCCGCCGCCGTGGCTGGCCAGTCCGCCTTTCCAGGTGAGCAGTATCTCGTCTAAATGCTGTGAATAGTAGGCCCAGTCGTAGAAAAATACGTGTACCAGGCGGGCAAACAGGATCGACATGCCCAGGCAGAGGAACAGCAGGGAGTCGAGCGACTTCAGCGGCAGTTTTTCACGGATAAAGATACGCTTCGAAAAATAGTAGGCCAGCGCAAAACCCGTTACGAAAATTACGCCGTACCAGGTCAGGCTGAAACCTTCGCCGTTGCCAATAAGATAGGGTGATGGGTCCCATCGGAAGAAGTGTGGTGTCGTCATATAAAAGCAGGGTAAAGGTACACAAAGCTGTCCAAATAAAAGACAGAATGTTTAAAGCGATCTGTTAAACATTTTTTACCCTGCGGGCGCTATACCGGTCTGTCGGACTGCGGTCTGCGGACCCTTGTTCAGTCTGCCACCGACGTGATCCACCAGGTATTTCCGAAAGGATCGGTTACCCCGCAGCTGCGGCCGTATTCCTTGTCGGCAGGTTCCTGTATTACCGCCGCGCCCGAATTTACTGCCAGCCGGAACGTCTTATCGGCATCGGATACATATACGAACATATTGGCCGTTTGAGGGGGCCAGTCTTCCGTGGCGTCGCAGAACATAACGGTGCCGCCGCTGATGTCCAGTTCGGCATGCATAATGATGGCGCGGGACTCGTCGCGGTGTGCGATATAATTCAGCTCGGCGCCGAAAACGTCTTTGCAGAACCTGATAAAATCGGGCGCATTACGCAGCATCAGGTAAGGCATAATGGCCTGGTGTCCTTCTGGTATATTCATCGTTATTTCGTTTTACAGGTCAAAAATACGTGGCTCTCATTCGTTAAAATTGGAAAAATCCGACATTCTGCTCAGCGCCATTCCGTGCCTTCGGCCGCGCCGTAGAAGTAATGCCGGGGATGATGTCCTGAAAATTCCCTGAAATCGTGAATAAAATGCGACTGATCGTAATACCCGCAGTCGAGCGCTATCTGTGCCAGGTTCTTGCCGGGCAGGGTGTCGCGGCCGGCCAGGGCCGACTGAAAACGGATGATCCGTGCAAAGAGCCGGGGGCTGAACCCGGCCTGCTGTTTAAAATTCCGCTCAAACTGGCGCAGAGACAGGCAGTATTCCGAAGCGAGCTTTTCAATGGGAATTCCGGCCCCGCCACCGTGGACAATGTGCCGGATGGCCGCCGTTACCGCGGAGGGACCGTTCTTTGCCGCAAGACATTTTTTTTCAAGGAAGGCCGAAAGGATCCGGGCTCTCTGCATGTTGTCCGCCGCCGGCAGGATACGTTCTTCCAGTTCCCGGCCTTCGTTACCCGGCAGCTCGTCCAGGGAGACCATGCGGTTGCTGAATTCCGCGGCCGGTATGCCCAGCAGGGCCTGTAACGCAAAAGGATACAGGTAGGCCCCGAAAATGCCAAAGCCGTTCTGTACGCGGAAGCGGCTGTATTTCCGGGCCGGACCGTGCAGTCCCGAAGTAAAGGAGGGCGCCTCGGAGCCGTCGGCATACAGTTCATCAAAACGGTTATGATAATGAAACAGCAGTTCCGCACAGCCGTCGGCCATGGAACGGTACACATAGGGCGTACCCGGCGGCACGCTGCCTTCCAGCACCCAGTAAAAACGTACATAGGGTGCCAGTACCGGGGGCGGAACTATGGTATAGTAACGGATATCCATGCCGGGAGGCTTTCTTCAAAGATAGGGTATTTTTTCCCGGCGCTTTAAATCTGAAGGGGCGTTTTTTACGTACATAACTCCGGACACAGTCTTTTTTATAGGCAGAAAGGGCCTTTTCCGGCGGGAAGAGGCTCTTTTTTGTTCGTATGTTTGCCGTATGGAAGACTATAGCCCTGTTATCGAAGCCTGGCCCGAAGCGCTTTTTGCCTCCCGGGGTATAGAGCTGGCCCTGCTGCGCGACGACGTGTGGGGCGGCCCCATGCAGGGCAATAAATGGCGCAAACTGAGATACAACCTGGAGGCCTTCCGGCTTTCGGGCAGAAAATACCTGCTCAGTTTCGGCGGGGCCTTCAGCAATCACCTGTATGCCACGGCCTGGGCCGGGAAAAAATACGGTATTCCTGTAAAAATGATCGTCCGCGGGGAAGAACCCGTACAATGGTCGCCCACGCTGAAAGACGCCGCCGCTTTCGGGGCAGAACTGATCTTTGTGTCCCGTACGGAATACAAACGCCTGCTGAACGGAGGCGAGACCCTCTGGCAGACCGAATTTCCCGATGCCTTTGTGGTGCCCGAAGGCGGTAACAATGCAGCCGGCGCCGCAGGCTGTGCAGAAATTGCAGCGATCGCTGTTTCGGGCGGATTTACACACGTATGCACGGCCCTGGGCACGGGTACGACCGCGGCCGGAATTATACAGGGTGCGGAAGATACAAATTTGCGTATAGGCATCTATCCTGTACTGAAAGGCATGGAACCGCCTTTCCCGCTCACGGACAACATACACTGGCGCGATGCCTGGCATTTCGGCGGCTATGCCCGCGTAAGCGATGAGCTGCTGCAGTTCGCGCTGGATATGTACCGGCGTTTTAGTATACCTCTCGATCCCGTTTACACAGCCAAACTGCTCTATGGCGTATACCACGACGCAGCCGCCGGACTTTTCCGGGAGGGCAGCCGGGTGCTCGTGTATCATTCGGGTGGAATGCAGGGTGCGCGCGGCTTTGAAGCCTATTATGCCGAACTTTGCCGCCTGGGCTTTCGACTGCAGGACTAAACTATACACAGGCAAGTGTTTACAAATGCTAAAATTGTACGGAGCAGCAACCGCCCTGCGTTGTATTTTTGTTATATGATGCGAATAGTGGGTATATGTGTGTGTATGTGGGGCCTGCTGCCTGTGGTGCAGGCGCAGATGAGCTCGCAGCAGTATATTGATACGTACAAGGAAGCCGCCATGTACAATATGCGGCACAAAAAAGTGCCGGCCAGTATCACTTTGGCCCAGGGCCTGCTGGAGAGCGGTTCGGGAAACAGCGATCTGGCCACGCTGGCCAATAATCATTTCGGGATCAAATGCCACGACTGGAAGGGCGAGACCTATTACAAGGACGACGATGCACCCAATGAATGCTTCCGTAAATATTCCAATGTGCAGGATTCCTACGCCGACCATGCCGATTTCCTGCGCAACCGTACGCGCTATGCCCGGTGTTTTCAGCTGGAGATCACCGATTACAAAGGCTGGGCCCGCGAACTGAAAGCGGCCGGTTATGCCACCCTGCCCACCTATGCCGAAAAACTGATCGAGACCATTGAGAAATATCGTCTTATGGATTTTGACCACATGGTAGCCGGAGGGCCCGCAGAGCCGGAACAGCCCCAGGCCGAAAAACCGGAAGCGGAAAAGCCCCGGGTAACGGCCGATGTGAACAGCAAACCCGCCGTTCCCGAAACGAATACGCAACACACTAAACCGCGTCCTGCCACGGTAGAGAACACGCGTAAGCCCCGCAACGAAGATCCTACCAAACCCGAACGCCTGCAGATCGAGGAGACCAAAGCGGTAATTCCTGCCGGGGTCATGGTCATCAACGGCCTCAATGCCGTTTACGCACAACAGGGCGATACCCGCGAAAGCCTGGCCGCCCGCTTCGGACTGGCCGAATGGCAGATACGCCGCTACAACGATATGAGTGGCGACCAGGAACCCCGCGCCGGCGATATCCTCTTCCTGGAGCCCAAGCTCGACATCTGTCAGCAGACCGCCGAACACACCGTGGAAGCCGGGGAGAACCTGTGGCAGATCGCCCAGAAATACGGGGTGCGCCTGCATACCCTGAGGTCTATGAACGGTCTCGGAAGCGGTACGCCCGCACCCGGTACCCGTATCCGCCTCAAATAAAATCTGTTAAGAGCAGCGCTTTGGCATACGATTTGCAGATTTATAACGTTATTTAACAAATCTGTTAGCTCACTATTAAATTTTACAAAACAAACGTACCTTTGCTCTTATGTCGCGGCATCTTATCATTACTGTCATTCTCCTTTTCTCTGCAACGCTTGTGCGTGCCCAGGGGAATGTGCAGGATTGCGTAGGTGCCATACCAGTATGCCAGACCCAGATATCGAATCCTACTTCGTATACAGGTCCGGGTAATGTGCCCAATGAGATCAATACCACCACGTCCTGCATCGGGGGCGGGGAGACCAACAGCGTATGGTATGCACTCACCATACAGACCGCGGGAGACCTGTCTTTCCTGCTTTCGCCCATTTCTCCTTCGGATTACGACTGGGCGGTCTTTAACCTGACCAATGCCAGTTGCTCCGACATATTTACCAACGCCGCTCTGCTGGTTTCCTGCAATTTTCAGCCGGTGAACGGTCCTACGGGCCCCAACGGCAATACGGCGGCCGGTGCGGAGTTCAATGCGGTGATACCGGTGCAGGCCGGCGAGACCTACATGATCTTTATCAATAATTACAGCAATAATAACGGGGGCTTCAACCTCGATTTTTCTACGTCCACCGCACAGATATTCGATAATCTGCCGCCCAGTATTACGGGTCTGGCCGCGCCCCTGGTATGTAATGCCAGCACCCTTACGCTGCAGTTGTCCGAACCGGTGAGCTGCTCCGGCTTTTCGTCGGGTATGTTCACCCTGAACGGTCCCGGCGGTAATGTGGGTATTGCTTCGGTAGGCTGTGTGGGCGGCGGTCAGCTCTCCGACCAGTTACAGATCACGCTTTCGCAGCCGCTTACGGTTTCGGGCGCGTACAGCCTTACACTCAATTCAGGTTCTATCAGCGATCTGTGCGGCAATTCCATGACGCCCGGCAGTTCAGCCCCGCTCAACTTCAATTTTACCGGCATCAGTCTCAGTAACCCGGCCACTACGGCTTCCCTCTGTTATGCACCCACGGGTTCGGCATCCGTAACGGTAAACGGGGGCGCTCCGCCGCTTACCTATACCTGGACGCCTGCCGGCGGGCCCAACGGCCCCGTGTGGAACAACATTGCCGGCGGTACCTATTCGCTGACCGTTACCGATGTGAACGGCTGCAGCGCCACGGAGACCTTTGTGGTGCCCACCCAGTACGATTTTGCCATCAGTACCGCACAGGTGCCCGACACCTGCGGTAAAGGCGCCGGTTCGGCAAGTGTAACAGTGAACGGCACCAGCGGACCTTTTACCATCTACTGGCCCCAGCTGGACACCAACCTGGCCAATGTAGGCGGACTTTATGGCGACAGTGCGTACATAGTCACGGTTACGGACGCCAATAACTGCACGCTCAGCGACACCGTTTTTGTACAGGATATACGCAACGACAGCCTGCTGTCCGTGATCCAGTTCCTGCACGATACGGTGGACATACTCATGCCCTATGCCACGCTCATCAATGCTTCGCAGCATTACCAGGACTTTCTGTGGACCTACCTGGACCAGAGCGATTCCATTAATGTAAGCCCGACCATCGAACTGCCCGACGGCGGCGCCTATCCCATTACGCTCATCGTGTACGACCAGAACGGCTGTACGGATACTTCCATCCGGGATATCTACGTGGCGTCGGAAATATATTACTACATACCCAATGCCTTTACACCCAATGGCAACGGCCGCAACGAAATATGGCAGCCCAAAGGCATCGGTTTCGATTCTACCACCTATGTGCTGCGCGTGTTCGACGGCTGGGGAAATATGCTGTACATGACCCGCGATAAGAACGCCGGCTGGGACGGCAAAGACCGGCAGGGCAAAATGTGCCCGCCCGGCACCTATGTATACCGCATTACCATGGAAGGCATCGAGATCGACGATTACGGCGACTTCAAGGGACATATCATACTCATACGCTGATGCGCTACCTGGTACTGGCCGGCGGAAATATAGGCGATACACAGCAGCTTATCCGGGAAGCTTTTTCTCAGATGGAACAGCTCGGCACTATTATACGAAGATCTGCTTTTTACCGCTCGGAAGCCTGGGGTTTTGAATCCGATCAGTCTTTTATTAATGCGGCCGTACTGCTGGAATCGGCGCTGGACCCCGAAAATTTGCTGCAGGAACTGCTCCGGCTGGAAAAAACGGCAGGCCGTGTCCGTAGCGGAAATGCGGGTTATGCTTCGCGTACGCTGGACCTGGACATACTTTTTGCCGGTAATTTAGTATATTCGTCAAAAGACCTCGAAGTGCCGCATCCACGCATGCATATACGAAAATTTGCACTGATGCCTGCTGTAGAAATACTGCCGGACCTTATGCATCCGGTATTCAAAAAAAAACTGGGTGATCTGCTGCATGAATGCCCCGATACATCCGCTGTGGAACGGCTTCCGGCCGCTTACTGAACACTGTCTTTTTCGTTCTCTTTTATTTTGAGCCAGGCCGAAACGGGGTAATGGTCCGAGAGTTTTTTCGGCACTACTTTAAAGAGCCTCGAGTCGATGTCCTTACTGTGAAAAATGTAGTCTATACGTAAAAAAGGTATACGTCCGGCATAACTGAACCCGAATCCGCTTCCCGCATTCAGAAAGGCATCGGTAAGATTGCGGGAGATCTTGTTATATGTATACGAAAGTGGCATATCGTTAAAATCGCCACAGATAATTACGGGATGCGGACTGGCGGCAATGGCGGCGGCTACCGTATCTGCCTGGGCCGCACGTTTTACATACCCTTTACGCAGGGCCTGCAGCAGGTCAAAGGCCATCAGCTTGGCGGTGCTGTCGCCCGCGGCAATACGTTCCAGGTTTTCGGTATGCAGGTGATTCGATTCAAAATGTACGTTGAATATACGCAGGGTGTCCTGTCTGATGCGTACATCGGTATAGATACAGATATTTCCCCTGGAACGCGGAAACTTGATCTGTCCCTTGCCTACGATGGGCCAGCGGCTGAAGGTGGCCACACCCCAGTGATGCGTGCCGTGCAGGGTGGAAGCGGCCCCGAAATGTACATTGCGCGCATCGAGCAGCTGGCGCAGGGTATCGGTGGTCTCAAAGTAATTGGTCTCTTCGTAAAAATATTCCTGGAAACAGATAATGTCCGGGTCTTCCTTGCGTATAAAGCGGAACATTTCGTCGCGGTGCGCCTTGTTATCTTTCCAGTTGTAAAGGCCGAACAGCTGCACATTGTAGCTCATGAACTTAAAGTACCCGTCCGGTGCGCTGTCGCCGATGGAAAAATGCGTGGCGAACTGTTTCAGGTGCAGGGGTATGCCTATGGCCAGTACGCCCAGCGGCAGCAGGCTGTAGCGCAGTTTTACAAAGATCCACAGCGGTATAAAAATAATGTTTACGCCCACCCAGATGTAATAGGTAAGTCCGAAAAACGCCGGTATGTAATTGGTTGCCGGGCTTATATAATAGGCGAGATAGGCCAGGATAAGAAAAACGGCGAAAAGGATATTTATATAGAGGAGGACTTTGCGCAAGATCTCTTTTTTGCAAATATACAAAGCAAAAACAGCTTGTTGTTTTTTAGCTGTTTTTTAGCAAATTTTGACTGCATGAAAGCGCGCAATACCTATATACGTTCGGCGGAAGTTCTGCTGCCCCTGGGCGCCGGACTGGATGCGGCTTTCGACGCTATGGAAGCAGGCCGCTGTACGTGGGAATACCGCAATGTAGGCCCCGAAGGCAGGCGTTTCCCCTGTATGGCCTTTACACGGGAGCAGAAAAAAGCGATCGAAAAGGAAGGCGTGTCTTTCCTGGACGCCTTACTGGCAAAGGTGTCTCAGATGTTATTGCGGAAGATGGAATGCTCCTCTTTTCCACCGGATACCCTGCTTGTTTTTTGTACGACCAAGGCCGATATCGAAGCGCTGGAACTGCCGTCCAGGCAACTCTGGCACACAGCCGCGAAACTGGCACAGCAACTGGGTCTGGCGCCGGAGCCGATCGTGGTTTCCAGTGCCTGCATCAGCGGCGTTTCGGGCGTAACCCTGGCTGCGCAGTACATCCGCAGGGGCGTGTGCGAGCGGGCCCTGGTGCTGGGCGCCGACCTGCTTACGGATTTTGTACTGTCGGGTTTCTATTCCTTTAAGGCGATGAGCGCGGAACTGTGCCGGCCTTACGATGCCTCGCGCGACGGACTGAACCTGGGCGAAGGCGCCGCCGCCATTTACCTGGACACACAACGCGAAGGTGCCCTGGCCGAAGTGCTGGGCTATGCGCAGAGCAACGACGCCAATCATATTTCGGGCCCTTCCCGCACGGGCGAAGGCCTGGCCATTGCTGTACGGAATGCCCTGCAACAGGCGCGGACCGGTATGGAACAGATCGATTTTATTTCGGCCCACGGTACGGCAACCCCGTATAACGACGAAATGGAAAGCCTGGCCCTGGAAAGCTGCGCTGCCGGTACGGTCCCGGTAACGGGCTTTAAAGCCTTTACGGGCCATACGCTGGGTGCGGCCGGTGTTATTGAACTGGCGTTCTGTCTCGAGACCATGCGGCGAAACCGGATCATACCCAATCCCCGGGTAAAAGATCCGGACCTCGGTGGAAGTATATACGTAGATCATCCGCTCACGGAAAAGCCTGTAAATAAAGTCTTAAAGACGGCTTCGGGGTTTGGCGGGTGTAATGCGGCGATTGTAATCGGTAAAATATGTTAAAAAGTTTTAAATCCGGGAAAATATTGTAGCTTGCCTGTCGTTTGCTTTATATAACGGTATAATCTATGTCAGGATCAACAAGACCCGAATTTACAAAAGTAGTAGCTGTGATGGACTTTTCAGAGTCCGCGTTCCGTGCCTGTGAAGAAGCCAATCGTTTTAAATGGATGTTTGCCAATGAGGCCCGGGTCCTCTGTTCCGACGACGATATTTCGCGCAGTAACCAGAAGGCGCTGGGTATCCATGCCGCGGATGAAGCCGATGTACTTGCTAAAATAAAAGAAAAGATCAGCGGGTTTAACCTTCCCCTAAGCATGGAAAAAGGCAAATGGAAGACCGTGCTGGAAAATTATGTGGAGAAGAACGCTCCTTCCGAGATCTTTCTCGGCGTATATCCCGAAAAAACCAAGAACGCTTCGTTCACCCATGCCTGGGCGCTGAAACTGGCCAAGCAACTCAGTGTACCCGTACTGGGCTGGACGCCCAAAGCCTCCGGGCAGGTAAAAGAAATTCTGTTACCCTTCGATACCACGCCGCATTCCCGTGAGAAACTGTATTATGGTATACTCATGGCCAAGAAGTTCGGGGCGCGTCTGCACCTGCTTATCCTCAACGCACATACGGCCCGCGACGTGGTAAGCAACCTGCGCTCCGCGGCGCTGCAGATCGAAGATTATACGGTGCGCAACGGCGTGGCTTACTGGCTCGAGGAAAGAGCCGCCAAAAACATTGCCCGCGACACCATTGCGTATATTGAAGAAAAGAACATCGACCTGATGATCAATATGACCGAAATGGAACACTCTTTCGAGGAGATCTTTAAAGGGCCCTATGCCATGCAGATCGCCGAAAAGGTGAATATCCCCGTGCTCTGGGTGCCTTCCCGCGTGAGCGGTATCATGACCGAAGTTAATATTTGATCAGTTTCCCCGACGAAGCAGCGCTGTACTTACTGATAACCGGATTCCCCGTGTAGTAGATGTTTCCCGAGTGGCGTATCTCCACTTCGAGCATCTCGCATTTGCCCAGGTATACATCGGTAGGCCCGGCATTGATCACAGAGGTCTTTACGGCGCTCAGCTCCTCGAAATGTTTGGCGGTATTGCCCGAACAGGCCGCTTCAAAAAACTGGGTATGCCCGCTGAGCCGGCTCTGGCAGATGCCGCTGTACTCCGAAAATACCAGGTGCTCGTTCTGCACGTTCAGGTCCAGGGTACCGCTGGCGCTTTCCAGGTACACCCGGAAGTAATCCGTACGTATGGTATCGGTATTGCGTACGGCGTTATTGCCCAGTATTTCCAGGTTGTAGATGTTGGGCATGCGTACTTTCAGCGTGAACATTTCGTCGTATTTGCCCAGCCAGCGGCATTTGTTCTGGTTGCGGACAGAAAGTGTACTGGTGTCTACCGTTGCGCTTACCAGGTCCTGCAAAGCGGCCGGAGCTACGCATTCTATGCGGTTATCCGCACCCGTTTCAAACTCCAGGTCAATGCGGTCCTGTATGCGTATCGCCTGGAAAAAAGAGGAGGTATCGCGCAGTTCCGTGGTATAGTTGCCGCCTTTCTGAAAGCAGTTGCCGTCCTTTTTGCAGCCCGCGCCCGGCAGGGCCAGGAGCAGGGTGAAGATCAGGGAATGTTTTTTCATGGTTGTTTGGGTTTTCTGGTGAAGGCGATGCGGTATCCCAGTCCGAATTCTACGCAGTCGGCCGTGAACATGTGCGATTTAAGCGCCGTGGTAAGGGAAATGTTCTTCGGCAGCTGGTAACGCAGGCCGATGCGCTGGTACAGGATGCCCGTGAGCCGGTCGTAACGCAGGGCATACACCCCGAAATGGAAGAAAGCAGAAAAACGGTGTACGTAAAATTCGTAACCGGCATGGAACCCGAGCCGGAAGTTCATACGTCCACCTTTGTCGGGCAGTTGCCGGTACAGGGTTTTTGCGCGTATACTGCCGTCGTAGAAAAGATCGGCGCCCAGGCTTACTCCCGATTTGGGCGTGAGCCGTTTGCCGGCTTCGGCATACAGGGCCGCAATGGGGTATATTTTCCCTCCGGGCGGATCGATCTCTTTGTAACCTGCCGACGCCGTAATGAGCAGGGTAAAGGGCTGCCGGGAGAAGGCACGTTTCTGTTTTTCGGCATAAAAAAGGTCCCAGCCACCCTTCAGGCCCAGGGAGAAGGAGGCTACGTTCATGCCCAGGTTCGGCATTTTGAGCGCGCCGTTGCTCCAGTGTCCGAAATGCAGTCCGGCGAACAGGTCCAGGTGTTTGTGCAGGCGGAATGAACCTTCGAAGCCGAACCGGATATGGTAATTGAGCAGGGAACCGATGGCGGGCTGATCTTCGTGGATACCGCGGCGGTAACGCAGGGGAAAGAAGCCAAGCCCGACCGATGTGTTCTGCGAAAGCTGAAAATGCCGCGTGCGCACGATGGGAAAGCTCATTTCGCCACCCACCGTATAGCCCAGGCCGATAGCCTTTGGATTGGAAAAATCCGTTACCGCAAAAAAAGCACGCCAGGCGGGCAGGGCATGATGCTGATGCCAGTCTTTACGGCCGCTGGTCTGGCGTTCGTAAAAGATCTCCAGCTGCTGCACGGCGCCCCGGGGCAGACCCTGCATCACTTTGCTGTGCGGCATAAGCATGCCTCGCGTATAGCGGGCGGCAACACGGTGACGCGGATAGTTCTCCACGGAGCGGATCATTTGGGCGTTCAGGGGTTGGAAAGCAGCCATAAGCGCACAGAACGCGGCGACAGTCCATTGGCGGGTCATGAGGTGTGGTTGTTTGTGGTGTTTTTTAGGTATTCATGTGTACCTTTGCAAAAATAAAATTTATGGACAATCGGCTGCAGGCTTTCGAAAGATTATTGAAAATAATGGACGATCTACGCGAGAAATGTCCCTGGGACCGCGAACAGACCATGGAAACCCTGCGTCAGCTGACCATAGAGGAAACCTATGAACTGGCCGATGCCATACTGGCGGAAGACATGCAGGAAATAAAAAAAGAACTGGGCGACCTGTTCCTGCACCTCGTTTTCTATGCGAAAATAGGTTCCGAAAAAGGCGCTTTTGATGTGGCGGACGTGCTCAACGGTATCTGCGACAAGCTCATCCACCGGCACCCGCACATATACGGCGATGTACAGGCCGACAGCGCCGAAAAGGTAAAACAGAACTGGGAAGCCATTAAACTGAAAGAAGGCAAGAGATCGGTGCTCGAAGGTGTGCCCAACAGTCTGCCGGCCATGGTAAAAGCCAGCCGTATACAGGAAAAAGCGGCCGGCATCGGTTTCGACTGGGATAACCCCGAACAGGTGTGGGACAAGGTGCAGGAAGAACTGGGAGAACTCCGTGCCGAAGTAAAGGCCGGGGACGCATCCCGCACGGAAAGCGAGTTCGGCGACGTACTTTTTGCCCTGGTCAATTATGCCCGTTTCATTGGCGTAAGCCCCGAAAACGCCCTGGCGCGTACCAATACCAAATTCATGAACCGCTTCCGGATGATGGAAGAACAGATCGCCGCCGAAGGCAGGAACATGCAGTCTATGAGCCTCGAAGAGCTGGACAGGTATTGGAATGCCGCAAAAAAAACGTACATTTGATCTACAAACTGTGTCTGAAACCGTGAAAAATGGAATTTTAGGAATCCTCGCTGCCCTCATTCTAACCGCTATAACAGCTTGTAAGGAAGGCTCGCACATTTCCTATATCATTCAGAATAACCTGGAAGATTCGCTGCATATGAACATACAGTTCATCTCCATCGGGTCGGATGTGGAAGTAAGCCTGGCGCCCGGTCAGCGCGTGGAAGTACTGCAGTACGACCAGGACGGCATCTTTGACGGCGCTTTTAAATGCAATACCTACGTAAAAAGTTCGGCAGGTTATGCAGGCTATAAGAAGCTGGCCAAAGACCTGACACTGAACGATAACTGGTCGTATGCCTACGATAAGAAGACCGGTATGGAAACACATTACTGCACCTGTGCCATAAACGGTGCCGATCTTAAGTAAAATATGAAAGAACGTTGCGGATGGTGTGGAACGGATCCCCTGTACGTGGCTTACCACGACCAGGAATGGGGCGTGCCGGTAACGGACGACCACGGGCAGTTCGAATTCCTGGTGCTGGAAACCTTCCAGGCCGGGCTCAGCTGGATCACCGTGCTGCGCAAACGTGAATATTTCCGCGAGGCCTTCGACCATTTCGATGTGGAAAAAGTGGCCCGTTACGACGAGCATAAGATCGCGTCCCTGATGCAGAATGAACGCATTATCCGCAACGGGGCCAAGATCCGCGCTACGGTTACCAATGCACAGGCGTTTATACGTATACGCGATGAATTCGGCAGTTTCAGCAAATACATATGGGGTTTTACGGGTGGCAGCCCTATCCTGAACAAACACCGCTCCCTTTCCGATGTGCCGCCGGTATCCCCCGAGTCGGACGCGTTATCGAAAGACCTGAAGAAACGCGGCTTTAAATTTGTGGGCAGTACCGTAATGTATGCACACATGCAGGCTACGGGCATGATCAACGATCACCTGGTGTCCTGCTTCCGCTATACGGAAGTTCAGGGCTGAGCCGCTTTTCTTTTTTCGTACGCTTCGCGGCTCTGTTCCAGCCAGTATATGGTTTCGTTATCTTCTTTGAAGGTACCTTTTTTCAGGAATCCCGCTTTTTCCAGCACCCGCTGCGACGCATAATTTTCCAGGTGCGTGCAGGCATACAGAACCTCCTGCTTCATTACGTCAAAACCATAGTCTGTAAGCGCCAGGGCGGCCTCCGTGGCATAGCCCGTTCCCCAGAACCTGCGCGCCAGGCGATATCCCAGGTCGTAAAAATCCCGGTGTCCGTTGCGTACTTCGGTATGAAATTTAAACCCTGCCCAGCCGATAAAAACGCTATCTTCCTTACGTACTGCCGCCCAGCGGGCAATGCCGAAATCTGTGTACTGCCGGCGGATCATCTGTATCACGGCCTGCATTTCTTCAAGGCTCTGCACGGGTCTGTTGCCCAGGTAACGGTGTACTTCGGGGTCGGAATCCATCCGGAAGAGATCCGCTTCATCTCCGGGTACGATCTCCCGGAAAAGCAGGCGCGGCGATTCAAGCCGTATGAGATTCTGTGCGGGATCGTGCAGCATAGGTCTGTTGTATTTCAAGGTATTTTTCTTCCATGGCGGCGGCGCTGATCTTCGGAAGCACATACAGGCCTTCCTGCGGGGGAATGCCACATGCCGCAGAGGCGATCACGGGAATGCCCGCTGCCAGGGCGCGCAGCAGTATACGGGGCTGATGTTCCACGTATGCGGGCAGCACCAGCAGCGCAACATTTTCGAGCGAAAGCGGGGAATGCACTACATCGGTATCCTTCCAGAAACCGGGTCCTTCGGATGCATTGCCGCTAACGTGGATGCGGTGGCCGTACTTCTGTGCCCATTCGCGTACTTCGTAAGCGCCTTTGCGGGCCAGGGCCGCGGCCGGGAACAGTATTTTTCCGCCGGATGTGACCGTTTTTTTATCCGCCGGACCTTGCATCCAGTCGCTGTACACGGTCTTTCCCGGGAAAAGAGCGGCTGTTTCCGCATGGGGCGTGAGCAGTTTACGGGCCTGCTGCAGGGCCTGGTATTCATCGCGGGCAAAGGTTTCGTCCACCCGGAAGTCGGCGGCAGTACTGCTTTCGGGGTACAGCTGTGCCAGATCGTCGAGGCGTTGCTGCAACACATGCAGGGGCAGCCGGGTCATCAGCACATCGTAACTGCGGCCGGCCAGCACGCCGTATGGATAAAGAAAGGGCAGCAGATTCTGTGGAATGACGAGGTGGCGGACCCCGACCGGTATACGTTTTGCCAGGCGCCGGGCTATCAGGCGGTCGTACTTCATCAGCAGGGAAGGAATGTTCCGGCCACGTTTTGCGGCATAACGTATATGCATGGACCTGCGCAGTGCCAGGAAGGAAAAGTCAGAGGCTTTGCCGTTGCCGGTCTCCCAGCAGAGGCGGGCTATGCTAAAGCGCGAACGTTTCGTGAACGGAAAAAACGTATAGTCATCCGGTTGAATATTTAATTTAGTATATTCATAAAATTCCGGCCATTTTTCATCACCGGCCCAGAGTGTTCTGCCGGGGTTCCCGGCCGTAGTGCCGTGTTTGTGGTGATTGCTGCACAGGGTGTTCCCGCAGGTCATACAGTCTTTGAGAAAGGCGGGACTTTCGGAGGCGAGATCCGTATCTGCCGGTTGTCCGCCCCGGGTGCCACGCAGCTGTACGATCAGCTCCGTATCCGTCATTTGTATGTCTATACGAAAATTGTGTTCCGAACAGAAACGCAGGTCTATGTAATTCCATTTTACGGTAGCGTCGCGGTTTTGTTCGGCCAGGGAGCCTCTGACCACGCGGGAGTGGCGGTGCCGTTCCAGGATGTGGAAACCGGCTTTCAGCGCGGCGTCGTACAGGGCGTTCGACAACTGACAGAGTCCGCCGCCGGTAACGGGCACCAGGCATCCCTCGCGGATCTCTCTGCCCTGTACATAGCCCTTGCGGCGGGTCGCTTTACCGATCTGCTTCCAGAAACTGAAGGTGCCGTTAGCGGGTACTTCCAGTCCCTGCAACTGTTTTATGGCTATACGAAGGTTCTGTACCTTGCCGGCCGTGAGTATAAAGTTGCCGGCATTGTCTTCTGTATTCCAGAGTGGACTGCGGGACTCGGCAATAAGTGGCAGCGGGGATTCCTGCGTAGATTGGGGGTATTTACGCAGCCCGCTGAACATATTCTGTCCCCGGCGCCGGGCAATGTGCAGCTGCACTTTACAGGCAAAGATAAAGCGCTGCAGGGGCGAATGTATTTCGGCTTTCTGTGTGTCGTTGAGCAGGGGTTCCATAGAGGGCATGTTCTCAGAATGTGGCTTCGGGCGGCAGGTTCAGACGGCGGTTCACGACCATGGTCTCGCTGAGTATATCGTGCCAGGCCAGGCGGCGGCGGTCGAACAATATCCAGATAAGGCCCAGGCCGAGCACGGCAAAGCTCACGATCTTGTTCAGGTTACGCACCAGGGCCGTTTTCAGGGAGACCGGGTGCCCGTTGATATCGAGCACCTGGAGGCGCATGAGTTTTTTACCGAAGGTGGCGTGCAGGGAAGAGGCTTCCATAAGCGTACAGTACAGGATGTATAACAGGAACGAAAATGCCCGCAGTATCGTATGCCGCCACAGGTATTCGGTGTGCATTACGGGGTCCTCGCGGTTTTTCCAGGCCAGGTCGAACCCCGTGAAAAAATAGGCAAACCCGAAGCACAGCAGGTAAAGGGGAACTATATCAATAATAGCCGCCAACAGCCTGCGTATGCGCCCTGCGGGAGTATGTAGGGGCCTGTTGTCCATTGTATAAATATACAAAAAATGAGCAACATTAAAAAGGGCATGTGCAGACAGGCTCTGAAGGTTATTCTCCGGAAGCAGAAATGGGCATTTCGTAAAAATTCAGCGGCCCTTTTTATCCGTTTTGAGTGCTTTTCCCGGTTTTCTTTGTTCCTGTTCTTCTATTTTCCTTTGTCCCTTTAGGTATACATATCCTATAACACCGATAAATCCTCCTGCAAACGGGTTCAGTATAAGTTCGATTTCAGAAGGTTCATCCGCAAAACCGAGGATCCAGGTTAAAATATTCCCCAGGCTGAAAATAACAGCGGGGAGGATGATCATCAGGAATAACGAGGATTGAATAATTTTTTGAACTTTTCTGATCTCTTTCATAGAAGCGTAAAGTGATTTCTCTTTGCCATGATTACATTACTACTTTTTAATCTTTAGTTTTTTCGTAAGCTGCTCATATACCCGATTTGCGAGATAATCTCCTTTTAAGTCCCTTCCTTTAATTTCTTTATAGGTTTGTTTGGCAGCTTCTTTATCACCTAACATAAACAGAATAGCGCTTTTCATGACATAGGCCTGGGATACCGGACTAAGCGAAATAGCCTGATTTATATACTTTAATCTGCGGGTTAATCGTTCTTCTTCCATACGAGTGTCAAGGTTCATAACAGCAGATAATATGAACAAAGCCTGGTAATTATTTTTCAATTTGTCAAAAAATTCATTTTCAAGACTTTCATAAGCTGCCATATCCTTCCGAAAGTAGTACTGGTAGTCCCGTTCATTCTGCAGTGGTTCAAAATAGCTGAAAACAAGTCCCTTATATGTTTTCCCGTCTTCATTCGGAATACGGTAAATATTATCACGCCAATGCGTGGCTATTACTGTTTTAGCTGCTGTATATGCCTTTTCATCCCTTTTTTTAAATGCTTCGCCCATTTGGTTACCTGCGATAAGATTTAATGTATAGGCAACTCTTGAAGAATCAAAAGAGGCATAAAGCAATTCCGGGTGTTTTATCATAAACTGATAAGAGGCCGACGGGAAATCTAAAACAGTTCTTTGATCGTATACGGCAAAATCCATAAAGAAGTGGATAAAAAGAGAATCTGTGTATGCTTCTTCAGGAAATGAATTGAAGCCTTTGATAATCGTTTCAGAATCCAGCGTATTGGCAATATCTAAATTACGTACATGCCATTCCATGAAGACATAGTCCTGTTCCTTCAGCTTAGCCTCTTCTCTTTGTTTCTTCAATGATTTATCGGGAGATATGGCATATTGAAGCTGCCGCAAAAAATCTGTGGATTGCATAGGTCCGCAAATCCGATGCAATTGCTGTTTTTTACTGTCAATAATCACAAAATCCGGTTGTGGCCCTACCTGGAACATTTTTTTTATTGCTATGCCTTCTTTTGATAAAGTATTGATCGAATAATTATGAAAATTAGTATTCAAAAATGTTACTACGGCGGAATCGACTAATGCGGTCTGATCCATCTGTACGCAACCGGGGCAACCTTTAAAGTGGAAGTAAAGCATGGAGAAAGCCTTCTCAGAGGGAATACTGTCTTTTAACAGTACCTTTTCATCTTCAAATATTACGCTGAACTTCTGCTGCGCAAAACAGCAAAGTGCAGTGAATAAACAGGCGGATAATAAACTAAAGCGGTACAACATTTACAGATGGTGCTTTTATTAATAAACCGGGTCCTAAAGTTACGACCTTTTCTACAAAGGTTACTTCTGCCTCACAGAACAGGCAGGCATCGTCTACATCGCACATTGCATGGAAGTTATTGTTTACAATATACCCGTACCCTTTACATTTACCTCCGAACATAGAAGCAAGTATTGTACATTTACACTTTATTCTTACCTGGGTGTGTCCACCGCTTCCTACCATTATGTTAACCGGGGATTCAGGGTTGTCTGCGGGAATGTAGTAGTATTGTTGATTTACGATTAGGTTAACAACCGTTTCTTCTCCATCTTTATCAAATGAGGTTATACTCTCATCCATTATTCTAAAGGAAACAGGTTCGTCATTAGCGACTTTAGGTTTGTTTTGCCATTTTATAGTTGTAGTTTCATCCTGTTGAATCACCTGCATAACAGTTACTGTCTCTGCATTTTTCCCAATAAACACTTCTGTTATTGTAGCCTTTTTTGCACTAAATGCAGTGTTGTCTGCTTCATTACAAGCTGGCAGCAGACAAGTAATAAACAATATATGAAGTACTTTTTTCATGCTTCTTTAAGAATTGTTATTTGGCATAGATCACGGTGCTTCCTGCACTAATACTTAATTCTTCACGTGAAGAAACTTTGCATTTCTTTTTACACGTACCTTGTGTGCAGGTAACGGTTACGGAGCTATGTTCCGGGTTGTTGTAAGAATAACCAATGAGACAGGTCCCGGGCTCTTCAATACCGCGGCATAGACAAGACACAACAAAAACAGTACCGGGGGAAAGAGCCACCGGGTTTGCGGGGGCTTGGGGCGTAATTACATAAACCTGTTTTAGAAATCGTACGCTGAGGTCACTCTGAGACGCAGAAGGCAGGATCTGATAGTCCTGCGGTTTCAGCAGTAATACGGTTTTTTCTTCTGTTGGTGCTCCTTCTCCTTCAAGAACTTCATGAGTATACGTTACTTCCGGTGTATACAAATCACTAAATGAAAAACGATATGCTTTTTCAGTAGCACTATCAAAGAATTCCACAATTTCGGACGACGTACTGCTTTTAGCCGTATTCATTGCCTGTTTTACGTCTTCCTCCCGCTTGCACGATAATACCAGCAGCAGGACTACTGCACTAAGGATTGTTTTCTTCATAGCTTTACGTTATTAGGGGTATTTAGTTTCCGAAGAATGAGATAAACACAGTGTAAATATATACTTTTACTTCATAAATTTTAGTTTTTATTCTTTTTTAAGAAGTATTAATTGAAATTGGCGGCAAATAAGCAATAAGAAACAGAAGAAAAAAAGAGGAAAAACCCTGTTTTTTACGGGGACTTTTCCGGGCTGCAAAATAGAAAGGTGGCAGGTGAAATACAGGCTGTTAGCGGCTCAGGATCAGTTTTTTGACCGATCTGCCGGGAGGATGAGAACCGTGGAAAATAAAAAAGCCGTTTCGTCGGTTCGACAAAACGGCTGTAGTGGAGAATATCGGATTCGAACCGATGACCTCTTGCATGCCATGCAAGCGCTCTAGCCAACTGAGCTAATCCCCCGTATAAAAAGGTCCTCTATATAACAGAGTATTTCAATACATGAAAGAACTTCGGGTCCGTTTGCGGCCGTATACCCCGGGGCACCGCGCCGAAACTTACAAAGCGTTGTTAATTTCTTATTACGCCCTTCGATTTCGGGAGCACAAAAATACATTTTTTTGTAATCTGAAGAAAAATATTTTGAATATGATACTTCCCGAAGTACAAGATGCACTGGAAAACATGCTGCGTCAGAGCTTTGGCTCCGGCGCGGGAATTCTCAACATGGAAAAAAGAGGGGGCGGTTCCATCAACGAAGCCCTGGTTCTGCGCACAACCGTAGGTTCTTTTTTTGCAAAATGGAATAACCTGTCGGATAAACGCGGACTTTTCCGTGCCGAGAAAAAAGGACTCGAACTCCTCGGCTCCTGCCAGTGTATACGCGTACCCAAGGCATACGCTGCCTACGAAGAAGGCCCGCACGGATACCTGCTCATGGAACTGCTGGAGACCGGTGACCCTGAATTCGGCTTCTGGGAAGACTTCGGACAACAGATCGCAGCCCTGCACCGCCATACGAACGATACCTTCGGACTGGATGAAGATAATTACTGCGGCTCCCTGCGCCAGGTAAATACCCCGCATACCCGCTGGAGTACCTTTTTTATTGAGAACCGCCTGCAGCCCATGCTGAAACTGGCCGTGGACAATAACAAAGCCGATGCCGGCGTGGTAAAGAAAATGGAGAGCCTGTATACGAAACTCGATGAAATTTTCCCGGAGGAAAAACCGGCCCTCCTGCACGGCGACCTCTGGGGCGGTAACTTTATGTGCACCCTCTCCGGCGAAGCCGCCATCTACGACCCGGCCGTGTATTACGGTCACCGGGAAATGGACCTGGGTATGAGCCGCCTTTTCGGTGGTTTCGACCTGGAATTCTACGAAGCGTACGACGAGGCCTATCCCCTGCAGCCGGGCTGGCAGAAACGCCTGGACATCTGCAATATTTACCCGCTGCTGGTACACGTGAACCTGTTCCCCGGTTCCTACATACAGTCGGTTAAAAATATTCTCTCGCGTTTTTAAGCGCCCAGTACCACGCTCAGTATTTCGTGGCTCTGTACCCGGAACCCGGCATGGAAATGCAGCTGGAAGTACAGGATCAGCTTACGCAGCAGTTCGTTGCGTTCCTCGCGGGTATAGCCTTCGGGGCACTGGTCTTCGCTGAGCATATCGCCCAGCAGCCTTGCGCAGCGGCCCTGTACGAGCATTTCGGGCATGGCGGCGGCATAATGGATAAAACGGGCTTCCCCCAGGTGAAAACAGGGCTCTTCGCAAGGCATATCGCTCAGCATGCCGAAGCCTAAAAGCCGGGCCATGCGCAGCATAAAAAGCAGGGGCAGGGCAGGCGGCAGCTCTTCGCTGTGCTCCAGTTCCAGGATGCTTTCTTTCAGAAAATCGTAGATCTCGGCATATTCCTGGTGATGGTCGTGCTTCAGTACCTCGTAACTTACTTCGGCATAGAACATAAGTATGGCCTGCCGGGCCGGACGTGCATAGGAACGGTACAGGGGTTCGGCAAAAGCGGCTGATTTTAGTATACTAATGGAATTGCCCTGTTTTTTTAGGCTGGCTTCGATATGCAGCAGGGCCAGGGGCGAAAAAACGGAAGCCGGGGTTTTGCTGGCCCGGCTTTGCACGCCGCGTGCCATGTAACTCTGTAAACCGCCCGGACTGAGTAGTTTTACAATAAGACTGTTGTCGCTGTACTTTACACTGTGAATAACGATGGCTTCGGTTGCCAGTTCCATACGGCTATTGCATTACCAGGATTTTAGCTACGTGCTTTACCTTTTTTTCGGTGCCGTTGGCAAATACCAGGTATATGCCGCTTTTGGCACGGTGCCCGCCGAACGATTCCATGTTCCATACCGCGGTGCCGCCGTTGGCAACGGTTTCGTAGATCAGCTGACCGTTCACGTCCGTAATTTTCACTTCGGCGTCCTGGGCCAGGTTCTTGATGGTCACATAACCCGTATAGCCCGGGCGTACCGGGTTGGGAAAGGCGTATACATCGCTGAACTGATCTTCGGCCTCCGTGGCGTCGGAGCGGTAGGCGCAGATACCGATATCGGTACTGAAATACACATCGCCCGAAACACCGTCGATATCGGCGCTGTACACAATGTCCGAAAGCAGCGGACTGTTGGCCTTGGTAAAGGATTCGAGGATGGTAAACCCGTCGTCGCTGAGCAGGGTGGCGCCGGAACCTACCATGCTGATCCATTTGCGGTTCCCTCCGTCCACGGCAATGCCGTATACGTTGGCGCCCTTCAGCACGGGCTCGTTATTGCCGTCATCGGCCTTTACCACGGGTTGTGAGGCATCGATATTTACCCCGGATTCAAATACGGAAGAAGGATTGTAAAAAATGGTGAACCCGTCGCCGGTGCCCACCCATATTTCACCGTCCTTATCGCGAGCCATGGACGTTACCTGCAGCGAAGGCAGTTTGCCGCTGCCGATGGCATTGGTAAGCAGGCGTATGTTCGAAATGGCGTAATCGGTATGTTTTATGGCCACGATGCCCTTGTTGTATACGGCCATCCAGAGTATTTCGTCGGTTACGGGTATAATTTTCACCACCCGGTCCGAACTGTTGATGCCCGGTACGGACACACTGCTGAAACTGCCGTCGGGCTTCATAATGGCCAGCGCTTTATTGGTGCCGGCATTGGCCATAAGCAGGTTGCCCTGGCTGTCGAAGGCCAGCGCATGGATCGAGGTGGAATTGGTATCTCCGAGTACACCGCCGGTTGTAGCGTTATTGTAAACATCGGTACATACATTGTCCTTAAAACGAAACAGTCCGCCCTGGTAAATGGCCGAGGCGTAATACACCGTAGGATCGGTGGGATGGCGTATGATATCGTTGTAGTCGTAGGTGTTCTGCATCAGCGGCTGGTTGCTGCCGTTCTGGTATTTCCAGTCGGTACCGTCGTAAAAGAAGATCCCGTCGCTGTTGAGCACCGGTCCGAAACCGTTGTTCAGGCTGCCGGAAGCCACGGCGAGTTTCCCCTCGTACACGTCGATCTTGCGCGACTTGTTGGTAAAGGGCCCCTGCGGGTAAATGAGCCGGAACTCATTGGGCGCTGAACATACCAGCAAGCTGAAATACGCGTCCGGAACCCACACGCGGTTGTCACTGGTAACGATGGGCGTGCGCGGGTTCACGAAAAAGCTGTTCGAAACATTGATGTACGTAGAGCCGTCGGCATCTTTTACCACCACGCTGCCGTTGTTGCCGGAAGTGGGGGCGATGGTTATGCAGAGCCTGTTACGACCGCTGTTGAGACCGTTGAGCGTTTTGCCGTAAAACTCCGTGAGCGGGGAAATACTGCCGCCGCCGTTCAGTACGAAAACGGTGTCCTTTTCATCGGCATTCAGGCTCAGTTTCCCGGAATACAGCGCATGGATCTTGCCGTTGTATTCGTCTACATGCGTATAGGAACCGGTATTCAGTCCGGGTACGGGTGTCCAGGACTCGAAATTTTCGAAGAGATTATTGTCCGAGTAGTAATAGACGCCCTTTTCGGTGGCGGCGTACATATTGTCGTCATCCACAAAAATGTCCTTTACACCGATCTCCGGGGCGTTCATGGGCTGAAATTTTACGGTGCCGATGAACTTGAAGGTATTCAGGTCATAACTGCTGATGCCGAAGCCTGCGCAGATATAGGCCATGTTGCGGTAGGTGGTAATGGAATAAATTTCCTTGTCGGAAACGGAGTTGGAGTTGATGATATCGGGGTAGTTGGAGAATGTATTGTCTTTGTATACATCGATATTGCCGTTCTTGTAGCCGATGATCAGCGCTTCGGCGGTGCTGCTGTAGGCCAGGGCGGTAATGAACTGGTCGGCCATACCATCTTCTTTGGCGAATCTGCGTATGGAAAGATCTTCCTTCGCCACGCGGTACAGGCCGGTCTTGGTGCCTATAAACACATATTCGCCGGCTTCGGCGGCAGTGTACGATTCGGAATAGGGAAGAAAACTCTGCCAGGAAAACATGGGGCCGTTCTGTGCATACGCCATGGCCAGCAAGCCTGTCAACAGCCCTGTAAGTATGGTCTTTTTCAGGTTCATGATCATCATTAACGCAAAATTAGTGAAATTGGTGTGCGGGCTGCATTATATCCGCTAAAAATCCTACTTTTGCAGCACGCATCCGTAGTTCAATGGATAGAATAGCAGATTCCGGTTCTGTCGGTTGGGGGTTCGAGTCCCTCCGGATGCACAAAAGCTGTATAACTTTTTACACATGAATACCCGGACAGGATCCGGGTTTTTTTTTGCCGGTCTGTCAGAAATACTACCGATAATTTTTGCGGAAAAAATGAAATGCATTTTGTTTTTTAATTCCTTATATTGAACTCAAATGTTATACCAATGCCTTCTACTACAATATGTTCTGTTTGCCTTGAGAAAGAGAAAAAATCACTTGCCAAAAGAATAAAACGACGCATTAACAGAGCGATTAATCGTCTTGGTTATTACTTTATGCTTAAACGACTCAGTCATGTCTGGGGGCGTTTCAGCATACTGATAATCTTATACCTGTTGCTTTGTATCTGCTGGTTCGTAATAAGAAATAATGCGGGGGGATTAAGAGGATTGCTAAATGGTCGGCTTAGGTTAAATGAGGGATTTTATGATTCCTGGTTCCCATCTTTTTCGGAAGATTTGTTTTTCTTCGGAATTGGTTTTATAGGTCTCATTCTTTCTACCAAATTGTTAAGAGAAGAGAGTTTTTACATCCGGGTGTCCTCACTTGCAAACGGCATTCATATGACAAAAGCTGCTGACAACCAGCTGCATCGGGAAATAAAAGCCATGCTTTCTTTTAACAAAATGTATAAAGTGAATCTTAAAATCAAAGAGATTGATCCTGAAAAGAAACATATTTTCGTAAATGCACATATGACTTTTACTACGGTAAACATGTGTGAGGATGATGAAATACCGGTTAATATAAAGGCGAAAGTGGAACCGGGTCCCTGTGTGAGCGGGAAATGGGGTTATATATCCAAAATGTCGGTCGAGCATATAAATGGAAGAGCTAAGAAACAGCTGGTAGAACCAGTCCATATCTTCGATGGAGATGTTCAGGAGTTTAAGGGCCCGGAATCCTGGGAGCTTGAACTGGATTATCCTGTGCAGGGAAACGGAATGGCAAAAATTTCTCTGTCCTTCAGTGTTTGGGTTCCCCTTGGTAGTGATTCCACGGATGAGAATAACTGGTTTTTAAGCGGAGTATTAGGTTACACGGAGAACTATAACTTTTTTTTAGAAAATCTTTTATCCGAACCGATTGCTTTTACGTATAAGTATAAACATAGAACTCCTTTTGAAATTGATTCTGAGGATGAAATCAAAAAGGATGGAGTCATTCGTGGAAATGGTACCGAAAAATTAGTTTCTGATGTGATTTTCAATAAAAAGGATACCTCTAAGGTCTTATTCAACACTTATAAAGAAGATGCTCAACAAAAAAAATAAAAATCTCAGAAGCCCCGGAGGATGGGGCGGCGGTGGCGGCGGCAAACCGTAGCTCCGTTATATGGCTCATAGTTAATTACTTTCATTAGGTGAGCATGAAACGGCGCTTTTTATTGTGCCGCGAAATTTAATATGTAGATCTTTTTACCGCACACTGATCTTCGTGATCAGTTTTGCATAAATGGCGGGAAAGAACCGGCTCATAAATATACCAAACTTCTCCTTTTTGCCGGCGATCACCGCTTCATTCTTGCGTTTGCTCACTGCCCGCAGCACTTTCTGTGCAAAATGGGCGGGGTCTATGCCGCCGTCAGTGCCTTTGTCCATCTGGTTCAGCGGACTGCCGTCGCCGGTGAGGGCGTGCATGGTAATGGGCGTGCGTACAAAGCCCGGACAGATAAGCGTAATCTGTACGGGTGTCTGGTGCAGCTCGGCCCGCAGGGAGTTGAAATAACCGTGCAGCGCATGTTTGGAGGCCGCATAGCCCGAACGGTACGGGGTGCCCATTTTGCCCATAACGCTCGAAATAACTACGATCTGTCCGCTGCTGCTCTGCTTCAGGGCGGGGAGCAACAGTTTGGTAAGAAAGACCTGGCTGGTATAGTTCACCTGCATCAGCAGTTCGTCCACTTCGATCTTGCTTTCCTGCGCCAGGGCACGCTGACTGATGCCTGCGTTGTTCACAAGGATATCGAGCTTCTGCCCGGTCTGGACCAGTACCTCCGTAACGGCTTTCTGCACGGCAGCACGATCAGTAATGTCGAAAGGTGCCAGGAACACACGGGCCTTCTGCATACCGGAAGCTACGCGCTGTAGTTCGGCCAGCCGGCGACTGGAAAGAATAAGCGTACTGTTTTCGTGATCGAGCGCTTTGGCAAGCCCTTCGCCGATGCCGGAAGAGGCCCCGGTGACCCAGATGGTTTTATGAGAAAAATACTGCATACCGTATTGTTTTATGCAGTGGAAATATACACAATTTTACCAGCCGCCGGATGCGCCTCCGCCCCCGGAGGAACCGCCGCCTCCGCCACTCCAGCCACCACCGCCGGACCAGCCTCCTCCACCGCCGCCCCAGCTGCTTCCGCCCCAGCCACCATAGTAGCCGCCGCTGTACCAGGTGCCTCCGCCGCCACGGCCGCTGCCGCTTTTGGGAAGTACTACCGATAGTACAATGATCACCAGCAGGATGATCACGACCAGGTGCCAGGTCCTGAAATGAAAGCTGTTATCCGCGTCGGCCGTGTATTCGCCGTGTATGGCGCTTATTATGGAGTGTACGCCATTTACGATGCCCTGTTCGTAATTGCCTTCGCGGAAAGAAGGGATCATGTCCTTCTGTATGATCTTGCCGCAACGTGCGTCCGGAAGGGCGCCCTCGAGGCCGTGCCCGACCTCGATACGTACCTTTTTTTCATTGAGGGCGAAGACAATAAGTATACCGTTGTCTTTATCTTTTTGTCCCAGGGCATACTGCTCAAAGGCACGTACGGAATATTCCTCGATGGTCTCGTCGCCCAGTGTGCTGAGCGTAAGTATCACGATCTGGTTGGAAGTGCTGTCCTCTTCCTGCTGTATGGTAGCCTCGAGCATGCTTTCGGTGCTGGGGTCGAGTATACCGGCCTGGTCTGTGATGTGTGTCCTGCCCAGGGGCGGAATGGCCGTCTGTCCCGGAAGCAGGGTGAGGAAAACCAGCCAGAGAAAAGCTGCAAGAGCCGTTTTTTTCATGTTGCTATGCCAGGATAATATCGTTCGGTAATTCATTGGTATCGTCGGGAGTGGCGCGGAAGCCGTTTTTCAGCAGCAGGTCGCGGCAGGCCGTAATGGCTTCCAGGGTGCCGTCGGCGGGTTTTTTACGTTTGATGCCCGCCACGATCATACCTGTGACCGCTTTCCATTCCTTGTCCTTTACGCGCGCTTTGATGCCGGTATCGGGCAATATGTATACCTGGTGCTCCAGCAGGCTTATATAGATAAGTATACCGGTGCGCTGCCGGGTGGCAAATATCTCTTTTTCGAGAAAAATGGTTTCGGCTTTTTCTTTCACGGATTCCGTACGCGATTTTTTGCGGCTGAATAAACGTTTCAGTGCAAAGGAACGCGATGTGAGCAGAGCGCCCCCGATAAATAAGATGGATTGCAGAAGTACAAGGTAATTTACCTGGAAAAAGGCGATGAATGAGTTTTTATAGAAGAGTTCTTCCACCAGCAGGTACACCAGGGTGCCCGTCCACATGAACCATACGCCGCCCCAGAGCGCCGCCGAGGTATAGGTGTTGCTGGCCGTGGCGTAGGCAATACGTATTTCGCCCGAAATTTCATGCTCGCAATCCACAATACGCTGCTGGATGGCCTGGAGCTCTACATCGCTGAAAATGAATTTTTTGTTGAATAGCATTACAAACCTGGAATGATCGTTTAGTGAAATTATTCCTAATTAACGATAAAAGTACGCTTTTTGCCTAAAATGTACATACCTTTGTATTCACTTAGGAATTATATGCCTTCTGAATCAAAATTAATGGAAGCCGTTGAAGGCAACCAGTTTGTTTTTATCGAATTCTATGCCGACTGGTGTTCACCCTGTAAGCTTATGAATTCTGTATTGAAAAAGGTGGAGTCGACCTTCGGAGACCGTATCCGGGTCATCAAGGCCGATGTGGAAAAATCGCCCGTAATGCGCGAGAAGTACAACATCGAAGGTCTGCCTACCAGTATGCTCTTTTATAACGGTGAATGTATCTGGAGACGTTCCGGTGCATTGCCCGAAAGTTACGTTATTGCCGAACTGGACGCCAAGCTGTCCGTTCAGATCTGATCCAGCGATTTACTTTGCAGTCCGCAGCTGCCCAGGAATTCCATGTAGGCCGGTAACACCTGCCGTAACATGGGAAGACAACGCGCGCTGTCGTGAAATACGATCACGGAACCCCGTCGCGTCTGTTTTTTCAGCTTCTGCAGGCAGGCTTCTGCATGCCAGTCTGTGCGGTAATCTTCTGCGATCACGTCCCACAGCACTACGCGGTACTGGCGGCGCAAACGCAGGTACTGTGCGGGTGTGATACGTCCGTACGGCGGACGGAACAGCGGTCTGTAGGCCGGGTTCGGAGCCAGGGCAAGCCGGCAGTGTTCGGTATCGGCCAGGTATTGCCGCAGCGGGGTATGAAAACCGTTGAGGTGCTTCATGGTATGATTGCCCAGGCAGTGGCCCCCGGCGGCGATCTGCTCCAGCAACTGAGGATATTTCTGGGCATTTTCGCCCACCGCAAAAAAAGTGGCCTCTGCGTTGTGTGCGGCCAGGGTCTGCAGTACAAAAGCCGTGGCCTGCGGATCGGGACCATCGTCAAAAGTGAGGTATACCGCGTTTCCGCGGGCATCGCCGCGGAAGATGATCCCCGGGAACAGCCACTGGGCGGGTATGGGCGTCCGGGGCAGCGGCATGTTTTAGAAATTACGTTCTATGGAAAAATTAACCAGGTCGGCCAGTGATCTTTTGTATACACTGTCGGGGAAGGCATTCAGCATCTGCAAGGCCTCGTCGCGGTACCAGAACATTTTTTCCTCGGCGTATTTCAGTCCGCCGGAATGTCTTACAAAATCGAGCACTTCCTCTACTTTCTTAGGATCGTTGTTGTTGTTCTTTACCGTAGAGATCACCCGTTTTTTGGTTTTGGCGTCGGCGGTGGAAAGGGCATTGATGAGAGGCAGGGTCATTTTCTGCTCCTTTATGTCGATGCCGGTGGGTTTACCGATGAGCGACGACTGCGCATAATCGAACAGGTCGTCCTTGATCTGGAAGGCGATGCCCACGTACTCGCCGAAACGCTGCATGATTTCCACCGTTTTTTCATCGGCGCCGGTCGAGAGGGCTCCGCAGGCGCAGCAGGACGCAATGAGGGACGCCGTTTTGCGGCGGATGATCTCAAAGTAAACGTCTTCGGTAATGTCCAGGCGGCGGGCCTTTTCGATCTGCAGCAGCTCACCCTCGCTCATGAGGCGTACGGCCTCACTGGTTACGCGCAGCAGGTCGTGGTCGCTGTTGTTCACGGAAAGCAGCAGTCCTTTCGAAAGCAGGAAATCCCCGATAAGTACGGCTATCTTGTTCTTCCACAAAGCATTGATGGAGAAGAACCCGCGGCGTTCATTGCTGTCGTCCACCACGTCGTCGTGTACCAGGGTGGCGGTATGCAGCAGTTCAATAAGGGTGGCGGCCCGGTCGGTACGCTCTGAAATGGTTCCGCAGGTGCCGGCCGATAAAAAGACGAACATGGGCCGAACCTGTTTGCCTTTACGTTTTACGATATAGCGCGTTACGGTATCGAGCAGGTATACATTGCTTTTCATACTGTCTCTGAACAGCTGATCAAAGCGTTGCATATCGGCCTTTACCGGTTCCTGAATTTGTTTTAGGGATAACATACCGCCGGTAAAAATAGAGATTCCTCTCTGATTTTACGAATTTATACGACGGCCTGCCGGCGGATTTTTTACCCGGAACGACAGATGGTTTTCAACACATTAAAAAACCTTGCTGCGGGCACTCAGCGTGTAAAATCGCTGAGGAAACCGTTTGTTTAACTTTAGGCTGAAAAAAGTGCGTATACGTTAATTTAATACGCCGAATGTAACCATACAGGCCTATTCCTCGTATTTTTGTATACATATTGATCAGGAACGCTCTGTTTTTCAAAAAATGCCGGTCGTTTGCCCTCCCGCATCATTTTTTGGATCTCAGAAGTTTATGTTACAAGATTTTCCTCACCGTCAACACCTTCTCATCACCGCTTTTGTATGGAGTATCGCCGGTAGCCTGTCTTCCTTCGGACAGATAGGTAACCAGGTTGACGAAATTGTAACGGATTTTAACGGCTACTGGCGCAGCGGCGTGGGCAATATCAATCCGGTATTGCCTGTAAACAGTCATAACCTGCTGGCTTTTACCTACGATTCGGTGCGCTATTCCACCGGGGTGAACGATGCCGTGCTTACCGCCAACGGACTCACGTTCACGCCCCGCATCTATAAGGCCATCGGGGTATCGGCGGTTCCGGGTACGCTCACGACCAATACCAAACTGGGCCTGGGCGCCCTGTACGATGGTGTAAATCCGGGTCCTTCGGTGCCGGCGCCTTCCGCGGCATTGTCGTACTACCTGATGGACGGTCCGCAGGGCCTGAACCTGGGGACGGGCATAGCCAACCTGCCGGTGGGTTTCCTGTCTTTCGACGTGAACAATATGCAGGCGGGCAATATCGGCGACGGTATCCCCGACATTATCATTACACAGATCGCCAGCCCTTCGGCCACAGCCGATAAGTACAGCTTCCGCAACGCTTCGGGGCAGCTGGTGGACAACGAGGTAAGCATCAACCTTTCCGCCCTGAACGTATTGGGTAACTGGACCGCGGATTTTTATGAGACCACGCCCACCCGGACGCTCACCGCCGGTTTTACCAATACCAGCCGCCCGCTGCGGCTCTGGGCCACCGACCTGGCTGGATTTGGCATAACACCCGGAAATATAGGCAGCATTACCACCTTCCGTATTGAACTTTCCGGGCAGAGTGATGTGGCTTTTGTAGCCTATAATGCCTCGGCGCTGAGCCTGGTCCCCGAAGAACTGCCGGGTGGCGTTGTGAAGCAGCCATCGCTCTGGCTCAAGGCCAATAACGGCCCCGGTACCATGACCAACCTGGCGCCGGTGCCCGACTGGGCCGATAAATCCGGCAAGGCAAATAATGCCAGTCAGTCCGCTACGGCGTTGCGGCCGGTATTCCTTACACAGGGACTTAACTACAATCCTTATGTACGTTTCGGGGCCCAGTACCTGAATACCTTCCAGAACCTGACCAATGGGAACGGCAATCCCTACAGTACCTTCGTGGTCTTTCAGCAGGAAAATACCACGGCAAAGAATATCCTGGGCAGTACGGGGGCCAACTGTACCACCTGTGTGCGTCAGCAGTTGAGCAATGCGGCTGTGAACCCGGCCCTGTTCAACGGGACTGTCAATATATTCCCCAATTCGCCGCCTGCGGCCGGTCTGCAGCCCTGGATATGGACCTCGCGTTACAACGGAGCCTCGGGCAGCACCCTGTTTATGAATATGCAGAGCAGCCAGACCAGCACCACCGTACAGACCTTTACCAACCGCCCCTCGCAGATCGGCAGCCACTCCAACGGTACCCCTGCAGGCAGCAGCCTGATCGCTGAAGTGATCACCTACCCGGAAGCCCTTACCAATAATGAAGTACAGCGTATCAGTTCGTATCTCGGCATCAAGTATGGCATCAGCATCAGTGCGGATTATCTTTCCTGCAACGGCAGTGTCATTTTTGAGTCGGACGAAGCGGGGACCACCATTGTATACGACCGGCGGATAACCGGTATCGGCCGGGAAAACTGCCAGCAGTTGTATCAGCGCCAGTCAAAAAGTGTGCATGCCGGCGCCCTCATCACCCTAGGCGGAGGCGGCGTGATCGCGGCTACAAATGCGGCCAATACCGGTGTACTGCCCGATAGCTGCTACCTGGTGACCGGAGATAATAACGGGGCCGTTACCTGGGGTTCGGCACCGGTGGGACTGCCTGTTACGGAGCGCATTGCACGTACCTGGCGGGCACGCAAGAGCGGCAACCCGGGAGCGGTGCTTATCCGCATACCTTCGTCCACTTCCGCGTAAGCCACCCGGCTTCCTGCGCTTCCTGGCTATGCCTTCCCGGTGATGCTGGTAAAGACCACGAACGACGACTTCAGCACGGGATACACTGTGGTAAATATGTGGCAGAACGGTGACGATTTTGAGACCCTGTATGATCTCCCGGACGGCAGCTATTTTACGTTTGCATACCGTACAATGGTGCCGCTGCCGGTAGAACTGCTCTCCTTCGATGCTCTGCCCGATGCGGCCAGGCGCCTGGTAAACCTGCAGTGGCAGACGGCCTCCGAAGTGAACAATGCCTATTTTACCATAGAGCGTTCCGCAAACAACAGCAACTGGAGCCTGCTGGGCACCGTAACGGGTGCCGGTAACTCGAACCAGCCGCTGCAGTATACTTTACAGGACGTTTTTCCGCTCAGCGGCGTTTCGTATTATCGTCTTTCACAGACCGATCTTGACGGTACCACAGAGATTAAAGGCGTTCGTTCGGTATTGTTCGGCGCGGCCGACAGCCTGCGGATCTATCCCAATCCGGCAGAGGATCACCTGTTCCTGGAAGCGGAAAATGTAGATCATCTCGAACTGTTCGATGTTTCCGGCAAGCTCTGCCAGGTAAGGGCCCAGCAGAATTACGACCGCTGGACCATACCCGTAGGTTCACTGGCAAGAGGCGTGTATTACCTGAAGATTTACCGGACGACGGGCGTTTCCGAGACCAAAAAAGTGATCCTGCACTAAGGCTTTTGCGCCTGTTGTTGAATTAAAGGCCGGAGTTTCGCACCTTTGCAGAAAATCTGTGAAGCGGAATCATGAAGAAGATCGCGGTATTTGCCTCAGGAACAGGTACAAATGCAGTTAAAATACTGGAATATGCCCGGCAGACGGGCAGTTACGAAGTAAGCCTGGCGGTGACCAACCGCACGGATTCCGTTTTTGCGTCGCGCATGCTGGCCGAGGGTGTAAAGCTCTACGTGGTAAATAATGCCTTCCTGAGCTGTGAGAAACCTTTATTGGAGGTATTGCTCGAAAAGGATATAGATCTGATCGTACTGGCCGGTTTTCTGCGTAAAATACCGGACGAGCTTATTGAGGCTTTTCCCGGCCGTATTGTGAACATTCACCCGGCCCTGCTGCCCAAATACGGCGGCAAAGGTATGTATGGCATGCACGTACACGAAGCGGTGCGTACGGCACAGGAAGCGGAAACGGGCATTACCATCCACCTGGTGAACGAAGAATACGACAAAGGCCGTGTATTGTTCCAGGCCTTCGTTCCGGTACAGACGGACGATGATGCCGCTGCCATTGCGGCCCGCGTACAAAAACTGGAATGGGAGCATTACCCGCGCGTAATTGCGGAATACCTGCAGGAATTGCCTTAGAAAAGTCCGTACAGGAGACGTCCGATACTAAAATAGATGAACATCCCCGTAAGGTCGTTCCCCGTGGTTATAAAGGGGCCTGTGGCCAGGGCGGGGTCTATATTGATCTTATCGAGCAGCAGGGGAATAAGCGTGCCCATGATGGAGGCAAAGATGATAACGGTGAAAAGCGCAATACTCACCGTAAGGCTTATGGAAAGGCTATCGGCGAAGAAAAGTGCGTAACCCAGCAGCAGCAGGGCACATACCAGGGCACTGATGAGGCCTACGCCCAGTTCTTTCAGCAGGCGCTGCCAGATGCCGTTACTCTGTATGGATTTATTGGCCAGGGATTGTACAATGATGGCCGAGGACTGTACACCCACATTACCGCCCATGGCCGCAATGAGGGGGATAAAGAACGCCATTTCGGGGTGTATCTGCAGGGTGGACTCATGGGCGCCGATAATGCGTGAACCCGCGATACCGCCCACCAGTCCGATGAGCAGCCAGGGCAGACGGGCGCGCGAAAGTACCCACACTTTGTCGTCGGCCTCTACGTCTTCGGAGATACCGGATGCCAGCTGGTAGTCGCGTTCGGCCTCTTCCTTGATCACGTCTACCACGTCGTCGATGGTGATGCGGCCCATCAGGCGGCCCAGTTCGTCTACCACGGGCAGTACTACCAGGTCGTATTTTTCCATGATGGCGGCTGCGTCTTCACGGGTGGCCGTGGCGGTTACGGAAACCACATTGGTGTCGATGATGCCCTGCAGGTTGGCCGTGGTCGGCGCCAGCAGCAGGCGTTTCAGGGGCAGCAGGCCTACCAGTATGTCGCGGTCGTCTACCACGTAAATGGCATACAGATCGTCGAGTTCCTCGGCCTGTTTGCGTATTTCGCGTACGCACTGTATCAGGGTATTTTCCAGGTGTACCTTTACCAGCTCCTTGGCCATCAGACCGCCGGCAGAGTCCTCGTCATAACCGAGCAGGTCGGCAATGTCCTTGGCCTGTTCAAAGTCGGTGATCTTGGAAAGTACTTCTTTCTGCTGTTCTTCGGGCAGGGCGGAGATGATATCGGCGGCGTCGTCGGAATCGAGGTTGTCGATCACGCGTTCGGCGATCTCCGTAGGCGTAAAAAGCTGCATGAAGCGGGGCCGGATCTCCTCGTCGAGGAAGGTCAGCGTTTCGGCGGCCTGTTCTTCGTCAAGACAGGAGAATACGAAAATAGCTTCATCTTTCGAAAGCCTGTACAGCGTTTCGGCGATGTCGGAAGGGTGTAATTCACCAAAAATATCTTTAATGCTCGATGACTGACGTGCATCGATAGCGGAGCGGATATCTTCCAGGAAGGCTTTATTTACGTTGAATTCCGCCATATCTCTGCCTTTTGCCTGCAAAGATAAAATATGCCGTCAAAGCCACAAGGCTTTTAAGCTTCTTTTTGTTTGGCGCAGGGGCCGGAATTATTTTGTGGGATATACTTCCAGGTAGTGCTGCTGGCAGTATGCCAGTACGTCCAGCGCCTGGGCACGGTTGCCGAATTCCTCGATCTCTACCTTTTTCTTTTCGAGGGTTTTGTAGTCCAGGAAAAAGCGTTTCATTTCCAGCATGGTATGCGGGGGTAGTTCATTGATGTCGCTGATGTAGTTCACGGAAATGTCGTTGGCCGCCACGGCAATGATCTTGCGGTCCTGCTCGCCCTGGTCCATCATGTACATTACCCCGATGATCTTGGCGGTAACGATGCACATGGGCTCGATACGCTCGCTGCAGATCACCAGTATGTCCAGCGGATCGCCGTCGCCGTCGAGTGTCTGGGGAATAAAACCGTAATTGGCCGGGTACATCACGGAGGAGAACAGTACGCGGTCCAGGCGAAGAAGTCCGCTGGCCTTGTCCAGTTCGTATTTTACCTTGCTGCCTTTCGGAATTTCAATAAGACATTCTACCAGGCCCTGGGGCATTCCGGTATTGCTGAGCTCGTGCCAGGGGTGAATCATATCTGTGTGTTGTTTTGCGCGTCGCGACGCATCAGTTCTTCTTCTTCTTTCTTTGCCCGGCGGTAACGCACGGCCAGTATTACGGTGCCTACCAGTATTACGTAGGGTATACCCATCAGGTACAGGATACCGTTGTTCACGCCTTTTTTCAGTTCGCCTTTGTCGCCTTCGGAATTCTCTACCGTGGCGCGGCAAACCGTACACTGGGCATGGCTTTCGGAAGCTGCAGGCGCACTAAAGGCCAGGGCCAGTAAAAGTGCGGCGTATATCCCCGTTCTTTTCATGATACAAAGGTATAAAAGTGCAGACGCTTTTGTGTGTTAAACTTGCTAAAATGCTATAGAATTACTGGTAGTACGGACTGATCAGTAAATACACAATGGGGCCTGTAACAGCCACGTAGAACCAGATGGGCCAGGTAATTTTGGCCAGGCGGCGGTGCCGGGGCCATTCGCCGGTAAGGGCGCGGTAGGTGGTGTACAGGATAAAGGGCATGATCACGGCCGCCAGGAAAATATGCGTGACCAGGACCACATAGTATACGATGCGTATGCTGCCCGTGCCGCCAAATTTTGCCTCGCCGGCAAACAGGTGGTGGCCGATATACGATACCAGGAACAGGCAGGAAAGTACCATGGCCGTAAGCATGATCTTTTTGTGGTTCAGGTACTGTTTCTGTTTAACGGCAATGAGTCCGAGCACCAGCAGTATGCTTACCGTGGTATTGATAATGGCATTGATCTTTGCAAATACGTGTACGTCGAAACCGAGATCTGTTTTCAGTTGTACGCGTCCGAGGATAACGATTACGGCAAATACCACAAAGGATACCGTGCCGATGAGCAGGTTGGCCTTGCGGTCGTTCTTTTTTATAACGGGTGCTAACATGAGAATTGTTTTATTGAGAAGCTTCTTTTTTCAGTTTGTGGATATCGCGGATCAGGTCTTCGGCCTTGCCCTGTACGGTACCGTCGTAGGCGCCGCGCAGCTGTCCGTTGCCGTCTACGAGCACCAGGAAGCCGCTGTGGATGTACCCGCCGGGTTCTTTATCACTGGGTGCGGCATGGGCCATGTAGTCCTCTTCACAGATGGCGTAAATGGAGTCCCTGTCGCCGGTGAGAAAGCGCCAGCGGGGCTCGTCGTACGCCTTGTCGCGGGCATATTGTTTCAGGACCTCCGGGGTATCGAATTCGGGATCGATGGTGTGGGAAACAAAGTATACATTGCTGTCGTTCCGGAAGGCTTCGTAGGCCAGTTTCATATTGCCGGTCATCTTGGGGCAGATGGAGGGGCAGGTAGTAAAGAAGAAATCGGCCACATAAATTTTGCCCTTTACCTGCTTATCAGTGAAGGGTTTGCCGTCCTGGTCGGTAAAAGAAAAGGGGCGTATGCTGTGGGGTACCTCCAGGCCGTCCACGATCTTTTTTTCGCCCAGTACGGGCAGGGGAGCGTTCTCATCAACCTGTTGCTGTACTGCTGCGGATTCTGAGGAGCCGTTCTTCTTTGCTCCGCAGGCGCTCAGCAGAAAGGTGAGTACCAGCAGCGACTTAGTTAAAATCGATGTATTTATGTGTTTTGAATGCAAGTTCATATTCCTTGTAAAGCATGGAAATTTCTTTTTTCAGGTTGCTGGCGTCGGATTGCAGCACGGGGTTGTAGTACCCGCGGATGTGGCCTTCCATGTCTATCAGTACCACGCTGCCGGGGTCGGTGTTCAGGGTATCCTGCGGATCTTTTTTAAAGTAGCCTTCCTTTTTAAGGTACGTGGCCAGGCTGTCGCTCGTATTCACGTAATGCCAGCGTACGTCGCAGTTGCTGAGTTTGCTGGTTTTAACGGAGGGTAGGTCTATTTTGAGCCCGGCCGGCATCTTTTCCAGGAAGCTTACAAACTCTACGCTGGGGTACAGGGGCAGGGTTTCGGCGGCCAGGTAGGTAACTTCTTTGGGAATATCCTGCAGCTGGCTCATATCGATGAAGTGGGCCAGGTAGATCTTGCCCTCTACCGTTTTAGAGCTGAAGGGTACCCCGTTGAGGTCGCTGGCGGCGGCAAAGGCCGGTATGCTGTGATAGGTGGTATCGTATACGGTGGCGCCCCTGCGCTGGGTTTCCGTAACGGTACGCGGACCATAGAAATGTAACCTGTTTACCTTGTGCACGCCGGTATATACCATCAGGTAAAAGAGCAGGGCCGGTAGTATGAACAGGGTGAACAGTACTGCAATTTTTTTGACTTTTTGTCCCATTTTTTAAAGAAAAAGCCCTCTTAATCGGAGTTAAGAGGGCTATTGAATTTTATGCCAGTAAATTAGTGTGCATGACCATCCGAATGAGCTTCTCCGTGGGCTTCGTCACCGTGACCGGCCGCCGGGGCCGCATGGTGATCTTTATACGTACGGGTGAAGAAATCGGGCTCTTTCAGTTTCACATCTCTCAGTGCGTATCCTTCCATCATCATCAGTACGATGAAGTATACCAGGAATACGGTAGTGAGTGAAATGGTGAGCTTGAAGTTGAAACGTTCGTGACCGAGGTGCATGAACGAGAAAATGATATAGTACGCCTTTACCAGGGTAAGAGCGATGAAGATCCATTTCTGAACGGTAAAGCTGATAAAACGGGTCTGTCCCATACCGGCATCGTTCGCAAAGGCAAAACCTACCTCGACGATGGTAACGAGCAGCATGATAAAGAATACCTTCCAGATCCAGCGTGTATTCGGCTTGGCTATTTCCTGACCCGGCACGTAGGTGTGCTGGTGGTAATTGTCCATGTGAAATCCTGACATATCTTATAGCGTTTTACAGATGATTAATATTGATTTTCTTACAGGGATCAGAGCAGGTAGAAGAAGGTGAATACGAATACCCATACCAGGTCTACAAAGTGCCAGTACAGACCTACCTTTTCCACGAACTCATAGTGACCGATGCGTTCCATGCGTCCGTTCAGTACCATCAGCAGGGCAATTACGTTCAGTACCACACCCGAGAATACGTGCGAACCGTGGAAACCGGTGATAAAGAAGAAGAAGTTGGCAAACTGCTGGGCCCCGTACTCGTTGTGGTGCATATTGGCCCCGTAGATGCGTATGGTCTCCCAGACGCCCTGCTCGTTCATTACTTCTACCAGTTTACCATCGTGCGTACCGGTAATAAAGTGGTACCATTCCCAGGCCTGTGAACCTAAGAAGAACAGACCGCCTATAATGGTAAGTACAAGCCATTTAACAACTGCTTTTTTATCGAAACGGTGACCGGCTTCTACGGCCAGTACCATCGTTACCGAACTCATGATCAGGATAAAGGTCATCAGCGATACGAAGGCCAGCTTGATATGCGCATCGGTGAACGGGAAGTGGTTAAAAACCTCATCCGGCGAAGGCCAGTGCTCATTGGCCGCCTTGTTACGCATGGTGCCGTACGAGATCAGCAGCGAGCTGAAGGTAAAGGCATCCGAGATGAGGAAGAACCACATCATCATTTTGCCGTAACTTACGTTGAAAGGAGCTACGCCTCCTCCCCAAATACTTCCTTTTGATGTAACACTTGTAGAATCTGCCATGTTTTATTGTATTAAAGGCAATGGAATTTCCTGCAAATAAAATCAGATTTTAACAAATTGCCAACAATTCCGCCAATTTTTAGTGAGTCTAAACTACGCCGAGGTTTTAATCGTCAGGAATATAAACAAATACAGCCACAGCAGGTCCAGGAAATGCCAGAAATAGGCCGTGAGTTTCATGCCCAGGTGGTTCTGTGCGCTGTACTTACCGGCAAAGGCGCGTACGGTGCTCACCATTACGGTAATTACACCGGCCAGCAGGTGTACAAAGTGCAGGCAGGTAATGGTGTAAAAGAAAGAACCCGACACGTTCTTGCGGTCAGAAAAGTAAAGACCTCCGTCGATCATGGTCTTCCAGCCGTAGATCTGCAGAACGGCAAATACCGCCGCCAGACCCAGTACGCCCAGCAGGAACAGTCCGGCTTTTTTGCCTTCGTTCTTACGGGCCTGCTGCAGGGCAAAGTTCATCAGTACGGAACTCAGCAGCAGTACCACGGTGCTGTACCAGAAAACGGGAGGCATACTGAATTCGAACCAGTTGCGCTGACCTTCGCGTACAATAAAGGCGCTGGTGAGCCCGGCAAAGGTCATGGCCATACTGCCTATACCCAGCCACAGCAGGAAAACCCGGCTTCTTTCGGTTTGTTTGCGGGCCAGTTCCAGTTTAATATCGGGGGATGTGGTATCCATAATCGTGATCCCTTACAGGTTTAAAAAGAGCAGTATCTGTACCACCGGCAGGTAGAAGAAAGAGGCGAACATGAGTTTGGTGGCGTCTTTGTCACTTTTGCCGCTGTACAGTTTATATGCGTAATAAATAAAGAAAACGTTCATGATAAAGATACCCACACTGCTGTATAGTCCGCTGATGCCGAAGAAATACGGCAGCAGGGCCACCGGCAGGTTCATCAGGGTATAAAAGAAGATGGTGGCGGCATTTTCGCGGGTTTTGCCGTTACGCAGGGGCAGCAGGTAAAAACCTCCGCGCTGGTAATCTTCGTGTCCGCGCCAGGCAATGGCCCAGAAATGCGGGAACTGCCACATGAACTGGATAAAGAACCAGATCAGGGCTTCAAAGCCGATGCTGTTATCGGCCGCCGTAAAGCCCAGGAGCGGGGGCAGGGCACCGGGAATGGCGCCTACAAATACCGCCAGCGGGGTAAGCGGTTTCAGCGGGGTGTACATGTAGGCATAGATCAGCAGTGAACCCAGGCTCAGTATGGCCGTAAGCGGGTTGCAGAACCAGAAAAGCAGTATAAAACCGGCTATGGCAAAAAGAATACAGGCAATATAAGCTTCTTTTACACTGATGCGCTGCTGGGGCAGGGGACGCTGAAAGGTACGCTGCATCAGCTTGTCGCGCTCGCGTTCGTAGATCTGGTTAAGACCGTTGGCCGAGGCCGTAATAAAGGAACCGCCCAGGGTAAGGGCAATAAGCGTGAGCCAGTTCACCTGTTCGGCAGCGGCCAGGTAGCCCAGTACGGCTGAAAAAATAACCAGGCCGGCCAGGCGGAACTTGGTAAATGCCAGGTAATCCGACAGCCTGCTTACTTTGCGGTCTTCCGCTTCTTTCGTTATTTCGCCTGCGGCGCTTTCTGTGATCACGCTCTTAAAATCGGATGCAAAGATAACCTATACTTTTTTATTTAGTAAGAGATCGTCTAAAAACATACCCTGTTCGGGGGAGTATGCCCGTAAAAACAGGTGCAGGAGCCGTTTCGCGGGAATTATTTTTTTACGATGCCCTTAAAATATTCCAGAGTCCTGCGCAGGCCTTCGCTGCGTTCCACTTTGGGTTCCCAGCCCAGTATTTGGCGGGCTTTGGTAATATCGGGGCGGCGCTGTTTGGGATCGTCCCTGGGCAGGGGTTCGTAGATGATCTTGGAGCTGGTGCCGGTAAGTGCCACAATTTCTTCGGCAAATTCCTTTATGGTTATTTCGGCCGGGTTGCCTACGTTCACCGGCAGGTGGTAATCGCTCAGCAGCAGGCGGTAAATGCCGTCCACCAGGTCGTCCACATAACAAAAGCTGCGGGTCTGCGATCCGTCTCCGAAAACGCTGATGTCCTCGCCGGTAAGTGCCTGGTACATAAAGGCAGGCAGGGCACGACCGTCGTTCAGGCGCATGCGCGGACCATAGGTGTTGAATATACGCACAATGCGGGTCTCCAGACCATGGAAATTATGATAGGCCATGGTAATGGATTCCATATAGCGCTTGGCTTCGTCGTACACGCCGCGCGGACCTACCGGGTTTACATTGCCCCAGTACTCCTCACTCTGCGGATGCACCAGGGGGTCGCCGTACACTTCAGAGGTACTGGCCACCAGTATGCGGGCATTCTTGGCCTTGGCCAGTCCCAGCAGGTTATGGGTACCCATGGCGCCCACCTTCAGGGTCTGGATCGGAATTTTAAGATAATCGATCGGGCTGGCCGGTGAGGCAAAGTGCAGTATGTAATGCAGTTCGCCGGGCACATGCACGAATTTGGTCACATCGTGGTGGTAGAACTCAAAATCGGAACGCGGGAAGAGGTGCTGTATATTGTCCATGCTGCCGGTAACCAGGTTGTCCATCCCGATCACATGATAGCCCTCGGCCAGGAAACGTTCGCAGAGGTGCGATCCTAAAAATCCGGCCGCCCCGGTAATCAGTACTCTTTTTTTTGACATCGTGCAGGTCGTATTTTAATGTGGATGCTTTGCAGCGCTTAGTTTTCGGCTTTTACCACGGAGAAATTCCGTACTTCTTCGCGGCCTATGCTCAGGTAGTCGAACAGTTGTTTTTTCATGGAATCGGGCGAGAAGATATTCCGGCCGTCGAAAATAACGCGCTCTTTCATGCGGTTCTGGATCTCGGTAAAGTCCGGGTTACGGAATTCGGCCCATTCCGTGCAGATGATCAGGGCTTCGGCATCCTGTAACGCTTCGTACGAAGAAGAGGCATATTCGATCTGCAGGTCCTTGTCCTTCTGTGCATTCTGCATGCCTTCGGGGTCGTAGGCGCAGATGCCTGCCCCGGCGGCCACCAGATCTTTCATGATGTGGATCGACGGCGCCTCGCGGATATCGTCGGTATCGGGCTTGAACGAAATGCCCCATACGGCAAAGCGGCGGCCCTGTATGTTGCCGTTGTAGTAATCGAATATTTTGCGGGTAAAGGTATCGCGCTGCAGCTGGTTCACTGCCATTACGGCGTTCAGTATACGAAAATCGTAGGCATACTCCTCGGCGGTTTTGGCCAGGGCCTGTACGTCCTTCGGGAAACAGCTGCCCCCGTAACCGATGCCCGGGAACAGGAAACGCTTGCCGATACGCTCGTCACTGCCTATGCCCAGGCGCACCATGTCTACATTGGCGCCCACGCGTTCGCAGAGGTTGGCGATCTCGTTCATGAACGAGATTTTCAGCGCGAGGAAGGAGTTGGCGGCGTATTTGGTCATCTCGGCGCTGCGCTCGTCCATAAATACCACCGGGTTGCCCTGGCGGGTATAGGGTTTGTACAGTTCGTCCAGTACTTCGCGGGCACGGGCATCGGTAGTGCCGATCACCACGCGGTCCGGTTTCATAAAATCTTCTACGGCATAGCCTTCGCGCAGGAACTCAGGATTGCTCACCACGGCAAATTCGCCTTTGTAATTGCGGGCCACGGCTTCGCGTACCAGGTCGGCCGTACCTACGGGCACGGTACTTTTATCGATGATGATCTTATAACCGGTCATCATTTTGCCCAGTTCATCGGCCACACCCAGTATATAGCTCAGGTCGGCAGAGCCGTTCTCTCCCGGGGGAGTGGGCAGGGCCAGGAACAGAATGTCCGATCTGTCAACGGCCTCTTTCAGGTCGGTGGTAAAAGACAGGCGGTTCTGCTGTATGTTCCGCTCAAAATACACGTCCAGGTGAGGTTCGTAGATAGGTACTCCGCCATTGCGCATTTTTTCTACCTTTTCTTTATCTATGTCCACGCAGATCACCTGGTTCCCGGTTTCAGCGAGGCAGGTGCCTGTAACCAGGCCTACGTATCCTGTTCCTACTACGGCTATATTCATTTATCTGTAAAAAAGACCGGCCAAAGGTACATAAAAACTTTTGTAGCCGGCGCTGATTTTATCGGGTTTATAATTCCTTAAAGACTGCATTCCAATGCATATACCATAGGTATGCGGCGACTGAAACTGCGTATGCGGAAACGGCCCGGTTCGGGTTCGTATACATGCCGGAAGCAGGGGTAGGGCGAGTAATCATATTCGTTAAAACGGCGTATGTATAACCCGTTACCGATGAGGGCGCTGAAGACCTCGGCCAGGTTGTGATTCCAGGACACGCTGCTGGATACCATATCGGCTTCGCGGTCGGCATAGGTGCCGTTCTCGGTCTCTACAATGGTCTCTATGTTGAAGTAGTCGTAACCCACATGGGTAAAGTCGTCGTTGAACATCCATACCACGGGGTGGAACTCGGCAAATACAAAACGGCCGTCGTCCTTCAGGAAATGCCGGATAACGGAGGCCCAGCGCTGCATATCGGGCAGCCAGCCAATGGTGCCGTAACTGCTGAAAACGATGTCGAATTTCTGGTCCAGGTGTTGCGGCAGATCGTACAGGTCGCAGCAGACGAAGCGGGCGTCGAGACCGAGTTTTTCGTTCAGGGAGCGGGCTTCTTCAATGGCGCGGTCCGAAAGATCGGCGCCCGTTACCTGTGCACCCATGCGGGCCAGTGAAAGGGAGTCCTGCCCGAAGTGGCACTGCAGGTGCAGGATGGACTTGCCCCGTACATCGCCGAGCAGTTCCAGTTCAATGTCGTTCAGGCTGCTTTCCCCGTCCAGGAAGGCCTGCATGTTGTAGAAGTCGGATGCCAGGTGGAACTCGGTCTTGCGGTTCCAGGTATCCCGGTTTATTTCGTGATAATTTTCAGGAATTTCCATGTTGTTGTTCGCGGATCAGTATTTCAAGGTCGGCAGGTGTGTCTACCGAGCGGCTCTGCTGATGGGTTTCCAGGGCCAGTATGGGAATGCCGTTCTCGAGCCAGCGCAGTTGTTCCAGGCTTTCGGCCTTTTCCAGGGGTGACTGCGGCAGGGCGGCAATGCGTTCCAGCGTATCGCGGCGGTAGCCGTACATGCCGATGTGTTTAAAGTATTTATGCAGCAACAGGGCTTCTTCCAGGTCCGTGCCCCGGTAATGCGGTACCAGGTTGCGGCTGAAGTACAGGGCCTGTTCCTGCAGGTTACGTACTACTTTAATGATGCCCGGGTTCTCTGCATCGGCGGCGGAGCGCAGGTGTTTCACCAGGGTGGCTATTTCGGTGCCGGGCCGTTCAAAAGCCGAGGCCAGCAGGTCGATCTGTTCGGGATGGATATACGGTTCATCGCCCTGTATATTGATCACGGCGTCGAAGCGCTCACCCGTACTTTCTTCAATTTTCTGTGCGGCCTCGCGGCAGCGGTCCGTACCCGTAGGATGTGCGTCGGACGTAAGCACCACCCGGCCGCCGAAAGCCAGTACCGCACCGGCAATGCGCTGGTCGTCGGTAGCCACGTACAGCCCCTGCAGCCGGCTTTGGGAAGCCTGCTCATATACCCGCTGTATCATGGACTTGCCCAGTATGTCCACCAGGGGCTTGCCCGGGAAGCGGGTGCTGGCATAGCGTGCAGGAATGAGTCCCAGAATTTTCATACAGCAAAGTAAAGGAATCCCCGCAATTTGCCGGGATTATTTTTAGGCCCGTATATTGAATTTCTGAATTATTAATGTACATTCGTTGAAACATTAATCCGGACTATGAAATATACCCGTTTTGTATTGATTCTGGCCCTGGGCCTCGGAAGCGCCAGCCTCTTTTCCTGCAAAAAATGCCTGAAATGTTCGTTCGACGAGCCTTCGAACCTCACCAATGTGCGCGAGGACTGCGGTAATAAAGATTATCTGGAACTGTTCAAGGCCGATGTGATCAAAGAAGCCGAAGGTTTCGGTGTAGAGGAAGGCAAAGTGACCTGCGTGGATTCCAAGTAAGAATTTTTATCTTCAATATATTCGAAAGACTGCTTTCTGCAAAGGAAGCGGTCTTTCTTTTTCCGGGCTTTTTACTCCGCCCCTGCTTACCTGCGGACCAGCTTGCGGCTATCCGTAAAATCCTTACCCTGGATACGCAGTATATAAATTCCGGCCGGTATATCCTGCAGACCGGCCTCTGAAATGTTTCCCTGCCATTGCCGTATTTCCCGTCCCTGCAGGTCCAGCAGGCGTACGCTCAACAAAGACATTTTCGCTGGGTAATGTATGTATACGATATCGCCGGCGGGATTGGGATATACTGTCCAGTTTTCTGCGGGTGTTATTTCCGGCAGGGAGACCAGGGGCAGACAGGCCGCTCCCGTAAAGTTCAGGTTGGAGGCGGAAACCAGCAAAGCCCGGGCGCTGTCGGTACAGGCACGCATGCGCGCACGCTGGTCCAGGCTGAACATCTGCACACAGCTGTCCCGGTTGTAATGCATGAAATTTTCAGACTGGGTGATCACCGAGGAGTCGCCCGTGCTGCAAAAACGGGTGCCGTCGTCGCACTGATCGGTAGATAAAGGCATGTCCCAGTCCAGCGGGGTATCCGCGCACAGATCACCGATGTCTGCATCGTGCAGGCGGTCGCATTCGCCCAGGTAGGCAAAACCTCCGTGAAACGTGTGGTACAGGCCCAGGTAATGCCCCAGTTCATGGGTAAATATGCCGCCTTCGTTAAAACCCGGCTGCAGGTCTGTACCAAACGTGCCAAAAACCAGGGAGCCCAGCGTAAATCCATCGTGGCTGGCGGTCTTCTCCCAGGGGAATACAGCGCTGCCGCCTTCCTGGCCAGGTTGTACCCAAACGTTCAGGTAGCGGTCGGGATCCAGTTGGGTGGCGGTACGTATGGCGCTCATATCGGCAGGGTCAAAGTCGGGATAACTGTGCCAGAGTACACCTGCAAAGTTGTTTCCGTCGGGTTTGCGCGTGGCCAGGCACAGCTGTATCTGGCAGTCGGCGGCTACCGCTTTAAAAGGCGCACGGATCCGGGCGGTATCGGCATTTCTTTTACGGAGATCGAGATTGCTGGCGTGGATCTGGCTCTGTACGCGGGCCAGGCTCATACTGTCGGCGGCGTTACGCATAATAATATGCACCACCGTGGGAATGATCTGCAGGCTGGTATCGGCCGGACCACCGTCCTGCACAAAACGAAGTACATACTCGTTAAAAGCGTCCTCTTCGGCAGAAAGAAGGCTTATTTCCGGCGTGTGACACTGCTGGGCAGACAGGCTGCGGCAGCACAAAAGGGTACAGAGGCTGAGTAAAATTCCGATACGTATCATACCTCTAAGATGCAGATGGAAGGCAAAAGGTTGCATGGGCGGAATTCCCGGCAGAGGACAGGCCCTGTCAGAGAATGCTGGTCAGCCGGTTGCTCCAGAGAGGTTTTACCTTGTCTTTTTTCCGTTGCTCCAGTAGGGTGCGTAGCTCCCCGAATGCGGACTCCGAGCGGCTTACGTGGTAATACCCGATGCGGAAAGTGTATTTTTTCCCTCCGTCGGGCAGGTACAGGCCCAGGTCCAGGCTCAGCGTTTCGGCCGGGGCCAGCTGGTACAGGCGGGGGGCATTTTTAAAACAGAACTCGGTGCAGAGGCTCACATCGGGGTTATCGGTACAGAAATTGTCGGACACGCTGCAGTTCATCAGCCAGAAACGGAGCGTATCGGGCGTGGGATTGCGCAGGGTCGCCCGCAGGCTTAGCTGGGAGAGCCCGGGCATGCAGGCGTTTGTACCCGCTTCGGTATGTGCGATGCGCAGCTCCGGCAGGGCCTCTTTTTTCTGCGCATGCAGCGGCAGCAGGCATACACTGAGCAATAGTAGCAGGTTGCATATTTTCATAGACCATGTTCTATACTGAAAACGCAAAAAAAATCCCCCACGTATACACACAGGGGATCTTGCAATACAATATATATCCGCTGCTTAAGGGAAAATACCCAGCAGGGAGTAAGATTCTACGATCTTGCGCAGGGCAACCACAAAGGCGGCGGTACGCATATCTTCGATGCCTTTGGTGTTCCAGTAGGCTTCGCGGATCACGTCGTAGGCATTGATCATGGTCTCTTCCAGTCCGGAATATACCAGGGCGATCTCGTCCGGACCCTCGATGATGGCCTGTTTTTCGGCGTCGGTGATCTTTTTGCCGGTAGCACGCTCGATGTTGTTCACGATACGGGTATTCACCGCACCCTGGAAACGTTTTTCCATACGTCCGAAACGTACGTGCGACAGGTTTTTCAGCCATTCGAAATAACTTACCGTTACACCGCCGGCGTTCAGGTAGATGTCCGGGATAATGATCACGCCTTTTTTGGTCAGGATCGCTTCGGCTTCGGGAGTTACAGGTCCGTTGGCACCTTCGGCGATCAGTTTGGCCCTGATATTTTTGGCGTTATCGATGTGGATCTGGTTCTCCAGGGCGGCAGGTACCAGGATGTCGCAGCTGTATTCGAGGGCTTCGGCCGGGGTTTTGAAGGACTTAGTGCCTTTGAAACCGTCGAGCGTACCTTTTTCGCGGAACCATTTCTGCAGTTCCACCGGGTTGATGCCATTTTCTGAATAAACGGCGCTGTTGTACTCGGCGATACCTACAATGATGGCGCCGGCCTCGAAGAAGAACTTGGCAGCGTGGAAACCTACGTTACCCAGGCCCTGCACTACGATGCGCTTGCCTTCGATACCGGGTTCCATTCCCCATTTTTTGCAGTCTTCTTTATAGGTAAGGGCGTGACGTACACCGTAGAATATGCCCAGACCGGTGGCTTCGCGGCGTCCGCGGATACCGCCCTGTCCGATGGGTTTACCGGTTACGCAGCCCAGTGCGTCTGTTTCGAGTGGGTAGAAAGTCTGGAAGGTATCGGCGATCCAGGCCATTTCGCGTTCGCCCGTACCGTAATCCGGAGCGGGAACATCGATACCGGGACCGATAAAGTTTTTCTTTACCAGCTCGGTGGTGTAACGGCGCGTAACACGCTCAAGCACTTCGGGCGTATAGGAACGCGGATTGATCTTGATACCTCCTTTGGCACCGCCGAAAGGTACGTCCACAATGGCACATTTATAGGTCATCAGTGCGGCCAGGGCCATCACTTCGTCCTGGTTCACATGTTCGCTGTAACGGATACCCCCTTTTGTAGGCGTTTTGTGATGCGAGTGCTCCACACGGTAAGCTTCGATAACTTCCACCTTATCTCCTACACGTACCGGGAATTTCACACGGTATACGCTGTTGCAGTACTTGATCTGCTCCAGAATACCCTTATCCGCATTCACAAATTTCGCGGCCTTGTCAAAGTATTTCACAACATCGTCAAAGAAGTTGTTCTCTCTTTGTTCTTTCAATTTTTTAGCCATAGACTTTCAACAATTTCGGAGCAAATGTAAACAGTTTTTACATCTGCAAACGCTTTTTTACGGCTTTTAACGGAAAAAAGAAAGAAAATATGAGGCTTGCATACGAAAAAAGGTTGAAAAGCCTATGATTCAGGCTGCTTACAGGCTAAAAAAGGGGCGTTTTTCCGTATTTTTTTAATGCATATACTAAACTAAAAAAGAAAACCTGTAACATCGCCTCCGGGGCCGACATTACAGGTTCAATACCGTATATACTAAAATGCCCTAAGGCTTTTTGATCACGTCTTTGGCTTCCTGCCGGGTCTGTTCGATGACGCCATCGCCCTGCACGCCGTCGTTCGGATCGTCTTCGGCCTCTTCCTTACCGGGTTCAATGCCCATTTCGCGCAGCACCTGGTCGCTGATGTCGAAGCGGTCGTTGCCGTACATAATGGTAGTGGTACCGGCCTTATCGAAGATCATACCGTAGTTCTTGGTCTCGGCCACGGTCTGTATGGTCTGGTACACCTTGTCCTGTATGGGTTTTATAAGTTCGCCCTGTTTCTGTATCAGGTCGCCTTTGGGCCCGAAGCGTTTGCGCTGCAGTTCCAGCAGGGCGTTCTGGGCCACACCCAGTTCCTCTTCGCGTTTGAGGCGCATGTCTTCGGTAAGCAGTACTTTTTCGGCCTCGTATTCGGCGCGTTTGCGGCTCAGTTCCGATATTTTGGTATCGATCTCGGCCTGCCAGCGCTGCGAAATACCGTCGAGCTGCTTCTGGGCGGCCTGGTACTCGGGCATATTGTCCAGTATGTACTGTGAGTTCACATAGGCAAATTTCTGTGCGTTTGCCTGCACGGAGTTCAGGAGCGTAAAAGCCGCCAGGGCAATAAAGAAGGCAGCTGCTTTATACAAATTCCGTTTTTTCATATCGTTCTGTAATCAGGTTAGGATACATGTTAGAATTGCTGACCGATGAGGAAGTGGAAGTTTCCTTTTTTGCGGGAAGATTCGGGTACGCCCGGGATCGGGTCGAAACCGTAACCGTAGTCCACCCCGATAAGTCCGAACATAGGCAGGAACAGACGCAGACCCACACCGGCCGAGCGGTTGAGGCGGAAGCTGGAGAACGTTTTCAGGTTCGACCAGGCATTACCGGCTTCCAGGAAGCCCAGGGCAAAGATCTTGGCGCTGGGGTTACCGGAGATCAGCACGCGGAACTCGGTGGTGATCTTACCGTAGGCCGTGGCGCCCAGCAGCTGGTTGTTGGCATAACCCGGGGTAAGGGAGTTGTCCGGGTAACCGCGCAGGGCAATGATCTCACGACCGATGAACTGGTTGTTGAAACCGCCCAGGGCCATCAGACCGGAACCACCCAGCTGGAAACGCTCGAACATGGTCTCGGGCTTGCGGTAGCTGTAATTACCCAGGTAACCGAACTCGAAACGGTTGTAGATGACCAGTCGTTTCGAAAGCTTGGGTCCGCCGATACCGCTGTAGAACTTGGCGCTGAACTTCCACTTGTGGTATTCGAGCCATTTGTTCTGGGCGCTGATGCCCATGCTGCGGTAATCGGTATTGTTGAACATGCTGTAGGGCGGTGTAAGCTCCACAGAAGCCGTGATATCGGAACCCCGTGTGGGGAAGATCGGATCGTCGGACGAGTTGCGCGCCAGGGTAAAATTAATGGCGAACTTCTGGGCCGTACCATCGGTATAACCCGGGGCCAGCTGATAGTTCTTCAGCGTATACATCTCCCATTTGGCGGTAAAGAAGAAGTTAAAGAAGTCGTCGGGCCAGCGCAGGCGGCGGCCGATGGTCATAGAAACGGCCGTGGACGTGATGCGCGAGGTATCGCTGGTGCTGTTCACCGTTCCGGTAGTGGTGGAATAGGCCGAATAATTGCTTCGGTTGTGGTAGGCGTTCAGCGAGAACGAGATCGGTTTTTTACCGCCCAGCCAGGGTTCGGTAAAGCCGAAGGTATAGGCCTGGAACCAGGGACCCGAAGACGAGATACGCAGGCTGAGGCGCTGTCCGTCGCCGCTGGGCACGGGCTTCCAGGCGCTGCGTTTAAAAAGGTTGCGCGTAGAGAAGTTATTGAACGTTACCCCCAGGTTCCCCACAATGGTACGGTAACCGTAACCGCCGGAAAGTTCCACCTGGTCATTGGGCTGTTCTTCTACGTAATATTCCAGGTCAACCGTTCCGTTCACCGGGTCGGGCTTGGGTATTACGTTCATGGTCTGTGTGTTAAAGTAGCCGAGGGCGCCCAGTTCCTGCTGCGTACGGATAATGTCCGAACGGCTGAACAGTTCTCCCGGACGGGTACGTACCTCACGCAGTATCACGTGATCGCTGGTCTTGGTATTGCCGGTAACGGTCACTTTACCGATACGGGCCTGTTTCCCTTCATAAATGCGGAACTCGATGTCTACGGAGTCGTCGGTGACCGATGTCTCCACCGGCGTTATCTGGAAGAACAGGTAGCCGTTGTCCTGGTACAGGCTTCCGATATCGAGGCCGTTGGGGTTGTAGTTGATGAGTTTATCGATGCGGTCGCTGTCGTACACATCGCCTTTCTGCAGGTTGGCGATCTTGTTCAGGTCTTCGGTGGTGTACTTGGTATTACCCAGCCAGGCCACATTGCGGATAAAGTACTTTTTACCCTCTTCCACATCGATCTTGATGAACATTTTGCTGCCTTCGTACCAGATACTGTCCGAAACGATGCGGGCATCGCGGAAACCGTTCTTGTTGTACAGGGCGATCACGTTGTCTTTATCTTCTTCGTAATCGAGCGGTACGTACTTGGAGCTTTTAAAGATATTGAAGCGGAACGAACTCTTGAAATACTTGAGCAGCATGGGGTAGAAGCCGTATTTCTCTTCGTCTTCGTTAATATTGCGTATGGTCCTGCGGGGTTTGGTGAACAGGTTGCCGATGTCGCGGCCCAGCAGGAAGTCGGAACGTTCCTTGGTGTTCTTCATCACCTGTTTTATCTCGTAATCGGTAAGTTTTTCGTTACCGTTGATGATCACCTGTTCAATTTTTACCTTTTCGCCTTTATTAATGGTAAAATACAGGATCACTCCGTCGAGCGAGCCTGTGGTATCGAGTTGTTCGTTTACGCTGATGTCGGCGGTGAGGTAGCCTTTATCGTCGAGGTAGTCCTTGATCTTGTATTTGCTGTTGTAAATAAGGTTTGGGGTAAGGATTTCGCCGTTGAACACCTTGATGAGGTCGCGCAGGTTGTTGGCCTCGGTGGTGGTTACGCCGGCAAAACGGGTGGCTTTGAGGCGGGGGCGTTCTTCCACGCTGATCTGCAGCCATATTTTACCGTCTTCGATCCTGGTGGCGGTGATCTGTACGTCGTTAAAGATCTTTTCGTCCCACAGTTTCTTCAGGGCTTTGGATATCTCTTTGCCCGGAACATTGATCTTATCGCCGATCACGAAGCCGGAAAGGAATTTTACGTAATTCTTGTCGATCTTTTCGCTGTTACTCACCACGGTCACGTCGGCCAGTATGTACTCGGCGCTGTGTTCGTAGCTGATGTAGTCCTTCTTCTGGGCAAAGGCGGCTGCGAGCCCGAAAAGAAGCAGGAAAAGAGATATGAGCGTTTTTTTCATGAATCTGATGAAGTGTGACATTAACGTACGAACCTGAAAGTTATTGCACTTTGTTTTGTTCGGCCAGGATCTGTTCGCCCGTTTTTCCGAAGCGCCGCTCCCTTTGCTGGTAGGTAAGCAGGGCTTCCACGAAGTCTTCCTTGCGGAAATCGGGCCATAACCTGGGTGTAAAATAAAGTTCGGCATAAGCCAGCTGCCACAACAGGTAATTGCTGATGCGCTGTTCTCCGCTGGTACGTATCATAAGTTCGGGGTCGGGTATGCCGGCCGTGCACAGCAGCGAGCTGAACATTTCGGCGGTAATATCTTCGGGAACGATCTCGTGGTCGTACGCTTTGCGTGCCAGGGCCTTAACGGCGTTCAGTATTTCCCAGCGGGCGCTGTAGCTCAGGGCGATCACCAGGGTCATACGGGTATTGTGGGCCGTGGCATCTATCGCTTTGCCCAGGTTTTTGCGGGCGGCTGCCGGCAGTGAGTCCAGGTCGCCGATGGCGTGCAGGCGTATCTTGTTCTTCTGCAGGGTGTCCACTTCTTTATGCAGCGATTCGATGAGCAGTTCCCACAGGCCGTTCACTTCTTCCTGCGGACGGTTCCAGTTCTCGGTAGAAAAAGCATAGAGCGTCAGGTATTCCACCCCCGATTCGGCCGCGGCCTCCACCGTTTCGCGAACGGCTTTTACGGCATTGCGGTGCCCGAATATACGCATCAGGCCGCGCTGCTTGGCCCAGCGCCCGTTACCGTCCATGATAACGGCCACGTGTCGTGGTATATTGTTCGGGTCGAGATGTGCTGACGAAATGGACATAGAAGACAAAAGTACTATATTATCTTTTGTTTTGACGAAAAGTTGACCTGCTTTTGATCCCTCGCCAGCAATCGGGGTTCTTATCCTTGATGCGGATGGAAAGATGCAGGCCCAGGTAGCCGTACCAGTCTTTGGTCAGGGCAAATCCGCGCTGCCGGTCCGTATTGCTTACCGATGAGCCCAGGCTCTGGTCGGCCACTTCCACGGCGGGTTTATCGCCGGTGGCAGCCAGCAGGGCAGGGTCTGCATAGCGGGTGCTTATATCGTCCAGGTAGTCGGTAAAGGTAAGGCGCATGCCCCAGTCGATGGTGAGTATCACGCCTTTGAACGGCGTGGCCTTGATGCCGATGCCGAAGGGAATGACGGGTTGTACGCGTTTGTAGGGCTTGCGGCCTTCGATGCTTCCCTGGCCTTCGGTATTGAGGTTGTGTACGTCGATCCACTGGCCCTGGTACAGGTTCTGCGGATTGAACCAGAAAGCCCCGATACCGGCAAAAAGGTAAGGCGTAAAACGGTTGGCCCCTTTTTTGGTGCTGCCCGGTTCATAGCCGTAAAAATTCACTTCGCCCAGTACGGCGCCCTCTACCAGCCAGGTGCGGAACTGCTGGTTACGCTGTACCTGGTAGTCGTTGCGTCCGTTGTGGTCGAAATTCCACAGGCGGGTGCCCAGTACATTGGCACGTACGCTGAAATGATGGTTGAAATTGCGGCGGTAAAAGATCCCCAGCCCGGCAAAGGGGTCCTCGAAAGGAGTAATGGGGTTCAGCTCGCCGTGATAGTAGGAAACGCCGCCGTGAATACCTATTTCGTTCTTTTGCGAAAAGGCCGTGCCTGCTAAACAGAAACAGGCTGTGAACAATATATATAGGCGGAAAATGTGCTGCACGATTCTTTAACGGAGGCGCTCTTCAAAAATTGTGAAAGCGTGTTAAAAGAATTTCGGCATCGAAGTACGTGAACCGCCGATACGGAAGTGTACGTTCAGCATCAGGGTCATGTACGAATCTTTATCGCGCGGGTCGCCGCGTTGCTGGCCCGGAGCCGTTGCACCTGGTATGTTGCCTTTGGACGGATCGGCAAGGGCTGCGGCCAGGGCCGGGTTCGGGGAACCGCTGGCGGCGATCACCGCAGGGTCCACATAAGTGGTGCTTACGTCGTCGATATAATCGGTAAAGGTCTTGCGCAGGCCGGCTTCGAAACCGATGCGGATGAGCGGGCTCACACGCACGCTGAAGCCCAGACCGAAAGGAATGGCGAACTGAAAACGCTTGTAGGGCTGACGGGTAGGGAAGGCTCCCTGGCCTTCGGTGTGCAGGGGCTGCAGGGCATGCCATCTGCCGTCGGGACCGGGCGCTTTGGGATTAAAGTAAAAACCGGCAACCCCGCCGAACAGGTACAGGTTGCAGGGGTTCTGGGAACCGCGGCGAACACTTCCGCGCAGGCGGTAACGGCTACGCTGGGGCGACTCCGAAATAAGGTATACCTCAAACTGGGTGCTTACCTCAAAAACGGGAGAACGGAAGGTAAGGTTACGGTTGTTACGCGCCGCCTCTTCGGTGCGGGCATCGCTTCCGTACAGTTTTATATAGGTAAAGGAAAGTTTCTGTGCAAAACGCCTGTGGTAGAAAATACGGCCGAATGCATTGAAGGCATAGCGGCTCGAACGCATGTCCAGGTCGGTGGCAAAATTGGTACCGATCTTGTTTGCGCCGCCAAGCTCGCCCAGGAAGTTCGAAACACCTACGCCGGCACCGAACTCAAAAGCCAGGTTCGACTGCTTATAGGCGTATTTGCGCCCCCTGCCCCAGTTCTGGGCAAAAGACGAGGTGGTGAATAGAAATCCTGCTGTGAGTGTGATGAGGAGGATTAGAAGCTTGTTTTTCATTTTCCTAATTGATAAGGCATTTGGGCAAAAGTAGATTTTCTTTTCCTATTGGGCAAATTTTGTTGAATTTCGGGCGTCGGAACCCCAGAGCAGTTTTGTGCGCAGCGTATTCAGGTAATCCGCTTCTGTCATGCGTAGTATATTGATCAGGAAGGGGGCTTTTTTTACGTATATTATTTCTTCATTATCCATATTTTCGAACTGGGAGTCCACGGAGATCAGGAACTTATTGCTCCGGCTCCTGACCCGCAGCTCGATCTCGCTGGAATCGTCGATCACGATAGGACGTACGTTCAGGTTGTGCGGGGCTATAGGCGTGATAACGAAACTGTTGCACTGCGGAGAGATCACCGGGCCGCCACAACTCAGGTTATAGGCCGTGGAACCGGTGGGGGTGGAAATGATGAGCCCGTCGGCCCAGTAGGTACTGAAATATTTGCCGTTCACCTGCACTTCTACAGAGATCATGCTCGAGGTATCGGTCTTGGCCACCGTAAGATCGTTGAGGGCGTAGGGACTTACTTCGAACAGGCCGTTGCTGGTATGTACCTCCAGCACACTGCGCCTGTCCAGGAAGAAATTGCCCTTCAGGATGCGGTCGATGGCGTCGGAGATCTCGTTTTTGGATACGGAGGACAGGAAGCCGAGGCGCCCGATATTCACCCCGATGATGGGTATACCGCTGTCGCGCACCAGGGGCACGGAACTGAGCAGGGTGCCATCTCCGCCGATGCTGATCAGGAAATCGGCCCGGCCTTTCAGGTCTTCGTGGGAACGGAACAGGGGATAATCGAGCTGTATATTCAGATGCGTCCGCAGCAGGCGCGCATAACTTTCGAAAAGGAGTATGGAGCAACCCGTAGCGTGCAGTTTTTCAAGGAGTTCAAGGATGGCCGGCAGGTTCCCGGCTTCGGCCTTGCGTCCGTATACGGCTATGGTCATGTGCATGTATTTTGGGGGCAAAGGTAGTAAATATGGAACTGGACTGTACAGGTAAAGTAAGTAAGTGTCCCTGTGGGGGAAAGAAAAAAAGTGTCCGGCGGTCTATACCCGGTTCTCCGGCGCTTTTATTTTTTTCCTGCCCGTGTTGAGGATAATAAGCCAGACGGCCACCGAGATGCCCAGTAGCGTAAGCTTCAGGGACGTATCGATCCCGTCTTTGATCAGGGAGTTGAACATCAGCAGTTGTATGATCAGGTGAAAACAGGCCCCTGCCAGCACCGAGCGGGTAGATCCTGTAACCTGGCCGATGCCCCAGCTGCCGAAGATCAGCATACCCAGGAAGAACAGGTTTTCAGAGAGGCTGGTCTCCACCAGGAAGGACAAATGCCACAGGTACCATATAAGACCGATGAGCGGATAGCGGTACAGCGGCTTCAGGGCCCGCAGTTCCTCCTGCAGGTATCCCCGCCAGCCGTATTCTTCCATAATGCAGTACAGCAGGCTTACGGAAACAGCCATAAAGCCATAGAGGTTCGGTTGCAGGTCGTAGCCGTTCCTAACGCCGGTAAAACTCAGCAGCAGCACCGGTACCAGGGCCATCAACAGGGCTTTCCCGGGTGATGTGCCCCCGAAGCTTATCTGCGTTCTTCGCTGCCTGCGGAGCAGGTACAGGGCCAGCAGCGCGCCGGTAAGTACCCCGCTGCCTTCCAGGACTGCGGTCAGGGGCAGGTAGACCCAGGCGGGCAATTCCTCCAGGCGGGCTTTGGTGCCGAAAACGTCGAAACGGAAAATATTGGACAGGGGAACCGCTATCAGAAGAAAAATAAATAGCCTTTTGTAGCTGATGCGGTTCTCTTTCATACTTTTTGCAGGGTGTATGCCCGCAAAGTTAGTATATTTATTGAAAAGGGGCACCCGGCTTCAGGCACCCCTTTTTATGCGGTTTCTGTGTCACGTTACATGTTGATGAAGTTCATCAGCATATCGTAGCGTTGCTTCAGGTCATCGTCGAAGTCGCTTTCGTGATACAGGGCCTTGATCTGGTAATTGTAGCGGTAAAAGGCGCTTTTAATGGCGCTGAGGTCCGTTTTGTTGATCTTCAGGATCACGTCCATGCGCAGATCATCGAGCGTATTCAGGTACAGGTTCAGGATCTTACCGCCTTCCTGTTCTACAATACCGGCAATTTCGGTAAGGTGATAGTCGTTCTGACCCATTTCCAGGATCACAATGGCGCCCGGGTCTTTCACCGAAGAAAGCTGGGCGATACTTTCCACAAGCACTTTACGCGTAATGGCGCCTGCGTATTCGTCTTTATCATTGATAACGGGAATTACCGAAAGTTTGAGGTCCGTCATGATCTTCAGCACATCGAAAATATGCTGGAACCCGCGTACCTGCGGAGCAATGAGGGAGAGTTTATAATGCGAGAGCGGCTCGTCGGGATTGTTCATCTCGAAAATGTCGTCCTCGCTTATTATGCCGAGATATTTCCGGCCTTTCACAACCGGGAGGTGGTGCACGCGTAACTCCTCCATCCAGGCCATGGCGCGCATTCCGGTATCGCTGGTCTTCAGCGGCGGAACTTCGTAGGATATGAGTTGATCGGCTGTCATATGTTACTATTTACGTAAAAACGTAAGCAAACGTTTAAAAATTTTGCTGAATAAACAATATTTTAAGACAAAGTTGATAGAGGAAAGCGATGAGCGGATAAGGGCTTCCTATGAATGGGAGCGGCCTGCATTCCTATTTGACGAGCGCCTGCTTTGCCTAAGCTAAAAATCCCGTAGCTTTGAGCCCGATCCCGGTTTTACAGGGCAAAAATAGAAAAGAATGACCAAATTATCCGTAAACATCAATAAAATAGCCACCCTGCGTAATGCCCGCGGCGGCAATACCCCCGATGTACTACAGACCGCGCTCGATATCGAGAACTTCGGCGCCGACGGCATTACCGTACACCCGCGTCCCGACGAACGGCATATCCGCCGCAGCGATGTGCTGGCGCTGGCCCCGGCCCTGCGCACCGAATTCAACATCGAGGGCTATCCCACACCCGATTTCCTGGCCCTCATCAAACAGGTGCAGCCTGCCCAGGTGACCCTGGTACCCGACGCCCCCGACGTGCTTACCAGCAATAACGGCTGGGACTGTATCAAGTTCAGGGACCTGCTGCGTGAAGTGATCGACACCATCCGCAGTGAAAGCAATGCCCGGGTGAGCATCTTCCTGAATCCCGATCCCGCACAGCCTTTTGCCGCGGCTGAAACCGGCACCGACCGCATCGAGCTGTATACCGAAGCTTTTGCCTCGGGCTTTGCCTCCGATCCGCAGGCAGCCGTGCGTCCCTATACCGAAACGGCGCTGAAAGCCACGGAAGCCGGACTTGGCATTAACGCCGGGCACGACCTGAACCTGCTGAACCTGAGATTTTTTAAAGAGAACGTTCCCGGTCTGCTCGAAGTTTCCATCGGGCATGCCCTGGTTTCCGATGCCCTGTACCTGGGGCTGCAGAACACCGTTCAGATGTATAAACGACAATTACAGTAATATGGCTCTTTTTTGCAACGAGACCGGCAGCGGTTTTCCCCTTCTTATTATGCACGGCCTGTTCGGGCAGAGCGATAACTGGGTTACCCTGGGCCGTAAATACGCAGAACATTTCCATGTGTACATGCTGGATATGCCCAACCACGGGCGTTCGCCGCATTACAACGACCTGTCGTACCCCTTTATGGCAGAAAAAGTGCTGGAATTCATGGACGAACGCGGACTGGCACAGGCACACCTCATCGGGCACAGTATGGGTGGTAAAATAGCCATGCAGCTGGCCGTAACACAGCCCGGGCGCGTATCAAAACTGGTAGTGGCCGATATCGGTCCCAAGGCCTATCCCGTGCATCACCAGACCGTGATACTGGCCCTGCAGCATATAGATACGGCCGCGCTGAAAACCCGCGGAGAAGCCGAAGAAACGATGATCGCCTACGGACTGGACCCCGGTACCCGGCAGTTCCTGCTGAAGAACCTGTACTGGAAAGAGCCCGAACGGCTCGACTGGCGCTTTAATCTGCCGGTAATTGCCGAACAGATCACCGAAGTAGGCAAACCCCTGGCCCCGGACGCACATTTCGACGGCCCCACGCTGTTCATACGCGGCGCTAAAAGCGGTTATGTACAGGACGAGGACATGAACGGTATCCGCAACCATTTTCCGCAGGCGGAATTACAGACCGTAGAAGGCGCCGGGCACTGGGTACATGCCGAAAAGCCCCTGGATTTCTACGATAAAACGCTGGCTTTTTTGAAAAGCTAAGAGCTATAAGCGGATAGCCGGCCATTGTATCTCCGAATTTGGCTTCCGAGTATAAGCTGAAAACGTATGATTTATCATTGTCTTAGTGTTAGCTGACAGCCATGAGCTGATAGCTGACTTTGTATATCAAAATTTTGGCTTGTGGCTATAAGCTTACCGCTTATTCTTAAACTTTATACGTTAGCTTTTAGCTATCGGCTATAAGCTCATTGCTTATCCCTATCTTAGCGTCAGCTTTTCGCTCATAGCTATAAGCTACTCATCATGAACATTACAGACCAGACGGGATATACACTGCATTTTCCGGGCAAACCGGAGCGGATCGTGTGCCTGGTGCCGTCCATTACGGAATTCCTGTGCGATATCGGTCTGCAGCCCCAGCTGGCGGGCGTTACCAAATTCTGCATTCACCCGGAAAATGTGCGGCGTACGGCCACCGTGGTAGGCGGTACCAAGAATTATTCCCCGGAAAAGATACGGGCCCTGGCGCCCGACATCGTTATTGCGAACAAAGAGGAGAACGTACGCGAAAGCATTGAAGAGCTGCGGCGGCATCTGCCGGTGTACGTAACGGATATCGTTACCCTGGAACGATCGCTGGACATGATGCATCGCCTCGGCGCGCTTTTCGGCAGGAAAAACGAGGCCACAGCCATTATCCGGGAGACGGAACAGGCCTTTGCTGCGTATACACTTCCGGCAAAGCCCCTGCGGGCCGCGTATTTCATCTGGCGCAGGCCTTTTATGAGTGTGGGGCAGGACACCTTTATCCACGACGTACTGCAACGCCTGGGCTTCGAGAACGTGTTTGCCGCTTATCCCGGGCGTTACCCGGAGATCACTGCGGAAGACCTGCAGCGCGAACGCCCGGAACTGGTGCTGCTTTCCTCAGAACCCTATCCCTTCGGGGAAAAGCACAAAGAAGAGATACGCGGGATACTTCCCGATGCGCGCATATTGCTGGTGGACGGCGAATGCTATTCCTGGTACGGTTCTTCCGTGCGTAAAGCGCCTGCTTATACCCGGCAGTGGCTGAACGGATAACTCTATTCCGGCACTATTTTTTATGGGGCGGAAATTGCCGCTTTTGAATTTCCGGGAACTGTATACGGGGAACTGCGGAAAAGGGCCGTATGCCTCCCGGAAAGGCGGGACAAACGATACCAAAAAATTAACCAAAATTTTTTACGGTTATACATTAAAAATACAGATATTTACGTTCTACCCCATGAATTAGCCGGATGTTGAAGAAATTTTATGCGTTTTCCATTTGTTTTCTCTGTCTTTTTAAGTTGCAGGCCCAGAAGGTGGGTGTTGTGCTCTCCGGCGGAGGAGCCTGGGGCGTGGCGCACATCGGGGTACTGAAGGAGCTGGAGAAGAACCATATCCCGATCGATTTTGTGGCGGGCACGTCCATGGGAGCGCTTATTGCCGGTATGTACGCCGGCGGCTATTCGCCCGAGAAAATGGAGCAGATCGTGATGGACCCCTCGTTCCAGTCGCTGGTAACCGGCCGCATTCCGCAGGAATATGTATATTATTTCAAGATGAACGAGCCCAACGCGGCCATCCTGAACCTGAAGCTGAACCTCGACAGCGGACAGCTGCGTACGTCCATCCCTACGGGCATTATTTCGGCCTATAATTACGATTTTAAGATGATGGAGCTGCTGGCCCCCGCCGCGGCTGCCGCCGATTATAATTTCGACAGTCTTTTTGTACCCTTCCGCTGTGTGGGCGCCGATATCATGAGCAAAAAACAGGTGGTGTTCCGCAGGGGATACCTGCCTTCGGCCGTGCGGGCCTCGGCTACCTACCCGCTGTACATGCGGCCGATCAAGATCGACGATGTGCTCATGTTCGACGGCGGGCTCTACAACAATTTCCCGGCGGATGTGGTAGACCGCGACTTTAACCCGCAGATCATCATCGGCAGTAACGTGACCGGTCCGGGTGGCAGCACCCCGCCTTCAGAAGACGACCTCATTGCCCAGATCAAGACCATGGTAATGGCCCCGACCAATTACGACGCCATCTGCGATAACATGGTGATCGTAATGCCCAATGTGCCCACATCGCTGTTCGATTTTACCAATAACCGGCAATCGGTGGAGATCGGGGCGGAAGCCACCCGCGAAAAGCTGGACAGCATTAAACTGTACGTCCACGCCCGTCGCAGTACCGAAGAACTGAAAGCCCGCCGCGATGCTTTCCGCGCCAGGGTAAAGGAACTCTGCTTCGACGAGGTGTATGTGACCGGGCTGCGCAAAGTGCAGGCATCTTATGTGCAGAAGCTGCTTACCGACCCCAAGTCGGACAGTCTTTCGGTGCAGGACCTCAAAAAACAGTATTTTCAGCTGGTGGCCGATGAGAAGATCCGGGACATCTATCCCATGGCCCTGTACAACAAAAAGACCAAGCGTTACGACCTGTACCTGAAGATAAAACCCGACCAGAGCCTGGAAGTAAGCCTGGGCGGGAACCTTTCTACCAAGCCGTACAACACGGCCTTTGTGGGCCTCAAGTTCAAGCGTTTGTGGAATAATGCCCTGTCCATAACGGCCAATGGGGCCTTCGGGCGGGTGTACAACAGCGCCCATTTCGATACCCGGCTCGATTTTCCGTCCAAGGTGCCTTTTTCCCTGATGACCTTTTACAACTACAACCAGTACAATTATTTCCGGAACCTCAATTTCTTTATCGAGACCAAGAAGCAGCAGGTGGTGGTGAACCAGGACGAACATACGGCGGGCATCAGCTTCGGTTTTCCCGCAGGGCGTCAGGGTAAACTGTACGCGGGCGGAGCCTTTGTATACTTCCAGAACCGGTATTACCAGAACCCGTTCTTCAATACGGGCGACACGGCTGATAAATCGCTTTTCCGCCTGGGAACGGCCAATATCGTATACGAACAGAACACCTTCGACCGCAAGCAATACCCCACGCGGGGCGCCTGGCTGCAGGCGTCGGCACGTTATGTATACGGGGCCGAGGATTATTTCCCGGGCAGTACCAGCAAGGTGCCGGGTTTTACCACGCGTTACGCACAGTGGGTGCAGTTCCGCCTGGCGGGTGAGAAGTTCTTTTTCCGCTATAAAAAGTTCCGCATCAGTCTCAACGGAGAATTTTTCTATTCCACGCAGCCGGTATTCGGCAATTACCGCATCAATACGGTCATGGCGCGGCAGTACAGTCCGCTGCCCGAAATGGCCAACCTCTTCCTGCCGCAGTTCCGCAGTACCGAATTTGTTGCCGGAGGTACGCGGCTGGTGTATTCCATCATTAAGAACCTGGACCTGCGGGCCGAGCTGCATGTGTTTCAGCCCTTCCGGGAGGTATATTCCGATGAGAACGGCAATGCCATCCGCAGCGCCACCTGGTTCTTCCGTACGTATTTCCTGACGTCGGCCGTGCTGGTATATCACACGCCGGTGGGCCCGGTGAGCCTCAACTACAATTACTACCACCATACCGACCGTCCGCACAGTGTTTATTTCAACATTGGTTTCATTATCCACAATAAAAGAGCGTTGGAATAGTTATTTTTGTGCGGAATGGCATCACTTCGAAACTACATATTGCCGGGGCTGCTGGCCCTTATATGCCTGGCCCTGCTGTCTTCATGCGGTAAGAACGGGTCCGGAACGGGAAAACTTCTGTTCAGCCGGGACACCATTGTGTTCGATACCTCTTTTGCCCAGGTGGGCTCTATGAGCAAGGTCTTTATCGTACGTAACCCCGGCAACCGCGATCTTACGCTCAAAAGCGTGTACCTGGAAAAAGGTCCGGCCTCCCGTTTCCGCATCAATGTGGACGGAACCCCCGGGCCTAAGGTAGATGAAGTGGAGATCCTGGCCGGCGACAGCATCTATGTGTTCGTAGAATCTACGGTAGATCCCGTGGGCAGCAGCGGCAGCCTTTTCGAGGACGACCGTATCGTTTTTGATTACAACAACGGTCCGGACCACGTATACCTGGCCGCACCGGGGCAGGACGCCGTGTATTATTATCCCAACGATACCCTGCTGGACAGCTACGGACGCAAGTATCCCGTGCGCATTCTGCAGGGCGATCACGTGTGGACACAGGGCAAACCCATCGTGATCGTGGGCACCCTGGTAGTGGATGCCGGCGCTACGCTTACCATGCAGCCTGGTACGCATGTGCATATGTTCAACGGGGCCATGATCTGGGTATACAAGGGCGGCGTGCTCAAAATACTGGGCGAAAGCAACCGCCGCGTAGTGGTGGAAGGTACCCGTCTGGGTGCACAGTATGCCAACCTGGCCGGGCAGTGGGACCGCATCTGGATCAATGAAGGCAGTACGGAACACGTGATCCGCCATGCCATCATCAAGAACGGCCGCATGGGCATACAGGCCGGCGGGCTCGATCTCAGTGACGGCAGTTCGCCGCGCAACCTGCTCATTGAGCAGACCTCCATTTTTAATATGACGGTCACGGGCATTTTATCGCTCAACTACAATATTACGGCCAACACGGTCTTTGTGAACCAGTTCTCGCAGTACGGCATGGCGCTGCTGCTGGGCGGCAGTTACAACCTGCGGCACGTAACGATCTCGGGTTACCAGTCGGGCACACGGCCACAGCCCGGACTGTTCTTTGCCAATTATTACCAGACACAGGACGGCCTGTATGTGAACGCCATGAACTTTAAGGCCGAGAACTCCATCTTTTACGGTACGAACCCTACGGAGGTCGCTTTTGACTGGGACAACGGGGCCGCTATGAATTACCAGTTCCGCAACTGCCTGCTGAAGGTGGACGACCAGACCAGTACCGACGGGCCTGAATTCATAAATATCATGCGGAACAAGGACCCTAAGTTCTACGCCCCGTATTATTACGATCCGAGCCTGATGAGCGATTCACCGGTTCGTGACTCGGCGGATGTAACGGTTACGGGATCTTCGCCCTCGCTGCTGTTCGATTACCATGGCATAAACCGGCTTATGAACGGCCGCAGCGACATGGGATGCGCCGAATATAAAGGCGATTGATTGTGAGCGGGCTAAATGATTTTGCGTGATTTTTTACAAAATTATTTTGCAAATATCGAAACCGGATCATACATTTGCACTCCCAAATTCAAACAACGTTCTTTGGGAAATAAGCGGAAGTAGCTCAGTTGGTAGAGCACGACCTTGCCAAGGTCGGGGTCGCGGGTTCAAGTCCCGTCTTCCGCTCAAAGAGCCTCGGAATGAGGCTTTTTTTATTTCACCTGATCTGCCCCGGTGGTGGAATTGGTAGACACGCGGGACTTAAAATCCCGTGCCTTCGCGGGCGTACGGGTTCAAGTCCCGTCTGGGGTACAAAGGAAAAGCCATGATGGAGACGTCATGGCTTTTTTGCTGAAATAAAGCCAAAAAGAATTTGGCAGATGGCGTAAGTAATTTTATTTAATCTAAATTTTGGCAAATAATATATTTTTTTGCCAAAATATTGTATTATTGTTCTATGTAATTAAAGTAAGGTTTTGGATTTCAACAGACGTATTTTAAAAGTGTTAGAAGCGCGGGGAAAGCTTTCAAAGCAGGATATTCTGGCATTGGCGCGCCGGGAATTTCCAGAGCTTACGGATGCGGCTGTTAGTTGGCGGCTACATGACATGAAAAGTCAGGGTCTTATTCAAAGCTGTGGTTATGGCAACTATACATTGTCAGAAAAGCATGCTTTTTTACCGGTGGTTTCAGCCCGTTTGAAGCGCCTTTATCATAAAATTCATCGGGAGTTCCCTTTTATAGAGGCCTGTGTATGGGACAGCCGCTGGTTCAATAACTTTATGCAACACCAGTTGTTTCGATTCTATCTTGTGATAGAAGTTGAAAAAGGAGCTGCGGAGTCGGTATTTAACGCCCTAACAGATTTCAATACGAATGTATTCCTGGATCCTGATAAGAATGTATTTGATCGTTATGTATCTAATTTTGATGAAGTTATAATTGTTAAGCCTTTAATTTCAGAGGCCCCGCTTATTGAACATGACGGTATAAAGCTGGCTTCCCTGGAAAAACTTCTTATAGATGTACTGGCTGATAAAGTCCTGTTTGCTGCCCAACAGCAGGAACTCGGTTATATTTATCAATCTGTTCAACAGAAATATAATCTAAATGTGAGCAGGATGAGACGCTATGCACGCAGACGAAACCAGTCGGACCGATTAAATACTTTATTGCACAAATAGTTTGAAACCATAGCTAAAGTGATATCAACCCATACATACTCACATGAATGGATTCAGGAAATCCAGGCAGGATTAGGTAAAAAAACGGATACCAAACTCCTGGAGAAGGTGATCTATGCCTTGTCACTTTTAGAACGGCTGCAGTTCAACGGTCTTGATCTGGTATTTAAAGGAGGTACCTCACTGCTACTTACGATGAAACAGCCTGTGCGTTTTTCCATCGATATTGACATCATTACCCAGGCTACTCCGGAAATAATTGAGCAGGTACTGAGTTCAATTGTAACGGAAGGTTTATTCAGTCGCTGGGAAGCGGATAAGAATCGCAGACATTCGGCTGATGCGCCGTTCTTACATTATAAAGTATACTATAAAAGCAGTGTAGATAACCATTTTGGAGAAGAGCCTGTTTTGCTTGACATCATGACAACTGTCTCTCCTTATCCTAAAGTTAATGATCAACCGATACAGCATGATTGGCTACATCAGGAAGGAGAACCGCTAAATGTAAAAGTGCCTGCATTTGAATGTATTCTGGGAGACAAGCTTACCGCATTTGCGCCCACAACTACGGGTATTTTATATACTAAACAACGGCCTGTGGAAATCATGAAACAGTTGCATGATATCGGACTTTTATTTGATATTGCAGCTGATCTTGAATTAATCCGGCAAAGCTATCTGCAAGTGGTGAAAGAAGAGCTCAATTACCGAAAGCTGGAGCTTCTGCCTGCAGATGTACTGAGAGATACTTTTGATACTTGTCTGGTACTAACGTCCCGTAATTCTGCACATACTGGATATCAGCAGCTACAAACGGGTCTTAACAACATTACGAATTTTATTATTACCCGTTTTAGAATAGAAGAAGCTATTACAGCAGCAGCTAAGACCGCTTACCTCTGTGGTCTGTTAAATAAAGAGGTTGCGGGTATACCAGAGCGCTTTCAATCGCCCGAGCAGGTTCGGGATATCTTCATCAGTCATGTCGATTATCAATGGCTCAACAAACAAAAGAAAACGAATCCTGAAGCCTTTTTCTATTGGGAGAAAGCCATTGCATTAAAGACAGGTTAAAAGCCACGACCTTGCGATCATGGCTTTCTCTGTCCGGTAAGGAATGGGAATCAGGTGCTCAGGACCAGGTATTGTTGGCATTGAGCGTAATATGGAGGCTGCTGACCCCGTTGAAACGGAGTTCGTATGAGGGTCTTCAGGTTCAGCACCTCGCCCTGCGCCGATTTGTTCGTTACGTTTTATTTATAATTAATTGATTATATTTAAATTAAATGAAAAGGGCCGACGTTTGTACCTGCCTCAACAAATATGTACAGAAGGCGGCAGGCTGTTTCAGGCTTAAATACCTGATTTGTGCCGTCTGTATGGAATTTTGTACCTTGTAGGGATTTACGAACAGTTTATGAAGCGTCTGGTTCCTTTTTGTATACTCTTACTTTTGCCGGCATTCGCCTGTAAAAAGAAAGATACCACCCTGGACAATACCTGTCCTTATGTGTTGTACAGTCCCTCGGGCGGGGGCTGCCCGGCCGGACAGGTACAGGTATCGGGTTCGGGCTGCTGCCCGGATAACAAGCCTTTTGCCTGCGGAAATGTGTGTTACACTACCTGTGAGGAGGCGTACCAGAACTGCGGCAGCAATGTGATCAAAGGCCAGCCCGCCACTTCGGGCAATACTCTGCTCAGCGGCGTGTGGAAGCGCAATACCCTGTCGGACCCCTGCGAAGACCTTATGATATCGTACGACGGCAGCGAAGGCCGGGTGTCGGCCGCCGGGGGCACCTGCTGCTATATCGTGAATGAGGTGGTATGGCAGAACCTCTCCGGCGATTATATCCAGGTAAAGGACTGCTCGGGAAGCTTTCAGACCAGCCTGCTTACCTTCAATGGTAACGATCAGGTCACAATAGGTGGCATCCCTTACCTGCGGCAGTAATTCGTATCCCGCAGGCAGGTGATTATATCCATTTAGAGAGGGATACGGCAAAAAAAGTGGGCCGGGTACTCTTTTTTTGCGCATCTTTATACCCGTTCAAACACATACATGGAAGTACTTATTATCTTTTTGCTCATACTCCTGAACGGAGTTTTTTCCATGAGCGAAATTGCACTGGTCTCGGCACGAAAATCACGCCTGGAGGCTGCTGCAAAACGTGGCGACCGCAATGCCCGCATCGCCCTTGAAACCGCCAACGAACCCAACCGTTTTCTCTCCACCGTACAGATCGGTATTACGCTCATCGGTATCCTTACCGGTATTTTCGGGGGTGAATCGGTAACCCGCAGCATCGAAGAAAAACTCAACGATATTAATTTCCTGGCACCGTATGCGCATTCCCTGGCCGTAACGGCGGTGGTGGTGCTCATCACCTTTTTCTCCCTGGTGCTGGGCGAACTGGTACCCAAGCGCATCGGCCTCACCAATCCCGAAGGCATTGCCAAGGTAATGGCCCGCCCCATGCTGATCCTTTCCAAAGTGACCGCACCTTTTGTGTGGCTGCTTACCTTCACCAGCGACCTGCTCATCCGGGTGTTCCGTATCCGTCCCTCGGCCGATAGTAAAGTGACCGAAGAAGAGATCCGTGCCATTATACAGGAAGGTACCGAAGGCGGCAGCGTGCAGGAGATCGAACAGGATATCGTGGAGCGTGTGTTCATCCTGGGCGACCGTAAAGTGGCCTCGCTTATGACGCACCGTAATGATATCGCCTTCCTGAGCACTACCTGGGAGGCCGAAAAGGTGCGTAGCCGCGTGCTGGAAGAGATGCACTCGCTGTACCCGGTGTACGAGGAAGAAAAAGACGACATCATCGGGGTGGTGTTACTGAAGGACATTTTCCGCCAGCTGAGCGAACCCGGTTTTTCGCTGAAGGATATGCTTTCGGTGCCCCAGTTCATGTCGGAGAACGTTTCGGCCTACGATGCCCTGAAACGTTTTAAGGAAAGTGGTGTGCACTACGGCCTGGTGATGGACGAATTTGGGCAGATACAGGGTATTGTTACCATGAACGACCTGCTGGAGGCCCTGGTGGGCGATTACAGCGATTTCTACGCCGAAGAGTTCACCTTTGTGCAGCGCGAAGACGGCAGCTGGCTGATCGACGGGCAGTATCCCATGCACGATTTCCTGCGTAAGTTCGGACTGGACGACAGCGATAACGAATTTCCCTTCAATACCATCAGCGGACTTATTATCCACGAACTGCAGACCATTCCGCAGACCGGCCAGAAACTACGCTGGCTTAATTTTGAGCTGGAAGTAGTGGATATGGACGGCGCCCGCATCGATAAGATCCTGCTGCGCAGATTAGAAGACAGGTAGCTGTGAGCTATCAGCTTATAGCTGTACATTAGGGGTAAGCGTTTCCTGTTCGTTATTTTTAAAACGGTGAATTATCAGCTTATAGCTAAAAAAAACGAGGGCACTGAACCCTCGTTTTTTATTACACTATACACGTTGTTGAAAGAATGCTGATATCGCTGTCAGCTATAAGCTATTGGCTTTTAGCTTTTATCGCATGATCATCACTTTCTGAGCAGCAATGAGGCTGCCGCCGGCCCGGATCTGCAGGTGATACAGTCCGGCGGGGAGTTGTGCCGTATCCAGGCTGAATACCTGTTTGCCCGCACTGATGTTCTCGCGGCGCAGCAGCAGGGTGCGGCCCGAAACGTCGATCAGGCGGATCTGTGCCTCGTTATAGGAAAACGTTCCTTCCAGGGCAACCTGAACCATATCCGTGGCCGGATTCGGGTATACCGAAACCGAAGCATCGATGTTTGTAACAAGGCCGGTGGTAGAGATCGTAATGGTAATGCCGTTGCTCAGGGCCGTGTCCGGTGTGGCACAGAGGGTATCGCTCTGCAGAACGCAGCTGATCACGTCATTGTTCTGTAGGGAAGAGGTGCTGTAGCTGGCCGTGTTCGGAGCACCCGGGATGGGTGAACCGTTCTTTAACCAGGTATATTGTGGGTTAGAACCGCCGTTCACGGGGCTGGCCGTAAAAGTAACCTGCTGTCCGGCCGTAATTACGTTGCCGGGAGTGGCTGTGATGCTTACAGAAGGGACCAGTACCGGCGCCACGTCGATGATGATGTGTATACTTTCTACTGTGTCGGATACTACACAGCTTTCCACAGGGATCAGCTGTACGTAAACTTCGTCCGTGGCCAGGATCGTGTTATCGGCATATGCGATGGAATCCGTACCCACCGGTATGCCGTTCTTATACCATATATAGGTAGGCGCCGTGCCGGGATTGAGTACCATAGCGGTATAGGTAACCGTGTTGCCTTCGCAGGCCAGCTGGGTATTGGTGCTTACAAATACGGCCGGGTTCAGGGCCGGTTGAATGGTGACGCTTATGCTGGTGGTATCCGAACAGCCATTGGCCGTACCTACGGTGTAATAGGTGCCGCTGCTGGTAACGTTGGAAGGACTGCTCAGCGGTACGGTGCAGGCGGCATCGGTGAACCAGCTGAAGGTAGCGCCGGTATTGGCGGCATCGCTGATCGTAAGTGTATCCAGTCCGATGGCTGCACAGCTGTTTATGCCGCTCAGGGGCGAAAGTACGGGGAAGGGATGTAGGGTAAGATTCAGGGTGATGATGCTGTCGCAGCCGCTGAACGAACCGCCCACGAGCGTATCCGTAGCGGTATTGTTGCTGCTGGTGTAGGTAACGCCGTTGGTCCAGGTGTAGCTGCCGCAGGCCGTAATGCTGTCGGTGCCGTAGGTATTTACACATACGGTCTCCAGGAACACGCGGGCGATGCGGTTACGGCTTATGCTGTTGTAGTTCTCGAAGTGGCCGGCAATAATGGCTGTCTGGGCTCCGGGCTCCACGATAATGTTTGTGAGGGTATTGTCGCAGCCGGGGTTGCCGGGATTAAAGGTAAGGTCGCGGCTACCATCGGTATTCAGGCGGGTAAGGTGCCCGATCTGGTCACCGTTATAGGTGTTGAACTGACCCCCGATAAGTATTTTGCCGTTGGGTTGCAGGGCAATGGCGTGTACCACCATATTGGCGCCGCTGCCTGAACTGAAGGTGTTGTCCAGGGTGCCATCACTGTTGAGGCGGGTGATGCGGTTCACGACGGTCCCGTTGAACGTATAGAAATCACCGCCGACCAGTATCTTACCGTCTGTTTGCAGGGTAATGGCGTTTACGGTAGCACTGGCGCTGCCGCTAAAGGTATTGTCCAGGGTGCCGTCTGCATTCAGGCGGGCGATGCGGCCCACCGGTACGCCGTTGTACGAGGTGAAATCACCGCCGATCAGGATCTTGCCGTCAGCCTGCAGGGCAATGACCTTTACCTGTGCATTGGTGCCGGTCATATTGGCAAAGGTATTATCGAGCTGTCCGGTGGAAGGATCGATACGGATGATATCGTTACCCACGCTGTAATTGTTGTTGTAGGCCGAAATGATACCGCTTACGAGGTATTTGCCATCGGGCTGGATCAGCATATCGGCTACCTGGCCGGAGATACCTCCCAGTGGATCGAAACTGAGGTCGAGGCTGGCATCGGTATTTACGCGGGCAATGCGCATCCGGGATACAGCGTTGTATACCGTGAAATTACCGCCCATAACGATCTTGCCGTCCGCCTGTATTTCTATGCTGCCGATCAGACCGGAGCCTGCCAGACCAACGTTTGTACCGGGGTTAAAAGTGGTATCAAGAGAGCCGTTGGCATTTACGCGGCCGAAACGTTTGGCCAGAGCATTACCGTTGTAGTTGACAAAGTTACCGCCGATAACGATCTTACCGTCGGCCTGCCGTGCAATGGCAGTGATGGCGTTGTTGGCGCCCAGACCGGGAGCAAAGCTGGTATCCAACGCTCCGGGTTGCGCAAATACGGCGGTACCGAATGTAAGGGTACCAGCCAGTAAAAGAAGAATTTTTTTCATATAGATCATTGAATGTAAAAAGGAAAGGCAAAGTAATGGCAATGAGTCCGGAAGGGCTTTAAATCAGACTTGCGGAATTATTAAATTTAGGTGTATTTATTTTTTAATTCCGGCTGGAAAAAGATCGTTTTACGGGGAGTAGCGGAATATGTTCCGGAATGGAACCGACTGTTATGTAGCGATATATAAGTGTACGAAGGACTATTGTTACCTCAGAGTGAAGCGAATATTCGCTGTACAGGGCTGTATTTTTTTAGGGACTGATAATAAACCATTTCATCATCGATCTTTCAACCCTGAATTAGATTCTTGGATAAAAGAATACTTAGAGTATCTTGTCACTTTCATTTTTTGTGAATCATAATAATAAAGAGATTCATGCAAATATGCAAAATCCCCTAAGATAGAGTCGTGTGTGCTAAATGACACACATTCAGATGTCGGTAACGTTCGTCAATTTCTTTAGCGCATTCCTTGTTGACATGAAAGACAGAGATCACGTTCCTTTTACAAAGCAGTATATCTGTAATACAGCCGTCAGCATTTCAGCACTGCGTGTATATCCCAGCGTATGTCTGGAGAGCCGCCTTATATGTTGCCGGAGAGTCAGATTATGCCGTTCTATATGGTTGGTACAACGCCGGAATACCCGGTGTTTTGTAACCGGGACAATGCTTCTGTATACAGGAAGTCCATCTGTATAAATGCATTGTGGTTGCCAGAGTAGTATTGTATCTATTACCTGTTGCAGGTTTAGCCGGTTCCTGGGGCCATTCAGCATGCAAACTATGCGGCCACTGCTTCTTTCCATGCCATATAGTACCCAGTGTTCCTGCCTTTTATGACCACAAAAAGTCCTGAGTTCGTCTACTTCAAACACGCTTCCGGGTTCAAAATGTGGCTTGTAAGTGCATTTTGCTGCCAGGCGGAGTAGCCAGCGCTGAACGGTTGTCTTAGGTAGCTGAAGCAACACGGAAATATCGCGTATACCACAACCCCGGCAAGTGAGCATGCCTATACGAAGCATATAACGCTGCCGCCGGCTTTTCTTATGAGCTGCCTGAAAGTACTTGCTGCATTCTTTGCAGCGGTATTTCTGCACGGAGTTTCGTATCCCCTTTTTTACGCAGGTTCCTTTACAGTAAATACATCGCATATGTTGTGAGAATAAATACTAAATACGGCAGGTGACGTTTTGGGACACGACGTAAAAAGCAAATCGTATTTGACACGGTTTGCAGCGCACCAAAATAAAAAGCGGGAGTAGATTACCCCCGCTTTTGCAGCAAATTTTTTTCAAATTATCATTGAAAATCAATCATTTATTGCGCCCTAAAAACCCAGGTGACGTTTTGGGCCATTACCAGGGCTGTTGCTCCCATGCCAGCAGAATGCACCATCACAACTCCACCGACGATATTAAGAGTTACTCCCGCAGGCAAACCAACTCCAGTAGCATCTAATGCAGCTCCTGTGAGTTCCGTACTACCACCCACCCACATTTCACCGGCAGCCCAAAGAACGGAAATATAATCGCCTACAAGTTGCCCGTTTCGGGCCCACTACCCATTACCCCGCATACCTCATTAGAACCTTTATTAAAGCACTTTTTAAATCATTTTCATCAGCGCGAATTATTTCTTTTTGCTTAATAATAGGAAAAGAAATGAAAACAGTGTACGGATTTTCAACTCTTTCGCCATCAAATTTAATCACAGCTATATCACCATTTTCTTTTATAGATTCAAAACAATTAATCAATTCTTCTACTGAAGGGTTCTCTTTTTTTAGGATTTCATTTATGTGCTTCATAAGTCAAAATTATTTAGTTAACATTTTTGCAATTTGTGATATATCTGTGATTTTACCTGTTGCTACTTTAGTAGATATATCCATCATCTCAGAGTGGCTTACTGTTTTCAACCCATGTTGCTTGGCAAACATCTTAAATGCAGCGACCGAAGTTCTTTTATTTCCGTTCATAAACATATGCCCGTGAGATATAGATCTAAATATAGATGCACCTTGCTCTGCAATGCTCTCATAATACATTGAAGAATTAATTGCTGCAGATGGGGTTCCATTTAGGAAAATGCCATTGCCTTCAGTAGTTTTATTGAATTCAATTATTTTATCAGCAAGTGATGGGCTAATACTATTTTCTGTGATTTTCTCTAACCCCTCTTCTGTAGTTTGCTGTAGACCTGCACCTGCAGCTTCCTTCAAACTCTTCTTGCCGAAATACTCAATAGCTTCTTTTCCTAACCCAACAAGCCCAACAGGAACCCCCGTTACTTCTTCTATTACTTCCTCCGCAATTTCCTTTTGTAGTTCAGGAGATGTTGCTCCAACAACAGTTGCCCCGAACGTTACTCCCAGAGTTCCGCCAATACCTACTAATGCGACAGTATTTAAACTGCCATAAGGATTATCCTGTAATGCAGCATTGGGATTTTCCCAGCCACGTTTGAAAGGTACGGAAAAATCTTTGTTGGGGACATCAAGAGGCCCTTTTGTTTTTTTATGTTCCAGACGATATACGGTTGTCTTTCTATAAGAATTATCAATGTCTTTGGGTTTTTCACTAAAGAATTCAACAACACGGGAAAATAATCCCCGCACTATTTGACCAAAGGTTCTTCTATGAACTACTACAACCGTTGAAGCTACCGATGTACCATTTATAGTTTCTTGTTTCTTTTTACCCGGCCCCCCCTCCGGCTTCAACCCCAGCGGATCTGCAAACGCAATCGGATTACTGTAAAACGCCTCGTACAAACTCTGCCCCGCATGTGCTAATGGATCGGTATTCCACCTGCGCATCAGGCGGGCGTCGTACTCCCAGAACTCGGCGGTTTGGGTATTTCCTTTGCCATAAATTTCATCGTCGTTAAAATGTCCATTGTGGCCAGCGGCATAGGTAGAAAACTTCGTATCCACGATAGAACGTCCCGGCATGGGCATGCCGCCGGGGTAGTAGTCGGTCACTTCCACTACGTCGGCTACATAGTAATCCAGTTTGCGGTCAAAGCTTGCGGTATTGTAGGACGTACTACCGGCTACCCAGGTGCCTATATCCACGGCATTCTTGCGGTCGGTAACCACCACGAGGATGTTCCCGGTATGGTTGCTCAGTTCAAACTGCTTATAGCCTAACTGTCGGGTGTGGATCACCGTTGGGCCGTACTGGTAAGCTCCCGGAGCAGCCACCGCATCGGTTGCACAAGAGCTGCAGCTCTGTACTTCGGTATAGGCTCCGGTGGGGCGGAAGCCCAGCGGTACGTAATCCGTACTATCGCGCAGGTCTTTTCCTAAGCGTCCGGCTCCGTACAGGAAGTGCGATTTGGCATTGATCGTATACTTATTAGAGGCCGTAACATAGTCAATGCCATATTCTGCCATCACGTTTCCGCCCAGGTCGTATGCCCAGATGGTGTACTTCCAGGTTGTCATGGCACCGGTTCCTCCGTTCGGTTTCACGAGCTTCATTACCCGCTGTCCGGCACTGTTGTAGAAGAACTCGATATCAGGCTTAGTAGAACTACTGTTGCGGTCAACTTTCTTCAGTTTACCGTATACGTCCCATTCAATATTGTCGATCTGTTCGCTTTGCGTGGGCAGGCGCTTTTTTTCAATTAACCCGCCAACCGAGCTACCTTTGGGATGTACGTCTTGCTTGGAGCGAGACTATCACCGCGGCAGGTATCGCGCACGATGCTAAGGTCTATTTTCAATGAAGCCTCTTACATCTCGTTTTATCAAAGAACTCTTCGTTTCAAAAGCTCTGTAAATATAGTAAAATCAAGGGATACAGACAAATGAAAATATCCAGGTGACGTTTTGGGACACGACGTAAAAAGCAAATCGTATTTGACGCGGTTTGCAGCGTGCTAAAATAAAAAGCGGGAGTAGATTACCCCCGCTTTTGCAGCAAAATATTTTCAAATTATCATTGAAAATCAATCATTTATTGCGCCCTAAGACCCCAGGTGACGTTTTGGGCCATTACCGGACCACTACCGGCCACTACCACTACTTTTTCCAAAAAATAGTGAGATCATATAGAAATGGATTATTATGTAGCGTTCCCATTTTTATCGTCAGGCAGTCATAAACAATGTTCATAAGATGCAAGTCTGTGAAATTCATATTTTCAATAAATTGTTCTTCTTTGCTTCCACATCGTGAGTATGGGTTGATGAAATATATATCCTCAACTACGTTCCCTAAGCTCGCATCGTCTTTAAACTTAGAAAAAAACGTAATACGTTCTGATAGTATGAGCAATCGTGATATGGGTTTTAAGTTAGTACTAAGAGTTGATATACTCATATAATCACAGTAATCAGAAAAATTTAGATCTTGACGATTACAATTGGGCTTATAACGCCATTCAATAAAAAAAATCTCCTTGTCTTTTTTATCAATATATAAAAGATTGTGCGAATCAGTAATAGGAACTTCTTGATCATCGAAAAGAATAGTATGGCCAACCGCAAAATTTATACTATCTACAAGGCGAATTTCATATATTTTTTTTCCTGTGTTGTTGTAAGCATCAAAAATATATCTGTTTCTTGAAATTTCAGTTAATTTAAAACTTAAAGACCGATCTTCTTTTCTCTTGGAAAAAGTGCTTTTATTTAAGCTAAAGAAGTCGAGGTCTGACGGATTGTTTATCCACTTCTCTCGCTTATACTCAGAAACAGTATCAGTTATAGCTTTTATGTTTTCTGAATACTGGACTATAACTTGTGAAATCTTAGAATTCTGAGCTAAGATGTTGATGTACAGGGTGAAAATGCTCAGGAGGCCTATGGTTGCTTTCATGTCTTATTTACTGTTTATTTTTAACGGGGATGCCGATGAGTCAAAGATAAAAATTTGACCTGTTTCGAAAGATTGAGTTATATTGACAGAGCCATTAAGTAGTGGTCCTGTTTTATAATACGCAAATGAAAGAATATTATTGCTTGCATTTGAACTTAGAGATTTTCCTTCAGGGGAACTTATATTTAGATAGGCTGGTGGGCCTTCGAAAAGCACTCCACCTAATCCAAGATTGAAATATACATTAATATTTTCCCACATGTAATAAGTAAGAAAAGTTTTCCCAAAATCATTAGATCCTGAATAACATCCGGAAAATATAATGTTTCCATCGTCTTTTACATAATTTCTTACTTCACCTAGGTCTTTCACATTTCGAATTACATTAGGATCCATATATTCTAGAACTTCGGGGGAATCCTTATTTGTGAAATATCCATATATGTCGCTAGCTTCTATAGTTCCAGGAGTATCAGTTCCTTCCCGTGGGGTGGTCCCAATAGATAACCCACCACTATGTCCTTGACCTCCATGCGATCTAATAATTAAATTATTTATGCTTTTTTGATTTCCATAAAGCTGGTCGAGTTGTTTTTTTGCATCAGAAATGTCTGTTGCATAAACTACTTGCCAGTTTTGAGGTTCTTTTGCATTAGGATGGGAATAGTTTGAAACCTCGTCTATGTAACAAGGACTATCAATAATAATAAGTACATTAATCGAAGCATCAGATCCGCCTTTTTGTTTAGAAGTTCCATCTCGTCGTTTGGCAAAGAGCTCAATAAAGTTTTCTTTAGGATTCTCTGTGGGACTTGAGTAGTCTTCTTCTGTGCTTATACTACTATCCCCAGGCTTTTCGGGCTCTTTGGACATGTCTTTTTTTCGTGGCCTCTCTGGTTTAAGCCCCAGTGGATCTGCAAACGCAATCGGATTGCTAAAAAACACTTCATATCTACTCTGTCCTGCATGTGCCAGCGGATCGGTATTCCAACGTCGCATCAAACGGGCATCGTACTCCCAGAACTCGGCCATCTGGGTATTTCCTTTGCCATAAATTTCATCGTCGTTAAAATGTCCATTGTGGCCAGCGGCATAGGTAGAAAACTTCGTATCCACGATAGATCGTCCCGGCATGGGCATACCTCCGGGGTAGTAATCGGTCACTTCTACCACATCGGCTACGTAGTAGTCCAGTTTACGGTCAAAACTTGCGGTATTGTAAGACGTACTTCCGGCTACCCAGGTGCCTATATCTACGGCATTTTTGCGGTCGCTAACCACCATCAGTATGTTGCCGGTATGGTTGCTCAGCTCAAATTGCTTATAACCTAACTGGCGGGTATGGATCACTGTAGGGCCATACTGGTATGCTCCCGGAGCAGCCACCGCATCGGTAGCACATGAACTGCAGCTCTGTACTTCGGTATAGGCGCCGGTGGGTCTAAATGCCAGCGGTACGT